>VGMG01000051.1 GCA_016866495.1 Chlamydiota bacterium | reverse complement strand
CGGCGAAAAAGAAGGAGCCGAGATTATATTAGAAGAAAACAATGGGCAAACAAAAGCCGTTGCAGAAGAAAAGGTAGAGGAGAAAATTGAAGTTCAAGAGGAAAAACCTATTGAAACTAAAAAAGAGGAAATAAAAGAAGTTAAACCTGAAAAGGTAGAAACTAAAAAAGATGATTTAGATGATTATAGCGAAAGAGTTAAAAAACGTATCGCTAAATTAACTGGTCAAATTAGAGAAGCTGAAAGACAAAAAGAAGAAGCAATTTCGTATGCACAATTGATTAAAAGAGAAAAAGAATCTATTGAATCAAAGCTTCAAAAAACAGATACTCGTTATATTTCAGAGTTTGAAAGTAGAGTTAAATCTAGTTTAGATAATGCGAAGATGGCTCTTAAAACAGCTATTGATGCAGGAAACGTAGAAGCTCAAGTTAATGCACAACAAGCTATTGCTGAACTTACTTTGGAGAATGCTAGACTAAATTCTTTAAAAGCAAATCAACAAGACTTGCCTAAAAAAGAAGTCGCTATAACTCCACAACAATTAACAACTCCAAAACCAGATCCTAAAGCAACCGAGTGGGCTGAAAAAAATACTTGGTTTGGAAGTGATTCAGCTATGACTTATACTGCTTTTGATCTACATAAAAAACTTGTGGAAGAAGAAGGGTATGATCCTAAAAGTGATGAATATTATGCAGAAATAGACAAAAGAATAAGACTTGAATTTCCGCATAAATTTGATAAGACGGAGTTAACAACTACAGAAAACACGTCTAAACCCGTGCAGAATGTAGCATCAGCCAAACGTCCAGCTCAAACAGGACGCAAAAAAATTGTGACACTCACACCATCACAAGTAGCAATTGCTCAAAGATTAGGTGTGCCACTTGAAGAATATGCGAAACAATTAAACGCGAAGGAGGCAGAAGCATATGGAAAACGATAAAATAAAAACCCCACGCGCGAGCGAAACTAGGTCTAAACAAGATAGACCAAAAGTTTGGACTCCCCCATCATCTTTAGATGCACCGCCTGCGCCAACTGGATACAGGCACCGATGGATTAGAGCTGAAAGTGTTGGCTTCGATGATACGAAGAACATTTCAGGTAAATTACGATCGGGCTTTGAACTTGTAAGAGCGGATGAATATCCGGATCACGAGTATCCAAAAGTTAAAGACGGCAAATACGCAGGTGTTATCGGAGTTGGTGGCCTATTGCTGGCTAGGATACCAGAAGAGATCGCTAAATCTCGAACTGATTACTTTGATAAAAGAACCAGAGATCGAGAAAATGCCTTGGCAAACGATCCTCTAAAGGAACAGCATCCAAGTATGCCTATTTCCAAGGAAAGGCAGACTCGTGTAACTTTTGGTGGCTCAAAGAAAAACTAATCATTTAGTAATTCCTAAACCAACAAAATAAAACTAACTCTTAAGGAGATAAATATGGCAAACACAACGGTTGCCTTTGGCTTTAGGCCATTAGGCAAAATGGGTGGAGCACCTGCTGTAGGTTCACAGAATCAGTATGAGATTGTGGATAACTATAGCTCGTCTATTTT
>VGMG01000050.1 GCA_016866495.1 Chlamydiota bacterium | reverse complement strand
CCAAAGTGGATCAGCTTGGCTCCAACCGCACCCTCTGTCTGCATGATAGGCGTAGAATCCAGCTTTCTGGCCTCTTGGAAAGCAAGCTGGGTGAGCTCTTCTTTTGTTTCAGACTCAAGCGCCTTAGAGTAGTTTCTTCGAATCACCTCTTCAGGCACCTTCCCTTTTCTGAATCCGGGAATGGATACCTCTTTGGCAATCTTTTTTATCGCCTGTTTCTCTGCTTTTTGGATCAAGGTAGGGGAGCAGGTGACGGTATATTCGACTGTGCAACCGGGGAGTTTGTTGATTTGGAGTTGAACGTCGTCGTTTGAAAAGCTTGTTTTCATGGGACGGTGGCCTTGGGTTGGTTGAAAGATTCTCTTTAGGTCTCTTTAATTGAGTTAAAGAGGGAGTTGGTTTATTAAAAAGCGGGCGAAGGGATTCGAACCCTCGACACCAACCTTGGCAAGGTTGTACTCTACCACTGAGCTACGCCCGCAGAAAACTTTAATGGTCATTAGTCTATACCGCTTGCCCCTTTTTAGGCAATAGGGTTTTTTTTGAAAACGGCTTCAAGTGAATAAAAGGTTTTTTTTAAATTTTTTTTGGGTGATTTTTAAGAGTTCTGAACTATCTAGGAGCCTTTTTTTCAAATTTCTTAAAAAAACTCGTCGCTTCGGCAGTCTTTAAAAACGCTTTAAGAAATGTTCAGGAAACCTTTTTTTAGGAAAATTAGTGGAGCGACATTTTTTGTTTCTGATATGCTGTTGTAGATAAAAAAACGTTCTTCTGCAGATTAAATTTTTGATTGCACACATTATCCTGAAAAGGGTAAAAGCCTGTGAGAAGAGGTATTTTAGGGCGGGATGTACTTATTATGTTAAATGTCCGCAAGCTTAAGCAGGATTTTTCACAAAATGTTCTAAAAGAGGGCAAGACCCTTTTTGATGATAAGAAAGTGATATCTGTAAAGATTCTGGAGCTTGATGATACAAATATACGTATCAACGCTAAAGTATTAGGTCAATACGATAACACTTATGAGAGTGTAATAGAGATAGATCGCGTCGAATGCGAGATGATCGATTCTGATTGTGACTGTCCCTATAGATATGATTGTCAACACATAGCAGCAGTTCTTTACTATCTTGAGGCTCACCTTGATGAAATTCTTGTGAATTTCTCTAAAGAAAATGATCTGCAAACTAGCGATGATGTATCTGTCCAACTTCTTGAGATAGTTAAAGAGGCTGCTGAAAAAGAGGAGATGCGTCAGGGGGTGCAGTTCCAAAAAGAGGTTTTAGAGGAGTATCAACTTAGTGCGCGTATCCTTGCCGAGTCTCCCTTCTTTTTGCCTATTGAGGAGAGAACTTTTGATCGGGCGGAAATGCAGATCATTTTTCAACTTCCCAGTGAACAGGAGGGTTCTAAGCCGATAGTAGAAATGCAGTTTGCTTTGAGATTACCTTCACGTTCAAAACCCTTATTTATCAGTAACGTCAAAGATTTTATCGAGGGGATCCGGCACGAGGAGTACCTGATTTTATCGGGTAAAAGATACCTTTTTACAATCGATTCTTTCCCCAAGGAG
>VGMG01000049.1 GCA_016866495.1 Chlamydiota bacterium | reverse complement strand
TCGTGTAGAGTTAATGAAATTCGATCCTATCGTAAAAAAACACGTAATGTATAAAGAGAAGAAATAATCTTTCAAAAAACTGCTTTGTTTGAATTAAAGACAATTTTTCGTTACATCATTCCGAAAAAAGGGGAGATCTCCTCTTCCCTCATGTCTTTTATTTCTCTTTTCATCATAACCCTTGTCACCTGGCTATCGCTTGTTTTCCTTTCGATAGCCGACGGAATTGAGAGGGGTTGGGTACACAAACTTACTTCAATTCATGGTCCTCTTAAAATTCTCCCTACTGAGAGCTACCACTCCTCTTACTACAACAAAATCGACCTCTACAAGTACGACAGCAACTACCGCACTCTCTCTTTGAAAGAGAAAAAAAACTCCCCTTCCCCCATCGAAATCAACGCCTCTATTGATGAAGAGCTCCCCGAGGAATTTCCAAAACCCCACCTGGATTCTGATGGCAAGCCACTCGACCTTGTAAAAAAAGTTTTTTCTATTTTAGATCAGCTAAAAAAAGAAAATATTCTTGAAATGGCCGAGGAGTACGAGATTACCGGCGCAATGATGCGACTAAAAGTTTTTTCCCAAAAAGAGCACGGTTATAATCTGATTTCGCAAGCCTCCTTTATTATGTCTTATGACGAGACGACCCTTTCTCTTTTACCTAGGCCTGTTTTGCAAAAAACCGCTTATATCCCGCTATTTTTACCTAAAAGCTTTCAAGAGATGGGTGCTAAAAACCATGACGTGGGACAGCTAACAATCTATAACGGTTTTTCTACGGCAACTATTGAAGAGAACAACCCTTTTGAGGTGGTGGGATTTTACGATGCAGGAACTTTACAGGTAGGTCCAAAATGTCTTTTTGCCCCTTATATGTTTGTCTCAAGATTGGCAAGTCAAGGGCAGATGGAATCTCTGGATCCGATTTTAACAAGCGGCATACGCTTGAAGCTTAAAGACAATTCTCAGGCTCCACTTGTAGCAGAAAAAATTCAAGCGGCTTTTAAAAGCGCGGGGCTACAAGATTACTTTGAGGTTATCCCTTACACACAGTATGGATTTGTCAAAGACATTCTCCTCTCCTTTCAAAGCGATAGACTCCTCTACAGTCTAATCGCCCTGATTGTTTTAGTTGTAGCTGCAAGCAATATTATCTCTGTTTTGTTGTTGATTGTGTACCAATCGAGAAAAGAGATTGCGCTTTTTACTGCCTTGGGCGCAAGCCCTGGGGCGCTTAAAAGGATCTACGCGGGCCTTGGGCTTATTCTTGGATCTATAGGATCTTTTTGTGGATTAGGTTTTGCTTTTGTGACGATGAAAAACCTTCCGTTTATTTTAAAAAATCTGCAGCTATTTCATGGTTACGAAAACCTATTCTCTCAATCCATTCCCACCACATTAAGCCCCTTTTCTCTTATTGTAGTCCTTATTGGAACCCCTCTCATAGCCTGGATTGCAGGTTTAATTCCTGCAGCTAAAGCTTGCCGCTATAAACCTAGTGAACTATTAAGGTCTTTATGATTTTATCAGCCCAAAACCTTAAAAAGAGCTTTGAGGATCGAGAACTTTTTAGCGATGTGAGCCTAAGTGTCAGCGAGGGGAAAAAA
>VGMG01000048.1 GCA_016866495.1 Chlamydiota bacterium | reverse complement strand
ATTTTTATACGATGTTTTAGAGGTTTATTTTCACGCAGCAAGACCGCAGTACCCAAAGCAGCAACTCAAGCGGAAACTCCGTTTACAATTGCACTCAAGGGATTGATTGGATCCAACCCTTTCCCGGGTAATGGTGATGATTTAGCCCCATATATTGCTAAATTGGACGAAAGAGATAAACAACGTATATCGACAACGTTAACACAAGCTGGCAAAGAATATAGTGCTACACATTGTACACAAAACGAAGATGGCACTTTTAACCGCAATGATGGTTCTCCTGAGTTCAGCGATTTTGTGAAACCTAGACTTCAAGCACTTCTTGAAGAAGCTTCTCAAGAAACTACAACAGGGTCCGCTGCAGCTCCTTCAAAGTCCGAAAACGAGGGCGAAGTTTCTCAAGCTCCCGCTCAAATCTCTGCACCTGCCGCCGCTAAAATCAAGAATCTTATAGACCGAATAAATAGAAATGATTTCCCAGTTAATCTTAGAGAATTTTTGGATGGGGATTTTTCTGATATAGAAAAAGATCAAATCTGTGGCATAATATCTGGAGTTGTAACTGACGAAGATAAGGCAGCTAGGGATTGGACAGCTGCCCAAAAAGACAAAGTGATCTCTGGGCTAGAAAGACTATTGCCAAAAAAACCTGGTGCTTGGGAAAGAATGAAGCAACATAACAAAGGTGTCGAAGAATTTAACAAAAATATTGATACTTTAGTTAAAGAAATAATGAATCCTAAAGAGGGTGAGACTTCTATCCTTAATATGGAAGATCGTGATCTTTTAGATTCACTATCTAATTTTGGGCAAGGAAGTGCCAGACTCCAAGTGTCTGAAACGATTTGTCAATATAGGGGCGAGGGAGCTGGTAAAGTTGCTGAAAAGCTTCTCGGGTTGAAAAGGGAGAATAAATGGATCATTGAGAGCTCAAATAAAAAGGTAGCGAAATGGTTTGTAAAGCCTATAGTTGATACGGAAGTGTTAGGTGAACCCGAATTCGGATTGAAGGGTGATGGGTTTAAGGCAAAAACTAAAGATTTATTTAAACTTGGTGCCTTTAGAAACATTTCCGAGATCGCTAAAAAACCTATCACAGAAAATGGGTTTTCTAAGAAAGTTGAAAAGTATATTCAAGACGAGTCGCATGCTTTAAAGTGGAGAACACTCGCAGCATTTGGTGCCCTTTTAGGTACAGGTATAAATGCTTTTGTTACGACAACTATTAGAGCTTGTGTGGTTGCTCTTGCAGCACTTACACAGGTTGCACTATGGGCTGTTGCTGGTATTGCTGCTGTTGCTTTTGCTGTTGGTGTAGTCGCCTTAACTCTCTTTATCTTCTCAAATCCGATTACTGGTGTACCCGCAGGTATCTATTTGTGGGATCGTTTCGTTTTGAAACCTAGGTTCGCTGCAATGGAATATAAAAACGATGCTCGTCAAAAGGAATTGCTAGCTGAGATCGAAAAACTAAAAAACCCCGGTAGAGTTGTGGAAGTCGCTGATGACGCTTCTGTACACAGAAATTCTGTAGACAGCAATGTAAGTTCAGCGAGTGAGACTGAAAGCATTCATTCAGTTGTCGCTGATAACGCTTCTGTAGGCACCAATTCTGTAGACCTCAATAGTGGAGATGGCATAGTAGGTTTTGATAATTGATGAAGGATAATCTTCATTAGCCTGGGTTATTCACCAAAAGGGTGGTTTCGTGAGAAATCACCCTTTTTTTGTATGGGTTGACTTTTTGGATTCGTTTGGTGTATGGATCGTGACTATGGCAGAAGAGATCCCCTGGTATGCAAAAAGCGTTGAAGAGGTGTTC
>VGMG01000047.1 GCA_016866495.1 Chlamydiota bacterium | reverse complement strand
CAGGTGCAAGGACGACCCCCAAGTTACAGTATACCACTACTATCGAAAGAGAAAACACGACAACAGAAAAAAAGACGATACCCTGTTTTGTAGCTCATGACCAACTCCGCTCTAGAGATGGTAAAATGGGCAATGCCGGACATTGGGAGGTGGCAATACCTGTTACTAATGCTGTTAGAACTGTGTTAGAAAACGGTTTCAGTTTTAAAGGAGATCGTTACGTAAAACAAGCTGATGGTAGCTTGGTTTGCAAAAGCAGAGGTGCTCCGATTCCTCCTTCGCCAACATCTGAAGAAGTGCAAGATAGACAACTTCGTTCAGCAGCTATTCAATTGCTAAAGGCACAATATCCAGAAATAAAGGAACAAGATTACCAACAACCCATACTTAAGAGCCCTACAACTGATGGTGGCTTCCGGGTAACTCTTTTTACTCTCCATAGTGAGACGCATGTGGACGTACCTCCACAAAAACCTAGCAAAAAATCACCTGGTTCTGAACCAGGCTCCTGCAACCTCATGTAAATGTTAGGATTCTTAACAGCTTGGCTTTATGAAGTACCAATCTGACCCCTCTCAGATTACCTCATAAAGCCTTTTTTCTTTATACAACCAACTTTAATGCTAAAAAATTTTATTTTAAAGAAGTTTTTTGATATAATTATATATAATATGTGTTTGGTTGCTTTATGAGTTCAATATCCCCATTTTCAGCTTTAAGTGCCTGCGACCACGATTCTGTTTCTTCCGATTCAGAACTGTCTAGGGGCGACGACTCATGGACTGATAGCTTAGAACTCTCTGGAGCGACCACTGCTAGTTTGCCAAACTCTCCTTCGACAATTCCTGTAGGCATTTCATTATATCCTGAGAGGGTAACTGCACACCAAACACGACTAGAAAATTGCAGTACTAATTTTTTAGCAAGATTGGTGAAAAGCCGCGACAAAGAGTTTTCTGCATTTACAAAAAAATTTGATCAAATTCTAAAGTTGCTAGAAAAAGAACGAGAAGACCATAACCAAACGTTAGCTAAGTACAAAGAATCCCAGTCGAAGTACGATGAATTCCAGTCGAAGTACGAGCGTCTTTCATTAACGTCAGAACAATACAAAACAAAATTTATTGAAAGGGACGAAGTTTGCCTTTCTGCAATCGATACTGTTGAAAACCTTGAAAAGGAAATGGATCGCATAGAAAATGAAAACGTCTCACTAAAAAGACAATTAGATTTCATCAAAAAAAGCGCAAGTATCGGGTTAATTGGTCTGGGTGCTGTAGCGTTCGTTGCAATTCAGCTCAAAAAACCCCAGGGTTTTGGGGCAAGCCTTACACAAATAGCTAAATCTTTTTTATTTGATAGAGTTATGGGCCTCAATCGAGGGGCATTATCAATCGCCAAAGAGGCGGCTCTTGAGGTGGCTAATATAGCGAATGATAAAGCTGCAGCCGTCATCCATTCAGCAACAGTTGCTTTAAGAAGTTCTTCAAGAAATCCGATGATGGGTTCTGATTTTACCCTTTAATTTTTTCTATTCGATGGAGAAAAACCTGATCGTTAGACTCATTGCCCCTTTAAATCCCTTTTCACCATATCCTCAATAGGAGGGTCTATGGATAGGATCTATAAGAGAGGTAGATGTCGCAAACCAAATACATGTAATAAGAAATGTCAAAGCTACTACTAATCGCATTTGCTCTTTGTATCTATCTACTTCTGGATAAAAACTTCTTACAAGAGGGAGAACCTGTTTTGTACTGATTAGAGAAGTTCCCTTTTCACTTGCTTCGCTTTTTAAAACCCTAATTGCCTCTTTTCTCCCGACATCTGTC
>VGMG01000046.1 GCA_016866495.1 Chlamydiota bacterium | reverse complement strand
AGTATAGACCAACTAGAAAAATTTTTACATTGTGTAACCGGATATAAATCTTTGAATATGGGGAAAATCCGTATTGAACAAAGCTATCGTCGTGGGGAGTTGGCTCAGGCTTTAGAGATACATACATGCTCAAATTCTTTAGCACTTCCGCGGGTAGAGAATATGGACGAAGACAGCTTTATTCAAGCCTTGGAAGCAAGCTTAGAACAAAAAAGTTATAATGTAGGTTAGAAAATACCTCTTTCAAAAAAGATTTCAATTGATACCGATGTTCTGCAGAAGAGGTACCTCATACCATAGATTATCGAGGTACTTCTTATGAAAAAAATTGGTGAGGGTTCATTAAAGTCCCCCAATTTTTCCCTTGGCTACTGCTTAGCATCGAGTTAAAAAATCGCTTTTATTACCCACTCTTAAACAGATGAATTTTCAACCAACTGCTGCTGAATAACAAGATCAATAACTTACGCATCTTATTCATTTTCCCCACGCACAAGGGGGTGTTCCTATTTAAGGCTTAGAGTTCTGACCGTTGCTGGGTTTTTTCCATGCACTTGAGGGTGTTTCATTGGCAACCCCGCACCAGGGTAGGGTTTGCTTCGAATAACCCCTATTTTTTTGAGGGTACGCTTTCTTAGAGCGCCTCGAGGATTTGTTGGCGGCAGCCTAGAATCTATTTTGTGGGCGAGGCCTTTGTACTCGACTTTTAAAACTTCCCTTTTTATCCTCCTCACATATAATTATAAAATTTAATGATTTGGCTTATTCCCCTTTTACACGGTCTTGGGCATTTAACTTTTCCTATCGGAAAAGCACTTGTAGCATACGCAGATCCAATTTTTACTTTAGGGGTGAGAATGTTTTTAGCTGGGTTTTTCCTTTTAGGGGGGCTCTTACTTAAGGGATTCCAATCGATCAAAATTTCCTTAAAGGAGGCGATATCCATATGCATTCTTTCTTTGTTGAGTATCTATTTTAACAATCTTTGCGAGTACTTAAGTCTAAAGTACCTTACCACAGCTAAAACCTGCTTTTTCTATAGCATGTCACCCTGCGTAAGTGTTTTACTATCTTGCCTAATGTCTTACATATTTTTGAAAGAGAAGATGACCATGAACAAATGGGTGGGCGTAATGGTTGCTATGGCCGGTTTTTTACCCGTATTGATGATGCAAAACAGCTCCCAGACTCCTTTCAAAATCGATGTGCTTTTCTCTTGGCCTTCGATTGCAGCTTTCGCAGGCTCTTTTTGCGGAGTAAATGGCTGGATTTTAATGAGATTGCTTCTCAAAGACCAAAAAACGTGTCTGGTAAAAATAAATGGTTATAACATGCTTTTTGGAGGCATACTTGCACTAATTACCTCGTTTTTTAGTGAGCAAAATCCCATTGACCAGTGGGTAAATCTAGACATTAAACCCTTTTTTGGATGGATGATCCTTATTATTTTAGTATCAAATATTATCTGCTCCAATCTTTACGCATATCTTTTGAAAAAGTTTTCGGAGACCCTTATTTCCTTTTTTGACCTATTAAGTCCTCTTTATGCCTCTTTATACGCCTACCTTTTCCACAGCGAACCGTTTCAGCCTTTCATTTTATTCAGCACAGCTTTTGTCTCAATAGGGTTAATAATTGTCTACCGTATCGAGGTAAAACAGGGCTACGTCTTGACTCTCAAAACCTCTCAAGCTACCGCATAAGTCTTTTTTATCAAGAGGTCCATTTTAACATTTTTTACAAGATTAGGTATGAATGAGAGCACTTCGTTAGACCCTGCTGTCATTTGACTATAGGTTTATCCTGAAATGGCGAACAGGAATCAAACCTAACTTATTCATTATCAACAAGCTATTTTCTCTTACCCCCCCCCTTTTTTTTCTTGAAT
>VGMG01000045.1 GCA_016866495.1 Chlamydiota bacterium | reverse complement strand
AAAAATAAGTAAACGCCCCTCCCCCGTACCAATAAAAAAGTATTCCATACGACCTCAAACGCTATTAAAGCCCTAAAAAAGATGAATTTTTTATGAATATTGATTTAAAAGGCAATTTTTGACACCGTCCCTCCCCCCTATTTATTCAGAATAAAAATTGTTCACGCCTTTCAACACGTTACCTCTGACGGCCAAAAAAAATGATGCATTTTTGCAACGCGGAATGGTTTTTATGCAATTTTTTAAGGGGCTTTTTCCAAAAAACTCTTGCCCCTATATATAAAGTCCGGTTAAAAATATAGGAAAGTTTTTTGTTTAACTAAGTATTATAGAGAGAACATAATGAAAAAAATTTTAATTTCAGCTGCAAGCATTGCAGTATTAACAACGGGCGCTTCCGCAATCGCTGATCACAATTATGTGGGATTAGGGTTGGGGTGGACATTTGCAAGAGCGCAGACGAAAGAGAGCCTGTCAACTACAGTAGGCGGCGCACTGCGCTCTACTTCGATAAACTCTAAAGCAAAGGATAATGGGCTTTCTGGGAAATTGTTACTGGGAAGAGCATTTGACTTAGGTTCTGTGACTTTTTTAACAGAAGCAACTCTTGGCTTAGACAGCTCAAAAGCTAAAAATGAATCTACAAAGTTAGTGTATACCCCTGCAGCTGGAGGTACTGTTAACGGTACGACAAAGACTTTTTTGCAGCGCCAAGGAATTTTAGGTTTAACTGCAGGTCTTTCAACGGTTCTTGCTAGAGATATCTCTGGACATGTAAAGGCGTCTGTTCTTCTTTCAAGGTTTACGATAAAAACAACCACAAGCTATGCAGGAACTGGCGCCGGGGGTCCGGGTGGGGCTGTTTTTGCTAACCGTAGCCAGCCGAATTACTCGACAAAAGCTAAAACAAAGTGGGGCTTTGGATTAACTGTTGGGGGGTCTAAGGCGCTGACAGATAATCTTTCTTTGGGGATTGACTATACCTTTGAAATGTTTCAAAAGATTAAGTTGAAGGGAAGTTCAAATCCTGCACAGCTCAATTCCTATTCAGGCACCATGAACCCACAATATCATACGGTTATGATGACCCTGTCTCAAAAAATATAACTAAAACTTACAAAAGACCTTGCAAAATTTTGCAAGGTCTTTTATTATGATAGTATTTACGACTATTAAGGGGGGTAAATTATGAAAAAATCATTATTTTTTAGCGCTGTGTTATCAACACTTTTTTACGTAAACGACTCTTTTGCTGCTTCTAGGACTTATAGTGAAGAGTATTTTGATACAAAAGTACCTGCTGCAATTAAGGCGTTAGGAATAACTTATCGTGATTGGGTATCTAAAACTGCTACCGGAACTGATTATGACTTTGCCTTGAGTGAAGATGACTGGGCTCATCCAGCAAATCAATATTTTGCTCACAGCACACGAGAAGAACAGCTTTCTGACCTGGCCGGAACGCCAATCCAATATGGCACACCTTTTTTGGGTAACGCAGGGTTTGAAGCGTTATTTTCTAGCTGGACTGTTCTTTTTGGCGGAGAAGATATTGTTAGAAAGAGCATTATGGCACATCAGCAGCAAATTTCAGCACAAGAAGAACGTCTTGCCGATTTACAGGGAAGATTGACGACCTCTACTGCTGAAAAAAAACGCCTAGAAGACCAGCAAGATGCTTTGGGTAAGCTCTTGAGCATTAAAAGTGAAAATGTTTCCGCAAGCTTAGAAGCACTTGTGTCTACCGGGGCTATTGGTGGGAGGAAGCTCACAACCCTTGAATCTTATAAGGCAATTTTAGGCCTATCCGATTATAGAGATGAAACCATTGATACTGTTACAGTTCGTGTACGCCGAGAGTCGGAAAACCTTGCTGGGCTAACTGCTGATATTGTTCTCTTAGAAAAAAGCATTGGAGACCAAGTCAAGCTGATCAGGGGCAATAAAGCATCACTTCTTGAGGAAGAAAAGCGACTAAGAACTCT
>VGMG01000044.1 GCA_016866495.1 Chlamydiota bacterium | reverse complement strand
TGATATGCTGACGTCGGATCCCCCGCAGAATAGATGTGATCAGCTAGCATCAATACCATTCTGCCTACCTGCAAACTAAATCTGTCGTGAAGCCACTCATTTTTACTAAAATCAAACAGAAAAGCTTTTTCCCCAATTGATCCAGCTTTTTCTACCCATTTTTGGCTTCTAAAAGGTGTCCCCTTTTCAAAAAAGAAATTTCTCTCTAAAATTTCTGGATAATCTGTAAATTCTTCTTTCTTGTCGTGCTTGATAGAGTTCCAGGACGCATCAAATGTTTTTCGAAATATACATTCAGAGGGTTTTTCTATTGCTCTATCTGCAGGGGGCTCTGGTAAACGATGATGCGATAGAATCAGCCATAAAATAAAACAAACTAGGGGAGAATGAGGAACTAGGGGGGAATGAGGAATCTTAAAAAATGGATTTACTTTCCTCAAATGCGAATTCTTAGCTAATTCACTAAGCAAATCTTTTTCATCCTTAAGAAAATCCCTATCCTTTTTTGAAAAGTCTGAAAGCTTTTTAAACCAATCCTTGTCTTCTTTATCTCCGACAAAATGGGTGAACACAAGCGCTGAAACCCACTCATGCCGGTAAGGCTCATATTTTTTTTCTGTTCTTTTTTTAAGTTTTTCTTGAAACAGCTTACTTGCCTTACCAAAATCGTGGAAAAGAGCTGCTATCTGGACAAGAATTTTGAGACCCTCTAAAAAATCCCAATCATTTTCTAATTCAGATTTCAGAATATCTCCTGTTGTCCTATTTGTAGGGACGGATCCCTGCGAAGAAAATTTCGTTCTATCACCCACAATCCATAAAAGCTCAAACCCCTGAGTTCCCCCTATTTTCAAACAGGATACTGCTGTGTTCTTTCTTGCAGTTGAACGAAGGAGTTTTTTTAGAGTTTGTAATCCCTGGTCAGTTATTTCTGTTGCCCAGCAGCTTCCCCCCTTTCTTTCCGCAAATTGATCCAGGATACGACGCGTCTCTGTCAAGGCATTTTTAGAACACTCGGAGACAAGTAAAACTTTCATTTTCATTCCCTAAATAAAGGTTTTTGAGCGATAGATTTGATGGAATCAATCATAAAATCTAATGCCTCCTCACAGCCAAAATTTTTAATGCATAAAGCTCTAAATTCTTGATCGCTGTGCCCCTGCTGGGCGGAAATAAAAGCTTGTGGTAATACAAGAGCGTCTTTTACCAAATCTGCAACATCAAAAACCAACCCACCGCGTCTTGTTTTTCCGTGTAATAAGGATAAACCGTGAGGAATACCGAGAACCCAGGTCGCTGTTGCACCTAGTCCGTAGGCAAGATAATTTCCATAATCTAAATTTTTATTTGCAGGATCAGCACCTGATCCTTTTTTTTCCCTGACAAAATGGCCATTTCCTGTACATTCAGCTGCTATTTTGTAGAGATTTTTTGTAAAATGAGCCTCCGCAGAAAATATCCCTTCGGACGTATTGGCTGCCTGGACCTCTTCAAGAAAAGGTCTAATTATCCGTCTAAGATTACCAATATCTAGGCGAAAATCTTGATTTACTGAGAAATTTTTTTCCCAGGTAGATTGAATAAAATTTGCCCTAAAAATCTGAAGCTTTTTTGCCCCTTCGAGACGTTTTCCAGCATCAATCCAAATTCCAAACCAATTTTGCAAGTACTCTGTGGGCCTGTATTCGCTCTGGGGTGAAAACCAATGGACATCCACCTCTCCATCTGATCCCGCATAAAGCGGTGTACCGCCTCCTCCACAAAATCCAATCATTACTCCTGCTCTACATAGATCTCTCACAGCGGCTTGAGTGATTGAGGTGCCTGATCCTAAAAGAATCGCTGTTGTATTTGCAATCGGAATATTCCAGTACAAAGATTGGTTCTTTTCCTCTGTAACGTACTCAACACGCCCTCCATTAACGAGCACACGGCAATACTCGAGATAATAGATATTTGCGCGCTTGGAGTGCAAAATAGTCTTTAAATCTGAAGAAGTTACCATATTTATTAGAAAATTTATAAGTGCCTATATTTTATAGGTTTTTTGTTTTTATTTACGATGAATAATTATTTTCTGATCCTCAGGTGTCTTTGAGCACATTCGCTCCTTTTTCCGACCAACCTTGAATCCTTCGCTCCAAACTCTCTCAGCAGCTTTTTCATCTCATTGTCACCGGTCAGCTCTATTGCTGAATGACCCCCATTATCTTTTAAATTAGGATCAGCTC
>VGMG01000043.1 GCA_016866495.1 Chlamydiota bacterium | reverse complement strand
GGATCCGGACCAATCTATTTATTCTTGGAGAGGGGCAAGCATTCAAAATATTCTAGGTTTTGAAGAGGATTTTCCGAATGCCAAAGTGATAAAACTTGAGCAAAATTACCGTTCAACAGGCCATATTCTCAAAGCTGCAAATGCTCTCATCGCCCACAATAGAGGCCGCTATGAAAAAAATCTGTGGAGTGCAGTGGGTGATGGGGAAAAAATCCAGTTGCGCGCATTTTTTGATGAAAGGGAGGAGGCTCAGTTTATTGCAAGAGAGGTAGAAGCTGCGATCAACGCGGGACAAGATCCGGGTACGATTGCTCTTTTGTATAGAACTAACGCTCAGTCACGCAGTCTGGAGGATGCCCTTTTAAGATTACGTATTCCCTACACTATTGTCGGTGGTCTCTCTTTCTATGAAAGAAAAGAGATCAAGGATCTTTTAGCCTACTTAAGACTTACCGTAGCCAAAAATGATCTTGTAGCCTTTCAACGGATAATTAATGTTCCAAAGAGGGGTATAGGGAACGCAGCTTTAGAAAAAATCAAAGAGGTGCAGTTGCAAATGATGCAGCCTTTGATGGAGCTGATCCAAAACAGTCAAAACCTTCCTCTGTCTTCAAAGCAAAAACTAGAACTAGAGAAATTTTCCTTTTTACTTCAATCTCTGGAAAAAATTCCCTCTATCTCACAAAAAATTACGAAAATATTGCATGAAACGGGCTACTTGGAATTTCTTAAAGAGGACAAAGAGACCTATCAAGACCGCGAAGAAAACGTCAAAGCTCTTAAAGCCAAAGCGATTGAATGGGAAAAAGAGAACGAAGGGCTGCACCTTATCGATTTTCTTGAAGAACTTTCTTTGAAGCAAAAGTTTGATGAGGCGCACTCTTTTGACCCGAAAATATTCTTAATGACCCTTCACAATTCTAAAGGGCTGGAATTTCACACCTGTTTTATTTGTGGTGTTGAAGAGGATATCCTGCCCCACATCAATTCCAAATTGGAGCTTTTTGATCTCGAAGAGGAGCGTAGGCTTTTTTATGTGGGGATGACAAGGGCTGAAAGAAAATTATACATAACCTGTACTGCCTTTCGCTATTTATGGGGAACATCCAGACCCATGAAAAAAAGCCGATTCCTTGAAGAACTCCCTTTAGAGCACCTAAAAATATCGGCAAAACCACGAGCTTTTTTCTGATAAAGAAAATCTCTTTTTAGCCTATAAGAAAATAGCTTACACCTTTTTGTGTGATTTTTTTGAAAGCAATGTTTTGATCGGCAAAAAAAGATTCGAGAACATGCTCTTTATTTTCAGCAAGACACAGAAATCTTCCCTGATTTGAGGCAAAATTTTGTGCCCTTTGAAAATTTCTCATCAAAGAGTTTGGATCTAAAAACACAAACATCTTTTTACAAGAAGAAGATTGCGTTGAGTGTTTGTCTTGCCAAAAAAGGCGATGTTCAATTTTTTGACTCCAATTTTGGAATTTTGAGTACTCTTTAAGGATTATGCCAAATTTTTTAAAATCTCTCAGAAAAAGACGACTCTTTTCTTTTAAAAATGGTTGGATTGCTATTGCCAGAAGACCTGCATCTTGCTCAAAAAAATAGATCTCTTCCACATCCTGAAAAAAGGGAGCGTTTTTTTGTACGAAATTTTTGTATTCCCCTTTTTCTAAAAGAGGTCGAAAACGGTTTTTCTCGAATGGAGCTGTTTTACCAAAAAAAGAGACAAAATAGGGATAATCTATCGATTCATTAGAGATTTTATCTTGGTAGTAGGAGAATTTATCTTTCAGGAATTGTGGGTCCTGAAGCCCTGCAATATGGATAATAAAATCTTTTGGTTGGTATAACCCTTTTTCAAAATGGACGTTAAAATCATGAAAGCTCTCAATCGGAAATGAATTGAACATTCTTTGGGGGATAAATTTTACTCTCTCGCGACAATTCTCGTTTTCTTCAATTTCTATTGCCATAGCATCTTGTTCTTGATTATTTCGTTTTAAACAAGAAACTTTATCCCAAACATTTTGCAAAAACTGTTTGCTTTCAATACAGTTTTTTATCAAAAAATGTCCATTATTTAGCCCGTGGTAGTCTTTGGATATGATTAGAAAAGCCTCATCATCTAGTAATTTTTCTAACGGTATAGAAAAATTCATAAACATCGCATCGGCATCACTCCAAAAAAACCATTCATAGTCACTCGCTTCCATCAATTTTTGTAAAATTGTGATTTTTTCCCAGGGGATAAATGCTCTATTGTTTAATTTTTCTTCTCCGACTATCAAATCGTAACCGTATTTAAGGCAGTATTCTTTTTTATTTTTTATGGGTATTTCTACAATTTTTTGGAATTTTTCCCCTATGGCCACTGTAACAACTGCAATTTTTGCTGGTAAGAATTGAGTTAAAAAAAGACTCCATACCACCCA
>VGMG01000042.1 GCA_016866495.1 Chlamydiota bacterium | reverse complement strand
CGAGGGTTCGAATCCCTTCGCCCGCTTTTTAATAAACCAACTCCCTCTTTAACTCAATTAAAGAGACCTAAAGAGAATCTTTCAACCAACCCAAGGCCACCGTCCCATGAAAACAAGCTTTTCAAATGACGACGTTCAACTCCAAATCAACAAACTCCCCGGTTGCACAGTCGAATACACCGTCACCTGCTCCCCTACCTTGATCCAAAAAGCAGAGAAACAGGCGATAAAAAAGATTGCTAAAGAGGTATCCATTCCCGGATTCAGAAAAGGGAAGGTGCCTGAAGAGGTGATTCGAAGAAACTATTTGAAGGCGCTTGAGTCTGAAACAAAAGAAGAGCTCACCCAGCTTGCTTTCCAAGAGGCCAGAAAGCTGGATTCTACGCCTATCATGCAGACAGAGGGTGCGGTTGGAGCCAAGCTGATCCACTTTGGGGACGAAAAAGCTGAATTCCAGTATTTCATCACCACAAACCCTGAAGTTCCCTCCCTGGAGAATTTAGATACCATAAAAGTTCAATCCAAACCCTTAAAGTCCATCGGCGAAAAAGATGTCGAAAAAGAGATAAAAAATCTTTTACGTTTATTTGCTACTTGGAATGATATAACTGGACGCCCTGTAAAAGAGGGAGATTTTGTTCGCGTGAACGGATATGATCTTTCTGAAGAGGGTGAACCCAAAATTTTTAATGAATCGCGCCTTGACGTCTCCAAAGATGGCTTGTCTACTGAATGGCTTCACTCTGCCCTCATAGGAATGGAAATCGGACAATCGAAAATCGTGGACACTTTTCCCAATGCTGATGAAGATGAAGAGTTCAAAAAAACTTTCGTCAAAAAACAGGTGCGTATCGAGGTAACTCGCATTGAAGAGCCAAACACCCCAGCTCTTGATGAGGCCTTTGTCCAAAAACTTGGCCTTCCAACCGTAGAAGAACTCCAAAAAGAGATGAAAAAACGATTGGAAAACGAGGCCATGGGCAACCATTTACAGTCGCTAAAGGACTCCCTATCCGATGAAATCCTAAAAAACATTCCGTTAGAAATCCCCTCTATTCTCGTCGATAGAGAGGTAGCTAGTCGCATGCGCCGTTATTTGTCCAGCTCCCAAGGGAAAAAAGAATATGAATCTTTTTCCAAAGAAGAGCAGGAAAAAAAGCGTGAGGATATCCGATCAAAGTCAGAAGAGGCTATCCGTCTCTATTTTATCATACAGGCAATCATCCGCAAATACCACATCGCTCCACCGGCAAATATCCAACAGGACATGACCCAGATTGCTCAAAAATATTTTAAAGAGGGAAGCACGAAAAAAATCGCTGAGCAAAATGTGCAACAGGCACAAAATGAGCAAAACCAATATTTAGCCTCCACGATGATGGATACTGCCCTGATGTACGTTTTAGATAAGGTACTCCATGCGCTCCCCCATCCTACGCACGCTTAGGGAATTTTTTAGCTCTTTGCTTATTGGGGTGCTTCTTAAAATTTTGAAAAAGGCTCTTTTTAAAAGAGCCTTTTTTTTGACTTTTAACAAAGAAAATATCTCTTTCCAAACACTGAGGAAAAAGCTTGACCCCTACTAAGCGGTTTTCTATACTTGGGCTATACAAAAGCCCTCTTTAATGAGAGGTTAAATAGATTTTTGATGGCCGTTCTTTGGCCAATGAAGATAAAATCGGTTTTTTTGTCCTTTAAGGACAAAGAAAAATTACCACAAATGATCCAATCTATTAGGAGCAAAATGGGCAGTATTTTAATTCCTACGGTGATCGAGAAAACCGCAACGCATGAGAGAGCTTACGATATTTGGTCCAGGCTTTTAAAAGACAGGATCATCTATTTGGGGACCCCAATCGATGATACCGTCGCTAACCTTATCATAGCTCAGCTCCTTTTTCTAAAAGCGGAAGATGCCCACAAACCTATCAGCTTGTACATCAATTCTCCTGGTGGTTCTGTGACGTCTGCTTTGGCTATCTATGATACCATTCGATTTGTAGGTCTAGATGTTTGTACCTACGGATTGGGGCTCATCGCCTCTGCTGCCACGGTTCTTTTAGCGGCCGGAGCTAAAGGCAAGCGCCATGCGCTCCCAAGTTCGCGCATCATGATTCACCAACCCTGGGGTGGTGTTTCAGGAACAGCCATCGATATCGAACTTCAAGCCAAAGAGATCATTTTTCTCAAAGAAAGGTTGAATACGATCATGAGTGAGCTGACGGGACAACCTGTCAATCGCATTATCATAGATTCCGACAGAGACTTTTTCATGTCTCCACCAGAGGCTCAAGAATATGGGATCATCGATAAGGTGTTGCATCCCGAAATAAAAAAATAGGCATATATGAGTAATAAGACCCACACCTGCTCCTTTTGTTCCAGAACCGAAGAAAATGTTGAAAAGCTGATTTCGGGGCCGGGCGTCTTTATTTGTGACAAATGTGTCCGCCTCTGTGGGGACATTATTGAAAAGAAGCCCTCCAATCATGAATTCAAGCTTTTGACTCCAAAGGAAATTTACGAGAAGCTTTCGGAATACATCATAGGACAAGACAAGGCTAAAAGAACAATTAGTGTAGCGGTTTACAACCACTACAAAAGAATTCGTTCTAAGCCTTCGCATGAGAAAGTGGAGTATACGAAATCTAATGTGCTCTTGCTCGGGCCAACTGGCTCGGGGAAGACTTTAATTGCTCGCACTCTTGCAACAATCTTGGACGTCCCTTTTGCTATTGTGGATGCCACGACTCTCACCGAAGCGGGGTATGTTGGTGAAGACGTAGAGAACATTATTCTGCGCCTCTTGCAAAACGCTGACTATGACCTTGAAAGGGCTGAGTTGGGGATTATTTACATCGACGAGATCGATAAGATCCGTAAAACGACCGGCAATGTCTCTATTACAAGGGACGTCTCCGGGGAAGGTGTACAACAGGCTCTACTCAAAATTGTTGAGGGGACTGTCGCAAATGTCCCGC
>VGMG01000041.1 GCA_016866495.1 Chlamydiota bacterium | reverse complement strand
TATCTGGATTCAGTCTATAAGGTAGGTCTGCACCTTCAAGTAAACCTTGGCAGATCGCCTCCATGATGGCAGCGCTACCTCTTTCGCAGGGGCAGGCTTGACAACCCCACCAGTGGATCCTGGCGATAAGATTTAGTTTTTGGTCGGGAGATGTAGCATTGAGAAGCTTTTGGTAAAGAGCATCTATGTGACTCATACATTTGTTTATATATCGGGGCCCTGTATGTGTCCAGCTATAGCGATGCATTAGGCCCGGGAATGTCCTGAGTCTTCTTGCATCGTTATTCCAAGATATTTGTTTAAATTCATCCTCTTCTATCCTTAGTATGTTAAGTCTAGTGAGAGGAATTTTTTGGTGATCAATCTCTCCATAAATTGTTCTTTGTGAAAGACACGTTTGAACACCTTCTGGAAAGGGCCAATCATCGCCTACATTAGTCTCTTTTTTTATAAGTGCTTCGCATTTTTCTATAAGTTCTCGTGGCGCTTTAGATGCTTCGAAACCAGATATTAAACCGCCCCCTGTCCCCCGAGAGCTGTTGCGAAGTCTACCAAATAAATGTACATCTGGATCAAGACATATGAAGGCTAAATCAGATCGCCATTTACAGCTATCTTGAAAAATATCTTTAAAACTTGTTTTTCCTAGGTATTGGTGTTTGACACTTCTAATTTGATTAGATTTTCCTTCAAGAAACCTTTCCTGAATTTCACGACTCTTATCTCTTAAACCAACTTTCTTTTTGCTCTGGTTTTTTCTTGCCTTATTTCTTACAAGAGGCATGTAGACTACAGAAAAAAATTCATTTTCAAGTTTATTGATATCGTACCACCCCGTACCAGCAGTACCCAAGATATCTTTAATAGTTTGATTTGGTATCTTTAGATAAAGATTCGTAATTAGTTCTTTAAAGCTTTGAATATCTGATTGAATACCGTTTCTTTCTTTAAAGCTACTGATAATTTCTCCAAATTCATCAGGGTAAGTGTCTTTTAAAATTTGGAACTTTCTTTCTAGTCCCTGGAGACTTTCAGAATCTCGATTTTCTGCATATTGAAATAGAGTATTTGCAGCCAATATCTCTCTAAAAGGGAAAGGCGTATTATCTTCAATTGCTCTCAATCGGTTTCGAATAGTTTGATCTAAAACATAACTACCAGGAAGCCTGTTTTTTTGGAATATGTCATGGATTTTTTCATTTAATTCGTCTGGTGTCTTTGCTTCTCCTGAGGCTTTCTCGAGTTTTGAGGTTATTTTGGACCATTCATTCGGTGGTGTGGGACCTACGGACATCTTTACCCCTTTTTTTTGCTTTAAATTGATCATGGGAAAACTTGTCAATAAGAAAATCACTGATTAGCTTTTGATATTAAGGTATTGCACCAAAGTTACCTGCTCAGGGCACAAGTTGGGTTACTATACCAACCGGACACTTCCCGAGCTCATTTAGCTGCAAAATCAAATGCAGAAGATTGGCGTATATGGGAGCTAGGTGGATCGAAACCTTTTACATAAGCTGCTATGGTAGACGCTTAATCTGTACAGTAGGGAATTTTTTATTTACAGGGGAGGATTCGAAACCGCATGAGTTGCTTCTTGCTCTTCCTAAAAAGTTAATTGAGAAAGCATTGTTCATTGCCTTTTAGCAAAATAATGCTGTAAAAAAGCAAAAACCGCTGTGACTTATAGAGTAATTAGAGCCGAAATTGCAAAAACGAGACGACCTATAGCTTCATAATGAGCACCGATTACATCGTAGCTTACCCCACACCCAACCTTTATCTCAATAGACGCTAGGACCTTTAAAGCAGGTTTACCTGCTTTTTTCGCTTATTGAGTTCCCTATTGAAAAAAAGAGGGTGGTATAGGATTCGATTCCTTAATTTATTGATTGATAGAGGAGGAATTTGTAAAAAAAACCATCTGTTTTTTTGAACGGCTTAAAAAGAAAATGCAGTTATTTTTTTATCATTCTTATTCTTCCCAAATTTTATGAGTACTGAGTATCCCTTGCCATAAGCCCATAATAATGGCTATTGGCATGACGATAGGGTGAAAACCAGATATCGCGATAGCCATAATTGTGCAAATACCCGTTGTTACGAGGATCGCTACGATAGATTCCAACACTTTATGGGCGATCTTTATGGTAGTTTTAGATATTTTTGAAACTTCATCCATTTGAAAACCGCGATTCACCACATCATCAGGGTGGTGAGATCCAACATTCAGTGCGTGGCTCATAAGATTCCTTTTTTTGTTTTTTCTAAAGATCTAATGTTCTATTCGATAGTGAGGTTAATGTTTACCCTGTTCTTTTTTTCCTTCTTAGGACTCATAGATCCGTGAGGAGGAAGAATATAATTGTATTTGATATAGGGTACAAGTAAAAGGATAGTTCTAGCGGAAATTGGGATTTCTCCTCTATAATTACCTGTCAAGGGATCTTATAGAGTTTTTATAGATTTGATTTCATGAAATATAGGTTATACCTGTAGTTTTATTCTCTGAGGAATATCCTTTTCAGGCCTTTTAAAAAAGCGTTTTAAAAAAAACCTATCGTTTATAAAGGGGGGTAATGTGGTTTGGATTTGGCTAAAAAAAGCTTGTCTTTCACCATAGAAGTGATGCCTTGCAAGTACTAAAGATAACGCCTGACTTAAAAGGCTGCCAAGTGAGTATTACCCATTATACCAATCGTCTATTGTGATTGTACGGTGGGGATGATACCATTATTGAAGCTACCTACATCCGGGGAGCCTATCTTAACAGATCCACCAGCTGCTACAGCGGGTCCCATTAATAATCCCCCTACTCCAAATCCAATATATTTCAGACCATTTAAGATAGAATTTGTGTTACTCACGTCAGTTACATGTTTGTTTTTTACAAATAGATTCCAAGACAGCTCAACTCCTACTTTTAGTCCAACACCGGCACCTAAAATTCCCCCTACATAGGCTCCAAATTTTGACGTTTTCCATAGGAAAGCTTTTGTTGCAATCCAAAGTGTAGGTTTTGCTGCAGGATTGGGAGCAGGGCAATTTTTCGGGATCTTATTCTTTGAGGGGTGTTTAAAAACTTCACCAACAACAGCTATAGTACCTACAACTAATACCACAACAGCGGCTACAACAATAAATATAGGTAAAGCGATAGCTCCGCAAAGAGCCCCAACGACCCCATAACCTACTGCACAACTAGCTGTTATAATTAATGCTGCAAGGCTTTTGAGGGCCACGGTGCCCACTTTTTTGGCTAAAAGAGCCCCCTTAGCCAAAAATGAGGGGTTTTGATTCTCTAACTCTTTGCCTGGTAATGGATTAGGATTTGTTACTGAATTCATAATTTTCTCCACAAAGGGAATATAATACCATTAAGGCAATTTTATTTTATAAAAATTTATTAAAAAGTCCGCAACCTAAGGGCAAAATTTGGCAATACCATCCTTACTAGCACTAAATAGGGCTGAGGTCTCCTCATCGGATTTAGAGATAATCTCAAAAAGAGTTTTCTCGCCTACTTGCTGCAATCTTTGTTTTAGACTTTTTTTCGGGTGCGGATCATAGTAAAACCGATTAGTATCAATAACATAGGAGCGGTCACTTGTGAGTTGCTCCAAAGAAACAGCTGCTCGCTCCATAGGTTTTTTCCCTTGGAAGTAGATATTGGAGAGGTAAATGAAGTCTAATGGTCCAAGTTTTTTCACTTTAGATATCCAACCA
>VGMG01000040.1 GCA_016866495.1 Chlamydiota bacterium | reverse complement strand
AAGCAAACATCTACGTTTACCTTCATACTGCTATCCACAGCGGGACTTTAGAGAAGATGGCCGTGTATCAACGACTAAACGGAGAGACGATATGGGTACGACCCTTAAAAAGGTTTGAGGAATTTGTGCTTTTTGAAGGCCAACAAATTCCCCTCTCTTTTCAAAAGATAGAATAATTTCCTATCTTACTGTTTCGTAACCTCCAAGCACACCATTTTTGACAAGGACTACTTGCCAGAGCTGAATGTCTCTTGCTCTAAAGGCGCCAGCGCAAGAAAGAAGGTAATACTTCCACATCCTGTAGAATTCTATGGAGTAATTATCTTTGAGCTCAGCCCAATGTGCATCAAAATTTTTGAACCAGGCCATCAAAGTCTTATCGTAGTGGGTTCCAAAATTATGCCAATCCTCCATCACAAAAAGCCCCTCGACTGATTTGCCGATTTGGGCTATTGAGGGGAGCTGACCTCCTGGAAAAATATACTTATCGATCCAGGCATCTCCCAGGAGAGTGGAGGTGTTGGATCCAATAGTATGGAGCATCACCATTCCACCATCTTGGAGAGATTTATGGCATATTTCCATAAATTCGCGATAATTTTTAACCCCCACGTGCTCGAACATCCCGATCTCGACGATCCGATCAAATTTTTCATTTAAATCTCTGTAATCCTGAACCCGAACCTCAACATCTAATCCTTTACAAACTTCTCGAGCGAGGCTAGCCTGATTTTCAGAAAGCGTTATTGCAATAACCTTAGCCCCGTAATTAGAAGCGACGTGCTTAGCAAATCCCCCCCAACCACATCCTATATCAAGGACTCGCATCCCTTTTTTGATGTTGAGCTTTCTGGCAATTAAATCGTACTTCGCAATCTGTGCTTCCTCAAGATTTTTAGCATTTTTCCAATAGCCACAACTATAAGTCATTGTGGGATCCAGCATCGCTCTATATAGATCATTACCCAATTGGTAATGCTGATGGATGACATCGAGACTCCCCTCTTTGTCCTGTCTGTTTAATAGCTTAGCCTTTAAATAAGCCCAGTAAAATGAGGGTGTTTTTTTAAAACGTGATTCAATATTTGCTCTAAAGATGCGGAACATACACTCGTCGAGCTTATCAACATCCCACCAGCCCGCCATATAACTTTCGCCAAAACCAAGTGACTGATCTTTTAAAACGCGATCATAAAAACGCTCATCCTTCACCTGGATATCTGTAGGGTCAGATCCATTTAACTGAATGCCTGCCAAAAAAGCGAGGTGGTCTACTACTGCTTTAGAATCCGACTGCTGTAAAGATAAAAGCGCACAAATGGCCATCAAACTTAATAATTTTTTCATATTTATTTCCTTATTAGGAAAAACAAAAAAAATCAAAGATTAATTTTTAAAAAAAGGAAACTTTTAATTTTATAGGCTTGAAAAAATTTGATTTTTTTTTTAAGTTTAGACTGCACATATGAAAAAAAAATTGCCTTTCGTTTTAATTACATCGGTTTTTGTTCTGAGTTTCCTTTTTTTTTGGTCTGTAGGAATTCCCTTCAAGTCGAACAAAGGTCAGCTAGCTAATATAGAAAAAGTAAAAAATTACTGGGATCAACGTCCTTGTAACGTGCGTCATAGCCAAAGAGAGTTTCTTTCAAAAGAGTATTTTGATGAAGTTGAGGCAAAAAAATATTTTGTTGAACCGCATATACCCTCATTTGCAAATTTCCCGAAATATTATGGAAAAAAAATTCTTGAGATTGGTTGCGGAATTGGCACAGACTCCATTAATTTTGCTCGTAACGGTGCGGATTTAACAATAGTAGAGCTTTCCTCAGAAAGCCTGGATATTACGAAAAAAAGATTCGAGGTTTACGGCCTCAAAGCCCGTTTCATTCAAGGAAACGCAGAAAATTTGAGTGATCTAGTCTTAGGCGAAACGTTTGACCTTGTCTACTCTTTTGGTGTAATTCATCATACCCCCTCTCCTGAGAGAGTATTCAAAGAGATCACAAAAGTTCTTAAGCCCCACGGTGAATTAAAGTTAATGCTTTACAACAAAAACAGTTGGAAGAATTTCTTGATAGAGATGTCTTTAGCTCAACCAGAGGCTCAATCAGGCTGCCCCATCGCGTTTACCTATTCAAAAAAAGAGGTTGTCAGTCTTCTAGAAGGATTTGACGTTGAATACATTCAACCCGAGCATATTTTTCCTTATAAAATTGAAGATTATAAACAAAACCGTTATATAAAAGCCTTCCCTTGGAATCTTCTACCTAGTAGATTCATGCGTTTTTTAGAAAAAAAATGGGGTTGGCATCTCTTGATTGAAGCAAAAAAAAAACAGACGCTAAAAGAAAATTAGTTAAATCAAGACTAAACGCTTGCTCATAATATAAGCTTCCCCCCTTTTAGGGAGGGGATCAGTTTTATAAGATTCGAAAGACGATTATGGAGCAATACCCAATGAACAGTTGCCCTGATCTCATAAAACGAGTCAGGGTAATAGACTAATAAAATGCTAGCATTTTAGTCAGAAGAATCTCCTTTCTTCTTTTTTAAAGGCTTCGATGAGGCCTTCAAAACGATCGTTTTTGGCTCGATGAGTGTGCCACTACGGTAGTGAGGTCGAACCTTGACCTGCTCAGATGCTTCAATTGCCCAGGAATTCTTTTTGTAAATATCCACATGGATATCTGTTTCCTTATAGCTCTTTAACGAGGGAACTACTGCAGGCATAGGCCCAAAGGATTCGTTAAAACGCTTCTTGAAATTCTCTTTATAGGCTCTCAAGTAACGCATCCGTTCATTTTTTTTGCTTACAACAAGAGCGAAACTATCTTCAATCGGTCTTGATAAAGCAAGAAAGCCGTCGGCAAACGCTATTGCCGTTCCTGCATTGAACTGGGTGACGGCAAGAGAGGAATTCCTATTTGTTGGAAAATCTGGGACACTAAAAGTTAAAGGACCGTTTGCAAGATACTGGCTCACGCCGGCAGAAAATCTTTGTCCTGTATAATTCAAGTTTCCCGTTCCCGAGGCTCCCTTTTGCAAAAAAGATCCCCCGATATTTAAATCTAGCTTACTATCCCCTCTGACCGGCGTGGAATAGTTCGCGTTTGCATTTAAAGCTTCTAACTCTTGGTTATAATCTGTAGTGATTCTATAGTTTGTATCTTTGGGTACAAAATCTAGTCCAAATGCAATAAAATAGTCATTTTTCCAACTAGAAACTCCACCAGGGCGACTATCTCTTCCTTTGAAAATAAGTAAGAATCGAGCAAGCAAAGATTCAAAGAAAGTTTTCTCAAGCTTGAACTGAGCTACATATCGATCTTTGTTATTTCTATCAA
Source organism: Chlamydiota bacterium (assembly GCA_016866495.1). Classification (GTDB taxonomy): domain Bacteria; phylum Chlamydiota; class Chlamydiia; order Chlamydiales; family RGXB01; genus RGXB01. Next base: position 558 of record VGMG01000040.1, on the reverse strand, counting down.
AATTATACGAACCAGTAAAACTTGACTTCACCTCCCATGGGAGCTTTTTTGACAATTTCGCAGCCAAAGAAAGATATAAGGGGTTAGCAAAGATAGGTGCCTGTAGGTAGCTGAAATATTTATCCTGAGCCTCAACAGACAGCTCATAGTCAAAAGAGAGTTTGGGAGCCGTTTTCAAAAGTCCTTTTGAGAGAGCCAGTCGCATCTTGGCTGCTATCTCTTTATCCTTTGGACAAGAAAATCCCAAGTCAAATAGGGCTCTTACTGCGCTGTATTCATAGACAGCTTGGGTACCAAAGTAGGCTCCGGTGGAATTCCCCTGCAAATAGGAACCGAGGGTAAAATTATTAAAAAAACCGTACCTAACAGAGGACATTACAGTGGGTTTATTAAACTGATAATTATAATTTAAACCCGCTTCATTAAAATTTGGAAATCCTGCGGTCAGAAAATATTCCAATTCATGTGTCGGTAATAAGTTCGGCTCATAAAAAGAGTTTAACGATATCGTTTGCTCCAGGCCAATAGGGTTTGTTATTTTCAATTTCACATTGTTCA
>VGMG01000039.1 GCA_016866495.1 Chlamydiota bacterium | reverse complement strand
AGGAAAGAAGAAAATGAAAGACAAGGAAATATTTGATGGGTTCAACGCTGGGTTAGTGACGTTAGCGAAAGAGGGGGAGCCCTTTTTTACTGCCGAAGCGATCATTAGAAAAAAATCCACAGAAGGGCAAAGACCGTTTCCAAGCTTGAAGTATTTCCTCTTTGCGACTATTTAAAGATCGTTCTTCTCCCCCTCCAGAAGGTTCAGTCCCACCAGGTTGAACTTCATGAGAGGATAAAGGGGCAGGCGGCGATGATTCTCTAGAACCTAAAACACCCCGAGCTATTTGACTGGCTGCATCACCACCCGATACGGGTTGCTGACCAAAATTCTTAGAAGGTTCGGGTGTTTTTGGCGGTCCCCCTACAGGATATGACATAATAAAACCTGTTAATAGTGCTTTTTCCATCTATTAGCTAATCTAATCAAACCGGTCAAGAGCCTATCTTTAGGCTCCTTAAAGTTCCCTTTAGCCCCTCGATTGAGCTTGCCTCTTTGACCATCGTGATAAAAAAAGGCTGAGTAGCTTTTTTGGAGTTGTGGAAGTCGATGGTTTTCAATGGGAAAGAAGGCATGGCTTTTATTTAAATTTAAGGATTGATTGGCAAGGGCGTCACGCACACCAGCTTTAGGTCTGGCTAGGGCAGACTCTCGGATTTGTTCCAGCTAAGGCTCTTTTGAGTAGGGGGATTGGGTTACTCAGGCTTTTACCGCCTTGTAGCCCCCCCTTAGTCCAGGGAAAACTCCTAATGGTAGCTAACTTGGTTTTTTTTGAAGCGTGTGAATGACCTCTTTAAAAAGACCAAAATCTAGGTTTAGACTATGGGGTAATGATCGGTAAAGGGAGGGGATGGCTTTTTCGAGAATTTCTTGATGGGAGATAAAGAGGTAGGGGAGTGGTATTTCTGGATCATCTTCATTTATTGGTATGGATTGAATGCTATCGAAAAAATTTAAAGACAAATCCTCAAAAGCACCCTTCATAGCAGCCTCTAAAGGGGCTTGAATTTGGTTCCAAACATCTCCAGGGATAGTTTTTTTGAGTTCCGGATCTAAGGAGGCTAAAAAGGGGGTAGGATCTTGTTTGGCCTGGGCAAGTTGTCTCATTAAAGCATCCTTTAAACTTCCTACCTCTTTAAAAAAAGGTTGGGCATAAAGGGCAAAAAGAAAGTGTTTTGACCGATCTGAACTAGCAATTCTACACCTAGTTGTATGATCAATACCAGTTTTAGGAAACTCTTTATTCCAGATTAGGTCCCACCCCATAGGGCGATCTTGATCCATTAGGACACTCGCCTGGGTCTTAAAAAGGAGTTTTTTAAGCTCTTTGTCTTGTTCAAACGTTTCGTCGAATGTAGATATAATATCAAGACAAGCGCTCATACTGAACCTTAAAATGTCCTGCATAAGATCCCACTCAGCCCTTGTGATTTGTTGTTTTTGTTTCTTAGCTAAAATTTGATTGACGGGACTTATAAACTCGTCAAAATGTTTGCTCGATCTATCGAACTCGTCTTGTAATTCGCTAAATGTCGATGCGATCTGCTCCTTGTAAGGTCTGTAACCTTCTCGAAATTCGAAAACTCGTCTAAGTATAGGTATCACGTGGAAGCAGATATCGTGAATCAAATCTGGAGGATCAGAGAGGATGATGTCTGTAGTAAGCATAAGATGCAAAAAATCATCAGTGGGAAGAATATCAGTCACCTCACTTAAGCTGAGTTCAGGAAAAGAGGGATTTTTTTCGCTGTATGTATCTAGGTTTTTCCTTAAATTTTCTTTTTTGGGGAAAAGCAGGGTTTGTGTGGCATCATCAATGGATATACCCAAACTTTTCAAAAAAAACATCACTTTAAACCCTTTTTCGTTAATCAGCTTTCTTACAGAGGTAAAATTCATTTGTACAACTGGAAATTGCTTTATATTTAGTTTTAATGTCTTTTCTTCATCTAAATGTTGACTGCAAACAAAAAAATCCCCTTGATCCTCAAACGTCCAGGCCGATATAAAAGGCTCCTTTTTTTGCACCCTGCTCGGATCAAGAGGGGTGCTTTGAGTTCGTGCTAAAAGTGGGTATGCAACGGCAGCGACCGATTTGGATGTTTTTGCCTCGTCTTGCGGCTTACTACTGCCTGGTAGAGAGGATGGGTGTGGACCTTCAATCATTTAACCCCAAGTCTCAAAAAGGGGATTTATATGCAATTATTTTTGTAGGGAAAAGCTTGTTTTGGATAAAGGAACGGGTAGGGGTAGACCTATCCTAATCAGCTTAAAAATGCCCAAGCTGATCCCTTTTAAAGGGGGCTTGCTACCTTTCAAAACACTGTTTTTATTACCCTCAAATTTTTAAATTTTCCATCTTACTTGTTAAGGTTGAGGAGTAACTCAAGATCCCCAGCAAGTTTCGGGGCTAAGGTCTTCCTATCTGCTATTTTACACAATAAAACAGCCGAATTTTCAAGCGATTGCCTTTGAATCACAAGATCAATAACTTACACATCTTATTCATTTTCAGTGGTTTATATATCATTTTTTTTAAAAAAAGAGTTGAAAAGTAATAATTTTTAGTATATAATACTTTAAAAGGTAGCAATAGAAAGTTGCTCCGAAAAAAAAGGGGGGGGAGAATGACAGCAGGTGTTTTACAACGATGGGAATTCAGTAAGTTTACCGGGGCCAACTAAAAGAGGCCGCGAACCCGACTCGGTTGATTCAAGAGTTCAAAAGGCAAGAAAAGGGGTTTCATTCAGTCCATGTACAAAAACGGGAGACGAAACTAAACCGGTCTCCATAAAAGTTGAAACCGATTATCTTAATGTAAAAAATTTACCAGATGAAGACTTTTATGGAATTGAAGAGAGATTGAATAAATTACCTCCTCATGAGGCCAAACGCTTTTTAGAGGAGAAGCAATTCAGCCTAAAACAACTCCAACAGTTGATGGAACGATGCGACAGATTGCGTTTACCCCAATTTAATTCAGTTTATGGGAGGCTCTATGATCTCTTTGAAATTGGTGAAGAGCCAAAAATAGATGATGCTGTATTTTTAGCGCAGTGTAGACACTCTTTCTACTCTGATGCAGCCTCTAGAGCTTTACAAAGGGAGTTTAAAAATCCTGAAGCATTTAAAAATCAGATAAAGCAGGTGTTTACGGATATTTTGGGATACTCAGTTGACGAAAAAATTTTTGACCAGATCCTGGAAAATAAAGATCCCAGTACACTTGATTTTTGGGAAGATTTTTTCACCGATGCAGATGTAGCCCATTTGCCCAAATTTTTAGAGGCAAGAGAAAAACTGGGAATCGATCAGGCTGCAGTGTCTAGCATCAAAAACCTCATTCTTGAATCTCCATCCCTTTTTAAAAATCTTGCCTTCGCTGTTTTAAAACCTCTTATCCAACGAAGATTGAACTTTCATAAAAACGAGACAATCGCTGAAAGCTTAATCGAATGTGTAAAAAATTGCCCTTGGGCCAAGGCTTTATATGAGTCGTCTCCCTCAAATATCTCTTTTGGTGAAGACCACATAAAAAAAACATTGGGAATAGTATCTAGTATTTGTAAAACAACAGCTTTGGGACCTCAAATTCCGGTACCGACGAAACAACTCTACCAAAAAGTAGGATCGGAATGCCAAATATACCTTAAAACCCAATCCTAGGACCGTAATTTACCGGTAAAGGGCTAGACAAATCGCCTTGGAATTAACCTAAAACAAAACCCCACTCGTGATGGGGTTTTGTTTTAGGTTAATTCCAATACGACGGAGGCAGAAGAGACCTTTCACTACACAAAAGAGGCTTTTCAAGCATTTCGACAAGGGAAAATAGAATCTTTTTTGGATCAATATATCTCTGAAGCCACTGAGGGGTCATTGATTAAAGTACCCGAATTTGCTGAGGTGATCAAGGGGCTTATCCAAGAAGAACCCCAAAACCGCATTTCTTTAGAGAGTACGATTGCCCTTTGAGATTATTGGTAAATATCTTGCGAAAAGTTTACTAACTTTTTAATGAATCTTTTTTTCTATTCGTTTTAGAAAAGAGCATATTTTGTTTGATAACGAACTTTTTTTTGCTAAAAACAGGTAAAACTGC
>VGMG01000038.1 GCA_016866495.1 Chlamydiota bacterium | reverse complement strand
TGGGATATCCTAACACTCCAATCTATCCTTTCTCAGAAAATTTCATGAGGTGGCCCTGGAAGATAGCTCTTTTCCTCTTGCGCCCCAAAAGGATTTTGCTTTATAGTAAAAGAAAAAGATAAAAAAATTGGGGAGAGCCATGAAAAATCTACACAAGTTACTTTTAACATCCGCATTCATCTGTTCGGGCGCTGTGTCTTATGCCTCCTCTAATGCCTCCTCTAACGGTCATTTTTATGTTGGTGGCCAAGTAGGCGTGCTGCACGGAGAACCGTCGGGGAATGTGGTGGTGACAAATAACGACCCCAATCCTACATTTTTTTATGATAGCCAATCCTTTTCAACTAATGATCTATCTTGGGGAGCCCTTGGAGGATACCACTATAATGTTCCCTTTGGTTTTATAGGGATTGAGGGATTTTATATGAGAGAATCATCTCTATACAAAAAAGATACATCCCTTGGAGATGGTATAGTGTACAGAACATCTGTGAGGACCACTTTAAAAAAAGATAACTCTTTTGGCGCTACAACAAAAGTGGGATGGACTCTGCCTAAAAAACCAATGCAGATTTATATATCTTTATCCCTATTAACAAGCAGTTTTAACCTCACACATAATATTGAAGATTCTCTCAACGCTGGGCATGATAAAAGCGCTGGCAGTGTATCTCGCTACTTGTGGGCTGTAGCTCCTGGAATTGGTTTTAATTATACTCTAAATCATAAACTATCCATTAAGCTAGATTATCAATACCGTTTTTATCAAGAATGGAAGATAAGAAAAACTAATGATTTTAAAACTAATGCAGGTCTCAGTGGCAATATGCGCATTAGAGATCAGAGTTTCATGATAGGATTAACTTACAAAATTTAAAATTCAAACAGGAGAAACCATGCTACATCATCAAAAATTCTTATTAGGGGTTTTATTGTTATCTGGTAATTTAGCTTTTTCAGCCACCTCTATGCCTGACAACGTTCTATTATCGCTTTTAGGACGCCTTGGCTTTTCAAGCACGACAACAGAGCAATTAGCCCTTGTTAGAAAACATTTTGGGGATAGGAGGCCCACATCACGCGAAGAAGTCTTAGCTGCTATAACACCACAAGCTGAAGCAGATGCTAAACTTGTTGAAGCCGCTCGCAAAGAAGCAGAAGATGCAAAAGCTGCCCAGAGAGTGGCAGAAGAAGACCGTGCACGTGTTCAAAAACAAATGGAGGCAATGGAAGAATCTGGAAAAAAAGCTCATGAAATGACTGCAGAAGAGCATTTACTTCTTGCACTACAAAAAAAAGGAGAATCTGTATCAGATGCTGATCGTCAGCGCATAAAAAACCAAGGAGAGCTTCAAAATCAGCTTATGAGAGTTATTAAAGGAGGAAGAGTTTCATCTGAAGATGGTAGTGCTAGTGCCGCAGGAGGAACAACTTCATATGGAGGAAGCTCTGGTATGTCCTCAACTGGTATGTCCGTTTCTACCAACGCTTCCGGGGTCAGTAGTCCTCTTAACAGCACGGCAACAATCCCCCTCCATGCAGGTGCAGGGAGTAACTTAGGAAGTGGGCCATCTGTCGTGCATTCATCCCCTTCAACCTCTGCCGCTGCAGTTCCAGCACCCGCCGTAAAATCATTTTTACCTAAAGAAAGTCCAACTCTTAAGGCATATGAACTATCACTTCCCTTTAGTAGTCCAGGGGTAGAGGTAAAGACCTTTTATGATGCTCGAAATGCGTTAAATACACTAGCAGATCCAGAACTTGTTACTACCTTGAAAAACGACATGAGCGACTATATGCGTCATCAAATCATGGCAAGTAGTACAAAAAACTGGAAGGTAGTTTTTCTACCCTCCGGCAGCGCTCCACAAGTCAAAGGATTCACAGTTCTCAAAGAAATTTGGAGCTTAATGAATGAAGACGATGCATTATTTTTTGAATATCGCAATTTTCTATGGTCAAAATTAGCAGATGCATATAAAAATCCTCTTTTACCTGAATTTACAGAATCTCCTGTAGGCGGAACAACAACAGGTGCTGGAGGAGCGGTGGGAGATAGTTCCAGTGCACCTGTCGCCACTAAAGCAATCAAAACTAGAATATCTCAAGAAGCAAAAAAATATGCGGAACAGTTAGAGGCAGAGATTAAAAAGATTGCTGATAGCACATCCATGCTTCCTGATGAGAAAAGTAAGCAAGTGAACGCATTACTAGAAACTACTATCGAAAGAAGTTTTAAAGAAGCCAAACCATTCTTTCAAAAAAGCAATAGTAAGTTTTCTTATAAGTATGAAGAGGCTGGGATAGAAAAATTAGCTCAGTATGATAGCTTAAAAAACGTCATTCAAAATCTTAGCGGGGCATATGCGTTGCTAAAAGCTGATTTAAAGCAGATGATGCGAACACTCGAAGACAAATGGGATCCTAGTGATACTATTGTTATTGATGAGGCCGAAATAGAAATTTGTTATAAAATTGCTACGAAGACTTTTGTTGTGTCAATTGAAAAAGCGCGTTTACATTTAAAAACTTTTACAGGAGATAACCCTATAGCCACTGCGAACAAAAAGGCTATTACTGATGCTATTGAAGCGGGATTAAAAAACCCTTCAGAAAAAATTTCTTTTGATCTAACAGAAGATGATGCCAAAAAGCTTTCTGCTGCACAAGGTGTGAAGGAAATTGATGGAGCCGACAAAGAAAATATTTTCTCGGAACCATTTAATGCAGGTTCTTATACAACAACCGTGGCAAAAGCTCGAATAATATCAATATTTGTTACCACCGCCACTAAGAAAGCCATTACCAGCGCAATTACGACCATGATGGGAGGGACTGCTGCTGCATCAGGGGTACCTGCTGCAGCAGCACCATCTCACTCTTCTTCATCTGGAGTCCCTCACCGTACTGGATCAGCGGCTTTTGCTAGTAGTGCATCTGCTGGAGCTGCTTCTGGGACTGTAGGAGGAAGTTCTCTTGAAGGGAACGATTTTTTTGTTCCAGAGATAGACCTAAAAGAATACGAAGACGTTACCACTTTTGTCACGGCCTACGCTGATAACCTTAGCCCTAGCACAAAAAAGAGAATGACTTTAAGCCAAGCAATTGCGTCAAACCCCACAAAGCAAAATATGCTAAAACGTATTGTGGCTTCAATGAATAGTGTCCCGTACGATGAAGTTCCCGATGAAGAAAAAGTATTGATTATCAAAGAACTTTTAGAAATATTGTCACTATCTTTTAGCTCTATTCCAAAATTGCGTTATAATTACTATATGCGACAGCTTTTATCTATCTTAAAAGAAAAGTTTCCAGAAGGAAGTGGAGAAACCACAGCACCTGGATTGACCAAAGAACAATTTATTTACCTGCTTAAAGACGCCTATCGAGTTTACGACAGTGATATGTTTTTATACAAGGCAGCTGACTTTTATGGATTATATCAAATTATGAAGTATGCCATGAATACCTATGCTCAATCAGGGATTCAAGATAATACTATGGGTCTTCCAAGTCCAAACGTCCCTTATGATTTTATTAATACACCTGAAATATTCTCAGAAGGGGGATTTGCAAATGAAGAGAACTATCCTGGAATCAAAATAATTATAGGATATGTTCAAAAAGGAAAATCAAAAGTTATGCAAAAAATAGAAGAAGATGAAGACAATCAAAAGCTAAATAATTTTAAGACAGAGAGGAAACCATTAACAAATGATTCTATGTCTTCTTGGATTCTTGCCCTAAAAGACTCAGAACTATCACAAGAGTTTAGTAAGTTTCCAATAGGCACGGATACTGTGCTAAGAGAGGGATTAAAAACTATGAGCCTCGATGAATTACGTGCCCTTAGATTTGTGACTAAAGCCTATGGTGGGTCAAGTGACACAACAGATAAAAATGGATATGAACGTTTTAAAGACATGATTCGTGAAGTTATAACTGAAAGAAAAAGTGATGGGCCAGGAACCCTTAAAACAGGTAGGTGGCTCAACATAATGAAAACAGCTTGGGATCACGCATCAAAAACGTACCCCTCTACGTTCTGATAAATTTTCCCCCTTCCCCCTCTTGCAAAGGGGGAAGAGGTAGGGTATATAGATTTCAGTAGGGCTCAGATGGGCTCTATTATTTTTAATAAACCATATATATGAGG
>VGMG01000037.1 GCA_016866495.1 Chlamydiota bacterium | reverse complement strand
AATGTAGAGACCTTTCAAATAGATTTTCACTCAGCTATGAAGACCCTACTTTTTAATCTTGTCACCGAAAATATCGACGGACACTCTGGTAATATTCTTTTAGTCAAAAATGTTATATAGAGACTTTTTTCAAGCTTTTGTCCAAAATGTTGCACTCATCAGGAAAGGCTTATGAGTTACATAATAATAGATAAAAATCAGCAGCCCTCAGTAGTGTACGATTCCGAAAAAAAAACAATCGAGTTTAATAATGAAATTTTAAAAAACGATGTGATTCATGGAATAGCTCTACCCTACTATTTGCAAGTCCAAAATAGAGATAGAAAAATTCTTCCCTTCCCTACAACAAAAGAAGAGGTAGCGAATTTTGCCCAAATTTACAGGCTTGTGATTTTTGAAGAAGAATTGCGTAAACATGGTTTTTCTCTTTTAGAAAAAGATTTCCGCAATCGATATCTCAAGGCATAAGCCAATAAAAAAAGCTTATCTTCAAGATAAGCTTTTTTCATCTACCTCAGAATGGATCCCTAAACTTTTAAAGTATGTGCTTTTACCCTAAAAAGAGGGTTCTCTTATCAACGACAGCATCTCAACATCGCCTCAATCTGTCTTTTTGAGTAATCATCAAGGGTATGGACAATAGGTTGCATCACATCTTGAAAGGTCTGATCCGTTCTAAATTTGTAAACTTCATCGTGGAAATCACCTATCGTCTTATTGTGTTTTTCTGTAAATTCTAGAAACATTTCTACCTTTTGGTTTTGAGCGAGAGTTTGAGCAATGCTTTTTTGGTAAAAATAGTCTTCTGTTTTTTGAAAATCTAATGCCATACTAAAAAAACGTGGTGCTCCTAATGCAAGGTAAGACATTAAACATTGATATGTCGTCGGTTTTATCGGCCTACGCAATAGATTTAAAAAACCACGAAAATCCGTTGCATTATCATTATCTGCAAAGTACTTTAGCAACTGAATAGCAAGGCTATCACTAGATTTTTCCACAAAAAGTGCACGCATCAATTCTTCATTATGGAGCCTATCTGCTAAGCTTTGGGGAAAGTCATAAAAGTGTATCTCCCCGAGGGCTCCTTCACGGATGAAAAATATCAAATGGTCATCAAGAGCATAACGAATGTAATTTTCGCTATCCTGTCTGCTAAACTTTTTAAGATACCCTGCGGCCTCTTTTGAAAGACCCTTACGCATCATAATATCCACCACTTCACCGGGATTTCTACCGGGTCTATGGGTTAAATAGAAGGCGTAGACCTTGTTTTTTATAAAACAAAGGAAATTTCCACCTAGGCTGATTGATCGGGATAGTAAACTTAATGTAATTGCTTTGAAATTCAGAAAAAAACTTTTAGCTATCAAAAAAACTTTTGAAGATTGTTGCTCTTTCGGTAGCTCAGTATTGTTCGATAAGGCTCGTCCCTCTATTCTCATTTAAACCTCCAAAACAGGCTGTCTTTTAATAAAGTTTTATCAAAAAACAAAAAGAAAAAACAGCTTTTTTTGGTTTAAATATAAATCCATTATAAAAATAAATAAAACATTATTTAACAGATTATTACGCTTTTTTTAAAAAGATGAAATGGTGTGTTTTGCTGTTTCTAATTCCATCCGCTCTAAGGGATCAATTTTCAAAAAACCCCTCAAAACCGGCATAAACTTTTTTGGAATATCCGCACTATGACGAAAAAGAATTTTTTCGTACTCCTCCTCAATTTTTAGACGATGGAGAAGGGGATGTTTTTCCCATTCAAGTACCATAGAGTCCTTCTGTTGTTTCCACATTTTTTTTGTAAAAAGGCTAAAAAGAAGCACTCCCAAAGAAAATATATCCCTCAGCTTTGGACGAAAGATAAATGAGACATTGTGATCTAAAGCCAGATAATTCTCAGACCCACATACAACAGTCGAGGTTTCATTTTCAGTAGCAAAACTAAAATTATGAAGATAGAATCTCAAGGCTGTAGACCCCTCATTATCCACCAATATGTTTTCAAGCTTAATATCCTGATGGGCTATATTTAATTGATGCAATTGAGAAACTACATCGATGAGTTTTTTTGCTATGAAAACCTTAGCCTCTTCGCTCAAATCTTCCGCATTTTGTAGAAATTGGTAAAGATCTCCGTAAAAAGAAAACGGCAAAAAGTATCCCCTCTTCGATGCGCTCACATATTTTTGAATTTTCAGGGCAATTCCCGCTTGAAAAGCCCTATTATGTAAATTCCAGCACTCCTCGCTATAGAGTTCTCTACCAGATTCAAGTGGGCTTAAAAGGGCATATTTTTTCCATTCTCCTTTTTTTGACTCCCTGCAACCAGCAAAAAGGGTGAATTTGGAACTTGTTAAAAGAGGTCTTTCATGGCAAATGAAGATTCTTTTTGCCTCTTTGGCAATAACCTCTTCTGGAATTGTTTTGCTTAAATCGTCTGGAATTTGAGGGCCATGGAAAACTGTAAGCATATGCTCAAAAGAATCTGCCAAAGAGTCGAAAGGGCGCGTGATCATAAATAATGCCTATAAAATAGGCATTATAAGCTAGCAGACTTCTTAAAAAATATCACCAATCCTTTACTTCATTTTCATAAGTTCGAAACCATTCTTTCGCTTCTTCATGACGATCTTTTGTGTAAATTTGGGGCCTCTTTCCCTTAACGTACTCATAAGCTGCTTTGTAGAGTTTCTCTGTATCATATACCCTATTAAAGTCTACATTAGTAGAATCCATTTTTTTTCCATTTACACGATATTTCGATTTTCCGTCAGTGTCCGTATCATTTTTTAGTACACTCATCATGTAGCAGACTGCGACAACTGCACTTCGACCGTAACCCGCCTTGCAGTGCAGATAGACGTTCCCTTTTTGCAATTCATCACGAACATTTTTTACAGCTTCTTCAATTGTTACTGGGGGAACTTTCACAAAATCCGGAGTTGGAACAGGCAAAGTGTTCTTTAAAACACCTTCTCTAATAAAAAACGTTTCATAGGGCTCAAGCATGGAAATATATTGCGTATCATCTTTTGCAGTACAAAACGCTGGCATACCTCCCAAAGTGAGTGTATGTTTTTTTTCGACTGGAGCCTCAAACAAGTCAGGATTATCCTCTTTTTTAGTGAAAGAGAATATCTCATGGCTCCATTTTTTGGAGGGCAACATGTTTTCTAAAACCGTTCCCACAAGACTCAAAAACCATTTAATAAGTTTGGCTATTCGAACTGTTTCCTTGATGCATTTATCCTTCAAATCAAGAATTTGTGTCCAAATTCTACCTTTAACAATTGTTTTTTGACCAACTTGACTATTTTGACCTTTGGGAGAATTTTGGTTACTAATACTTGGCGAATGCATATAATATCTCTTCTTTTACTATAAAATTATAAACAAAAAATTTTTAATTTGTAATAAATTTTATTTTAAATTTCCCTAAATAACTTCTAACCATAGAGTTAAAAAATTATCTTTTTTCAAAGCCTTAGCCACATCTTTTTTTAGGGCTTTGGCTAAAGGGCTTAAGATTTTTTTAGCCGTTCTCCATCAGGTTTTTTTTTCTACACTAAGGAAAACTTAGGGGGATTTCGGTCTTGAATTTTTTAACTGAATCAAAAAAGCCTGCCATTAAGTCTTGTAGGGGGTGTATTTATTAAACCAGTCTTTCGCCACTTTAGCGAAAGTCTTGGTAGTAATTTGTGGCCTCTTTTGTTTAACGTAGTCAAAAGCTGCTTTATAGAGTGTATCCACATCTTGATACTCGTCTTTTAAATCCAGCATCTTGAAGGCGACTGCAACAACTGCGCTTCGAACGTCACCCCCCTTACAGTGTAGATAGACATCTCCCGTTCTTAATTTCTCTTGAACCGCTTTGACAGCTTTTTGAATGGTCTCTTTAGACACAACCTCAAAATCCGGAGTCGGAAAATGCAGAGTCTGCCCCAAAACCCCTTTTCCAATAAAAATTCTTTCATAGGGCTCAAGCATGGAGATGTATTGCATATGAGGTTTTTTAAAACGTAATGCCGGCATCCCCCCTAAAGTGAGTGTATGTCCTTTGCCCTCTACCTCTAGTTGTTGTATTTGATGGCTCCATTTTTTGGAGGGCAATACGTTTTTTAAAACCGTGCCTGTTAGGCCTAAAAACCAATAGATGCG
>VGMG01000036.1 GCA_016866495.1 Chlamydiota bacterium | reverse complement strand
TAAAAAAAATAAAAAATAAGGGTGAGGCAGTTTCATGAAAAAAATCCTTTTATTAACGGTATTTGCATTTGGTCTAGCTGATTTTATGGTGATGGAGGATTGTTATGCGGCTGTAGAAAGCTCAACTGGTACAACAAACTTAAGCAAGTCTCAGAAAAAAAGACTGAGAAAAAAAGCCTCTGCTGACAGAAAGGCTCAAGCTGCGAGTGGTTCAATAGCTGCTGCAGAGGGAACAACAGCAATGGTTCCACCCAGCACACCAAGCCGCGACCAAAAGGAATCTTCCGTTTTGGCTATTAAAGATGCAGAGCCACAATTAGCACTTGCCGGGGTGGAAACAGGACCAAGCCTAGCAGCAGCTGGGTCATCAGATGAAAGTGCAGTGGTCCTTCGTACAGTAGGTGATCCAAAGGCCCAAAAAGCATGGGACAAAAAAGTAGCATCCGTCAAGGGAACGTTGGGCATTCTAAAAGGAGCCGTTGATCAGCTTTATAAAAGTGCTGAAGCTTATAAAAGTACAAGCCCTGATGATCAGATAAAAGAGCAAAATGCCATTGAAGGATCTATTAGTTCTATTTTAAAAAGCATTGAAAGCATCCAAGGATCAATTGGTTTTTTGGATCGGCTTACGGTAAATGAAAGCGTACAAAAATACCTTGCTGCCTTTGTAAAGGATTTAACGGCAAAGACAAAAGATGCTTTTTTAAGTATGTCGAGAAGAGTTGATCCAGCAAAAGTCACAGTTACGACCGGAAACATTGGGGCTATTAAAGCAAAGCTAGAATCTCTCAGTCAATTTTTATCACAACATCGTACATTCTGGGGAACGTTAAAGGGATGGAATGGTACAGGACAAGTTGTGGTGAAACCTGCAGTTACGGGTCAAGCAGCAGTTGTTAAAGGTGACAAGACAGTAACCAAAGAGGTTAAGGCTAAAGAGGCAGTAATGATGGATCTTGAAGCATTTTATGACTCTGTTTTTGCTGCTAAAACTAAAGCTCAAGCAGCGGAAGACCCCTTCAAACCCACTGTTGATGAGAAGATGTTTGAGGGGAAGAAGGATAAAGACTTAGTGAAAACCCTTGGTATTTTACAAGGGATTATTCGAGGATTGATAGAGGATTTGACAAAAACTCTGGAAGCCCTTTCGGTAAAAGAAGCATCTTTAAAAAAGAAAACACAATTCTTGATCAAAAAAGTTCAAGCAAGTAGCGAAATGAAAAAAACAGCGACTGATCTTGATACAATGCTTTATATGAAGAAAGCATCGGATGTTAAAAATATTCTTGTTCAGCTTGAAACATATCGCCAAGAATTAGAGCATATGGTAGAAGTCACAAAAAAATCTCAAGAAAAATCTGCAGGAAGTGTTCAGGCCCAAGCAGATTATGAGTTGATTGTGACTTTCCATGAAACTTTAGATAAAGTCCTTGGAGCAATGGTTGTAAAGGTTGTAGAGTCTAAAAATGTTCAGCCATTAGTCTCACTATTCCAGCAATGGATGCCGAAAAAAGAAGAGACCTTGAAGATTTTAAAACCTGAAGCAAAAGACGAGATGCCAAAAAAAGAAGAGACCTTGAAGGTTTTAAAACCTGAAACAAAAGATAAGCAGGCAAAGCTTAAGGAAATCAGAGACTGGCTCACGACGTTAAAGACGGTTCGTGTCTAAGGGGTTAAAGGCCGTAGACTCTTATGCAGAACGAGTGGGTAGTTGTTTGAAGAAAAAATAAGAAGAAGAGCCCAAAAATCGGTCATCCCCCTACGCCCTTTGGGCTACGGGGGACACGTCCCGGCGGCTTGTCTCGCCGAAGCTCCGTAGGAGCGTAGGGGGAACGCAGGGACCCAGTAGATTCCCGTGAATGCGGGAAGCTACACCTCTTAGTAGTCGCAACAAAATCAACTAATATTAAAAATCTTGTGTATTTTAGCGCTCTTGCCCCCGGATCAAGTCAGGGGTCTTCTGGGTCCCTGCGTCCGCAGGGATGACCAATGTTTGTTCTCCTCGCAAGTTTTCTCCCTCATACAGTTTAATATTTTCTTCTTTGGCCTTTTTAATCATGGCGTCAGTGAACCCGCTTTTGCTCCATAAACAAAAGTGTTCTTTTCTTTTTTCTGTTCCCCATTGAACGTGATAAGATTTTTCTTTTAATGATTCAAAAATGTCAATGCCTACTGGTCTTGAGGTCCATTTTACTTCCCCAAAAAGAATTTCATCCTTATCATTGAAGGCAACAACATCGATCTCTCGTTGATTGTCCCACCATCTTCCACTCTTTGAAAACTCAAAAAATTTATCGGAATGGGTTGAAAGTAAGGATAGAGCAAGTTTTTCATAGACAACAGAAAGATGCTGAGAAAATCCTTCTTGAATCCATTTTAGGACAGATTCTCTCTGATTCATTTCAAGCTCGCTTTTCTTTGGAAAAACGTATTTGAACCAAAAATGGCAAAATTCATCGGATATAAAATAAAGGCCTTTTTTACTTTTTAAGGGTTTTTCCTCTGTTATTGGCACCTCTCTTTTGACGATATGGAGATCAATTAAAATGCCTAAGTATTTATTAACCATGGAGCTTCCCAGACCTGTTGCATTCACGATCTCAGATAGTTTTCTTTTGCCGTGGGCAATAGCTTGCAGAATGGCAAAATAATATCGCGGCTCTCTTAATTCTTCTCGTAATAAAAACTCTACTTCCTCATAGAGAACTTCCCCTTTTTTAAGCACGTGGTCTTTAATGTTTCCAAAAATATCTTTTTCTTTCGAAAAATAATTCCAGTAGGCCGGAATGCCACCAGCTACCGCATAGTGCATAAAACGATCTTCGAAAGACTTTTCCTCCCTAAAGTGACTGACCGCGTTAAATGTCATTGGTTCAACTTTCCATTGACCTGTTCTTCGACCATAAAGAGGAGATTTGTAGCCCAAAACTTCATTTTCCATCATTGAGATGCTTGACCCTAAAAGAATCAGATAGATAGGGCTTTTAGACCAATATTCATCCCATGCTTTTTGAAAAAGGCTAAGAATCCCACGATTTGATTCTATAAGATAGGGAAATTCATCGATTGTTAAAACAAATCTTAATCCTTTCTCTTTAATGTACTGAAAACTTTCTTCCCAGTCTGAAAATCCACGGGTTTTCAAAAGGGGTTCTTGAAAAAAGTCTCCAATAGACATCGAAAATCTTTTGAGCTGCTCTCTCTCGTTTGTGCTTTCAGATAAAAAATAAAGATGGGGTTTATCTTTCATAAACTCTTTTACAAGTTCTGTTTTTCCGACCCTTCTTTTTCCCCAAAGTACAATAAATTGTGACTTTGGTGATATCCATTTTTCCTCTAAAAACTCTAATTCTTTTTTACGATCAAAAAACATGACCCTACCTTTAAATTATTATACTCTAGAGTATTATACTCATGAGTATATAAAATTAACAAGGGCCAAAAAATAGAGGCATTCTTCTTTCCCAAAAGTCTTAACGATAGGATAGGGGAAGGCTTTCAGAGGCTTGAGAGGTAACAAAGGGTGTTTCTTTGTGGATGAGTGATGCCTCAAGGGGTTTTAGGGGGCTCGTTAGAACTTTAGGCAGTATTTCATCAATGCTTTCAACACAAATAACAGTCAAATTTTTCAAAATGCCTGCTGGCACTTCTGCCAAGTCTTTTTGGTTGTCTTTAGGGATAAAGACCGTTTCAATGCCAGACCGCTGGGCGGCAAGAAGTTTTTCCTTTAATCCTCCAATTGCAAGGGCTTGTCCTCTGAGATTGATTTCCCCTGTCATAGCAATTGTGCTTTTGACGGGAATATGAGTCAGGACAGAAACAAGGGAAGTGCAAATAGCAAGACCTGCAGACGGGCCGTCCTTCGGGGTCGCGCCTTCAGGAACATGTACGTGAAAATCAAGGCTTGAGAAGGTTTCTGGGTCGATACCAAAAACGGCGGCTTTTGATTTAATAAAGCTAAAGGCTGCCTGGATGGATTCCTTCATCACGTCGCCTAATTTTCCTGTAATCGAAAGCGTTCCTTTGCCAAGGGAGCTTACCGCTTCAATCATCAAAATATCGCCGCCCACCGACGTCCAGGCAAGTCCTGTTGTAATACCGATTTGTGGGCCGGGGGCTTTTTTGCCGAAGTCATATTTTGGAATGCCTGCAAATTTTTGCAGATTCTTTCGTGTAATCAGTACTTTTTCTTGAGGCTTTTTTAAAAGTTTC
>VGMG01000035.1 GCA_016866495.1 Chlamydiota bacterium | reverse complement strand
TAAATGTAATAAGAAATGTCAAAGCTACTACTAATCGCATTTGCTCTTTGTATCTATCTACTTCTGGATAAAAACTTCTTACAAGAGGGAGAACCTGTTTTGTACTGATTAGAGAAGTTCCCTTTTCACCTGCTTCGCTTTTTAAAACCCTAATTGCCTCTTTTCTCCCGACATCTGTCTGTAGATGTAGGGGTAACTCAGGATAGCTTTGTAGCAATTGCGGACAAATCCTCTCAAGGTTTTCTCTGGAATAATCTTCAGGGATACGATTTGGATCGGTTAATGTTCCCAAAAGAGCCCTCTTTTCAATTTTCTTCTTCAAAACAGCCACGATTACACCCATAGCCTTATCTTCCAGTTGCCTGATCGGGGCTGGGCCACAAGAGATGCCATGTACACCACACGAGATCCGCTCAATCAAATCTGGGCCCTGAATTTTTGAAAAAAAACCCCTTCTGAGTGAAACTTTATTCGCTATTTCCCAAGTACGATTAAGGTATTCAGACGTTTTGCCTACAGGGATTAACTCCAAAACGGCCTCTTTAAGAGCTTTTTCTTTTACATTCCCCAAAAACGAGCAGCGTTCTGGTAAAACAATCCCACTTAAAACACTCGTTTCTAACGGCTTACAAAAATACTTTTCTGGATCGATTAAAAATTTGTTGCCAGCCAAATGGGAATGCTTAGGAGGGTGCGAAAATAGGAAATGCCTGGGAAGACCCCAGTCTTTTGAGATTTTTTCACTGACAGAAGCTAAACCCTGTCTTAACCCTAATTTCACAAAACCCCCCGGTCTTAAGAGTGAAATTATAACATTAAAACAGGTTTTACGCACTGCATTTATATAAATATTTTTATAAATTGCTGCGGTTTATCATCTTAGGAAATACAGGTTTTTTTAATCTTTTTCGAGAGGCCTTTAGCAATAATCCATAGGGATTCACTTAAGGGATGGGCTATATTCAAGTAAGAAAAAGAAAGCGAAGATCGGGAAACAAAAGCACATAGAGAGGTAAAAATGACAAGGCCGGCTAAACAATTTATATTTTCTGTCCTAGAATCACCCAAAGAAAAAGGACAGCCTGTTACTTGTTCTCTTAAATCCATCAAGGCTTCTTTTCCAAAAGTGTGCTCAAAGTAACCCGAAAAATTGATAAAGTTTATCGTAGAAGCTGAAGCTAGAACAGTAGCCTTACAGACCCTGCCAACTAAAGAAAGTTCGTTTATTTTTGCTAGACTAGACCAAATAAGATCTTCCAACAAGCAAGAATACCGATTGATAAACAAAACTCCCATCAAAGCATGACAAATTCTTTTTATTGACGGGTTAAGTCGTTTATTTGCTTCTTGATTACATTTATAATGGATTTTTCTCAAATATAATGAGGCCTTTTGTCCTATTTGTACCCCCACAAAAGTTCCAAAAAGAGAGGCTGCTAAAGATCCTAGGCTTGTCGGTTTTGTTATCTGTTTACTAAAAAAATAGCCGTGTACAATCCATTTTGCTGATTCAGCTGCACTTGCTAGTTGCACAATATTCTCCAAAAAAAAGCATTTTAAAATAACTTAAAACTTTTTCTTTTAAAAAAAAATAAAATTTTACCAAAACCTTCACAATAAAACCCTATTATAGAAAAAAACGCCCAAGAAAAAATCTGGGCGTTTTCACAATTATGATCACTGCTTTTTTTAAAAGAACTGGGAAAAGGCTAAGATAATACCAAGTGCTGCCACACCTAAAAGAAGGTGTTTATTTGCCGGCACTTGAAATTTTGTTTCCACTTTTTCCTGTCTTTTTTTCCACAACATAAGCGCGGGAAGAACAATCACTAAAAAGCAGGTAAAAACAGCCGAGTATTGTAATGCAAGAACAAACCCTTTTGGAACCATAATTACAAATAATACAGGAGGAACGAAGGTGATCAAAAAGGTCAATACTTTCCCCTTCACATCTTTTTTCAAATGGAATCCATCTCGAATAAAATCAAAAAGGCTCAGGGCTACACCAAGAAAAGAGGTCGTCATGGTAACGTTAGAAAATCCGTTTAACATGAGCGTTGCCCATGGAGAGACCTTATCACCCAAAAACTCCAACATTTGTGGTAAAGGTTCTTTAGAGGCCAAGATCAGTGCAAAGCTCTCTTTGCCCACCTGTGGCAAAATCCCCTGAATAAACAAGAACCAGCATGCATAAATAAAAAATGGTAAAAAAGAGCCCAGAATAATGGCATTTCTGAGGTAAGTGTAGTTTTCCTTCCCCAAATAATTCACAATCGATGGGATTATAAACTGGTAAGAAAAACAGGTTGCGAAAATAGGTAAAGATTGGGCCCAGAAGTTGCCATAAGTAGTATAAGAGAGAATTGTAACAGGGCTAACCTCAGGTAAAATAAATAACAGGCTTAAAAGGATAAATATCCCTTTTGCAGAAAAAAGGAACTTATTTAAGGTGTCGACAAAAAAGGTCCCTAAAGCGACTACAGTTCCAAAAAATACAGTGATTACAAGGCTGCAGCTTAAGCTAGAAACTGTAAGACCTAATTTTCCAAGTAAGTTGGCAGCCAAGCTCCCCATACCCTCTACGTAGGCTGCAAGAACCATGTAAAGTAGCATGATAAAGCAGATCCAACAAACTATTTTACCCGGGATTTTAAGAAATCTTTCGGCCATGGAGCTAAAACTGTTACTATCTTTATGCATAGCCATATTTACTTCCAAAGTCATGAGGCCGGTATAGAGCATCAAAATTGCAAATAAGAACATGACTAAAAGAGATAGGGTCGAACTCCCCAGAGAAGTGACCAAAGGCAAGGCTAGAATGCCTGCCCCGATAGCAGAGCCCATTATCAAAAATATGGACCCTATGAATTTTGCACGTAACATAGTTTTTCCAGTAAGTGTGTCTGTAATGTTAGAATAAAAACCGATTATGATCCAGAATCTAAATAAGAAATCCTAAGCTAAGAATTTAGCTGTGTGAGAAAAAAATGATCAACCCGGTTCAGCAAGAATTCTGAAGATCTTTAGGATTTGAGCCTTAGTGAAATTTTTTTTCAATCTCTCTTCAAGCTCTCGAACAACCACCTCATCACCAAAGCGTCTACTTTTAGATTGCTCTATACAATCAAGGACCTCTTTTGTATCTAAGCCAGGTGAGTGGCGAATCTCTAGCCTTTTTATGATCAAGCGATAATCCAAGTTTTCCCCATAGGCATCTTCCATAGGAGTGGCTAATCGGGGCTCCATCCATGGCGTTTGGGACTTACTTTTGTCGCTAAAAGGGGTCGAGCTTGAGCGAAAAGGGCTTGAGTAGATTGGTCGAAAATCGTGGGGTCCACTTTTTTTTGAGGTTTCCGTACAATTTTCATAAATATTTATCAGATTGATCTCCTTAGAAAACGCTTGGTGCAGGATTGCGATTTGATCTTTTTCAAGTAAACTCAACACTCTTAAGAGATCGGAGTGATTTAAAATTGCTATTTCTACGTCAGCTCTTCTTGATTCCAAAGGGATACCAGAACATTTATCCAAGATCTTTTCAAAATGCCAACGAGCATATTGCACTCCATAAAATTCCTTGCTATTTTCAATAAAGTTCTCAAGATTTTCCCTGAGTTCTCTATTTTTTTTTAAAAGCCCGATAATCTCTTTATAGGTTGCCTGTCTCAAGATAGACTCGAAAAGTTCCACACACGTAGTCTTATCGCTTTCTAGGAGCATTTGAGGGATTTGCTGTCTAAAAGCTTGATTAAACAAACCGTTTTGGCTGATTCCCTGATGCACAATTTTGTGAAAGATCGTCGCTAAAGTCAAAGGTTCAACATCTTTTAAACCCAAAAGAATTTGATGGATAAATCTCGGTGTTACAGGACTCACCTCATCATATAAACCTTTGATTGCCCCCCGAACAAGCTCTTTGGTTCCAAGATCTACTACCATCTGGTCGAGTCGGTGGAGGACTGTCTCTCTATCTAATGGCATTGATCCGTCAAAAAAAATTGGCATTTAAGACCCTTTCTTTGCCATTTATCAAATTTTAGATAATTTACAAACGGCTTTATTTCATTTTTCTTTAATTAATTTGACTAAGAAGATAGTAAAAAAACATGAGTCGCTACAGGCCTCCCCATAGAGATAAAGAGACGTGGATCCCTTTTTTTGTTGTTTTTCTTTTCCTTATTGGAGTGATTATCTACTATTTATCTTTTGAATTAGTAAAAAGGGACTACTTTTTTAGGTCTAATCCCAAGCAAAATACCGTTTCACAAAAAGGGCCATTCGAATCAAAATACCCTCTTGAACAAAACAGGTCTATTGACACTAGCCTAAGTTTTGAAGTATTTTTTCTTTAAAATTGGTTAATTATTTCTTTTATGAGGAGAATCGAGACCTATCCCTACTCTATATGTCCCTTATCGGGAGAGACAATTGATGAGGATTTATGGAATTATAGAACCCATCTAGTCGGACTAATCTTGAGTGTTTTTGCTTTTTTTTATCTGATTTACAGCTTTTTTAGTATAAACAATAACCCACTTCTTTTTGGAATTATCCTCTATGGACTTTCCCAAATTTTTTTATTTGCAGCCTCAACTGTTTACCACAAACAGGTCAACATTAAAAACAAAAGCGTATGGCGAATCGTTGATCACATATCTATTTTTTTTTCTTTATCTGGAACCTTCTCCCCTTTCGTGCTAGGCCCCTTTGCTAATTTTTTCGGGCTGGAGATGTTTGCCCTTTTATGGAGTCTTGCAATTATCGGCTCTTACCTCAAAATCTACTACTTTGAGAGGTTTCTCCCCTATTCGCTGATCTACTATTTGACGATGGCAGCAGTATTTGTTCTTCAGTTCATATTATTAAAAGACCTTATCCCCTTTTCCACTTTAATTTACGGAATCATGGGAGCTCTCAACCTTTTATTTGCGATAGGGTTTTTTCTTTGGGATAAGTTACCATACAACCATACCATTTGGCACATTTTCGTCATGGTTTCCGCTATCTTTAATTTTAGATCGATCTACGATCTTTTAAGCAGCTATTAGGAG
>VGMG01000034.1 GCA_016866495.1 Chlamydiota bacterium | reverse complement strand
TTAGAAAAGGTGTTAATACATTTAGTAAGGTCATGTTGTTTAAAATAAGCTATATAACCCTGTGAGTTACCTAGAGATTTTGCGCTTCTATATATATTTATTAAATGAGATGTTATCTTATTCTTACCCAACTTATTAAAAGCTTGAGGGTCGAACTTGTAGAGAATTTTAGAAAATTCACGAGGTTTTTTATGTGTGAATGCTTCTTTTATGTAGATGAATAATCTTTCAATAAAAGTTAAATATTTAAGCCCAGTTTCTAGAGTCTTCTGATCGGTTTGGGAGGGTATAGAATACCTTTGATCTGCAAATGTAAAATTAATACTGCTTTTTCCAGCATTTGCCAACCCTTCTGCTCCAATCATGAAAAACCCTCAATATATATAAATTATTTTAACATAATTTTAATTATAAAGATATAGGGGAACTTAAAGGTTGAAAATCAAAGAGTTGATTTGTTTCAATAAGAAATAAAGGAAAAAACCTATGAAACTTTTTTTTAGTACCTACTTTGTCACTCTTTTTGTGCTTTTAGCGATAGACGCTATCTGGCTAAGTATCATGGGGAAAGGATTTTACAAGGACCAAATTGGGCATCTTATGGCAAAAGAGGTTGTCTGGGGTGCAGCTTTACTTTTTTATCTTATTTATGCTCTAGGGCTTACAGTGCTTGTTGTCTATCCGTTAGTACAATCCACAAAGTGCCCCATGCAATCGCTTTGGAAAGGGGCGCTTTTGGGTTTTACGGCTTATGCGACTTATGACCTGACCAACATGGCAACGTTAAAAAACTGGCCGGCGCTGCTTGTTTTTATTGACCTTGTCTGGGGTACTATTTTGACTGGTGGGAGTTCCTTTATTACTTTTTTACTCATTAAGCATCTTTTTAAAATGGCCTAAAAAAAAGCCCCTTCCATTTAATAAGGGGGCTTTTTTAAAAAGACATAGTACTCTTAAGGGATCGATCGCCCTACTCATCTGGGAAAAGTTTACGACGAGCCGGACTAGAAAAAGGTTTCTCAGGGTCAATGAAGCTTCTTGAGCCTTTGGGTTTGAACAACAGAGTACAGTGGGGGACGTATTTCTCAACAAGTTTAATAACTTTTTTTAAAACACCCGAAAGCTCGTCGTTTCTATCTAAATCGGGGTCTCTTAAGTATTTTTCGATGCTGTAAATCAGCCTCTCTTTTTTTTCACTGTTCAGATGGACAAGATCAGATCTTACAGATTCCAATAACTGATAATGCGGGTTCTCTTTAAGAATTCTATACTGGGATTGTCTCACTAAATGCTGCTCACATCGATTGAGAGAATCTATTACTAATGTCATTTGGTCGGTTAGATCAACAACAGAATGCATTTTTTACCTACCGAGTTAAGCTGAAGTTTGCATTTAAAAAATTGAGATACTTTTTGGGGCTTTCATGAAAGTTTTTAGCTTTTGAAAAAAGATTATCTACTATTACGCTAATATTTACACACCCTAATTGTTCTCTTGTGAGATCGAGCCCTTTTTTGATCTCGTCAATCAATGAGGAATCTTGCTTAAAAACTGCCTCTATTTCCTCTTTAGTGGCGATTTTATCATCCTCTTCAATCGAGTTTAAAACTCCCACATATATTTGATTTGCTATGGCGTATAATTCAGCGTCATCTGCGTGAAGGAAGTACTCAAAATCGGCTTGCCGTTCTCTACGCGTTTCCTCCCCAGACATCAGATTGTTCTTTTTTTTCTCAGGGGGCTTTTCCTCAAGAGCCGATTGGGTCTCATCTCCAAAAAGGGAATAGACCGCATAATTCGTATCGTCGTCGAGTTCTTCCCCTTTTCTCTCATCAAAGTCAAAAAAATCGGTCAAACCGGGCCCGTTATCAATGAGGTAGATTTTTTTTAATGTATTTGTTCCGTCTTTGGAGAGCTTAATTAGGACGTTGCCATTATTAATACGGAACAAGGGATTGATCACTCCTCTAAACTTTTTAGGAATGAATCTGTCGCAGTTACCGGTAATAAAATCTAAGCCCGAAATTTGACCAATAGAAAAGAAAATTTTTCTAAGGTCTTCATCGCTCAGGCTAAAAAGGGTGTGGGAGCTCTCAACGTTATAGAGAGTAGCGCCATTTTTGCAATCAATTAAGAGTGTAGATTCTGTGGTAATTTCTAATGATGTGAGTTTTTTGAAAAGGTTGGCGAATTTAGAGATGTTGTTTGTCGCTAATTCGGTCTTTGGGACTCCAAAATGGCCGTAAAATTCTCTGGGTAATTTTTTAACAAGCTTTCTATAAAACGAGTTAGCAAGATATTCTGTCTCAGATTGTATTTTGGATTGAAACTTCACGACAATGGGAATACTCATGTCCTTGGGAATAAAGGTCGTTCCGCTGGAGCCAAGTTCTGTTCTCTTAAAGGGGATCGGTGCGTTGTTATCTTTATCGGAGAAGGTCTTGAGAAGGACCCCTAATTCATCAATATTCATATTCATTACCCTCATTAAATAAAAAATATTATAATTAAAAGTTGTGAATTTCGCAAGGAAAATTCACCTCTTCAATAAATTAAATTTGTATGGTGAGGATGTCTTCCCAAAGAGTCGTATAAAGTGGGGAACGGAGCTCTTTTTTGTTTTTCCAAGGTTTACGAATCCCTTCAGAGGCATATTGGATGGCGTTAATGCCAAATCTTTTTTTTATCCTGTGGACTGCATCGACAAGCTCTTTTTGCTTTTTGGGAAGCTGAAACTGCTCCTGAAAAAGGGTAAGCTGGTGCTGGGTTGTGCGGGACAAATCCACAAAGGTGACCCCCACTTTTTTGTAAAAATAGCCCGCTCTATAGATCTCAAAAAGCCCCTCAAGCCCTTTTTCCATCAACGTTGGAGGGTAAAAAGTTTTTTCCATTAAAGGGATATAGATCGAGTTTGCGTAGAAGGGCTCGCTAAAGCGGTTAGTGGTCAAAAAAACGATGATTCCCCCAGCGGTTCCCCCTACTCTATAGAGTTTCTCCGCCGCCTGTGCTGTATACGAGCTCAAAGCCTCTTGTAAAAGAGAGAGCTCTTCTATAGGTTTACCAAAAGAGCGTGAGCAGGTGATAGATTTAGGGAATTTCGGGATCTCTTCGAGCTCAAAGGAGGGGATAGAGTCGAGTTCAAGAGCTGTTTTTACTACTACAATATTAAAAAGTTTTTTTAGTCTTGTCTTGTCTGTTTTTTTCAGATCTAAAGCGGTAAATACTCCATAGCTTTGCAATTTTGGCGCAAGCCTTTGCCCAATTCCCCAGATCTCTACAACGTCCAGCTTTTGCAAAGTGGAATCAATCTCTTTTTTTTCGATGAGTGCGTGCACACCAGTCGCATTTTTTTTAGCCTCGATGGAGGCTACTTTCGCGAGTGTTTTGGTATGGCTGATTCCAATTGATACAGGAATACCGATCTCTTTAAGGACTGTCTGACGAATAGTTTTAGCAAGGTCTAGAATATCTACACCCTCTTTTGGGCAGGGGATAGTCAAAAAAGCCTCGTCGATAGAATAGATCTCAATTGCGCTTGCAAAACGTCGCAGGGTGTTCATCACACGGTTGGAGATATCATTATAGAGCGGATAATTGGACGAAAACTGCACCACATCGAAAGTTTTTATTAGGTGTTCGATCGTAAAAAGGGGCGCTCCCATCGGGATCCCGATTTTTTTCGCCTCTTTAGACCGAGCAACAACGCAGCCGTCATTGTTTGAAAGGACGATGACCGGCCTTCCTTTTAAATCGGGGCGAAAAAGGAGTTCGCAAGAGGCATAAAAGCTATTGCAGTCGATTAAAAGAACGACTTCTGACATAAAAAACTAGGGTTTATGCAAAACGTACGTAACCACACCCCAGATCTCAAGCTCTTCCTCGGCTTCAAGGCGAATCGTAGGGTAGCTAGGATTTTCGGGTACAAGTGTGGGTATGCCATTTTCGTAAACAAGTCTTTTTACAGTAAACTCTTTATTGACGACAGCCACTACAATCGAACGCTCGACCGGTTTTGATGAGCGGTCCACAATCAAGATGTCTCCCGAAAAAATTCCGGCTCCTTGCATCGAGTCCCCAACAACACGCACGTAAAAAGTAGCGTTGGGATGCGGGACAAGTAGCTCCAAAAGATTCAGACTGTCTCCCACCTCGTCATCGGTAGGCGAGGGGAATCCTGCCTGGATCTTGCTGTCAAAAAGGGGGCGATTCAACCCTTTTTCCAAAAAAAGAGGGCCCATTTGTTTAATTGTCATAGAATTAAAATTATGCCCTGTTTAGCGTCGCTAAGCAAGCCTAAAAACTAAAAGTTTTTTTCTTTAAAGGGTCTTGAATCATTTTCGATAAAAGCCCTTTTATAAATACGTATAACTATTTACAATCTTTGACAAAACATCTTTTAGAGGAATATGCAATACCTACAATCTTTGGAAAAAACCCATTTTTTTACTGCAATTCTTGGTTCGGCCTACACATTTTGTGTAGCAAATAGCGAGCGTTTGCAAACCTATAGGGGCGGCGTGCTGGTAGAACCTATTCCTGCAATTCTCTACACAAATACACTCTTGTCCATCGCTTCACTCGCCCTTGGTTTTCTCAAAAAAACGGACCAAACGCCGAGATTGAGCCCTGCAAAAAGAGCGATTTCCCACGGATGTACATGGGGTACAAATCTGTACATCCTGGCTCAGCTTGCTTCTTTCCTTTACGCCTTAAGCCAAATGCGTTTTGAGATTAGACTTCTCGATCAAAACAAAAAAGTTTAGCTCTCTTGGGGAGAATCTAAACAAAACGGATAGCTCTTTTTTTTAAGACAAATACAGATTTTTTCGCTTAAAAATCCTTTTGGCTGTATGTGTCTTTTAATGAGGAGACTTATTGACCATATGCACAAAAAAACGGTTCTTGTCACCGGTTCTACAAGTGGGATTGGCCTTGAGTATGACGCAGCACGGAATGCCTTTTCACTCTCCCACTTATCCTGAGGGCCCTTATAGGTTTATCAATCGCGAATACTTTTATATTTGGTATCAAACCGACCCCGATGCGATTCGGGCGCATTTGCCTCCTCCTTTAGAGCCCGATGGAAGCAATACCGTTGTTTTTGAGGTGATTCGCATGCCCGACAGCTCCGGTTTTGGGGACTACACCGAATCGGGA
>VGMG01000033.1 GCA_016866495.1 Chlamydiota bacterium | reverse complement strand
GTCTTGAGCACTCAGATCCAATCTGCAAAGCGGTATTCACTCCAACAAGAGTTGTAGCAAATAGACGGGTCGGATCAAGAAGCATCCTGCTGATCCATTTAGCTTTTTTACTCCCTCTAACAAGAAAGTACTGTAATCTCACACGATTGAAGGAGACGATAGCCATCTCCATCATGGCAAAAAAAGCCTGAAAAACAAGACATAGGATCGTAAACACTAAAAAGGGATTCATCCACCTTCTCCCCGACTAGGCAATTTTCTGATGTAGACCTTTTGCACCGCTTTTTCATCAGCCGCTAGGATGTGAAATAACAAAGGCTCTACAATCAATCTATCCCCGATTTTTGGAATATCTCCCAGTTTTTCGGTAAGCCAGCCCCCGATCGTGACCATATTTGAGGGGCTCTCCAGGTCTACATCAAACCGATTCTCAATCTCTACAATCTCTAGTTGACCATTCGAGATCAAAATATCCTCCGAAGATTCCAGCAAAGGGTTAGGCGGATCTATTTTATCCTGTATAGGTCCTACCACCACCTCCATCAAGTCTTCAAGCGTGATAAGACCTGCCACAGAGCCATACTCATCCACAACTATCGCAATCTCCTCTTTACGGAAATGGAATTGTTGCATCAAATGTCTAGCCGAAACTGACTCCGGGACGTAAAAAGGTTTTCTCAATAAAGGGATAACGTCCAGCCCTTTTTTAAAACCAAGGTTATGCAAAAAAAGGTCTCTAGAAAATATAAAGCCCAAAATCTTTTCAAGGCTACCGTCATAAACAGGCATTTTCGAACACTCTTTTTTTATCATCGTTTCCAAAAGTGTCTCAATAGGAGAGCGAACGTCATAAGAGATAATTTCGTGCCTTGGACGCATCAACTCCTTCACGATGTGGTCATCCAAATCGAGATATCCTCTCATGAGATGCATTTCGTCGGGACTGATAACACCAAGCTCTTTTGAACTTTTTATCGCTGTTTCCAGCTCTTTTACCGAAATCTCTCTTTCTCTAGGTAAAAAACAGAAGAGCACTTTACTCACGAAAAGAGCTAAACCTGATAGTAAAAATCTGAATGGAGTAAGAAGCGTTTTAAAAAAATGGATGATACGCACTACCCTTAATGCGATCTCTTTATTGTATCGGATGGCTATAGCCTTAGGGAGCATTTCTCCAAAAAGCAAAACTAAAACAAGGGGAACACCCACCGAGAGAAAGAAAGAGCTCTCACCACCAAAAACATTCGCCACAACGTTTTGAATCAAAATATTCACGGCAATATTCAGCATTAAAAGGCTTACTAGTAGCTGATGGGGTGCTTTCAGTAAATCCGCTATTAAACGCTTCTTGGGATTTGGGTCTCTTTTATAAAGATGGACCTTCAAAGAGGATAAAGAAAAAAAGGCGGTTTCAGATCCTGATAAAAAACCTGATAGGAGAATAAGAGCAACTAGAAGGGAAATAAAGACAATTAGCCACATAACCTATTGGGACCTAAAAATAATTTTCGTCTCCTTTTGGCGTACCAAACCCAACTCCTCTTTTACAACCTCTTGCAGCCAAAGCGGATCTTGAAAAGACTCAATTTCACGGGATAGCTCTTCTTTTCTTTCTTTTGCAAGCTTAATAGATTTATTGAGTTGTTCGATTTTAGAAAATGAGGCTTGAGATTCTAAACGTCGTTGATGAACAAGAGATTTACCGGTTAAGTGGATCATAAGAACTAAAATCGAAACCCAAAACCAGGAGCGATATTTTTTTATCCATTGCATGTTGGGCCAACTTACCGGCGAATATTGCCGCCGGTAAGAATTTATCTACTTAAGAATTATGAGCATCAGGTTCGACTACAACAGTTTCGTCTTTATCTTCATCTTCATGAGGATCTGTAGAAAAAGTTTGCTCTACAACTACATCATCTTTTTTTTCATCATTCCCAGATGCACCAGGATTTATTGAAAGTAGTGTAACTAAAGCCGCAGCTAAAATTGATCGAATTTCCATATTATCACTCCAATTACTTTTGGTTGAGGAATAAATTAAACATACTTTAATATTGAGAAAATTTCAATGAAGAAAATATAATCTTCCACATAGTCTTTCTCTTTTGAGATAGTACTATCGAAGATGTTTTCAATTTTTTTCACTGAAGAATTTTTTTATTTTCTTCTAATTTTATTTGCCTCAATGTTGAAAAAAAAGCCTTCGTTTATGCAACCTATAACTTTACAAGAGTTTAAAAAACTCCTACTTGACCCCGATAACTTGCAAATCGTCGATGTGAGGTCAAAAGAAGAACACTTTGATAAAAGAATCAAAGGGGGGAAAAATATCCCCTTAGATGAGCTCTTGTCACACGCTCCAAACCTCAACCATTCCAAAAACATCGTAGTGCATTGCGCACATGGATTTAGGGCAAAAAGAGCTGCAGAATATCTAGAAAAGGTGTGCCACCTTCACGTTTACTATCTCAAGGGAGACATTGAGAACTGGGAGCATATGGATCTTCCCGTTCTTTATGGAGATGAGACCTAAGGGCCATTTCCAGTAAATCATCGACAAGTTGATTATAGGGAATACCCGATAGCCCCAGTAATTTCGGATAAAGACTTATTGGGGTAAAGCCGGGAATTGTATTCACCTCGTTCACGTAGAGCTGTCCGTCATAGAAAAAATCGACCCTAGCCATCATCTCACAATCAAGTATTTTGAAAACTTTTAATGCTGTATCTTGGATGTCTCTTTCTAACTCTTCTGCGATATTCGCTGGCGCTTCTATGATAGCTTCGTCAGAAAGAACATATTTTGATTCATAATCGTAGAACTCTTTTTTAGGAATCACCTGACCAACCCGAGAAGCTAAAAGTTTTTCCAAACCAAAAACGGAGCACTCTAACTCAAGACCTAAGACCGCTTTTTCTACTAAAACCTTAGTAGAAAAACGGCGCGCCTCAACAATCGCCTCTTGTAAGTCCTTTTGCGATTTCACCTTTGTCACCCCGCAAGAAGAACCACTTGTCGATGGCTTGACAAAGCAGGGATATCCGATTTTTTGTTCAATGAGATCAATATCCAGAGAATCATAAGGACCAAGAGCAACCCAGTCGGCGACTTTCAATCCTGCATGTACCATTAACCTTTTAGCAACCTCTTTATCCATGCACACAGACGAAGAGAGAACTTTGGGTCCGACAAAAGGGATTTGGAAAAGGGTAAATAGCCCCTGGATTGATCCGTCTTCGACAAAATCCCCATGCATAATGGGAAAAACAACATCAAAATTTTTTAAATCCTCAAAATTTGCCGGCTCATCTACCCTTTCAAATCTGCCGTAAGCATCGAATCTTGATAAAAATTCCTCTTTGGAAAAAAACTGGAGCCTATTCTGAAAATCTAGACCGGCAACTGTTACAGAAAATTTTTTAGAAGTGTAAGCCAATAGTACTGACCGCATGGAGCTTACCGAGACCTCGTGTTCAAAAGATTTTCCCCCGAACAAAAAGCAGGCTTTCAGCATGTACCCTCCATGAAATCAATGAGTTATCCAAGAGTATAGCAAAAAAACCTCTTTTAGCAAACATCCCCTTCAGCCCGATTCACCCGCTTGAAAACTTATCGCTTTTTAAAACCTCTAAATCCTTTCCCCTTTTCGCTTTTTTTGGTAATATTTTTGGCGAGTATGATTGTAAAATTGGATGAAGCCGTAAGGCTTTTGAAAAATCATGAGGTGGTAGCTGTACCAAGCGAGACGGTTTATGGGCTAGCTGCCTCCATCAGTTCCCCGACAGCTATACGTAAAATTTTTACTTTAAAAGGACGCCCAGCAGTCAATCCTCTGATTGTCCATTTCTCGTCTTTAGAAGAGGTTCTCGAGTACGTAATTTTAGACCCTAAACTTCTTTGCTATCTTGAAAGGATGTGGCCCGGGCCCTTAACGATTGTTGCCCCTTTAAAAAAACCCTTAGACACTGCGATTACAGCGGGTCTAAAAACACTAGCGGTGAGAATACCACGCCATCCAGTTTTTTTAGAGTTGATCAGGCAAGTAGGTCCCCTTGCTGCCCCTTCAGCAAATCGTTCCGGTCTCCCCTCTGCAACACGGGTATGGCATATTGAAAAGGATTATAACGGCCTAGTTCCGATTGTTGAAGGAGATCCACCCACACATGGGCTTGAGTCGACAATTCTAATTCAAAAAGAGGGGGTTCTGGAAATTGGACGGCTGGGGGCGACTTCGATTGATCTTTTAAGAGAAGATTTGATCATCTTAGAGTCCAAAACACCTTACGAAACTCCCGCTTGCCCCGGGCAGCACTTTCGCCATTATTCCCCTGCCTGTTATTTGTCCTCAAAGCTATCTGAAACGACCGAAGCGTTAGTGGGCTTTATCGACGTAGAGTATCACTCCCCTCTTCCTTTGTACTCTTTAGGTTCTATTAAAGACCCTATTGAAATCGGACAAAATTTATACGAGATACTCCGTCTTTTGGACCAAGATCAAATCAAAGAGGCCTATGTCGACCTAGATTTTCCCTCTTACGGTCTCTATGCACCCATTAAAGAAAGACTTTCTCGAGCTTTAGTAAAAAAACCCAACCCACAAGGGGGCATTCATGTCTAAAATTGCAACTGTGCACTATACAGGCAAAAAAAAGGACGGCCAAACATTTGACTCTTCAGTTGATAGAGAACCATTCGATTTTCAGATTGGACAAAAACAGGTTATCGATGGGTTTGAAAAGGCCGTTTTAAGTCTTCTTGTTGGTGAGAAAAAAACTTTTGAAATTCCCTTTAACGAAGGTTATGGACCAAAAAACCCGGATCTTATCGGTCGTTTAAAAAGAGAACTTTTTCCAAAAGACCTAGAACTAGAAATTGGGACGATGCTGGAAATTCGTGGTCAACCTGTGACTATTATTGCATTGGATGATGAGAGCGTAACGCTAGATGCCAACCACTTTTTAGCGGGCGAAGATCTGATTTTTGAGATCGAACTTTTGGATATAAAATGATCGTACTGGGAATAGAAAGCACATGCGATGAGACCTCAATAGCGGTCATAAACGACAGCTTTGAGGTTCTTTCAAACGTAATTTATTCCCAAGTCGATCTGCACAGCCAGTTTGGGGGAGTATTCCCCGAGCTGGCGGCACGAGAACACGTGGAAAAAATACTCCCTTGCTTTGAAGAGGCTCTTTTAAGAGCTCAAGTGAAAAAAGAGGAGCTTTCCTTAATATGTGTAGCTTATGGTCCGGGGCTTATTGGTTCTATTTCGATTGGTTTAACCTTTGCGAAAATGCTTGCTCTAACGCTAAAAATTCCTTTTGTAGCTGTAAACCATGTGCATGCCCATCTTGTTGCCCCTTTTTTAGAAAATAAAGGAGCTATGGACCTTTTTGGAGCAATAGGGATCGTGATATCGGGCGGACACACTC
>VGMG01000032.1 GCA_016866495.1 Chlamydiota bacterium | reverse complement strand
GAACGTTTTCTATCACCCGAACGAATGCCATGGGGAGCAGAAAAGGCCAATAACGGGGGCGAAAAACAGATAAAAATAGACCCAGTGCTGCTGCATGTGAGGAGGGGAATGAAGAGTGAGTTTCTTTGAAGCTTAAAAAATGAAGGCTAAATACATCCTCATTAAGGTAGGGTCTGGATCTTCCTACAAAACACTTAATTCCATATAGAAACGGGTAGAGCCAAAGTGAGGCGAACGCCGCTCTGCGGATTTTTTCGTTTTTGAATTTTGTCCAGAGTAGGCATGCGATGAGAATAAGGGAGTGTATTTTTGGTTCGATGAGGAGGGTGAAAAATCTCTCAATTGAAGGTGAGCTGATTTTTTGAAAAAAACGGGTCTGCGAGTCCAGAATTCTCGCCACTTCGATGATATTTTCCCACACGTATCTACAATAGTAGATCTTGGGTTTTTCAGCCAGTTTGGAAGCGCGTCTTTCAGGACAAATTTGTGACCTGGTTGGTAAAGGTAACCGGGTAGGGACATATTTCGTATTAAAGAAATTGCAGTTGCGATTAGACCAAAAGAAATTACCACAAATGGGGGGGCTAAAAACATACCCAAAAGTATGGAAACACCGCTTGTGGCTAAGCAGGCCAGTGATATTGAGTAGATGAGGTTCGCTTTATAAAACTGTTTTTGTATCAGGGAGGTCGCCTCCTCTAAAGATTTGGTGTCTCCATTCAAACGAAAATCATTGATGTGGTCCATCAGAATAACCGAAATTTTCGTCCCTAATACTTTCTTCAAGTGAGGATCTTTTTCTATTTTTTCTTCAAGAAGATTAGCTTTTTCTATGTTATCGGATATCGAAAGTGTTTGAGTAATTTCATTTTTGATTTTCGACAAATGGGTAAGGTGCAAAAAGTCACGTCCGACCTCAAGAGCCGTGTACGATAAGGCGATCAATGGGTTTAATATTTTTAAAAAAGGCAGGGCCAGGTGGTGCGTTTCCAAAGCAAGCTGTAATACTGTACCAATAGAATAGAGAAAATCTAGAGTGCTACTAAATACTTTCAAAAGGCCACTGGTGATAGGAAGAAGCCTCTTTTTTTTGAAATCGGCAGCCAACTCTTTTGCACCTGCGCACATGTCTGTAAAAAAATTCATGAAATATAAAGAAGACACCGTATTTGAGGTGTATATGCAAGGGGAGGTCTTAGGGTTTACGTCTAAGCCACCGCCATAAGAGTGTGGAATCTCTGTTACAGCCATAAGGGAATAATTATACAATTTTTTTGATAAAAATGGTATGAACAATAGATGAGATAGTATCTAACAGGTTGAGGCACTATGACTAAGAAATTTCTTATAACCGGATCCTCGGGCTCAATTGGAAAAGCGCTTGTGAATTTTTTGAAAGATCAAAGCGGTGTAGAGCTATATTGCCTGGTAAGAGACCCACAAAAACTCCCCTTCAGGGGCCCCTCTATCCATCTGATTGTAGGGGATTTACTACAACCCCAAACTCTACCTCCTCTACCTCAAAACCTGGATGCTGCCTACTTTTTTGTCCATTCGATGTCCGAAGGGAGCGATTTCGATCTTAAAGAGCAGCAAATTGCACATAATTTTGCAGACTGGGTTAAAAAAAGCGACTTGAAGCAGGTCATCTACCTCAGTGGGTTGGGCAGACAGGAAGATGTATTATCAAAGCACCTTTTGAGTCGACGAAAAGTGGAGGAGATTTTTATTCAAAAAGACCTTCCTTACACTATTTTGCGTGCAGCGATTATTCTAGCTTCAGGATCCGCTTCGTTTGAAATTATAAGAGATCTGGTTGAACACCTTCCGATTATGATCACACCGAAGTGGGTGAACAATCGCTCGCAGCCTTTAGCTATCT
The DNA here is from genome assembly GCA_016866495.1 of Chlamydiota bacterium. Classification (GTDB taxonomy): domain Bacteria; phylum Chlamydiota; class Chlamydiia; order Chlamydiales; family RGXB01; genus RGXB01. Next base: position 3,670 of record VGMG01000032.1, on the reverse strand, counting down.
CAGATGTTTTACGGTATCTAACTGAAGTTGCAAACCATCCCGAGTGTATACGAAAGATCTTTGAAATCGGAGGTCCCGAAGTGATTTCCTATCGAGATATGTTATTGCGCTTTGCAAAGTTCAGAGGTTTTCAGCGCCTCATCATTCCAGTACCTTTTTTAACCCCAAAACTTTCGTCTTATTGGATCTACTTCGTTACCAGTACCACATTTAAATTAGCGCAGAGTCTTGTGCTTAGCCTAAAAAATGATACTTTTGTCCATGACGACTCCATCAAAAAAATCATCCCTTTAGAACCTAAAAGTTTTGAAGAGGCTTGTAAAGAGGCGTTTCTCAAAACAGAGGAAGGGCATGCGCCCACATTCGGGACACTCTCCTACGAAGCCAAAGCCCTTTTGAACATAGCCGAGCCGAATTTATGGTACCGCTTACAGTATTTTGGTCAAAGTCAGGATCGTTTCTACTATATGAATTGGGCCTGGAGAATACGTATTGCTATTGATTACCTGTTTGGAGGAAAAAAAGATTTCTTTGACGTCTGGGACATTTTGATTGAAGATCGGGAAAAAAAACATATTCTCTTATATGCGACTATGCGCATGCCCGGGGAAGCGTGGCTGGAATTTTGGATTAAGGATGGTACCTTAAGGCAAAAAGCGGTTTTTAGACCCTCTGGGGTTTTGGGTAGACTCTACTGGTGGGTTACATATCCAATACATCTATTTTTATTTCCCGGAATGGTCAAAAGATTGGCTACAAGAAGCTCCTAGATTTTTATTTGCAAGTGCAATAGAATATAGGCGATTTTAGATATTTTAATTCTAAAACCCAATTAGAGAGTATTTGAAAAAATTGGGTTTTTTGTTAAAAAATTATTAGAAACCGCTTTTATGAGCTTTTAAAAAACCATTAAAAATCTGACTGTTTATGACTATTCCCCCCTTGTCCTTTAAGGTAATCTCCCAAGAAGATGTAGATAGAGAAAACGCTGAAACTCCAAAATTGTTGGAAAATGCCGTTGGTGACAATTTTATATTTTGTCAAATGAAGCTTGGATGCGTCACGCCACGCTCCGAGGCAGAGAAAAAAAGATGGTTATCTGACACAAAAAAGATCCAACAGCTCGAGCGGGATTGGACTGAGATCAAGGGTTTAAAAGACCTAGTCTCCAAAGAAGACTTTGTGAATAGGATCGATACACTTATAAAAAATTTGACCATTTTTCGGGATGCGAGAAAGAGTCTATTTGAAGAAACTCCGATTATTGGTTCTCCTCGAGATCCAGATAATTCTCGCAGGTTTTATGAACTGCAGGCAATCAATTCGATCATCCAAACAGCCACTAAATTCAAAGAGAGCTAGAAAATAGGGCTTATTAGAGGGCTTTGAAAGTCTTCAGCTCTTTTTGAAGATTTTATCGTGGATAATCTTTGCAAGAGCGTCGGGATTGTTTCCAGCATCAAGTCGAGTCAAGATCCCCTTTTTTTTGTAAAAATCTATTAAGGGGGCTGTCTCTGATTGGTAAACACGCATGCGATTGCGGATGACTTGTTCATTGTCATCAGCTCTTTGGATTAAAGGGGTGTCACACTTATCGCATGTAAAGGGTTTGACGGGGGGTTTAAAGACGAGATTATAGACACATTTGCATGTTGAACAAACGCGCCTATTGGTGAGTCTTTCGACAAGTTGATCCACGTCGACATCAAAAAAGAACACTTGGGATATATGCACTTTATCTTGCAACCACTCCGCTTGGGCTACAGTTCTAGGGTAACCATCTAAAAGAATTTGAGGCGAAAAATGGGATTCGATAAGGCTTGAGATAAGGCTATCGGGAACCATTTCCCCTTTTTCTATTTTCTCTTTACAACTTAGACCTAGTGGCGTCCCTTTTTGGATTTCTGCACGTAAAAGATCTCCAGTAGAAATGTGTTGATAACCTTTCAGTCGTTCGGCTTGCGTTCCTTTACCTGATCCCGGTGGTCCTATAAAAACAATTGCGTTCGGAGGGGTTTCTTTTCTCATAGATTCTTTTCCAAGAAAGAGCGTATTTTTGATTTTTGAATGATTTTCACATCGGCATAAGAGGAGCCGACCGCTCAAAATTATACCTAAGCCGAGAACAATGATCAAGAAAAGCCGACACCTTCTCAATGTTTTTTTAGAAAATTGAATCTTCAGTCCACCTTTTTTAAAAAAATTTAAATGTTTCCGTAGAAGGTTTCTCTCCATAGACGGTAGGAGTCATTCAAAATATTGTTAGACTGGGGTTGGAAAACTCTTTCATCTTCAAGCAGTTTTTCGAGTGGGTTTTTGGAGGCAAGCTTGATTGCTCCTAAAATATCAGCCTCGACGCAGCGTGCACGTCGAAGACCCAAGCCGCTTAGATCGCTTAAAAGCTGCATCATATAATTGGATTTGCTCACGCCACCGGTAACAGGAAGAACAGCAAACAGGGCGTGCTGTTTTTTTTGCATTACATCAATCAATTCTTTGATGCAAAAGGTGAACCCTTCGATAAATGACCGGGTCCATTCGCATAATCCTATCGCGGAGGAGTATCCCTTAAGCTCTTTGAGGTGGGGATGATAGAAAAGCCCTTTGGAGTGGAAAGTAGCGCTGGAAAGCGATTCTATATCTTCAAATGTCCTTTGGGGGCTAAAGTGGTACACGAGGTTTTGTAAGATAGAAGCCAGCTCCTCAACACACCCTTCGCGATAGCGCACCTTTCCGGTAACGGTTTCTATCCCCAAATATTTTTTATCATTTCCGTTTCCGTTTCCGTTTTTATTGTTATCCTCTTCAACTTGATTCAGTAGAAAGGCTCCCGTCCCTAAAATTAAGACAGCCGGATGGTCAAGGGCGTAAAGTGAGGCGGGGTGGTCCGCAACCGAGGCTTTGATAGGTATACCCCGGTAGGTTCCGAAGTCATATAAAGACGAGACAATCTCCGCTTTTTGGGCTTTGGTATCCTCAAATTTCGCGTAACTTGCCTGGGTGGTATCAGTAACAAAACGTTTTTCATCGGTTAGATGGGTAAAAAACAGGGTATCAAGAGTCGCAATTTTAGCTTTTGAGGAGAGGTTGAGGTCTTTAGGCTTTATGGAGTCTTGCCAACAAAAAAGTGGAGAGTAGCCTGACGAATCGAAAAATGCAAAGCTTTCCCTTTGACTGGATAAAGCCATTAATGTGATTTTGGAAAGTTCTAATTTTGAGTCCGAAATACACCGGTCAATTGTTTCTCTAATCATTTGGATAAGATAGAAAAGGTCTTGTCTAGCTTTTTTGTCCTGTTTTTTGATGGGATTGGCATTTTTACAAAACGAGAGGATTTTCCCTGTTTCATCGACAATCATCGCCTTGATACAGGTAGTCCCTAGGTCTACGCCAAGATAATGTTCCATTAATCTCCCTCTGGTACAAGGATTGAGCCAGCAATATAGGTTACAATAATCGGAACAATAAAAGGTGTAAAGGCAACAACGATAAAAAAGAGCCTTATGAGAGTAGAATCGAACCCAAAAAATTTTCCAAGACCTCCACAGAGTCCCGTTATTTTTCGATCGCTTAAGGACCTTTTTAATTTTTTTCCCGGGTTTTCAATCATGATTCTCCCACCTTCGGGCATAATTAGGGCCAAAACACAATAGATTGCAGCCATAACAGG
>VGMG01000031.1 GCA_016866495.1 Chlamydiota bacterium | reverse complement strand
TGTAAGCTTAGGTGCACTTTTTAGACATGCTTCATAATCTGACTGATTGTTTCCATAAAAGGCTTTAGCGAAATGTTCTAATTGAGCAAAACTTTCAAAAAAAAGAGGAAGCGGGAAAATTTTTTTGTCTTCTGATCTCTCATGCATTTGGCAACTCCACCCCAAATTATGCACTAATACAAAATACTGATCATCCTCTCCCTTAAAAACCTCTGCATAAACTGCGTGTCCAAGAAATTCCTTTGTATCAACTTTGTAACCTGGCCATCCGCCGCTAATCACTACAGAGGGAGCATCAAAACTCATACTTAGTAAGCTATTCAAATTTTTAATTGCACAACTGCCTGATTCTTGAGCATGTTTAGCTCTTATTGAAGGCAATTGAGAAAGATGTTCTTTTTTTAAAGGTTTTAATTGCTTCAACCTATCCAGGGGATAAGATAAGAGGGATTCAATTTTATTGAATAATCTTTTTGAAGGGCCCATGGTTTCTAGTCCTTCTTGGATCTCATTAGCTGAAATAAGAATTTCGGAGGGGGGTTTATCACTTAAAATTTTTTCACGGATAGCAGGAAAAAATGTACTGACCGTGAATAAAAAAAACCTCCAAGGAATAGTTCCTGATTGAAGTTTGTCAGAAAATTCTTCGCCAATATCTAATGACGCGTTTCTAAATTTTTCAACCTCTATCAAAGAAAATGTTCTATATATAGAATTGATTAAAAACGACCATAATTTTAGTTTTGTTTCTTTAGGAATTTTATCACACAGTAATTCAAAATAAATTTTTGGAGGATTCAAAAGCTCTTTAGGGGTATTTTCTACTAGTGTATGGAAAGCATTTAAGTGATCATTTTCTAAAGCAATAATGATGAAATTGTAAAAATATTGGGGAGGGGCTATTTGATCTAAAAAAGGGATAATTTTTTCTAATTTTTCAGGGTCATCCATCTTTTTAAACATCTCAAAACTAAGAAAAAAATACTTTTTTGACAATTCTTCAAAAATTTCAACCGTTATCTCCTCTTCAGGGGTGTGCTGAATCAAATTTATCAGAATATCTTGAAGCTCAGGAGAAAAAATTTTTTGTTCCACCTCTTTAGAGGGGAGTACTTCAAAAAGTAAAGCTCTGGTGCGCTTACTTTGAAAAAAACAAGAGATATCCTCTAAAAAGTTTCTATCAATTAGATCAGACAAAATCTCCTTTAGGATTTCAGGATTCTTAATAGAATGAATTAAATTTCTTTGAAGAGCTTTCAATTTTGGATCTGACCGGTCCAAAGTTAGGGTTTTAAGAAAAGATTCTTTAAGCTCAAAATCATTAGGTGGTTTGTTTTGTCCATAGATTGCTAGACTACGAAGTGATAATATATCTCTTGGAAAAAAATAAACATTAGCAATCTGGCTTGTTTTTTTTGTTGTTTTTGAGGGATCATCATTAGAGGTAAAGTGACTCAAGGACGCAGAGGACTTCGTCTGAGGGCCATCAGGAAATAGTATTGATTGTGAAATAGAAGAAATTTCGGATGGCGGCTTCAAAAAATTCGCTTGTTGGGATGAGTGAATAGGTAGTTGGGGTTTATCCGACGGGATGTTTGCCATAAACCTTTGGATAAACAAATACTGTTTTTTTGTAAAAGCATATTAAAATTTAGTTTATGCATCTGTCTTGATGGAAAAATAAAACCTATCCAATATTAGCTAAGTGAATTTCTTAGGTTTCAAAATGAAAAGATGGTTTTTCTTTCTCTGTTCTATGGGTTTTTTTTCCTTGCAATATGCCGACGTGGTAGTGATTACAGGAGCCTCACGTGGTATTGGCTATGAGACGGCAAAACTTTTTGCTGATCGTGGACACACGGTCTATGGGATTGTTAGAGGGGATAAGTATAAAGATTTGCAAAAGGAGAATATCTGTTTTTTGTCTATTAATTACAGAGACGAGAATTCTATTAAAAATGCGATAGACAGAATTAACCAAGAGTCATCAGGTGTAGATATTTTGATCAATAATGCAGGTTATGCGTTGATAGGGCCCGTGGAGACATTAGCTGAAGATCAGATCCAAGACCAGATGGAGGTGAATTTTTTTGCCCCAGTCCGTTTTGTAAAGGCGGTTTTGCCTATCATGAAAAAAAAGGGGAGCGGGTGTATTTTGAATATAAGCTCGATAAATGCTGTGGCTTCTCAGCCTTTTGGGTCTCTATACTGTGCAAGCAAAGCCGCACTTGAATCCTTTAGTGAATCGCTTCACGCTGAGCTTTTACCCCTTCCAATCAAAGTCTGTATTCTACAACCGGGTCCTCTCAAAACCGATTTTCAATTGATTATGGGCGCGATAGAGCACGATCAAAAAGACCTCCAGCAGATCTGTAATAGTTTAAAAGAATCGATTGTGAAACGACTAGAGCATCCCATTTTTAATGAGCACGGTCAGACGGCAAAAGAGATTGCAAATCTCATTTACGAGATCGTAAACGATCCAAATCCAAAGCTACGCTATCAAACAAGCGCCTTTGCAACATCTTTAGTTAAAGATAAGTTAAAAGATCTCGATGGAGAAATTTTTAAAAAGCAAATGCTAGCACCTTAAAAAGGTGCCTTATTGACCGCCCCCCAATTGGCGTTTCTGGTTTCTTCTCACATCGGAAGCTTGTGCTTTTACTTCACTAGGGGAACCGGTTGGATCGATGAGCTTTCGTATAATTTCTCTTTGTAACTCCCTAAATTCGCGATATACACTGTGCATAGGGTTTGTACGGCTCGAGTCGATAAAACTTAAAGATCTAACGAAAGGTGATGCCGATTGTTGATCGGGCAACTTTTTGAGTCTTTCTTCATTTAAAGCGAACGCCTTGACCCAACTGAGGTACTCTTCTTTTGTGGTGTCATTATCACAAAACACTTTGGAAAATTTAATTAGGTGTTCTTTTTCTTCAAAATAAAGGGCGAGAGGTTTGATTTTATTTCCATGATCAACTTGATGAATACCGAATCCATCTTCTAAATTATGTACCAATACAAAATATTGATTTTCTAACTTAAAAACCTCTGCATATACTGCGTGACCCTTGAATCCACCCTTCATGATTATTGAGGGAGCTAGAGAACTCATACTTAAAAGGCTATTCAAATTTTTTACCGCGCAGCTCCCGGAAAATTGTTGGTGCTTTGCTCTTATACATGGGAATGATTCTTGATCTAACGGATTTACTTCCTCAAGGTTTTTTATCGCTTCCTCAGGAGGAAGAAGTAGGGTACAAATTTTATCAATGAACTTTTTAGAATTAGGGCCTAAATTAGCATAATCTCTTTCAAGATCTTCAGGTTTCAATAGGAAAGGAGAAGTTTTGTTAGCTCGTATTTTTTCTTGTATTGTGGGATACAGTATACCCACAAAAAAGAGTAAAACAAAGATAGCTCTGTTCCCAAAAGATAGACTAGGGTCGTACTCTTCCCCGATGTCAAGGATGCCGTTTTCTAGTTTTTCTAAATCAATCTTTATTTCTTCCATATATGGGGAGGTAATTTCATTCCAAAAACAACATAAGGCCTTTATTAGAAATTCTTCTTTTTTTCCCCAACCCGCTTCAAAAAAATCAACGTATAGCTTTTGAAACTCACCGAGAGTAAGGATATCAAACCTAGTTGGATGTACCTCTATTAAAAAGGATAACTGTAAGCAGATTCGATCTCCTAGAGATGTAGATGTAAATTTGCTATATAAATCAAACCTATTTACCTCAGAAACTTTTTCATAAAATTTTTTAAAAAAAAGAACTATAGAAAAACGGGCATTTTTATCAATGACTTTATCTAAAAAAAATTCATAATCTTCTGGCTTGATACAGTCTGCGATCCTTTTTTTAATTTTTAGCCTTTGACCTGTCTTTGTATATGCGGTGAAAGAGGAATCTCTATTTTTTGCATAAATTGCCTGAAAAACATCCACCAATAAATCCTCCAATGAATCATCTTCAGGCTTTAAAAGCAGCGCACTCCAGATCTCTAAAAGGGTATCAACATTCTCTATTTCTTCGATCATTGCTTGAATAACTTTTCGCGATGGATACGGTCTTTCTATATCTTGCTCTTGGCGCGATTTGATCGGATTTGGCCCATAGATTGATAAATTACGAAGTTGTTTAATAGATCTTGGACGAAGAATAGAGGCTGCAACCCGATGGGTCGTTTCTGTTGTTTTTGATGGAACTATGTTAGGGCTGTTATTCAGGGGGGCGAAAGATGTCGTGCTATCAGAAGTTGGAGATAATCTATCTTGAGCAACTTTACCGGTTTTTAAGGTTGTTGTGTCGTCTGTTCCCGGGTCAACAGGGGAGGGGCATAACGGTTTATCCGGGGGTATGTAGGCCATAAGCCCACGGATAATAAAAAACTATTTAGCTGTAAAGTGGAGGCTAGGTTTTTTTAGTACCAGTTGATCAACCATCGGCGTCTGTTTTCAAGACATCGATGAAAGTCTCCTGCGGAATTTGGACGCTTCCAAATTCCTTCATCCGCGCCTTACCCTCTTTTTGTTTTTCCAAGAGTTTACGTTTACGTGTGATGTCTCCACCGTAGCATTTTGCCGTGACGTTTTTAGCGAGCGCACTGATGGTTTCACGAGCAATTACGCTACCCCCAATAGCCGCCTGGATGGGAATCTTGAAGAGGTGTTTTGGGATCGATTCTTTAAGCTTTGTACAAAGACCGCGTCCACGACGCTCTGCTTTTGAGCGATGCACGAGGACCGAAAAGGCATCCACAGTCTCCTCGTTGACCCGTATCTCCAGCTTGATGATATCACCCTTTTCATAGTGATCCGACTCGTAGTCAAACGAGGCATACCCTTGGGTGATCGATTTTAGCCGGTCATTGAAGTCGGTAACGATCTCGTTAAGCGGAAATTTGTAAGTCAATAGTAGGCGATCCCCCGAAACCGACTCGGTCTTTTCTAAAACACCTCGTTTGTCCATAGAAAGACTCATGATGCCGCCAAGGTATTCTTTAGGCGTGATGATATGGCAGACGACCCAAGGCTCCTCCACCATTTTGATGTGGGTAGGATCGGGGTAGTGGGCAGGATTGTCGATCTCTTGGATTGAGCCATCGGTCTTGTGGATTTTGTATTTTACACTCGGGGATGTGGTGATGATATCGAGATCAAATTCACGTCTGAGGCGCTCAAAAATGATCTCCAGGTGTAATAGACCCAAAAATCCGCAACGGAATCCAAGCCCCAAGACCTGGGAATTCTCATTTTCCACAAAAAGGGCCGCATCGTTGAGCTGCAGCTTTTTTAAGGCATCTTTTAAAGACTCGTAATCGCCTGTATCCACAGGGTAGATTGCGGCAAAAACGACCGGTTTGATCTGGCGAAAACCGGGGAGGGGTTCTTCAGCACCAAAACGGTCTGTAGTGATCGTATCCCCAATTTTTACATCATGAACATTTTTGATATTGGCCAGAATGTACCCCACTTCACCGGGCCTGAGAACCTCTGTCGGCTTATCATTAGGGGCAAATATGCCTACCTCAAGCACCTCGTAGGTCTTTTGGGTTGCCATCAAAAGAATCTTTGTCCCTTTCTTCACTTCACCCGACATCACACGGATATAGACCATCACGCCTCTGTATGTATCGTAGTGCGAATCGAATATAAGGGCTCTCAACACGTCATCTTTAGGGGGCTTGGGTGGGGGAATATCATTCACAATAACATCGAGAACCTCTTGTATTCCGATACCCGCTTTGGCAGAACAGTGGACCGCTTTAGATGCATCGAGGCCGATAATCTCCTCAACCTGTTTTTTAACCTCTTCGGGATTCGCTGCCGGTAGGTCAATCTTGTTGATCACTGTCACAATTTCGAGATCCCGATCGATCGCTAGATAAACATTCGCCAGTGTTTGCGCCTGTACCCCTTGCACGGCGTCGACAACAAGTAAAGCCCCTTCGCAAGCAGACAAAGAACGAGAAACTTCATAGCTAAAATCGACATGTCCGGGAGTATCGATGAAGTTGATGGTGTATTCGTTCCCGTCCGGCGCTTTGTAGCGCATGGTGACGGGATGGCACTTGATTGTGATCCCCTTTTCGCGCTCAAGATCCATCTTGTCCAGAAGCTGCG
>VGMG01000030.1 GCA_016866495.1 Chlamydiota bacterium | reverse complement strand
CTCCTAATGGAGCCCCTCTTCCTATTTTCAAGCTCGACGAGTGGAGCTTAGGGGCAACACTCTTTTTTATTTTGTTTGGATCTCGTTACGAGAAAAGCTTGGAACAAAATTTTCAGGGGCACGCTCCGTTCGAGACTATCGAGGCTTTTGTTGCCTATAAACAAAGTTTATCCGATCGAATGGTTCGCGGATTTTGCGTAAGCTTTGCTCCAAAAGTTGCACAGTTACTTATAGGTCTACTTCAGTACGATCCTGAAAAAAGGTTATCAGCTAAAGAGTCCTTGGAAAATTTTACAAAAAGCTAGAAACTTCTGCCCATAAGAGCAAGCTCTTCGCTCGAAATACCCGTAAAAAGGGTAAAAATGAAGTGCTGCTTCTTTTTTCAAACACCCTCTTTGCTCTATTTTCTAAATTTGAGCGAAGGAGACCTTTGATTTAAAGCTTTAAACAATTCAAAAAAAAGGCACACTTAGTGAATAAGTGCGCCTCTAAAGATTTAAAAATAAAGTTTTAAACCTATTAATTCTCAATAATCGTTTTTTTCAATTTCTGATTTGCAAGCCCCCAGTTTTCATCGTTCACTGGAGCGGGGCTCGGGCAACCTAATAAACTTGATTTTGATGCGCTTTGTTTTAGCAAGCGGTAGCCATCAGATTGACTTAGTCCACCCCCTCCCCAGCGTGAGTGATCGAAATGATAAACTGTAAGTCCATCTAACCTTCTTAGCTGTGAACCATGATTTGCATTTAAAAAGGCCTCTACAAACGGCATCTCGAAGTGATGAATTCCCGATGGAAACTCAGGAAATCCTTTTGATTTTAAGGCTAATTCTCTTTTAAAAAGCATAAAATCACCTAAAGGTGTTGTATGTCCATTTCTGTTTCCTTGGCAATGCGCGTCCAGGAGTTCCAAGTATTCATTCACAACACTTTCATCAGTTATATTTATTAATGATTTAAAATTTAATATAGGTTGTAAATCTACTCTAACGGGAGAACCTACACTTATGTCATTTGTGTCCTCATTTACGATTTCTTGTATGTGTTTAAGGGTGTCTGTGCAGTAAAAATTATCTGGATTAGTCTGTATAATATACTTTCCCCTTGCGTGCCTAAAACCTACGTTCTTCGCTGGGTACTCTTGGAATGTGTACTTTGAATCAGCTTGTTTGTAGTAACTGCAAAACAAGTCATGATTTTCCTTCGAAACCTCAACAATAACGATCGGATTACTATACTTTAATCTATCGTTCCAAATTTTAATAATTTCACTTAATTTAGGTTTGTTTGGAATTGGATTCCATTCAACTAAAATTATCTCAGCTGGAACAGTCAATCTATCTATTGATCTCAAAAAATATTCTAACCTATCGAGGAAATTTCCCCCGTAGTCATCATTTCTTCCAGAACAAACAACCGAAACTTTGTAATAGTTTTCATTATTACAATTGTTGTTATAATAATTCTCACCCCACAAATTCTCTTTGGAAAGAGAAAAAAATATAGATAGAAAAACGAAAAATCTCATGCAAACCATATTGTTATGACATATTAAATTTTAACTCTTAAAGGTTTTTTTCTCCTTTAAAATTTTAATTATCCAATTTTTAAGATGATTGCAAAAGCGTCATATTCAATAAAAAAGGCACACTTAGTCGATTAAGTGCGCCTCTAAAGATGTGGCTTGGACCGGAATCGAACCAGCGACACAAGGATTTTCAGTCCTCTGCTCTACCGACTGAGCTACCAAGCCATCCAAATGAATGATGTTCAATACAATAGCATCTATCCAGAATTTATCGCAACAAGAAGTATCTCTAGTTAACCCTTAGCTTAGCCGCTAGCTATAAACTTTTCTTTTCTTTCCCACCGTTTAGGTACATTACCAAATCCCTTGCAATCTCCTGGGCTTCAAAAAGGGCCGGGTCTGCAACATCAGCTCGCAATCCTCTTTTCTCGCTCAGAGCCCTCAATTGAGGAATCCAGACTCTTAACACAGACGAGCTAGCCTGCTTCTGATAAAAGGAAAAAATCTGACCAAGCTCGTCCTTACTGGATAGTGAGAGGTGTTTGAAATTTTGAGCCAAAGTATCGTAACCCAAAGGATATTTTAGGTACTGCTCGCCTATCGGTATCTGAGAAAGCTCTGTTGGCACATGGATATCTGAAGCCACCCCTTTAAGCTGCACTGAAGCACCCGATATAGTGTAGTACTTAGCTATAGTGACCGCATAACAATAGGGTTCGTCCGATGTTATAGTTTGGTATTGCATAGACCCTTTGCCGTAGGAGTTAGAATCCCCTACTATAATTGCTACCCCGTACTCTTTCAGGGTTTGGGCTACAATTTCTGATGCAGAAGCAGATAACCTCGAAATCAAAATAATCAAAGGCCCGTCAAATAGAGGTTTTGTGAGTTTCTCTTTAACCACGCTGATTTGCCCGTTTCCGTAACGCGCCAAAACAATCGGGCCACCCCCGGTAAATATAGAGCAAACCCTTGCGGCTTGAGTCAAAAACCCCCCCGTATTCTTACGCAAATCTAAGATAACTGCCTTGAGTTCCTGCTCCTTTTGGATGGAAACTATTGCCGATTCCAGCTGTTGGGCCGCAGAATTTCCTTGATCATTGTCAAAAAAACCATCGAGCCGGATCGCAGCTATTGCTCCGGTTCCGAACGGGAAAAGGGTCACTTGTGCCTGCGATTCCGGGGAAAGAATCGGCGCCCGATTCAAGCTCACCTCAAATTTTTGCCCCTCTCTTTGAATCTCTAAACGTACCCTGGTATAATTGCGTCCGCTTAGTAATTCAATCGCTTCTCTAAAATAAAGATTTGAAATATCCTGGCCATCTATTTTCGTGATTACGTCTTTTGCTTGGATTCCTGCATGTGAAGCTGGAGAATTATCGACAACCCTTTGGATCACTAGACCGTCCATAGAATCCCGTAAGACAACCCCGATTCCGCTAAAATCCTTTGAAAGAGCCTGCCGCATCTCCCTCTTTTCGTCAGGACTAAAAAAACGAGTGTGCGCATCCATGGATGCAGCTATTGCTTTAAGTACGTGAATAGAAAAATAGTGCTCCTCCATCGAGAGCCCACGCTGCCTGTACTCGAGCTCTTTCTCCCTTTGTTTTTTTTGAAAGTAGCTGTAAAGTTTTTTCTTCACTTTTTCGTACTCATACTTCCCCATAAGGCTCTCTTTGAGAGCAAAAAAGGCTGCCTCAGACTTTATTTTAGTCTTTAACTGCGCGAAATTCGCTGGATAGGGATCAAATCGAAGTTCTGCAATTTTTTTTACCTCTTTGTAGGGTTTATCCAGTAAGTCACGAATCACCTCATTTTCAAAAGTTATTCGTCGTTCTATGGCCTGCTCAAAAATTTTCTGTATTTCAATAAAAGAGTCAAACGAGCCATTAGAGTAGGACTTTCTTGTAAAATCGATCCACTTCCCCGAAGGGCTTAACATGGGCTTTACTTCACTCCATAAGAAATAAGAGTGATCTAGGTCGAAACTCTCCACAAAAAGATCCAAAGATCTTTTAGCTATTTCCTGGTCAAACTGATTCCTATCATAATGATAAGAAAATAATTCTTTAACACCATCCGGTATGTCATTGATTGTGAATAGGGATAAGAAAAAAATACTTTTTATAATGACCATATTTTCCTGATACGCGTAAAAGGTTTTTTTCACACGAATTTTCTATTTGGCATTTATTCATTTGGACGGTATAGTGTTCTCAATTCGACATAAAAGGAGTCTGGCAACTATGCCAACTATCAACCAGTTGATTCGCAAGCCACGAGTGCCCAAAGAAAAACGATCTAAAAGTCCAGCCCTCGAAGCTTGTCCACAAAAGCGTGGAGTTTGCACAAAAGTCTATACACAGACGCCAAAAAAGCCAAACTCCGCTTTGAGAAAAGTCGCAAAAGTTCGACTTTCAACGAAAAAAGAGGTTATCTCTTACATTCCAGGTGAAGGCCACAACCTCCAAGAGCACAGTATCGTTCTCGTGCGCGGTGGTAGGGTTAAAGACCTTCCCGGTGTTCGCTACCACATCGTTCGCGGTAACTTGGACACTCAAGGGGTAAAAAACAGAAAGAAATCGCGATCTAAGTATGGATCGAAGAGCGGTAAATAGTCAGGATCACTAGAGGAATTCATGTCAAGAAGACACCAAGCTGCAAAGCGTGAGATCAAAGCTGACGAAAAATATGGATCAGAAGTTATTGCTAAGCTCATCAATCTTGTCATGGAGCGTGGCAAAAAAACTGTTGCAAAAACCATAGTTTACGATGCATTGGAACTCTTTGCGAACAAAATCGGAAGCGCCGACACTAAAGAGAGCTTCGATAAAGCTATTGAAAATACATCCCCACTTCTCGAGGTCAAATCTCGACGTGTAGGCGGTGCCAACTATCAAGTGCCTATCGAGACTACACCAGCTCGTCGCTTATCCCTTGCACTTCGCTGGATTATCACCCATTCCAGAAAGAAGTCAGGACAACCCATGCACATTAAACTTGCAAACGAGTTGACTGACTGCCATAACCACACCGGTGCAAGCGTTAAGAAAAAAGAAGATACCCACAGAATGGCCGAAGCGAACAAAGCTTTTGCCCACTTCCGTTGGTAAGCCAAATAAAATACCCACTACTACCCTAGTGGGTTCTTCATTTTAGCAAAAGATTTAAGGATTAAATACAGCATGTCGCAAGCGGCAAAACAAGACCTAGCTAAGCTCAGAAATATCGGGATCATGGCGCACATCGATGCCGGTAAAACCACCTGTACTGAACGTATTCTCTTCTATTGCGGTATGGTTCACAAGATCGGTGAGGTTCATGAAGGAGCTGCAACAACCGATTGGATGGAGCAAGAAAGAGAGCGTGGTATCACGATCACTTCTGCTGCAGTTACCGTATTCTGGAAAGGACACAAAATCAACATTATCGACACCCCTGGCCACGTAGACTTTACAGTGGAAGTGGAGCGCTCATTGCGCGTTCTCGATGGTGCTGTTGCTGTATTCAGTGCCGTTGACGGTGTTGAACCACAATCAGAAACTGTTTGGAACCAAGCAGACCGTTATGGAGTACCCCGTATCGCTTTCGTAAATAAAATGGACCGTGTTGGTTCAGACTATTTCGGTGCGATCCAATCCATGCGTGATAAACTTGGAGCTAACGCTTTTGCTGCCCAGCTTCCTATTGGAGCCGAAGGTGATTTCAAAGGTATGTGTGATCTCATCACCATGAAAGGGTACGTTTTCAATGACGAAACCATGGGTGCTGACTATGACACAATCGAGATCCCAAGCGAGCTCTTAGGCGAAGCAAGAAAATTGAGAAAAGAGCTACTTGAAGAGCTTGCCACTATCGATGAAGAAGACGAAGACTTCATGATGAAAGTCGTTGAAGATCCAGACAATGTTCCAGAAGAAGAGGTTCATGCCAAATTGCGTATGGCCGTCGTAAAAAACAAACTAAACCCTGTTTTCTGCGGAACCGCCTTCAAGAACAAAGGGGTTCAACAACTTCTTGATGCCGTTACCCGCTACATGCCTTCGCCACTCGACCGTGGTAACATGAAAGCTTACAACGTCAAAAATGACGAGCCGATGACAGTTGTCCCCGATGACAGCGAAAAATTTACTGGTCTTGCATTCAAAGTCATGACCGATCCGTTTGTTGGCCGTTTGACTTTCGTTCGCATCTACTCGGGTGTACTCAAGAAAGGGATGACCCTTGCAAATACAACCAAAGGTAAAAAAGAGCGTATTTCCCGTATTGTTCGCATGCATGCGAACCAACGTGAAGACATCGAAGAGGCAGGAACTGGAGACATCGTCGGTGTAATCGGTCTAAAAAACTCCTCTACCGGTGACACTCTGACCGAAGAAGACTACCCAATCATCCTCGAGAAAATGGAGTTCCCAGAACCCGTTATCTCTATGGCAATCGAGCCAAAATCTAAAGGTGACCGTGAAAAACTTGCCGTTGCTTTAAGCTCTTTGTCAGAAGAGGACCCCACTTTCCGCGTTTTTACTAACGAGGAGACTGGACAAACTATTATTGCTGGTATGGGTGAGCTCCATTTGGAGATCATTACAGACCGTATGTTCCGCGAATTTAAGGTTGAAGCTAACGTTGGTAAACCACAGGTTGCATACCGTGAAGCTGTCCGTAAAGCCGGAAAAATGGAAACAAAATACGTCAAGCAGTCCGGTGGACGCGGTCAATACGGCCACGTTGTCATCGAGATGGAGCCAAACGAGCGCGGCAAAGGAAACGAAGTCGTCAG
>VGMG01000029.1 GCA_016866495.1 Chlamydiota bacterium | reverse complement strand
AACCGGCGACCCTTTAGACGCAAGTCGACCGAGCCCTCAATAACATCAGCAACAGAGCCGATGTGGAAGGCTTTTATACCAGACGGATTTAAAGAATCTAAATAGAAATAATCGTTCATGAAAATATGTTTTGATAACTAACAGGCCCCCCCCTGACAGTCAAGCATTTTTCGTTTTTTCAAAAAATTTAGTACTCAAATCGGTGGATATAAAAGAGACGCTTTAGCCTAGAAATATCCCCTTATCTCGCTAGGTTGAATTGTTTTCAAATAGTTGTATTAAAAAGGGAAGAGATTCGTAATATTTGTCTTGACAACCTAGGGCTGCATGACCACTAGTTTTCTTTTTCACTTGTCGACAAGTGTCGAAAACAGCTTAAACAAAAGAGGACCATTATATTTATATGAGATCCACTTTGGATGCAAATAACAGATCAAATGATCCCTAACCTTGCCCGCGTACCGAAATTCTATGTAACGGCGACGTAGGAAACTTCTTCAGCGCATGCTTATTCTGTAAGACAGCATTGGAGATGAAAAAATAAAAGGGGTGCGATAAAGAACTTTTTTCACGACATGTTTCCCTTAAGTTAAAGGTCCCATTCGCTAGTCTATTGTTTTTTTCAATTAGACAAAGCAGTGATTTGGCGATCGATACGCTTATAGTCTCTCAACACGGAAATTTTTAACTTATCTCCAGGATGCAAATCCATGAGATGATGAATGACTTTTTGGTCTTTCATATCAATTCCATCGATGCCGATAAGTGTGTATTTCACCCTGATTCCGGCCTGAAAGGCTATTGAACACATCCAGGGGCCTATTTTTAGAGCCTATTCTTTACGTTTAAAATCTCCAAATTTTTGATTCCAAGGGTCGTTGGACAGGTTTAAGGGACCTATTTTTTTTTCTCTTTGGCAACCTCAATGTTTAAAGAGCGTTTTACCTTTTCTTGGGGTACGAATAGGATATAGCTCTTTTCATGGAGTGGTTTTGAAAAGAAATCTCTAGAAGTCCTAGACTTTTGGCATACCAGCTCGACGCATGAACCCCCTGAAAGGGGGCGAGATTCTATTCGACTGAAAATCTATAGTACCCCCCCTCTTCAAAATCGTAGGGAGCATAGATTTCTAGTATCAGTGGCTTGCAACAAGCGAGCTCTTCATCGGGAATACTTCCAGTCGCACTAGGGAGAAATTTTACTCTTTGCAAGACCCCTTTTTTGGTTTCATCGAGATAGAGTTCCACTTTTTCATTTTGGTAGAAGATTCCGGGGGGCGTTAATTCGGTCAAAGTCCTCATAGGTTTGCCCGAAAAAAGAGTCTGTGTACAAATTTCCTCTAGATAGGCTTTTTTATTTGGATCAGGCTTTTTGGCCAATACCTTTTCATCAAAAAAATTGCGAATGATAGAGGCTGTTTCGTCTGAAACAACTACTTTTTCCCCATTGATTTGTACTGCTATTCTTGGAGCATCTTTATCTAAAGAGGATCGTTTGAAGTTTCCTTGATAAATCTCTTCTAAATCCTCATTCGATAAATTCTTTTCCATCACCTTTTGGTGTGACCAAAAAAGATCCAGCTCCTCAGAATTTACAGCTTGTCGTGGAAACTTGTAGAGCAGAGGCTGTTCATGTGGGTACTCTATTTCCACAACAGGATCCGACTGCATGGAAACGATCTTTTGATGGATGGAAGAAAAGCGATGCCTTTGTGTACATTTTTCTAGTATAATCTCTGCCGGGCCTATCCATCTACGATGCACCCCGATTTTTTTAACTAGAATCGGACGTCCAAGAAAAACACTTTTCACATAATTTAAAAATCCTGAGTCCTCTATTTGACCAGTGGAAATTGCAAATAGTAACATTTCAGTAAGCCATTTAGTTCCCCCGCGATCGAGGTCATCTTTACATGGATCCGTTGTAGCAACAAGATTTACCCCTTTTTTCAAAAGCTCCTCTTTTATGACTATTTTCTGGAACTGATAAAAAAACACCATAAAGGCTAACCATTCATCCTGGGTAAACTCCTGTTGCGCGTCGAATATTTCGCGGTAAATCCAATCGGCAAGCTCTTTGAAATCGTAACCTCTACACTCTTCGGGGATAAAAAGTCCCGACTCTTGTGGCCCTTTATGTTCTGCTATGACTTTTGTGAAATTTTGTAAGAGTACTTCAGCCTGTTTTTTTTCCCCTTTCCGGAACACAGGACTCACATAGCCCTCCCCTTTTCTTGGATTGAGGCTTTGAACGACAACATGGAAATTACTGAAAGTTTTTCCAAGGTTAACTATCTGATTCACACGTTCTGATTCATCTCCAAACCAGCGGGGAAGGCTAGTCTGGTGAACAGTAAAAAGGATATGTTCGTTTTTCTCTCTCATGTATCTAATTAGAGCTCTATAATTAGGTGCAATTTGATCTTTAAGAGCTGTTTGTCCAAAAGAGGCAATTTTTAAAAGAGCATTCAAATAACTTCCGCCAATTGTCGGGCAACCGGCTCTATAGCGAATGATTTTTTTGCCACTTCTTAGAGCTTCCTGATTAGCTACCATCGGAACATTTTCTATCGTGTAGTATCTGACACCCAATTCCCCTTCAAGACATTGTTTGAGAAGCGCAATTTGGGGTTTTCCTACCCTTCTTGGATCTGCTTTTTCAATTTTATGATCCAGCTCCACCATACGGCTAGAGGCATCAGCCATAGAAATTTGGGACGCTTCATCTGTGAAAAGCCTAACAAGACCTTCAAGATGGCCTCCAAAATTTGTCCCTAACCAACGAGCTTTTAAGAGCCTAAAAAACATCCTATCAAGGCAGGGATTTTCAAACGGATGCACTTCTGAAATTAGAGCCAATCTGTCTAAAATTCCCAAAATCTCTTTGTAATCCTCTCGTACTGAAACAACGCAGGCTTTATCCGGATCTAATAAATGTGTGAGCCTGATAAAAAGATTTTTTGACTCGTCCTCATCTTCCATCCTTTCAATTGCTTTAAAAAAATCCCTGATGAGAAAATCATCCCTAGGGCTATTTCTTACATCCAACACCTCTTTTAGAGACTGGATTGCGAGGGCGTATTTTACCTCTTTGGATGCGTGGTGAGATTCTTGAAAAAATTTGGTTGTAATTTCCACAAGCTGTCGTGAAACAGCTAAAGGATCTTTTACTTTTCTTTTAGAAACATCCTCAAGAACCCCCTCTAGTTGCAAAATTACTTGTTCTGCCGGCTCTATTTCTTTTTGATAACTTTTAAAAAGAAAGAGGACATTTAAAATAGTTTGTTGAGCCTTTCTTTCCCACGTTTCTCCACCGAACAATGGACTTGTGATCCATTGTGCCCAGCGACAAGCAGATTGGAAAGCTCGCCCCAAGTATCCGTCGATAACCCTCTCCGATACCCCCCATCTCCTGGCTAGGTGGCAAGCCTGTAAATCCAGCATCATCTCAGTTGCTTCATCAAGATCGACAAGATAGAACCCCGAGTCCATATTCTCTTCGACGGCAGCCTCCATAGCTTCGACGAAAACAAATCCCTCTTCTACTGTTTCAGGTTTCTTTTGCAAATCCTCTTGAGCAGAGAGTGGTGTCTGGGAAAAAAAGCTAGGCGTACTCACATTAGAAATCATAAAACTCACTTTATAATAGGGTTAGGTCTGCTATTAATTTTTGCAAGTATTATAGCACATCTTCTCAAAAGTAAATATAATAATTTATTTTTTTCTAGAGGGAAACTTTGGAAAAAAAGCAGGAATGCTTTTTTGATATTGAGAATAATCCTCTTTAATTTTCATATGGTTCTCGAGCATGGAAACACCCGAAACCTTGAGCAGGAGTATGCTCATCAAGACGGGGCTAATCCATGTCGCCGGCCAAAAGGTGGGTAAGCAGAGGAGATATATCCCCCACCAGAAGACAAACTCCCCGAAATAGTTGGGGTGTCTTGATAGTCCCCAAAGCCCCGTATGAAGAATTTTCCCTTGATTTTTAGGGTCTTGCTTGAATTCTACAAGCTGCATATCGGCAACCGTCTCGTACACCAGACCAGAAAGGGCAAGCAAAAAAGGGAGTATTTTCAGAACATGAAAAGAGATAGATGTGCCCATCATGATATTCAAAGGGAGTGCCACCAAAAGCATGAGAAAACCCTGGAACCAAAAAATTTTGAAAAGGCTAGTGGTCGAAAAATTCGGATCGTTTTGGCGCATGGCGAGGTAGCGTTTATCCTCTGGCTTTTTCCAATTACGGTAGATGAGGTATACGCTGAGTCGTATTGCCCAAAGGAGGGCTAAAATGATGATAGAGAGTTGAAATAGATTTTTTTCAGGGTTAGCTAGAAAAATACCAAGAGGCTGAAAAACGATCCCAAGACTCCAAGCCGCGTCGACAATAGAGACATCTTTTTTTTTAACACTCACACCCCAAAGAAGCGTGAGTAGCATAAAAAGCATCAGAACGCTTAAAGACCAGACGAGAATCATACGAGGACCTGTTTTGCAATCTCTAACTCACACTCCTCTAGCTCTTTTAAAACAAGATCCACCTTCAGGGCCAGAATCTCTTGTTTAAAAAATTCCATGTGTAAAGAAACTGCATCGATCACATCCTGTCCACCATAAATGGTCAGATGAATCCTATCCTGCACTTCAAGCCCCTCCTCTTTTCGGCGCGTATTGACTTTGTTCACCAATTCTCTAACAATCCCCTCTTGAATCAACTCTTTTGTAAGAACTGTATCGATAAGGGCAACAACCTTGCCAAAAGAGGCCGCTACTAACCCTTCGATGGGGTTAAGAATCACTTCCACATCGTTTTCACTTAATGAAAAGCTCTCCCCCTCTAGTGGTAGAACTACCTCTGAACCCTCTAAAAGGGCTAAAATATCTTGCTGATCGAGCTGTTGAATTTTTTTAGCAGCTTCTTGCACTTTACTACCCAAACGAGCGCCAAGCCCTCGCCAATTCGGCTTGAGAGTCAATTTGATTTTATTGCCAGCTTCTGAAGCAATAGAAAGCTCTTTGATATTAAGCTCTTCCAGAATCTGCTCTCGACCATTCTCCAAAGCCTCTACTATAGAGGGCTCTTTTGTGATGAGGGTAATACGGCTTAAAGGCTGACGCACTTTGAGCTTATGAGATTTTCTCAGCTGGTGGCCTAAATTTACCACCCGTTGGACTATAGCTGTACTCTCCTCCAGCTTTTGATCAATAAGCGTAAGATCGGGCTGAGGGATTAAGCACCCGTGCACACTCATTGGGTCGCTGTGTTTACGCAGCTCCTGATACAAAGATTCGGCTAAAAATGGGGCAAAAGGAGCTAATAGGATAACGACATCTTTCAGCACCATGGTTAATGTCTCAAAAGCCTCAAGACTTTCGTCCCAGAAGCGGTGTCTGGAGCGACGGATGTACCAGTTTGTAAGTTCATCCACAAATAGGTATATCGGATCAATCGCGCGATCGAGAGCGTAATCATCCATAGCCTCTAAAACTTGTCGAATTAGCCCCTCTTTTTTAGAGACAATCCAACGGTCCAACGGATGAGTGGAACGCTCATTTTTTGGCTTAAATTCGGCTAACGATGCGTACGTTGAAAGGAATTGGTAAGCATTACGCAACGGAATAAAAAGCTTTCTTACAATCTCTTCAACCCCTTTTTCGCTGAAGCGCAAATCCTCAGCCCTCACAGCCTGACTATGAAGAAGGTAGCAGCGGATGCTATCTGCGCCAAATTTCTGAATCACGTCATTAGGATCAGGATAATTTTTGAGTTTTTTGGACATTTTTTGTCCATCCTCGGCCAAAATAATCCCATTGACGATGATATTTTTCGCAGCCGGCAAATCGAAAAGAGCGACAGACAAAACATTCAATGTGTAAAACCAACCGCGTGTCTGATCAAGACCCTCCCCGATAAAGTCTGCAGGAAAGCCATTATTAAAAGCTGTTTGATTTTCAAAAGGGTAGTGTAATTCTGCGTAAGGCATAGAACCAGACTCAAACCAACAATCAAAAATATCTTTGATCCGGTGATACTCTTTACCATTTTTATGAATCACCAACTGATCAATGAAGTGGCGATGAATGTCATTACCTTTAAAACCGGTAAGCTCAGAGAGCTCTTTAAGGCTTGAAATGACGAGGATCTCTCCATCTTTAGCGCGCCAAATCGGAATGGGCGTTCCCCAGTAACGGCTTCTACTGATGGACCAATCCCTTGCTTGCTCTAACCATTTCCCGAACCTACCAGATTGAATATGATCTGGGACCCAATGAACTTTTTTGTTATTTTCGATCAAACGCTCTTTGATCACTTCTACTTTCACAAACCATGAGGAGACGGCACGGTAAATGAGCGGCGTATCTGATCTCCAACAAAAGGGATAACTATGGCGGAATGTTGTGTGGGAAAACACCTTACCTTCCTCTTTAAGGCGACGTAAGATCACTTTATCGGCATCCTTAATATACATCCCTGCAAAATCACTCACTGCCTGAGTAAAAGTCCCCTCCTCTGTCACTGGGCAGACCAGAGGTATCCCCGCCTGCTTACAAGCTTCGAAATCCTCTTCACCAAAAGCAGGCGCCATATGGACAATTCCGGTTCCTGTCTCAGCTGTTACAAAAGTTTGCGCAAGAACTATGAATGCGTTGGGTTGATTTTTGAAATAGGGAAATAGGGGCTCATAGCCAAGACCTGCAAGCTCTGCCCCTTTTCTTATCCGGATGATTTCTGCCTCTTGGGGAAAATGATCGGCAACTTTGGAGTTTAAAAGAGTGTACTCCTTGCCCTCGTGCAAAACTGTCGCGTAGTCAAAATCGGGATGCACAGCAAGAGCCAGATTTGAGGGAAGCGTCCATGGTGTTGTCGTCCAGGCTAAAAATACCCCCTTTTCCTCTTTGATGGAAAATTGGATCACAACAGACGGATCTTGCACCTCTTTATAATTCAGATTCGCTTCAAAATTTGATAACGGTGTCCCTAATTTTGTAGAAAAAGGCATCACCTTGAAGCCTTCGTAGATCAGCCCTTTTTGATACAGCTGCCCAAAAACCCACCAGACCGACTCCATAAAGGTCGTGTCCATAGTTTTGTAACCACCTTCAAAATCGACCCAGCGGCCCATCCTGAAAACGGTATTCTTCCATTCATTGGTATATTTAAGAACAATACCGCGACACGCTTCATTGAACCGATCAATACCATACTCTTCAATGGACGTGGGGCCGGCTAAATCGAGCTCTTTTTCCATAGCAAATTCTATAGGAACACCGTGGCAATCCCAGCCGAATCGGCTTGGAGCATAGCGCCCTTTCATCGTCTGATATCTTAAGACCGTGTCCTTGATTGTCCCAGCAAGAAGGTGCCCGTAGTGGGGTAGCCCGGTTGCGAAAGGTGGGCCGTCATAGAAACCGAACAGTTCCCCACTTTTTCTTGACTCAAGAATTTTTTTATAGGTTTGCTGTTTCTGCCAGATCTCTAAAACGTCCAATTCGCTCAGCAATTTCTTCCCAAACATAGGCCTTCTTCAAGTAATATTAGGGGTATTATGCCCAAAAGCATGATATAAGCTCAATTTAAGATTCAGCCTCTCCCTTTTGAAAAATGTACCCTAGACAAAAAAACAGCTGGGAACCCCCCCCTAATTCCATGCACTTTTTAAGGTCATGAAACCCTATTCGCCCCGGCTTAGCCACCCTCATTTGCACCAATTTGACCCTACTTTAGTTTAAATGATTGGTTACGTATCCCCTACCGGATACGCTTGTAAAGGTCGACAATTAAAGGGTTTTGTGTTATAGTAATGAGTGGGGGCGTACTGGTTTCGACTTGGTAGTCGAGGTTCAGGTGGCATGCAGAGGACGTCGGTTGGCCTCTTTAATCATTCCGGCACAGCAGATAACTGCAAAACGTGAAGATGAAG
>VGMG01000028.1 GCA_016866495.1 Chlamydiota bacterium | reverse complement strand
AAAACGTTGGACGATTTGCGTAAACGGGAATAGACTCTTTTCGATAGTCTGTGGCCCACTTCACATCATCGATACCTGCTATGTGATCAAAGTGGTTGTGCGTTACAAAAAGGGCATCAACTTTTTGGATTTTATTCTCCAAAAGCTGGTTTCGGATATCAGGACCTGCATCAATTAAAAGTTTTTTTCCCTCCACCTCTAAAAGACCCGCCACTCGTTGGCGCCGATTTTTTGGGTGAGTTTGTGTTCCAAGACAAACAGAACAATTGCAGCCAACTCGAGGAACACCCGACGATGTTCCCACACCTAATAGAGTAAATGTAGCTATAGTCATAGATTAGAATCTTACATCGTTTTGGAATTTCCAACGATGAAGAGTTTGATGTTTTCTTCCAATACCAGCTCCTTTGCATAAAGAGCGTGATATAAAAGCCCTTTTGAACCGAGGCCGGTTAAAGCATAACAGTTCCCCCCAAGAAATAGTGCTTGAGGCAATCTACTTTCATCTTTGGAGTAGACCCTCGTCCCCGCCTTTACTGTTTCAGGCAAAAGCCCCTCAAGTTCAGGAAAAATCTCTTTATTCCGCTCTTTGAGCTCCTTTATTGCTAGCATTTCATTTGGAGGCAGATGTAAGTTTAACCGCTCATAAGTAGATCCGACATGAACCACTTCAGGGTCACTATCTAATGCTACGTACCCTTTATGAACTTTAGGGAGTCTAAAAAGTGTCGGCTTTTGCCTCACCTGCATCGCTTGACCACGAGTGAAACGAAACCGACCCGGCAAAAAAGTTTCGATTTGATCCCCAACTGCAAGGAAAATTTTTTTTACGTCAGGATCAAGGACGACTTTTTCGGGAATAAATTCGACACCTAATTTCAATAAAAGGGAAAAAAGGCCTTCAAGATAGTCGCTGGAAAAAACATTTACCCCCTCTTTCACAAGAAGCTCCTTTTCGTCAGTCCAGCCGAAATACTCAGGGTGATCAAGGACCTTTTTTTCAAAAAGCTGGCGCTGTTTTTCATCGATGGGAGGGTGAATTACCCCACAGGCCTTATAGACCTCTTTTTTTGAATCCCTGCTTACAGCTTTTAAAAGCTCTAAGGTTTCTGCCATCGCCTCTGTCGCTCTCAAAGAACGAGCTGCCAAACGTCCACCAATCGGCTCCAAAAGCCCCGAGGCAGCACCTGATGCCGATTCTTTCAATGGATTAGGGTCAAAAAGAACGACTTTGGAGGTGGGAAAAAAAGTTTTCAAGTAGTAAGCGATCGCAAGGCCGGCAAAGCCGCGCCCTGCCACGAAATAACTATCCTTTTTTGTAGAAATGTCTATAGCTTTCAAGTCCAAAGTGAAAGAAGAATAGCACAAAAGGGGTTAAATAAAAAGAAAAGGGGGCAAGTAAAAAAATCCTTTGAAGCGAGAGGGCTACGATATTATTGGTCACACCAAAAAGTTCCATTGTGGCCCAATAAATAATTCCCAAACCTGCAGCTCCCATCATTAAAGGAAACGTAGCTATAGCAAAATGTTTCAAAAGAGTCAGAGGGTTTTCTCTAAGGCAATCGAGATCGACTTTGAGGTCAAAAGCAAAGAAGGTGGAGCCGTAAAAAAGGATAAAAAACGCAAATAAAGGGAGTACTGTCATGATCATCATAAAAGCAAAAGGGAGCATAGAGAATAAAACCGCAACGATCGGACCAGCATACGGGATCCCTTGCAAAAGATAAAATAGACCCATCATAAGCCATAAAATCACATGCATCAAAATCAAGGGAAGGGCAAGAAAAACCCCGTTCCACATCCGATTCATTGAGGCCTTAAAAATCTCTTTGTAATCGATTGTTTCCCCTTTGAGTTCATGGTAGTAAAGGCGGTGGATGAATACTGAAAGAGACCCCATTAAACCGATCGTCAAGTAAATAGGGACACTAATTGCTCCAAAAATGACCCAGTCGTGAGCTTTATCTAGGATAGCTAAAACAAAAACAGCAATCAGCATTGTCAAAAGAAGAATGGGATAAGCAAGAAAAATCTTCTCCTTTTTGAGTGAGGCCTCTAGGGCTCTTTTTCCCATTTCATCTATTGTCATCATTCGTTTTCGTCCCTTTTTCTATAAAAATAATAGGGGTGAATTTCTAATTTTTTTCTCTGGCTATCTTCTATTAGTTGAGCTCCTATCCCAACCAGTCGGGCTAAAAAGAGGATTACACTGTAATAACGCACCTCTTCAAAACCCCGATAAAAAAGATAAAGACCCGAAAAAGCATGACTATGCGGGACTTTTTGCATCTTTTGTTTCAAAAGCTGCGCTTTTTGAAACAAAGGCTCATCCATAAAACGCTCCATGAGTGCCCTTTCAAAAAGTGCGGCTCTGGTATCGATTTTTTCAAAAGGAAAGAGATCATAGCCATAAACCAGCCTTTGGCCCTTCTTAATAGCCTCCAGTTCCTCCTCCATCGCATCCTGATCAATATTTTGCAACTGCCTTAGAGCATTTTCCATCTCTTTACCAATCCGAGGTGCGCTGAAAGCTAAAAGGGCTCCCTGGATAGTTTTATAAGCGTTACATCCATTAGAGGCGAAAGTTTTTGCAACAAATGCGGGTGGAGAGCCTCCCCCCTCATCTAAGTGGAGCGCAAAAAAAAGCGGGTCGATGGGTAACGGGCCAAAAAGGAGCTCTGCGATCTCCTTGATTGAGCCTAAAATAACTTGCAACTGATCAAAGAAGGTCTCCTTATATTCTTCAGAGGCCAGAACCTCTATTGCTTGATGTAGCTGCTCTAAAGGATCTAAATGCCGATCGATCTGATCAATTAGCACTTTTGTCTCCCCCTTCAACATATAACAGGGAATCTGACCCAAGAATTTTTCGACAAGCTCATCCGTGGGCATATCGATAAAATTTTCTACCGGTTCTCCAAAATACATTAATCCAAGCTCTGGATCTACATGAGAGGTACCGCAAAAACCCATCGGGATAGAGCGGGGTCCTTCAAGAAGATGATCTTCTGTTAATTCGAAAAGAGTATCGTGCATGCGATTTGTCGCTCCTTTTTCATCTCATCTTCTGTGATGAGTAACATCTGCTTTTCCTCTTGAGACAGAGGCAATTTCAAAATACCCTTTTTATTGGAAAAGGGGAAAGAAAAAACCAGATCCTCATCCACGCCATACGGGTTTTTTTCACTATAAATTGCAGCGCTATAGTGACGTTCATCTTTGTGAAACCAATCCTCTAGGTGATCCACAATCGCTTTTGCAGCTGATGCTTGGGAGGAAACTCCCCTTGCTTTTATTATGTCAGCTCCCCTTTTGCGGACAAAATCGTTCACCTCTTGAGTAGTATCATGGACAAAAATTGTGGGGGAATGATTCCCAAAAACATAGACCTCTTTTCTCTGGTCATCAGCAAGATCTAGTGCGCTTTTTGCCCTATTTTGGTCCAAACGCATCAGCGCCTGTATTTGATTTTTAAGTTTATACTCCCCCCCACGTATCAACATCAAGGCGTTGGTATTTGCAGGATTGCCTACAACAATCGCCTTAACTAAGGGGTTTGCCACCTCTGCCAAAATCTTCCCCTGACGATAGAAAGTGGCCGCATTTGTAGTGATCAAATCGCCCCTTTCCATCCCCGGACCTCTCGGCTTTGCACCCAAAAAAATAGCGACATCCACCTCTTTAAAAAGGGCTCTTTCGTCACAACCTGATTGGATCTTTTTCAGGTGAGGAAAACAAAAATCATGGATTTCCATCTCTAATCCGCGTAGCTGGCTTACTTTATCCTCAAGATCAATCAGAAACAATTCGATAGGAAATTTAAAACGTTCTAATAGTAATGGAATCAAGGCGTAGCTAATCTGCCCTGCAGCTCCGGTAACCGCAATTTTCATGTTCACTAGAATGAAAGAACCCAAGCTCCGCTGTCAATACTATCTTTTACTACTATCTTTTTCTCATTGATCCATCGCCACATCTCTTTTGCAAAAAGGGGATATTTTGGTATGCTTTTGACGCAATCTTATGAATGAAATAATTTTTATTTTACATTTATTTACTTTGGCATTTTTAGGGCTTGTGGCTCTAAGACTTGGAAAAGAAGCCCTCATCGCTTTTTCGGCTTTGCAGGCTATTTTAGCTAACCTTTTTATCCAAAAGCAGACATTTCTTTTTGGCCTTGAGGTTACATGCACGGATGCCTATGCTATACTTAGCCTTTTTTCCATGAACCTTGTCCAGGAATATTTTGGCAAAGAGGCGGCCAAAAAAGTCATTAAAATCAATTTTTTCCTCCTTTTGACTTTTGCACTGATGGCAAAATTGCACCTTCTTTACCCTCCATCGGTTCACGACGAGTCCCATAACGCCTTTTTTACCATCTTGAATAATTCTCCCCGAACCCTACTGGCCTCTTTTACGGTCTTTTTTTTAGTGCAAAAACTCGACGTGCGCTTTTTTACCAAGTTGCGCAATCACTTTTTTCCTCAATCGCTCCCTTTTTCCATCCTTACGTCCTTGCTGATATCCCAAACGATAGACACAGTTCTTTTTTCCTTCCTCGCCCTTTGGGGAATAGCGGGCTCTATTGGAGAGGTGATCCTTTTGAGTCTTGTGGTGAAGTATCTGGTGATTTTATTTATGACCCCTTTTGCCAAATTCACTAAACGACTGGTGCCGGTATGACAACTCTTACAAACACATTTTCATTTGAAGTGCTGCACAAATCAAAAAAATCCAAAGCAAGGGTAGGGAGAATTTCTACTCCCCACGGCTCATTCTTAACACCCACTTTTGTTGGCGTTGGCACTAATGGTGCCCTTAAATCCTTAGGCCATGACGAGGCTGAACAGACCGGATTGGATCTGATGTTTGCCAATACGTACCACTTAATGGTGCAACCTGGCGAAGAGACGATTGAAAAAATGGGGGGAATCCACCGATTTAGTGGCAGGACCCGCCCTATCATCACCGATTCGGGGGGATTTCAGGTATTTAGCTTAGCCTACGGCTCCGTTGCCCAAGAACTCAAGAGCCAGGGGACAAAAAAGCATGCCAATAGCGTTCTGAAAATTACTGAGGAGGGGGTAAAATTTCGTTCCTACCGCGATGGCAAGACAATTTACCTGACCCCTGAAACATCGATTGGGGCCCAAAAAAAAATCGGTGCTGATATTATGATCTCTTTTGATGAGCTGCCCCCCTATCATATCTCCTCAAAAGCTCTAAGCTCATCTTTTGAGAGGACACACAGGTGGGAAAAACGGTCTTTGGAATACCACAAAAACCATCCAACTGATCAAGCCCTTTTTTCTGTAGTTCATGGGGGAATAGACCCTAACTTAAGAAAAAAAAGCTGCAAAATTCTCAGCGATTTAGATTTTGACGGTCATGCAGTCGGTGGAAGCCTTGGGAAAAATCGGGAGGAAATGGTAGAGATGCTTGAGTACACTCTCCCTTGCCTTCCCTTAGAAAAACCGATACATCTTTTAGGGATAGCAGATCTTTTATCATTGCACTCCTCAATTCCTTTAGGGATTGATAGCTTCGATAGCTCGTATCCGACAAAAGCAGCAAGACACGGCACTCTATTGACGGATAACGGGACACTGAGAATCGTTTCCGGCGCCTATAAAGAGGATCCACGCCCTATAGAGGAGGGTTGCCTGTGCCGTGCTTGCCAAACTGTAAGCCGCTCATTTTTACACCATTTATTTAAAGCCCATGAGCTCCTTGGTCTGTCTTTGGCCAGCTCTCATAACCTCCATTATATGGTTCGGTACATGGATAGGGTACGTCAAAAAATTCTACTAGATGAAATCTAGACTTATGGGCTTCAGATCTATTGAAAAAATTAAAAATTTGTCTCAATTTTTGAGGAAAAACTACCTTTTTAACCCCTAAGTGGAGTAACCTATACCCATGATGATTTGGATAATCCCTTTATTATACGGTATCTGGTCCTTAGCGTTCCCTATTGGAAAGGCCCTGGTCTTTTATGCTGATCCAATTTTTACTGTAGCAGTGCGCATGCTGTTGGCCTCATTTCTTCTTTTAGGGTGGCTTTACATCAAAAACTCAGACTATATAAAAATATCTTTAAAAGAGGCCTTTTCTACCTTTGTCCTCTCCTTATTCAGCATCTACTTTTGCAATATTTTTGAATATTGGGGGCTCCAGTATCTCTCCTCTGCAAAAACCTGCTTCATCTACAGCATGTCCCCCTTTTTCACAGCTTTACTATCCTATATCCATTTCAAAGAAAAGATGACTTGGACCAAGTGGCTCGGCATGTGTGTTGGATTTTTAGGTTTTCTTCCGGTATTGGCTCTTCAAGAGGGGTCGGAGGATCTTCTAAAAATTAACACCTTTTTCTCCTGGCCCTCCTTAGCCGTAATATTTGCCTCTTTCTGTGGGGTTTACGGCTGGATTTTATTACGCTTAATGGTCAAAGAACAACAGATGAATCCGGTGAAGGTAAACGCCTTTAGCATGCTTTTTGGTGGGATTTTGGCTTTGATCACCTCTTTTCTGCTAGAATCTAGCCCTTTGGCGCAGTGGGCAAATCTTGATGCGCCACCCTATTTGGGCTGGCTAGCTCTCATTATCTTTATCTCGAATATTGTCTGTTTCAATCTCTACGGCTATTTATTGAAAAAGTTTTCTGCAACGCTTTTATCTTTTTTTGGACTTTTGAGCCCTCTCTTTACCTCATTGAACGCCTACCTTTTCTTCAACGAACCTTTCCACCCGGTGATTCTGTTGAGTACAGGGCTCGTCTCTTTTGGGTTGTTTATTGTGTACCGGATCGAGCTCCAGCAAGGGTACGTGCTTGCATCTCGCGATAACAATTAAAGCTGTTTTTTAGGATGGGACGCTACCTTGGGCAACACTTTCTCAAAAATAGAAGCGTCATACAGCACGCCGTCCAGGCAATTTTGCCACAATCTCATGGAATTTTAGAGGTTGGCCCCGGAGCTATGGCTCTTACAGAATCTCTACTTGAGACCTCTATTCCTCTTATATTAGTGGAAAAAGATCAAAAGCTTCTCCACCCTATCCAAGCCAAGATCGCTTCGCTATCACAGGTTACTTTAGTGCATCAAGATGTGTTAAAGTTTGATTTTCTATCAGCTTACAACCATTTTGGGGGTCGTTTTGGTTTAATAAGCAATCTCCCCTATCTTATAAGCAGCCCATTTTTAGAGAAAATACTCCCTTTAAGCAATCTATTTACAAAAGTCTATTTGATGCTTCAAAAAGAGGTTGTAGAGAAGGTTTTAGCCCCATCCGGCCCAAAAAGCACAAAACTTTCCCATCTTTTGCGACTTTTTTACGCTATAGAGTGCGGACCTTTGGTCCCCCCTAAGGCCTTCGATCCCCCCCCAAAAGTCGACTCCCAATTTCTGGAACTAAACCCCATACCACCAAAAATCGCTTTTGAAGAGTTTGCTTCATTTCAAAAATTCCTTCATCAGGGGTATAATCACCGCAACCACACTCTTGGGTGGTTTTTAAAGAAGTTGTCGGCAAAACCCTACCCACTTATAAATAAAAGGTTAGAAGACCTTTTAACTTCAGAAAACCCCCACCCTCCTATGGATAAGAGGTTAGAAGACCTTTTAACTTCAGACTGGCTTGAAATCTTTTGCCGGGTATCAAAAAAAACTGAAATTTTTTAAAAGGGTGATCCCTAAAGGCCCCAATCAAAAAAATCCTAAGACTTTTCACATTTTAGTATATAGTGCACTATCGGGATCCGATCGATCCTCCATACAGGTTAAAGACCCGATAGGATAGTTAAAATTGGAAAAACAACTTGCAAATGGGCTCTAAATATCTAAAAGTCATTACTTAAACCCTTGTTTTTAAAAAGATCCTCTCTTCATTCAAAGACAAATACTAATCCCGCCGACAAATTTGCGATTCAGCCCTTTTTTTAACTCACTTAAGCTTATAAGTTTTTAGCATGTGACATTATTTTGATCAAAAAAACAGATCTTATTTTAGTCTTAAGAACACCCTCCTATTTTGCCATAACGAATTTAACAGGCTTATGCTCAATAGGTAATAGTCGTAGTAAAATGATTATGCACTCTTTGAAACCTCCTATTTTTTCAAAAATTTTCTTTAAAAAAGGGCCTTTAGACTGAAATCGGCCAGACTCAAAAAATAGAGGTATGAAAATGAATAATTTAAATAATTGATTTTTAACACAATAAAAAAATATCTAAAATATTTTGTAAATAATAAGTAAAAATATTGTATAATCTTTATCTAAGACAAACGGAGAAATATTATGACCCAACCTATTGGTGCGGTACCAGGCTATTCATACAGGAATGATAAGCTACAATTGAGCTCAACAGATAACAAAATTAAGAGTTTTGTCAAAACTGCTTTTGAAAAAATCTCAACGTTTTTTGCAACTTGCTATAATTATTGCAAGACTAAATACGCAGCTTTAAAAGCTAAAATCACCTTTTACTTCAAAAAGAGCGCCCCTACGGCTTCGGAGGAATTAAGCATCGAGCCAGTGGCTGCCAACATCTCCAAGATTCCTGAAGAACAAAGCAAACAAAACGCAGCCTCGAGGTTGCAAGCGATGCCAAGAAGAAAGCAAGCTCCTCCGATTTTAACTCCTGAGACTGGCGCCCTAGTACTTCATAGGGGATCACAAGAGGCTGCTGGGAATTCAAAAGACCAGGATACTATGAATTCAATGATAGCCCGATCTTTAAGAATGTTGATTGCTTATAACTTTGAGCTTCCACCAATTGAGCTTCCACCAATACAGCTGGAAGAATTACCCACTGCAGCTTCGCAGTTGCAAGGGGCGATAAATAGCAAAGAAGAATTAACTCCTGATACTCGCAGAGATCCAGTAAATGTTTTAGCTAATGCGATAGTTTTTGCACAAAAATCCTTTAAATTCAACACTTCTCCTAATGCTTATGTAGAAATATTTAGTCAGCTTAGTCCGGATCGAAAACAGGAAATTTTCTCACCATTTGTAGCAAAATCTTCTCCTCAAACCCAACCAGAAGAACCATTTAGCTCAAAAGTACCTTTAGCTTTATTTGGGGCAAGTGCTGCTGTTATAACTGGAGCTGCGGTATTGAAAAATGATCCTGAATTATTTACTAGGCTTGCTTCTGGAGCTGCTCAATGTGCACGACCAGTTCTAGCTAAAGC
>VGMG01000027.1 GCA_016866495.1 Chlamydiota bacterium | reverse complement strand
AGGTGGCATGCAGAGGACGTCGGTTGGCCTCTTTAATCATTCCGGCACAGCAGATAACTGCAAAACGTGAAGATGAAGCAGAAATGCTTCTCGCCGCTTAATACCTAATAGTAGTAAGTAGCCGATCTCCTTAGGTTGGACCAAGGATTTAAGATGAGATCGTTATAATCTTGGTACGGACACCACAGTTTCATCCTGTGGGTGGTGTTCAAGTTGCACAGGGTCGCTTTTTTTTGTTTTAGGTAGCTCAAGTTCCGCCGACAAAAAATAAGCGTAAAATGATAACTTGGGCTAAGCATGTAGTCATTTGGGGTGAAGCTATTGAGCACGAGAGTTCGATTCTCTCCGCCTCCAATTGGTTGGACACTTTTTGTAGTCCACCATCGTTTTAAACGGTTCAGTCACTTGTACTGAGAGACTTACATCTCTCAGTTGCAAGTTCTGAAACATCAAATTCAAAAGTTGTCGTTTTTCATCAATTTCAGAACTCTCGAAGAGTTCTCTAGCACGAGAAGCTAGTTTCAGCACCAGATTTGCAGTGATATGAAAATTTTCATCTGCCACTTCATAGCGCTTCATTTCCTCTAAAATTTCCATTTGGCGATTCTTGAATTCCTTCAGCTTTTCAAGATATATCCTTTCATCTATCAAGCCATCCAATTTATCATCATAGATTTGACTAATTCTGCGCTGAATTTTATCTTGCTCCTTTCTTAGTGCAGTCATGCCCTCATGTCGGAAGGTTGATTCCGATTTGTGGATTTCCCGTAGATGAGAAGTTATGCTGTTAACCTGCTCTTCACTTAATGAAATGGCATCGAAATATTCCAAAATGGGTTTCAATAACTTTTCTTCTCGAATGTAAACCCTATTGCACTCTCCTCTGCTATTTGTGCAACTGTAATATATATAGCGGCCCTTTTTGATCTCAGGAGTGATAACAGATCCGCAAGCTTCACAAGTAATCATTCCCTTCAATACAAATGGCTTCGTTCTTTCCTTTTTCGGTTTAGACTGATATCCATCAATAATCTCTTGGACACGATTGAATGTCGAAAGCATAGTTAAAGTCTCATATTGATGGCTGATTACACCATATTTGGTTTCCATTCGTCCGCAGTAAAAGGGATTTTTTAACATTTTGTTCAGCTGCGACTTTGCAAAGATCTTTCCATTTTTAGAGCGCGCACCCATTTCCTTTAATTCGTCTCGCAACTTTTCCAAGGAATACCCACCGCCCGCATACAGATCAAACATTTTTGTGATGAAAGGCGCGATGTTCGGATCGTTAATAATCGTTTTATTCCCCTGCTCATCAATTCCATGCTTATAACCAGTAGGCGCCAGCCCTAGCCATATGCCACTCTTTGCTGCTTGTTCTTTCGAGCGCTTAATATTATCGCTAAGTTGCAGCACGAAGGATTTTGCAAACATCACCCCAATATCCCATCGCAGGATCTCTGAGCTGTTCGATTTATGATTAAGAACCAACCCTTCACGGAGAAAATGAATTTCCAGCTTGCCCGTTTTCAGCAACTCCAGCAGTGTATGTGACTCTTTAAAACTTCTCTGAACCCTATCAATCGTGTCAGCTACTAGAGCAATCGTTTCTTGAGATTTTCTAATATACTCAATAATTTTTTCAAATTCTTTGCGAGTTTCTTTGGTCGATGATTCTGTAATCTTAAAAACTTTGACGATTGCAAGTCCTTTTCGCTCGGAATACTCTCTTAATCTACGCTCCTGAGCAGGAATCGACTGACCCTCCTCTTGTTCTTTGCTCGAGACTCGAGCGAGCAGTATCGCTTTCATATTTAGATCCTAGTTACATCTTTAATTGAGGGACTATTGTATCAGTTTTCTTCAACTTCCTCGAGATAATTTTAAGGTGAGATTTGTGAGAAAGTGAGATTTATTTCTCACATTCTCACCACTATCACCGCTTGTGAATATCTTCATGCAGTTTCTTCTTTTCCAACTGGGACTTGTTCAAATCGATAGCATCTTACACTCCCCATGCCAGGAAGGCTTTCAGTACGGGTGGATCTTCTATCACTGGATGGCTTTAGGTAGCCCTTTTTAATAAGGAGTTTAGAAGCTTGCCTCCAGTCAGTTCCCTGGCAGAGTTCATTTTTAAACACCTCTTCAAAAACATAATACTCTGTTCGATCTCCCTCGTTTTTTCTAAAACCCGCTCGATTGTATGTTTTGGCGTCGTCATCGTGCCAGTCAGTGAAGCGACTGTTGCCGTGCATTTCAAAGAAAAGTTGAATCGTTGCGATGATTTTCTTTTCCTCTAGATCTTGATCATCACCTCTATGTGCAAGCCAATCCTGAAAACATTTACCCGCAGCAGCTACTGCGGAACCTTTTTGCCATGGAGCGATACCAAAATGAATAGCTAGCTCACCTCCTGCAGCTACAAGTCCAAAACGACGACCCACTCGCTTTACTTGACCAGAAGATCCTTTAGAGACGTATTCCTCAATAAAGCTATCTATCGTGGCATCCACCGCATCTCTAACCACTTGAAAATCTTCTGATAAATGGTAGATGTATTTAGGTCCCGCTGCACCATGGCATTCTCTTGTTGCGGTCTTAATGGCATCCGAAAATGCAGCTCCATCACCATAGCCGTGTAGCGACTCAAACACCCCGTACACTCCAAGATCTGCTGGGATATCAGCTATACGTGTTTCCTGACCCGCCTTAGCCTTCTTACCATCTTCCAGCATGTGTTGAGCAAGACTGATCTCCCCAGTGGATAAAAATAGGCAACAAAATTTGGCTTTATCTCTAGCTCCTCCTGTTTTGTCTGCCCTTGCTTTGCCAGTTCCATTACCTAACATATAGGCAACTTCCCCAGCCTCTTTGGGATTAATTTCTCCCATCTCG
Organism: Chlamydiota bacterium; assembly: GCA_016866495.1. Classification (GTDB taxonomy): domain Bacteria; phylum Chlamydiota; class Chlamydiia; order Chlamydiales; family RGXB01; genus RGXB01. Next base: position 6,739 of record VGMG01000027.1, on the reverse strand, counting down.
TCTAAAGGCAGTAGAAGATCGTTATACAGTTTAGCCGTGGCTTCCAATCCATTTGCAGTGGCCCTCCATCGCTGGATATAGTCCTTTCCACCAAATAGGGAAGCTGCAACATCAAGAGCAGTTGTTTTTCCTGTACTACTTGCGCCGCGTAGATGAAAGCCACCATTTTCCTCATGGCAGATCCCTAAAAGAGGACCTGCAAATGCTGCACTAAGAGAAAACATTAAGCGGGAGTTCCCAATACAAGGGGTAGCTATGCGCCTTTGCCATTCCTCTATACTCCCCAATGAATGAAAAATAGGCTGCCTTACATGGGGCCCTAGAAATAGAACCTTTTCGCCAGCCTGTTTTCCTATGGGTCCATCTGGAAGAACATAGAATTGGCCATGCCACCCAGTCCTATCAATAGTCCTTACACGATCAATCGGATCACATGATAAGAGATATTTGGTTAGAAGGTCTTTTGCCCTTTTGTCCTCACCGATTTTTAATCCCATGGATAAAAGAGTCCTTCTTATCTCGTTACCGTCGCCTGCGAGTAGTTCTTGAGGCATAAGCCATTCATGCAATTTGCCGTCAGGATCCAGAAACTCGAGTAGTTTGGAATAATTCTCATGACGATCATTGCGTGCATAGGCAAGCACATTTAGCGGAGCGCATATAAATGTTTTTTGAACTTCGGATTGTCTTGAGGTGAGAAACCAGACCCCTTCTTGGGTGATTTCAAACCCCTCAGCAAGGGGATAGTTGATACCTTTTAATTTAGATTGTTGCAGGGACATAAGTTTTACCTCTTAGATAAATTTTTTTTGATGTTCATAGACCCATAACTTCTTCAGCTTTATCGCAAATAGCCTGCTCAATCTCTTTACTTAGAGAAGGCTCAGTTGGATGAAAAATCGTAAGATCTTGCTGACCAACTTTTCGAGTCGGATAAGTGATCCTATAACCCGTACCATCTCGTCTTTTGTGGACGCCGATTGAACTAACATAGAATTGGCCTTCAATCTCTACAGAAGCAAAACCCACCATGCCGTTTTGAGGTCGGATCGGAATTATTTCCACTTTTGTTATGCTCATAAGACTCCTGATTGTTACGCTGATCTATCCGCATAAGAAGATCGAAAAACCGAAAAAGGGACTCTGAAGGATCTTCAGGAGGCCTCTCAAACGAAATTGATCTTTTACACTTCTGCTTTTTCATACCTCTATTGTCGTTTATCTTTTTGCGAGAAACAAATTTTGGGAACAAATGGGAAAATTCCCAAAATAGGTAGGGGTTTTTTGGAAAATCCTAGGGAAAAATCGTCAAAAAGAAGTAATTTTCTTTTACAGAAAAATCTCTATACTTAACATCTTTAGTAGAGACGTAAAAAAGTTGTAAGATCATGCACAACGAACCTCAAAAGCTACCTCCTCTTCTCGGCCCATTATCATGCTTTTTAAAAGAGGCGTTGCAAGAAACGGATCTGTCTAGCTTCTTTCATATTGTCTGCGAAGCTATAATGCCTTTTATTTCACAAAATTCTCTTCTAGAACCGATTAGAAAAGAATTTGAGACTCAAAGACAAGAGCATTTAGACCTAATATCTCGGCTAGAAAAAGCCACAAAACGCCAAGTACACGATTCATACAAAAAGCTTGTCGCTTGCCTAAAAGGCAGTGAAATTGTGAAGGGAGAATATTTCTCGAAATGTCTATCCAAAATTGACGGGTTAGTGAATAACGCTACCGAGGAGCGATATTATACTCCAAATGAGTATGAAATCGCCTATGAATACATGAAAGATCTTTGTTGTGAGGTAGTCGAAAAGAGCTATGGCCATCTAATTCAAGAGTTCGTAGATATCGCCCACAAAAACAAACATATAGAAAATCTGGTAGATACTAGGCGTCGTAATCAATTAGGTCTCTTGAAAGATCAGGATATGGCGTCATTCACTCATATTCAAAACCCCTACGTAGAACGAGTAAAGTTCGCACCTGCTCTGAGAAAGCTTCAAGATGAGAGATTTCTGTTATCTGATCTGGAGTCAGAGATCCCTTGGGTTGTATACAATCATCTTTGCACAGCCTATTGGTCGTGGAGCACTTCTAAATCCTACTTCACGGATAAATCCCTGAGGTATGAGACCCCTTTAAACAGAGCAAGATCTATGCTATGGCTGGAACAGCACTCTTGTTGGTGCGAAATGCAAGCGATAAAAAAAAGAAAACATTCGGAAATTGGGGGGAACCTGTTCTCTATAAATCGCTATAAAAAGCATTTGTCGATATTGGAAACCAAGATAACCCTTGCGCTATCAAGACATGCTCCTGAATTATATCAAAAACAAGATAAGAATGAGGTGCCCTATCGGTACCGTTTGTGCCTTGATTATACGGAGCTTTGGTTCGCAATTGAATGGGAGAAAGGAAGGAAACCTGATTGCTACTTGATTGCCAAGCCTAACCATTCTTCATCTACGTATGAATTCTTTAAGCTAATTTCAAAAGCCGAAGCTGGAGAGATGATAAATGCTCCTGATAGAACTATAGCCGATTTGATAAAGCGTTCAAATCTTAGCGGCGAAATTAGAAAGATCTTTTTTTGCAAATCTTCTACATATGAGGTTAAATTTAACGGGCTGAATATTCTAGGAGAAGCCAAAGATCAAGTTAACGTAACCCTGCTTGTAAAAGAAGTCAGTAAACTTCACCAGGGTTACCGCTCACCAGAACCACCTGCTTTTCTATTATCAAAGCCCGCCGTAAAGTCGACTTCCTAGTATTTCGGCAGCTTCTCCGTAACCGGGGAAAACAAAAAAACTATACCTTCAAAATCCCACCCCAAAAAAAACTAATTAGGGCAAACGGTTACGCTTTTGTCTCGTAAAAAAAGCCGAATAAGTAATTAAGTCATTAAGTAATTAATTAATGGCTTCGCCTCCCCCGCTTTTATGCGGGTCGGCTAGCCTTTGAAAGTGGTATGGATTAAGCAATTTGAATAAAAGCGTTCTGGATGAATAGCGCCACACCGTCTACGCTTGAGGCTGACGGATGGGCTAAACCTCGCAATCGATAACAAATAGAAAATAATTCAAAATCACCCTTCATATACTTCTGAGCTAATTTTATGAAATAAATACATGCCTCAACGGCTTTTTGGTATATTTTTGATAATTTCTTTCTCGAGAAAATAAAAGGGAACGCGTTATGAAAAATAAATTATTCTACTCAAAATTCGGCGATTATTTGGACTCAGTTGCCGGTGTAAGCCAAGAGGATATTGATCGTTCAAACTACGAACATCAACGCAGATACCGAGATAATCAAATGCATAATTCTTGGTTAAATGTTCTAGGCTCGTTAGCTAAATTTTTATCAAGCTTCAGTAAGTAATTTTTGCTGAGGGCTGAGGCTGATGGCTAATTAAGGGGGGTATCGCGGAACTCGGGGGGATTGTTAATTCAAACTCCCTATTTAAAGAAGCCTTGGATGCATTGCAAAGCGCAATATATGACTATCAAATGAAATTCGGGAATTGGAGTAAGAGAATCTGATAAACCCCATTTAAAGCCTCTAGAATCGATTATTTTTTAAAAGATGACTCAACACTCAACTAAATTAATAAAAATGATCCTAGGGCATTTAAGAAAGCAATTTTGACGTTTCCCTAATCACCCCAAGCAAGAATCTTTTTTCATCTAAGTTCTCCTTTGAATACATACCGTGTTTTGTCCTTGAAAGCTTTAAACGGGCTAACCCTTCAGGGGTTTTAGGCCCTGTGCTTTTTCCGCCGTGCATCCGGCATCTTCCACCGCGTATACGTCCATTTCGACAGGGTTCGCCATTTCTGGTTTTCGTTTTTGCACCACATCTTGGCTTTTGCATGATCTTTTCCCTTTGTTGGAACACTCTACCCCCCCACCGTTAAAGTTGTTCACTATGGCTTTTTCAGTGATAACGGCGTGGGTAACTGTAACTTTCTGCTCCCCTCCATTTTTTAGCTTTTGAAGGATGGTTACAGTCTCGTTATGGAGCCTCATTAGCTTGAGTGCTTTGTTTGTGTAGTAGTCTGCCTGTGGTATCTGATCCGATTGTTCGCTCTTTCGCAATATATTCATTGCACAATTGAAGAGGACAGAGGATTGAATCGCTAAACGGGATTCCAAGATATTTTGCGGTTTACAATCGTTTACGCTCTGAGCAATCATATTTAGCGCGTCAGTTCTATCAAGTGTACCAGTAAGCGCATTGGCGCCAGCACTGATCGACAAAATGGCCAATTCTTCGTCTTTAACCCCGAGGACGTTTTTTAGGGCTTCTAGGTACATTGATTTTGTAGAATCTCCATCCCCAGCAATAGCAACACAAGGTTTATCCTCTCCATCCTTGTCAAAATACTTAATTGGGGTATTAGGGATTGATTTAACGATTAATGTAGCCAAATTATCTTCGCTCATGGTGATTCTTATTTGTAATTAAATTAAAGTGTTTATAGCACTATGACCACTAAAAAAGAAGTCCTCGAAAAAATCGGCAAGCAACTAGATAAGGTAGACGTTTTAGAATACGCCGAAAAGGTAGCTATTGAAAGTCGTCTCAAACAGCTAAACCGGTATAAAGAAAATACGGATCAGTTTCGAAAAAGTTTAGAATGTGGTGGCCTAAAAAAAAACTCAACCCTATCGGATTTAAAACAGGTCGAGAAAAGCCTAGGCGAAAGGCTGCTTTATTATGATGAGGGAGAAGGAAACTATTTTTTATCTCCATCCGCATCAAAAAATGTAGAAGGTTCATCATCCTCGTAAGAACGCTCGTCCATGTATCTTTTTATTTCAGAAAGATCTTCGTGTATTTCATACAGATTTGATACAGAACTTTTTATTCCCCAAAGATCCGATACAGTTTTTTCTGTATCAGATTTTATTTTAGAAAGAACATATACAGCTTTTTCTGTATCAGATTTTATTTCAGAAAGCTTCGATACAGCTCTTTCCATCGTAGAACCTAAAGAAGACAGACAGTGAAAAACCAGAAAGAAATACCAGATTATCAGGAAAGCTAGTGGGCTACTAAGGATATCTTCAACAACGGTAAAGAATTTTCCTATGATAGGTGCACCCAAAAAGCAAATTATAAGACCAGCGAACACCAATAGAGTCCACACGGCGAATTTTCCAAACTTAGCAATTAATCTTTCAATAATAAATTGTATGATATCCACCATTTAGCAACCCATAAAAAGTAAAATATTTTACCATTGTGGCGGATTTAATGTAAATGTTGCTGTAGAATTTTTCAGAGCCTTGACCTATAGAAGAGGATTTGGTTGTTGACTTTTGATTTGATTCAAGATCAATCGGTGCACTTAATTTTGAGGGATATTTCGAGCTTTTTTTTCCCAAATTTTTAATCTGGTATAAAATAATCGGTTTCGGCTGGTCTTTGTTTTTTTGTTTTTGCTTCTTCTTGTTCTATAAATTTCTGTTTTTTAATCACCTCAAGCAAATTAATTTTTTCTTTTTTCGCTTCTTCTTTCAAGGCTATTTCATAATCCGTTTCAGAGAACTTAAAAAATTTGGATATTTGATATTTGAATCGACCCCAAAATGAGTTTTTTGGTGCTGCCTCAGAAAGGCCATAACTAATAAAAATGAAAGAATCCTCTAAAGTTTCTTTATTATACCATAGATTTTCTTCAATAAAAGTTTCGGCATAACCGGTATAAAGAAAATGCGGATCAATTTCATTAAAGTAGGCGAGAGCCTCCATTTTTGGTATAGACATATCCTTGTAAAAGAATCGCCACCTCTTCACTTTCGTAGCTAGCTTAAACCGTGAATCTATCGACGAACGTACATCACAGGCAGGTTGTTCAAATTGACAATCATAAGATACATAAGTCTGTCCGGAGTAAGAACGACCTGCAGGGTAATATACGAATACTTGTTTTGTGGGTCGATTTTCAAGACTTACCCCTAATCCTTCAGATGAAGGGTCTTTATCATAGTACGTGTCTAGGTCCGCTTTTTCAAACTCTGCCTTAAGTATCCATTGATGATTAGAATCTTGCACCCAAGTGTAAGAATTTACTTTACCAAAATAATCCTCTTCGTAGAATAATGGCCCCCCCACGCTGCTACACAAAAAAATTTTAAAAATAAAATGTTTAAAAAAACCCATAAAATTATAATATATTATGTGGTTTAATTGATTTTGCGCATAGGCTTTTTGTAGAATTTTTCTAGGAAAACAAGCTATCAATAGAACTTTTTAAACATGAGATAGTTATACGGTTACCCTCTGTAAAGGAGCCTTTTTCTTTCTCAAGCTTTTTAACTATATCCTCCAATTCAGAAATCAACTTTTCTATTAAAGTTTTTTTGAAAATCGGCGGTTCCGATGAAGGCATTTTATCTTGAATAAGTGAAATCAACGTTTTACAGTCGTAATCGTGATAGTCCCTAACTATATCTTGTTTTTGAGATAATTCAGCGTCTCGACTAGCTAAAGCGTAAGCAGATTTTAAGGGCATTTTTTTAAATTTTTCTTTCAAGTCTAATTTATTAACCCAGAAGTGTAATTTTATTTTTTTAAATTACTCTTATAATTAAAGCAATTACGCATAAAAATAACTATTAACCAGCAGCTGAGCGGGTCAAAGCATAAAGCCTTTCCTTTATTCCAGACCAATCAAAAGTTCTGAACTCGTCCAACCGCCTCCATCTTTTTTAAGCCCGAGTTAACCTCGGGT
>VGMG01000026.1 GCA_016866495.1 Chlamydiota bacterium | reverse complement strand
ATCAGAAAAAGTTTGTAACCATTTTGATCCCTTTTGTTCAAAAGTCGAGGGGATGGAAAAATCGGTGATCTCAAGTATCTTTTGCAATAATTTTTTGGCTGTAGGAAGAATCTCATTTTCTAGAGGATGTCGCCCCTCTTTGAACCAAAGACTGTATACTAATTTAGCTAACTCTTTACCCTTATCGAGTTCTTTAAAAATAGCATCGGCGTACTGTTTTTGAGTGAGACTATAGATATCTATCATAAAAAAATGATTGCACCGGGAGGGACTTGAACCCCCAACCACCTGGTTCGAAGCCAGGTACTCTATCCGGTTGAGCTACCGGTGCATGTAAAATTGATTGGTATCGCCCCTTTTGTCAACAATCACACAAGGCTTGTTTAAAGGAGTTTTTTGTTAAATAGGGCCTAATTTTAACTTTTATGAAACCTTTAAGTCAAATGTTTCCAGTAAAGTTAAAAGATCTCTTCTTTTAGAGATAAATTTTCTCGTGGGAACCAAACTCTAAAATGGGTAAAATAGCCCAATGACAATAAAGACTAAAGGGGTGGTTCTTAAAGTACTTCGATATAGTGATACTCAGGAAATTCACACACTGTTTACCGAAGAGCTCGGGATCCTCTCTTTAATCACAAAATCCAAAAAAAAAGAGAACCTGCCCCCCCTCTATGAAGGGGAGTTTGTTTTAAAAAAAGGCAAGAGTTTTTTTCAACTTATCGAGGCTAAACAAACAGCGTTTCACCATAAGATTCGAGAAAGTCTTGAAGCCATAGAAACAGCATTTAAACTGATACATATTCTTTTAAAAAGTCAAATGCCCCTAAAGTCAGCACCCGCCCTCTACGCCCTCTTTAGTGCTTTTTTGAAAAATATATCTCAGGTAAATAACCAGGGGGCGTTCAGAGCGGTCTTTATTGCCAAATTGCTTTTTCATGAGGGGCATCTAGATCCAGATCATCCACTTTTAGCCCATTTAGCTACCATTAAGTCTTTCAAAGAGATGGACTCTTTAAAACTTGAAGAGGGATCTATTCACGAAATAGACCGCTATTTTGATGAAGCTTACGAATTTCTATTAGAAAAAAAAACCTAATGTAAAAAAATAAAGGGGCACTGTCAACATGGAAAACAAAAAAGAGAGTCTTAAAGAGTGCGCAGAAGAGGACTCGAACCTCCACAGGATTTCTCCCACAACCACCTCAAAGTTGCGTGTCTACCATTCCACCATCTGCGCGATGAAAAGTAAAAGTGTTGCTACAAGGTTAATAGAAAGAATAATTTCGGGCAATACTTTTATTGCCCTGGGGCTCATAAGGTTCTATAAAAAATTTATCGATCCACACAAACCAAAATGGTGTAGATTTGTCCCCTCCTGCTCGGATTACATGAGCGAGGCGATTCAAAAAAAGGGTTTGATGAAGGGGTTATGGAAGGGTTGTATTCGCCTTTTAAAGTGCCACCCGTTTCATCCCGGAGGGATCGATTTCGTGGAGGATTGAGGGATCTCTAACTCTTTGCCTACCGATAAAACCTGACCCGTCCCGATCTGATTTAGAGTCGCTATCTCCTCGACACTGACCCCATAACGACGAGCTATCTGCCAAAGTGTCTCTTTGGGCTCAACTCGGTGAGTAATTCTTTTTTTCTCAGGCTGTTTTTTCTCTGTGTCCAAGGAGGGCTTTTCGAAAAACTGGCTGGCTCGCTGACGCACTTTATCACTTCTTGAGCTCGTCATGAGATTTTTTACCCCCTCCTCAACCCATGGCTGATCGATTTCACAAAGGTCTAAAAGCTCTAAAACCTGACTATCCTCTAGAGAAAAAAGATCAGGTTCAACCCAAAAATAAAGAGAGGCTACATTTTTTGATCTCCTTTCTAAAAGGGGCTTCAAAAATACTTTCAAAGAGCGAGTCGACTGCAGATCAACGTCATCAGACAAAAGTAATACTTGTAAAATGTTTTCTGGCTCCATGACAACACTAGAGGCTTCAAAAACTCTTTGCAATCTTTGAAATTCGGGTGTGCAAAAAAGGGCTTTCTTTAAAGTCTCGGGAGCCTTTTCACCATATCTTTTCAACTCGTTCATCAACCCTTCGGTCGACAAAGGCCACAACTCAGTGTCGAGAAATTTTTTCACCGCTGAAAATTGAGGGTCGGTCAAACCAGCAAAAAGGGTGATTTTTATTTTTTCACCCCCCTCATTTTCAAAATATATCTCTCTTTTTTGCAGATCGGAGGCGACTAAAACCTTTTCGATGGGAAAATAGTGAAACTGCGCTAAGATCCCGAGCGCTAGATCTCGCCTTAAAAACCCACTTTCCACATGCTGAGAGTTCATCAGCTCTTGTTGAAGTTGCTCGTTCGACATGAAAAAAAATTGCTTTAAAATCTCTCCCCCAACTCCCCGACTTTTTCGGGCATCAATGACCGGATCGACTAAACGAATAGTTGTCATCAACTCTTTTTTTTCCCAAGCCTTCAAAACTTGTGTTGCGATAAAGACAACATTAAACGTCAAAGAGAGGATTAAAGCTGTCAAGAGCTTAGTGGGAAACCGATTTTCTTCCATTCCCCCATCATTAGACCTCTTTTTTAAATTTAGGTCTAATCGATTTTCTAGCGAAAAAAATTTAAGAGCGAAACATGTTCATTTCACTTGAATTCTTTGAAAAAACCCCTTTTTGACCCTTTTTAAAATCGAGATTTTTTTTTAAGAGGATCTTTCGAATTGAGAGAAAATGGAAAAAGATTTACCCTTTTAGGGATATGAAAATACCTCTAGATTGGCTTAAAGAATTTGTAGATATTTCGGATATATCCTTACAAAATCTCTCGGATGAAATGACCTTGCGCGGCTTGGAAGTCGACAGTTTTGATGAATTCCACCTTGAGGTCAGTCAAACTCCTGATTTAGGTTATACCCGCTCTATCCTCGGGGTAGCCCGATTCTTAAGCCAATTTCTAGATATAGAGGTCTCTTCCCCAAGAATGGAGGCGGTTCAGCCAGTTTTAAGCGCTCCGAAAGTCTTATTTCAAGAAAACGCCAAAGAGCACGTCTATAACTACTCCGTTCGAGCTGTTCATAGCGTTCAAAACGGACCCTCTCCCGATTGGATGCAGCGCCGTTTAAAAGCAGCCGGCATGACACCAAAAAACTTAATCGTAGACGTCACAAATTATGTCCAGATGGCGTTAGGCCAGCCGATGCATGCTTTTGATGAGGATCTTCTTTTAGGCCCTCTTCATGTAGGTTTACAGGCACACAACGCCCCTTTTAAAACTCTTCTAGACTCTGATGTGGAGATCCCTGCCCACGCTATTGTGATCTCCTCAGGAAATAGAGTTGAAGCGATCGCAGGGGTTATCGGAGCGAAATCAAGTGCTGTTAGCGATTCTACAAAAAATGTGTTACTCGAATCTGCACAATTTTCCCCCACCTCAATTCGTCGCACCGCAAAAACAATGCGTCTTTCCACTCCCTCCTCTCAAAGATTTGAAAACCAAACCGATCCCGAAACGGTCGATTTAGCACTGGAATATGCTACCTATTTGCTCGTTACCTATGGAAAGGCTACAGCCTCCTTTTCCCAAAAAGTCCACTCGATCAGCCATAAGCCCTACAAAGCTTTGGTGCATCTACAAAAAGTAGAGTCTTTACTGGGAATCAAAACCTCTATAGAAGAATTAAAAAAAATCTTTTTGCAGCTAGATACAAAAATTCTGGAAGAGAATAGTCACGTTTTGACGGTTCAAATCCCCCTTTACCGTACAGACTTGAAAACCGAGATTGATCTCATAGAAGAGGTCATAAAAATAGTAGGTTTTGATCGATTGATTGAAAAAACCACCACTATTCCTCTTTCCGATACGCTTGTAGATGCATATGTTGAATTTAAACGCCTTTTGAGAAGAAAACTCCTTGAGCAAGGGCTCATGGAGATGATGACGCCCTCTTTGATCAACAAAGAACACCTTTTAAGCCCCGATTCTCCTATTGAGGTGAAAAATGCGCTATCTGATCGCTCTATTTTACGCACCACCCATCTCTATGGTGCTCTTGAATCGGTTCTCTATAATCAAAACCACAATTGTCATGAACTAGAGGGCTTTGAAATCGGAACTGTTTACTTTAAAGAAGGATCCCATTTTAAAGAACAGACCATGGTGAGCGTGACCTTGGAGTCCACCCATGCGGACTTTTTAGATTTAAAGGGGGTTTTCGAAACTTTATTCGACCAATTGCACTCTACAAAGAGCGTAGCGATCGGCTCTCACCTGCCACAATTTCATCCCCATCGACAGGCGTATCTCGAGGTAAGTGGAAACAAAATAGGGGTCTTAGGTGAAATCCACCCGCAACTTTTAAAACGCTTTGGAATTAAGCGCAGGGTCTATTTTGGGGAATTTTCTTTAGAGGCTTTAATGCATATTACCCCTAAAACATTCCACATGAAACCGATCACAACCTACCCCTCAATAGAGAGAGATACAACTTTTGTCCTTCCTAAATCGATCAGTTACGGTTTTATCGAAGCTTTAATTCAACAAAATCGCCCTCAGCTACTGCAGGATTACAGTCTTAAAGGAATCTACGATCCCGATCCAAATGGAATGACGCATAACCTTACAATGCATTGGATCTACCGCTCTTTTGAGCGCTCTTTAACACAAGAAGAGGTAGATAAATCGATGCAAGAGTTCCTCCACAAGCTACAACATGAAATCAACTCTTGAAGAAAATAAAGACTTTCAAGCATTCTTCAAACTAACTATTATGAAGAGGTTTTTCATGAACCGGCGTGTTACTTTGACTGCATTAGCTTTTATATTGTTGGCTTCTTGCGGATCAAATAAAGATGCAGAGGCGATCGCACAACGTTACATTCACAAGTACGGCTACGATGTGTCTTACGAAGATTGGAAAGGGCATGAGTATCCGGGACAAGTGGTCACAACCTTGAAAAACGGTGTTACAGTATCTGAAAGTTTCGAGGAAGGGCGCCTCCACGGTCCAAGAACTGTGACATACCCGCACAGCCAAACATTAAATCAATTGGAAGTTTATTCTAAGGGGGAACTTAAACGTCGAGTAACTTATTCAGTACGTGGCGTTCCCAGCATGGAAGAGCTTTTCACTTCTCCCACGGAGACTAAAGTCACCACCTGGTACCATTCTGGCAGCCCCCGCTCCCAGGAGGATTTTGTAGGATCTATTTTGATTTCTGCCGAATACTACAATCCACAAAACGAGGTGGAATCTAGAATCGAAGAGGGTTCCGGCCAAAAAACAGTACGCAACATCTATGGAGATCTTCTCTCAAAAGAGGTCGTCCGTAACACAGAGACTGTTTACTTAGAAGAATTCCACGCTAATGGCACCCCTAAACTTATCGCTTCATTTGAAAATGGCGATTTAGAGGGGAAACGTCAAGAGTTCGCCTACACAGGAGAGCCGCTTGTTGTAGAATATTACCATAACGGTCTACTTGAAGGGATTGTTACAAAGTTTCAAAATGGCTGCAAATACGAGGAGATTCCTTACAAACAAGGTGTCAAACACGGTATCGCTAAACGTTTTGTCGATGGGGAAACCGTTATTGAAGAGACAAACTGGGCTTACAACAAAAGACACGGCTCAAGCATCATTTACATTGATGGAGTGGCTAAAACAAGCTGGTTCTTCCAAGGAGCTAAAGTCTCTAAGCCCCGTTTTGATGATCTCAACGGCCGCCTTGAAATGCTGGCTAGCAACGATTGATCTAAATTAAGGCTTAAAACCTAAAAACAAAAAGGTCTCCATTTTGGGGGCCTTTTTGTTTTAAACCCCTATTCTCCAGTCTTTTAACCTTTTTCTCGGCAAATTTACTAAAAAATGATATAGAAAAGGAAAGGGGATGCTTTAAACTGCCCCTAGTGTGAGAAAACTTTGAGAGGGGCTCCCCCAGCCCCCCTTTTTTGAGGCGAAACCCTAAGGGGGATAAAATGGACGAAGAAACAGAAAAAAAAATTGCGATTCTGGAATCTATGAACGATCAGCTTGTGGCCGAATTTAACCACCTTAACTCGTTGCTTAAAGAGCTTGGATTTGATGATGGCATAGAGTCTTTGAAAATTGCAGCTGTAGAGTTGATTCGCAAAAGAAAAAATTTAGAGTGAGAAATTTTTTCTTAATTCTAACAAAATATCCTTCTAAAGGAGTTCTTGGAAGAGCTTTTCCAACATTTCCAAAGATATTTCTGACTCTTCAATAATCTGTGAAGCGAGTTGAGATTTATCTCTTTTGATTGTCTCCATATACTCTTCAATAGTATTCAAAACCACATAACGTCTTGCAATCAACGGTTTTTGGCGACCAACGCGATGGGCACGGTCTATTGCTTGCATTTCCGCTTGGGGATTCCACCATGGCTCAAAAAGCATAACCGTATCGGCCTCTACAAGATTTAAACCCACGCCCCCTGCCTTCAAAGTCATCAAAAAAACGCAGCCACCCGAAAAATTTTTGAATTCATCGACAACTTTATCTCTTTTTTGTGTCTTGCCATCAAGGTAAAAGAGGGGGATTTTAGCCTCCGACAGCTCTTTTTTAAGAATTTCTAAAAGGGAAGAGAAGTGAGAAAATAAAAGGACCTTTTGATCACTTACAACGTGTTCTATCAAATCATCCAGTACCCTATCCAATTTAGCAGAAGGGGTGTTTATATCGATAAGCTTTGGAGCTAAAACATGTTGTCTTAATTTTGTGATTAAAGAGAAAACGTGCTGGCGATTTTCCTCGAATTTTTTTTTGTAATCTTGCCGCAACAAATCATAGGACTCTTTTTGATCCTCATAAAGATCCACATAAATGAGCTGCTCCATTTTCTCCGGCATCTCTTTAACGACATCTTTTTTTAACCGTCGCAAAATAAAAGGCTTTGTCAGACTTTTGATGCGATCTAAATCCTTTTGATCCATTTCGCAGGCCAAATCGGGCAAGAGTATCGAAAAAAGATTAATTAGATCCTGGATATGATTTTCTATCGGCGTTCCCGACAAAGCAATTTTAAATCGGGCATTCATGCGCTTTACCGCTTCAAAGCCCTTTGTTTTTTTATTTCTAAGGCTTTGTGCCTCGTCCAAGACCAAAACTTCAAAAGGGGTAGACTCTAGCTCCTCTATACAAGAACGTAGCGTCTGATACGAGATCAGTGTTATCCCTGCCTCTAGGTTTTTTTTATTTTTTTCAAAAATTTTGACTTGGATAGCCGGATTAAATTTTTGGATCTCTTGTTTCCATTGGGTGAGTAGAGTTAAAGGAGCAACAATAAGTGCTTTTTTGTCTATGAGGACCTTGCTTAAAAAAGCGATCGTTTGCACCGTTTTTCCAAGACCCATCTCATCAGCCAATAAAGCAGCAAAGTAGTTATTGTATTGAAAAAAAAGCCAGTTGAGACCCTCTTTTTGGAAACCAAAAAGCTCCCCCTTAAAATCACTGGAAATCGACTCCTCATTTAGCGGAATGAGCCCTTCAACACCGATCTGATCCAGTCTAGAAAGTAATTCAGGAGCATAAAAGCGGGAAATTACAAGGCTCTGTTTTTCCCATTTTTTTGGAAGATTTTGATACACCTCCAGCTGTGGATCGTCTAAAAAAAGATAGGCAGATTCATCTTTTAAAAGGACTTTCCCTTTTTTTTGAGCATCTAGAGCATCTTTGAAAGAGAATTGATTTTTTTGTGATCGGACCTCTCCTTGCACAATCAACGCATGTTCTTTAAGGACTTTTTTCGTCTCAAATTCCTGCGAAAAAAGGACTTGAGTGTTTTGTGGCCCTAGCACCTCGTAACCCATAGCGTGCAAAAGCGTGAGCGCCTCTTTCACTAAATGTGTTGGACAGTAATACGATGAGGAGCCCATCGGTTTAAAAACATACCCTGCATCTTTAAGATCTTGATAGAATCTTTCGGTTGCCTCTTTTGATCCGTTTTTTACTTGAGGCTCTATAAAAGCACCCGTTTCATCTGTCAGACAAATAGAAAAAGTAGCCTCTTTGAAATCCAACAACTCCACTTCTTTTATAAGCCCCTGAACAATCTCAACTTTTGGCCCTCCTTCTGAAAAAGGGAGATAGGTTTCCGTAAAATCCTCAAGTTCTTTATCTGAAAGCTCCACAATCGATGAAAAAAAACGCTCCATTTTCCGAAAGCTCCCCTCAAAATGGCGAATCAAACCCTCATATACAAAAAGGTCTAAAGTTCCGTGCAAAATCAAGGGGCAAAGGTGAAAAGGAATTTTCTGATTTTTATACAAAAAAAAGGGGTGAACAGCCCGCTCATGAAGCTCTAAGAGAACTTGAAAAGTCACAAACGGGTCAAAAAGTAATTTTTTACCTCCAAGGGATAGCTCACCTTTAGAGGTAAGAGAGCGAAGGGTCTCTAACCCCCGCTTGGCCTCAACCTGCGTGACTTTATCACCTTGCTGGATTGCAAATGCCGTTTTTTTGGGATCTAAGCCCTTCAAAAGCGTGTATTTCATGCGCCAATTGGCTCTTTACTAGACAGGCGTTGTTTTTCTTCAAAAGAGAGTTTTCTGAAAGGAGTTTTCACAGTTTCTAAAGAAAAGGGTCTAACCCTGCCAGTTTCGAGACAATTTTGACAACAACAACCTTTTTTTAACTCAATACACTCCGGGCACGAAAGAATAAGGGAATTGCAATCCATATTTGCACAGTTATAGTAGGAATCAGCACTTTTTTTACAAAATTGACACTCGGCAATCGGCTCGGCCTCGTCCTTGCTTATGGGGATTACCATCCGGTCATCGAAGACAAATAATTTTCCCTTCCATGCCCTATTTCCATTCTCTAGACCGTAGCGAATGATCCCGCCTTTGAGCTGATAGACCTTTTTAAAACCTAATTTTAACATCAAAGAGGAATAAAGCTCACAGCGGATTCCCCCCGTACAATACATCATCACCTGGGTTTTGTCCGTGTCGTAGCGCTCTTTAAGTTTTTCGGCATACTCAGGAAATTCACGAAACTGATCCAACTCCGGTAAGAGCGCCCCCTCAAAATGGCCCACCTTCCACTCATAATCATTACGAGTATCTATGATGATTGTGTTGTCATCTTTTTGTTTGATCATTTTCTCCCAATCGGCAGCATCGAGGTGTACCCCCTGCAGTAAAGGGTCTACCTCTTTATCCATCGCTACAAGTTGGCGACGATACTTCACGATGAGTTTGGCAAAAGGATGCACCGGATGGTCGTGGATCTTAATGTCGGCTTGTGGAAAATTTTTTAGAACGAAAGAACGGTAATTTTCCAAATTTTCTTTTGACACTGAGCACTGAGCGTTGATCCCCTCTTCCGAAATGTAGATACGCCCCTTCCCTTGGCATTCTTCAAGAAAACTTTTGTGTTCCTTAATAACTTTCTGAGGATCATCGACTTTGGTGATAGCGTAGTATGCGAGTACTTTAATATCATCGGCTGTGTGCATAAAAAAAGTCCTGAAAATCGACAATGAATGTACCACATCCCGATTTTTACTTGTTTAAAAACTTGGCAATCCGTAATATTGGAGCTTCGATACGTCAGACAGTTAGGAGAACTATGGCTCGTTATCGCGGCCCAAAAAATCGAATTGCTCGCAAGTTCGGCGCAAACATCTTCGGAAGACGCAAAAATCCACT
>VGMG01000025.1 GCA_016866495.1 Chlamydiota bacterium | reverse complement strand
GGAAATCCTGCGGTCAGAAAATATTCCAATTCATGTGTCGGTAATAAGTTCGGCTCATAAAAAGAGTTTAACGATATCGTTTGCTCCAGGCCAATAGGGTTTGTTATTTTCAATTTCACATTGTTCAAACCCTGAATAATCGGGAAATTTTGCAATAGGTGTGGTCCTGCAGGCAATTCCATTGTTTGATATAAAATTCCGTCAATATAGACCTCGACCTTCATCGGCGCATTAAGGAAAAATTCGTTACGCGATGCAGAGGAAATTGTTGGATTCACAAAAACATTCATCCCTTTACACAATGATGCTCCTAATAGTGGGATCGAATTTTGTAAACCAAAGCTATAACTCCCCTGGTCTCCAACGGCTAAACGTGCTTTGATCTCTTCAAAATCTTTCGTAAGAATCAAATTTCCCCGATTGATGATTCCCGGGTTTGTGGACGCAGCATATAAAAACCCCTGGAAAACAACATCCTTAACATTTAAAGATAGGTCGAGGTTTGCAAAATCCTGGTTTTGTGGAACGTTCAATTCACGGTAATATTTGTGAAAAATTTTGTGGCCATAGGTAATATTCAAATAGCCGCTTGTTTTGCCAGACTTGATTAATGGAACGTGAGCCTCTTGTGCCCTTTTATCCATAAAGCTTTGATTCAAGTACACGTCGGGCATCCAAACATAAAGCACTTTTGCTGCGTCGTCATAATCGATCGATATCTCGCCAGGATCATCCGCAAGAGGAGTACTGTAGTTGTCCTCTTCAATTGTTGAGAAAATAGAACCTTGCCCATACAAGAATTCGTTCATCTCGCCAACTCCGACATCATTAAGATAAGGATAAATCGCCTTACGAAACCCGTTGGAATCTAAATTCAAAGCTCCATTAAGGTTGTAAGGAATGTCGTAGATACCAAGCTCGACACCATTTAAATAGATGTAAAGCGAGAAAGTAATTTCCTTGGAAGCTGCACACAAAGAAAAGAGTGGCACTAAAAAAACAAGAAGAACTCGAGCTACGAACATAAGCCTTAAAAACTTGGATTATCTAAGGACGATCATTCTAGCTCTACGACAAGTTAGAATCAAGTAAGAATGTGAAATTTTCTTTCTAAATTTTAGAGCTAAAACTTTAGCATTCCGAAAATCTTCATGATGTCATGAAAAGTGACGAAAATAGCAAAACCTATGAGTAAGAAAACGAAGGGGACGAAAATTCGTTCCATCACTTTTCTATCGACTCTTCTTCTAAAGAGCATTTCGTAAAGATTAAAAACGATATGCCCTCCATCAAGCACCGGTAATGGCAAAAGATTCATGACCCCAAGATTCAGGCTTATGGTTGAGAGCCAAAAAACTCCATCTTTGAAACTTTCTGACCACCCTTTCTGCATCGCACCCACTATTCCTATCGGTCCGCTCAAGTGTTTTGGACTGAGTTCTCCATGTGTCAAATGCCCAAGAAGTTTTGAGATCTCACCAACACAGGACTTAAACTGGACAAACGGATTCGGATTGACGCGCACCTGCCGATCCACTAAAGAGATTCCAAGCCTATAAAACTTATTCCCCTGATGCTCTACCTCCATCGGAACAACGCTTTTTAAAAGTCTTAGATTACCCACCTCAAAACCTGGGCTTTGCACCCCTATTTGAGAAATTAAGCGATCTAAATCTTTAAACTTCACCTCAGAGAAAAATTGATTATCGGTCCCTTTTTGTTCAAGTGGGCTATAGGATCCATGAGCTGTAATCATCACAGCATGCTTTTTTTGCAAAAGCTGGAGTACATCAGCCCCAAAAACTGTTTTAATCCCATCTACTGCCAGTATTCGGTCATGAGGTTTTAAGGTCGACTCTTGAGTTTTTTGAAAGTTTGATACAACAATACCATCATGGTCAATCAAATAGGGAATAAACTCTAGGTCTTCTCCACTTGAAATTTTAGCTTCAAATCGAAGATCGTTGATCTCCTCTTTTTCTTCAGATGTGAGTGAAATATTTGAGAGAAGTATTTTTGGAACCTTCAGCTGTAAAATTTTATGGTCTCTAAGAATAGTCAAAAAAGCTTTCTTCTCTGCCAAAAGATTTTGTAACTGTTCTCTTGAAAAGACAAGCTCCCCATTTACCCACAACAAGCGATCCCCATCCATAATTCCAGAGTCTTTCATCGGTGAATCCGCAAGCATAGCGGGACCTTTGATACGCTTAGAATCATATATTAAATAAGAGGCAAACCCATTCAATCCAATAGTGTTCAGCTCTACTCCTCTAAAATTCACTTTTTTTGGCTCGATCTCTACTGAAAACGGACTTTTAGTCCCTGCTAGATAGTTTACCGATATCCCATTCACAACACTCGTCGGAGCATTGAGAATAGCCTGAAAAAAAAGATCTTTTGTACCTATGACAGGATTTCCATTGATCGATTCAAGAACATCTCCAGGACGAACTCCCTTCTGGTATAGTTCAGATGCAGGGTCAACCATACCAATGAGTTTAGAAGAATCGACCGAAGTACGGTAAAACCCGCCACAAAAATAGATAAAACAAAAACCTAAAAAAGCAAAAATCAAATTGATTACAGGGCCTGCAAGAACCATCAAAAGTCTTTGATAGGGCCTTTTTTTATAGTAGCTGCCCTCTTCTTGAGATTCCTCATCCATCCCTTGTACCTTTACGTATCCCCCAAACGGAATGAGGGCAAGCCGATAAAGTACACCGTTATGGGTTTTTGCCCACAGAGTTGGCCCAAAACCGATGCTAAAAGTTTCCACACGCATCTTGAAATATCTGGCTACAAGGAAATGCCCCAGCTCATGAATGAAGACCAAAAAACTCAGGCCTAAAAGACCGTACAGGATGTTGAGGTAATGCATGTATGTATACTCTTAGTAATCTTTTTAAGTTCTTCGATTGCCTCAATAGAATCAATCGAAAATTGCGGTAAGGAGTCATATCCTTGTAAAAGTTTATGCTGCATCTCTAGCCAGCTCAGTTTCCCTTTCAAAAAGTCCTCAATGAGAAACTCATTTAAAAACAACAAAAAAAGAGGGGCTGATTGGTGTTGGATAGCATCATAAGCTAATGGAAAAAGGGGGAATCTACTCGAATCTATTTCAAAAAACTCTATGGCTTTTAGATCAAGAGGCTTTTTAAACGGAAAAGGGTAATTCTTATCAAAACCCAAAGCGTGGAGAATAGGAATCCTCATGTCGGGCTGATAAGCTACAAATTGGGTCATTCCATCTTGGTAGTCGGCAAAAGCATGAATTCGGCTAGAGGGCTCGATAATTGCCTCAGGAGCAACCCCAAATAAATAAAAAGCCTCCATCACCTCGAGTGCTTTATTAAACATCGTAGAGGAATTGATTGTATTGTGTAATCCCATAGACCAATTAGGATGCTGAAGTGCCTCTTGAAGCGTTATTTTTGAGAAATCTTCTATCGGTTTTTTTAAAAAAGGGCCCCCTGAACCTGTAATCGTCGCTTTTATGGGTCTAAAGTGTTCAAAGAGTTTAAAAAGTGAGCTATGCTCAGAGTCAATAGGTCTAAGAGTGGGATTAAGAGGCTTTAGTAAGGAGGCGGCTGCGATGATCGTCTCTTTGTTAGCGATAGCAATAGAAATCTTTTTTTTTGCAGCCTCAATAGTAGCCTCGATGCCTATCGTAGAGGACATCGCCTGCACCATGACATTGGCACCCTCTAGAGCTTTGACAAGACCCTCTTTACCAGATAAAACAGGTATAGTCAGGTGCTGTTTGGCTTTTCTTGCCTCTTTTTCATCATAAAGCACTACAAGATGAGGTCGAAATTTTTTAGCCTGCTCCACGAGAAGATCGGTGGACTTATGGGCTACCAAAGAGTGGATAGAAAATTCCTCCGGGAACTGTTCCACTAGCTCCAAAGTCATTTTCCCGATACTACCTGTAGATCCAAAAAGGGCTATTTTTTTCATGAATGCTCGAGTTTACCCGCTTTTTTGAAATAGGTCAATCCGAGCACTATGTAAGCAATAAAAAGAACTAAAGCCGAAACAGCTCCCGTAGAAACAGCTGTTGCATAATGGGTCAAAATGTCTCTAGCTATAGCCACAGAAACCAGGGCAGAAACCAGAGTTACCCCGCAACCTATAATAAGAATTTTCTTCAAAAAAGGGCCAAAAAGCCGAGCGATAAGTATTGGGAGAGTAAAAAAGGCCATGATAATCACTACTCCTACCGACTGAAATCCCCCTACAATCGTTAAAGCGGTAATAAAAAACTTGGTTGCATCCATCCAAAAAGTTTTCTGCCCCATAACCTTAGCAAATGAACCGTCGCAATGAATAAACCGTAACCTTCCAAAAAAAAGAAACATCCACAAAAAATTCAATCCGGCGACAAAAAAAATCTGGAGAAGGTCATTCTGCTCCACGGCGTCAAGATTCCCAAAAATCGCCTCTACCCCCAGGTGAGTATTTCTAAAAAACAGCGTCGAAAAAAGAACTCCTATCGCAAATAGAGTTGTGAACATGAAACCTATGGCCGCTTCAGGTTGCACACGAAATATTTTTACCAAAACATTTGTACTTGCCATCGTGATAAAACTCGCTAAAAAGGCAGCAAGAATAAAACCGGTCGTAGAAAAAGGGCTCATCCCTCGTGAAACAAGTATGAGAGCCGATGCCACAATCCCTAAAAGGATCGTATGCGAAAGAGCGTTAACCACAAGTGTCATTCTTTTTACAACAAGAAATACACCCGAAAAAACACAAGAAAAGCCCACACCAATTAAAGCCATGAAAGCTACATCATCTTCAACAAGCATATCTGTTGGCAAATACCCAGAGATCCATAAAACAGCTCTTTTGAGCAATAGTATCGTAGACTCGAAAAAATCTTTGTTCCAGTAAGGGTTTACATCCATGAATCGATCCTCTGGGGTATCTCTTTATTATGGGGGTCATGGGTTGGATTGTTGAGGTATTCAGTGAGCCTATTTTCCATTTTTGCATCGAGAATATGCTCCATCTCCTCAGCACTTTCATGGACTCTGGATCCCGTTATTCCAAGCTCTTTGGATAGGTACAATTCCCAAAGCCTGTGTAGCCTGATTAAATTTTGAGCCTTTTGCTCCCCTTTTTTTGTAAGAAACCCGTTTTTTTGCATTCCGAGTAGCCCTAATATGAAGCTCATTGAAAGGCGTATTTTTCTCTTTTTGTAGAGATCTTTAAGAGCGTTTTCAATCTGGATTTTCAAAAAGAACCTGAATGCGCGAACGATTCTGACCAAATAGCCCTCTTTTGGAGAGAAAAATAGTGAGAGCGCCGTTACCAAAGCCAAAGTAATCAAAATCAGCGGTCCAGTAGGAATGGTAAGCTCTACATTAAATGTTTGTGGGATACCTACAGAGAGGAAATTTCCGATTAAAGCACAAAACGCACCCATCAAGGAGGCTAAAAAGAGCATTTTCCCAAAGTGGTGGGTAAATGAGCGAGCAAATATTGCAGGAGCAATCATCATACCACTTACAAGCATAATGCCGCAGGCCCGAGATCCAATCACAACAGAAAAAGATAGGAGAACAAATAGCAAAATTTCAAACAAGCGAAATCGGATTTTTTGAGCGCTAAAAAACTGAGGGTCAAAAGAGCTCCAACAAATTATCCGGTATCCTAAAAAGACAATCATTATAGCGAATAAAGAGATCGCTGAAAAATACAAAACATGCACGTTCAACATAGTTGCAGCCTGCCCATAAAGAAAAATTAGCGATTGTTTATAGGCTATAGGCCAGTAAAGTTGTGTAATAGAGGCAAAAAAAGTCCCTAAAGCCAAAGAAACAGCCAAAGTAACAGATAAAGCTACATCCTGAGATAAACGAAATCTTTTTTCTAGAAAACTAAGGATAGCCACACCAAGTAATGAGCTAAAGGTTCCAGCCAAGAAATCCAACCCTAAAAAAAGTAGCCCCAACAAAACCCCTACGTAAGCTGCATGAGATAAAGTTTCTGCCAAAAGCGCCTTTCGTCGTACAAAAAGAACACAGCCTAATAAAGAGCAAAAAATCGACAAAAGTAGAGTTGCAAAAGTTGAAGCTTGTAGTACGGGATGAACAAAAAAATCGATAAAAGTAAAGCCCATCAGGTTTTTCCTTTACGGACTTTTTCAAACAAAAGGCTCGCCTCTTCTAAAAGAGAGTTCTTATCTCCATAGGTTTTCTCTACCGAATCCGCATTAAAAACGTGCTTTGTAGCCCCAGCTGCAACAAGCCTTGAGTTGACCATCACCACTTCATCAAAAATTTCTTGGACATTCGATAAATCATGATGGACTAAAATAACACCCTTTCCTTTGTCTCTTAGCTCTCGAAAAAGGGTAATAAGTAATTTTTCTGTTGCAAAATCAATCCCGGTAAACGGTTCATCAAGAATATAAAAATCTGCGTCTTGTAATAGCGCACGAGCCACAATAGCTCTTTGTAATTGACCACCCGAAACCTCTTGAATCTGCCTATCTTTGATATGTTGAATGCCCAAGCTTTCCATAATTTGCAAAGCTCTAGAACGCTCGTTTTTATTGTACCATTTTAACCAACTAAGCCGGTGATAGGCACCCATCAAAACAAGATCTAAAATACTGATAGGAAAATCCAAATCCATCTCTTTTTTTTGAGGTACATAAGCAATCGAAGCGCCTGTATGCTGGACCGTTCCTGATGTAATTGGGATTAAGCCTAAAATAGCTTGGACCAAGGTAGTTTTACCCGAACCATTGGGTCCTAAAATTCCTGTTAAAGTGTGGCTTTGAAAGGTGACATTCATGTCCCATATAGCGCACCTTTTACCGTAATAAACACTTAAATTCTCCAGCTCAATAGTCTTTTTTGTCATAAGTAAAACCAAAAATTTCTCTACTCATCCCAAGATGTAGGGAAAAGCTCTTGTTGAATGACCTTAGAATTATGATCCATCATTTTTATGTAGGATTCTTCGCCCATGGAATCTGCGTAAAGGTCTGTTTTTGACAAGCGGAGCTCAACCCCCTGAACGTGGCATGCTTCCAAAATTTTATTCAGCGAGTCTTTAGAAATATTTGACTCAGCAAAAACCACCAAAACTTTATTTTTTACAACATGATGAATAATCTTCTGGATATCCAGAGCTCCTATTTGACCATCGGGGGAAATGCCTTCAGGTGCAAAAAAATGCTCTTTAAAGTCCCCTAAAGCACCGTTATCGACCAGATAGCGCCTTGCAAAATATTGGAATGCGTCGTGGCTTGTGACCAAATATCTTTTATCAAGCGGAATTTTCGACATCCTGACCCGAATTTTATGATCCAGTTGATCGAGCTCCAATAAAAGAGCCCCACCCCGAAGAGCATACTCCTCGCTGTGAGCTGGATCTTTTTGTTGTAATGCCTCGACAATCAAGGGAACAGACCTACTAAAAAGGGAGACGTCCATCCAAAAATGGGGATCTATCCCTTCATCCATCGGCAGAAAAAGTTCCGGGGATTGCTCCATTATACGATCTCCTAAAAACAGAGTTTTGCTCTGTTTCAAAAGATTGTTTAAGCTTCTGCCATGCTCTAAATGCAACCCGTTGGCCACAATCAAATCAGCTCGTCGAAATTTTTCTCTATCTCCTTTAACCAATTGGTAGCTATGCGGATCCAAATCCTCATCAATTAAAGTCCATACGTGCACCCTTTTTGCGCCTATTTTTTCTACAAGGCTTGCACACATTTTCGTTGTAGCCAAAACGTGAATCTTTTTAGTGTTTGGCTCCATCCATCGCTGCAATTCCGAATATGTATTGGGCGCAGAGCGAAACCAAAGAAGGGATAATAATGGAATAATCCAAAAAGCTTTCAACAATCGCATGGAATATCCCTCAATTGTTGATGACCGTAAATCCCCTGCTGACATCCCTTAAGAAAATAAAACTTTAGCCCAAATCGCCCTACTGTAGTAACTTTAGAAACCCCTAAGTCGGTCGATATCGCAGGTTGCGTTCCCTTACATCTAGAACAACCACAATTTTTTTGAATTGTTTCAAGTCGAAGCTTTTTTACCACACCATCGCTATACGTCAATTCAATCATGAATGGGCTAATTTGTTGCATCTTTATAAGAAACTCCTTCATGTCTGCCACTCCAGAGTTTGAGTATAGACTTGAGGAAGTAAAGAGTTATCCAAAAGCTTTAAAAGCTCCTCTTCAAAAGACAAAAAAGCCTCAGCTGCAGGGCTCAGCTTAGATTGCATAAATGGATTTTCTGAACTATCAAAAAGGGAAGCAAGCTTGGGGTCAAACGGGATTTTTTTATATAGGGCCGCATTGGTATTTTCAACCAATGACTTCAAATCGACTTTCCCAAATAGGGGCTCTATAAATTGATGAGGTGCCTCTACATGCGCCATATTCTCCAAAACGCAAAGGACCGGAACTCCCATATCTACAAAAGAACTGGCAGCTTTTTCCACATCACTTTTGCTCAGCCGATTCGCCAAACTTACAAGAACAACTCCCGAAAAAGCCCACTCTTGTAGTAAACAAAGATGCACATCCCCCACTCCTGGCGGAAAATCGACGTAAAGAATGTCTAAGTCGCCCCAATCCACTTTGTGTATACACTGCTGTAAGAACATGTTGACCACGGGCGCTCTAAAAGCAGTGGCTTTCTCTACAAGACCAAAATGGGAGATCGAAACCACTTTAATATTACCACTTAATGCCGGCTGTATTCTTTGATCTAGTACATTAGGAGCTTGATCTGCGGGAAATAAAAGAGGCATAGATGGACCGTAAACATCGGCGTCTAAAACACCCACCTTCAAACCCCTTAAAGCAGAACATCGAGCTAACGCGGCCGAAACAGTAGATTTACCCACTCCTCCCTTACCGGCAGCAACTGCAACTAATTTCTTTATGTTAGAAGCCCCTTGAGCCCCGTTCAAAATATTCAACCTCATGAAGGGGTTTATATTAAACGATCAAATCAAGAAAAACAATCATTTATAGTGTAAATAATTTTTTTTAAATCAAAGCCAGTCTTCAAGTGAAAAAATTTTTATTTATTGATACAAGTTTAAATTTTAATTTTGCTTGCTTTAGAAACTGTCGTATGTTAAATATTACTTTTAAAATAGGTAAATCAAGAGAATCAACCCTTTCAGGCTGATTATAACAATAAGAAGTAGGACTTTAAGGCATGAGCTACACTAAGGAAAACAAATCCGAGGCAAAAGCGCTTGAGGACTTCGAAGCAGTCGTTGCACGAGCTATTAAGAAGGTTGGCGCGCGTAAAGAGAATGAGCTTTGCAAGTATATTCCAATGACGACCGGAGGGTATATGCACCATTTTACCCTAAAAAAAATGAAACGTCGTGAACCAAAAGAGCTTGCAACACTTATAGAAAAATTTATCCTCTCTCCAACTGCCCCCTCAAGCGTTTCGCCTAAACAAAGGGCTCCAAGGGGCAGTCGCAAGAAAAAAGATTACCCACACCTGAATCGGACCCAAATCGAGCAGATGATCGCACTGGCTAGAAATGCAAATGCGAAAGAAATCCTTGCCCTTTTGACTCCAAAAAAATCTTTGACGAGCCTTAAAAAAGAGCTTATTCAATCCATCCGCCAGGAGAGAGTCGAAGAGACTCTTTGGGAAAGCTATGTTGAGGCTGTCTTTGCGCATTCCTAAAAGATAGAAAAATTATTTTAAACCCGATCTTTTCCTCCTAAAGATCGGGTTTTATTTTTTTACCTATTCGCCCCTTGCATTAAATCCAAAAGAGGGTAAAATAGTTGTCTGATAATACCCCCCTAGTCGGTCGCCGGTTTAACCGGGCACACATTAAATAAATTTTTACTAGGGCTAGTTTAAGAACAAAGGAAACATATGTCTCAACAAGCGACGGAAGAGTTTACCGGATGGCGCAAGCTGCTCTGGCCTATCCACTCTTTCGAAATTAAAAAGTTTTTACCTATGGGCATCATGATGTTCTGCATTCTGTTCATCTACACAGTTTTGCGGGACACAAAAGACGCGATCCTCGTAAACGCACCGGGCGCCGGAGCAGAAAGCCTTGCTTTCGCTAAAGGTATCGGAGTGACCATTTCGGCGGTCCTTTTCATGATCCTGTATACAAAGGCCGCGAACATCTTCAAGCGTGAAGGGCTTTTCTACGTCACCGCCCTCCCCTTCTTAATCTTCTTTGGTTTGTTCCCCTACTTTATCTACCCGCACGTTGGGACGCTCCACATGAGCCTTGAGACCATCCAATCGCTTCAAGCCTCTTACCCTGTTTTCAAGTGGTTGATCCCGTTAGTCGGTAACTGGACTTATACAACATTCTACATCCTTTCAGAACTTTGGGGTAGCGCTGTATTGTCTCTTCTTTTCTGGGCATTTGCTAACTCAATCACACCAGTAAAACAATCGCGCCGTTTTTACGGAATGTTCGGATTCATCGGAAACTTTGGTCTCCTACTATCTGGCCCTGCAATTATCTTTGTATCCCAGTGGATTAGTAGCCTTGGTTTAGCCCGTTTTGAATCCACAGGTTTGATGCTTAAAGTCTTGATGGCTTTTGTTATCTTGGCCGGCGTTGTCCTAATTGGAACATTCTACTGGATGAACCGCGCAGTTCTTACTGACAT
>VGMG01000024.1 GCA_016866495.1 Chlamydiota bacterium | reverse complement strand
AGGTAATCACACAAGACAATACGGACCCTATACAGTTGAGGGTTTTCCTCTGGGTTCGGAAAATGTTTTTGTGATATACATGGATCCAAAAGTTCTAAAGACCTCCTACAAAAAAAAGCCATGTTCACTGGATACATGTATGGTCACAGACGCAGCTTTTAAATGTGCCCGATGTCAAGAAGCCAGGTATTGTTCACAAGAACATCAGACACAAGATTGGTCACGGCATAGCGTTGAATGTATTTCAAAGAAATAGCCACTACACAGAAAATGCGAATGGGCTTTTAGTAAAAAGAGAATAACCATGCAGATGGCGGTCATTCTCTTTGCACTATTCTTAAAAAAGATTTAAGATTGACCGGTTCTTGTCTAACTTGATGGGAATTTCAGGGTTGCATATGGGTCCGCTGGTTTTTTTGCTGCCAAGCAACGTTCTTGGATTTTTGCTAAAACATGCAGATAAACAAAATCTGAAGGCCTTGCTGGAGTCTGAGGAGAAAGTAGATCTAGACTGCCCAAGTATCGACCATTCCCTTTCTCAAGGTGCATTCCCTGAGGTTTTGACCGCCCTTTGGAAAGAGTCAGATATGGCGAAAAAAGTCACATGGCTGGCATCCAAATCAGAACAATTACACCCCATCCTTCTCTATGAAGAGGCTATAACCAGGTTTTCGGTCAATCCGAGCGCGACCCAGCTCACCCAAGAAGCGCTCCCGTTACTAGATGCAGCCTATTTTCGCCTTTGCCAGGATGCTGAATGCTCCCTAAACTCTGAGGTCAAAACCAGCATAGTTGAACGGATCCACGAGCTTTTTCGCGGGCGGTTAGGCTCTATGGCTTACAAACACTTCAAAACACCTTTTTTTGAATTGGAAATGCGGTTGAGAAAGCGGGATATCTGCACCTCGAAAGTGCAAGAGATAGCAAAACTTTCCCTCACCAAAGAGCTCCCCTCCCCCACCTGGCTCGGCGAGTGTGGACTTAACGTGTTCAGCGTCGGAAAAGCCCGCATGGTACCCACTACCCACTTCGATCCCATCCGAAAACAGTTTGCACAAGAACAACTCTCCACCAACTTCTTTATGAAAAAAAGGTGATCCCGTTTTTAGATAAAGTGTTTTGATGAGATGAGAATCGAAAAAAAAGATTTTTTTCCCATGGAGACCCTCTAAGATACTATCTTTTGCCAACAGGATGATGGATTGGTGAGGTTTTTTGGCTTTATCCGAAGCCTTGTAAAAGGTATGCTCCTATCAAAAAATCTGCTGATGGGGTGAGGCAAAGCCGGGAATTGTATGGAGCGTGAAATCAAACAAGACATATTTCAAAAACCTAAAATAGACAAATTTCACCTCGGTATTTATGCGATCATTGAAAAGGAGGGCAAAATCCTTTTGGTGGAGAAAACGAGAGGTCCCTATTGGGGGAAGTGGGATCTACCGGGGGGTAGGCCTATTCATGGAGAAACTATTTTTGAAACCCTTTTTAGGGAAGTAAAAGAGGAGACCGGAATCGCTATTTTGGATGCAAAACCCGCGCTGAATATAGCCTTTGCTGTCGATTATATTGAAGGGTCCGATCCCATTTCCCTCCACCACACCTGCCTAATTTATAAAGTAACCCGGTTTGATGCGGCAAACTATCAGGATTCTATTCATCTTGAAGATGTCCAAGGGGCCAGTTGGATAGAAAAGTCTCAATTAGAAACAATCCCCCTGTCGAAAGTCGCCGCCTCCATCGTTTAAGGTAACAGCTCATTCTTAAAAAACTGATAGGCTAATTGGCTGTTAATGTGCCATGAGCGGTAGAGCAGCGGACTCATAACCCGTCGGTCCCTGGTTCAAGTCCAGGTTGCCCCATTTCTTTAAGTAACTCTGAAACATTAACTTGTAATCAGAGGTACTTATGCAAAATCTCCCAAATCAGTCATTTTTCCGCGGTTTTTCCGCAAGTGCCTGGAATCAACTAGAACAGCTGTTCCAAACTCAGCTTTTCAAAATTTTTAATTTTCTTTCCCTGTCAATTGTTTCCTCAAATGCGGAAAAAATGCGGAAAATCAAGTCATTTTACGCCATTTTACCGCTTCTCTCCCTAGGAAAAACGATTTTGAGCATCGGATTTAATATCCGATTCCCTTTTATTCAAAAATGTTCTAGCTTGATCATTCAGGTGGTATCATGAAAAAAGACAGCTATAGATGCATTCGCGAATACGTTAAAAAAGATGGTTCTGTAACTTATCATGCTGAAGTACGAAGAGGACTGGGTAAACATCATAGAGAGTCATTTAAGACCCTTACTGAAGCCAAGAATTGGGTTAGAAAGACTGAGAGTGCTCTTCTTGAAGGCAAGCAGGTTCCAGATAATAAAGCACGCAAGTTAACGCTTAATGATCTTATAGACCAATATATCCGATTACACCTCAACAAGTATCCTGGGCGTCTTAAAGATCAGATCCCTCATTTGAATTGGTGGAGAGAGCGATATGGCACAAGGGTATTGGTGAACATTACCTCTGGACTTCTGGCTGAGGCGCGAGAAGAACTTCTGAATGGCATGACATCACGTAAGCTTCAAAGAACAAATTCAACAGTCAATCGGTACTTCTCTAGCTTAAGCAGAGCATTCACTTTAGCCTATCAAGAGTGGCAGTGGATTACAGACAACCCATTTAGACGAGTGACAAAACTCAAAGAGAACAAAGGACGCAATCGATTCCTTAATCGCGATGAACTTAATCGGCTCCTTGATTGCTGTAAACAAAGCCGCAATCCATATCTCTATGGAATGGTACTCATTGCATCCTCAATGGGTTTGCGCTTCGGTGAGATCGTAAATATTCGTTGGAAGCATCTCCAAAATGGATTCATTACTCTGGAGACAACAAAAAACGGTGATAGCCGATCAATACCAATTCCTAGCCCAGTCTCTTCCTATTTAGACGCATTAGACAACCCAAAAACACCTGAAGACTATCTGTTTCCAGCAAAAAATCCAGAAAGAAGACACCCCCCTTCTATGATTAGAAAAGCGTTTGATAAGGCACTGCGAGATGCCCAAATTGAAGAAGGCTTCAATTTTCACGACCTTCGACACACATGTGCTTCACACCTAGCTATGAATGGTGCCACCCAAGGAGAACTGATGGAAATTTTAGGACATCGCTCGCCTACTATGACCAAAAGATATGCTCATTTTAGCAAAGAGCACATTGCCCGAGTCCTTCAAAAAACTAGCAACAACCTCATAGAAAACCCAGAGGCAACTTTATGACAATTCTTCTACCACAAGATCCTCTTTTGTTCCATAAGGCTTTTGATGAGGTATGTGATCGAATTCTTGAAAGCCGTCAAGATGAGGTGTTCTATGCCCTTTTTATCCAATTCATAGTGCAAATGCGAGCACACCCCTTTTTCAAGGATCTTATAGGACAAATAGAAACAGATGTATTAACTCAGCAAGCCGAGCTTTGCACCCTTTCTCTTGATTACCATGAATATAATTGGAAGAAGATCTGGCAATACCATCGCAGTTATAGAACTAGAAAGGAGTTGGTGTACACTAAAAGAATGGTCACATATCCAAGAGAGACTTTATCTTCCTCTCTTCATAATCGGTTAAGTTGTGCCATGTGGGAATTTCGAGCCTTCGGTTTCATTTCTTCTAGCCCTTCTGCTATTAAGGCTTTTTTTCAAGAAAAAACAGATAGAGATGATGATGAATCAAAGAACAAATTTCATCACCGCACCTCCTTTTTCCGTCCTATTGAAGAGATCCCGCAGATTTTTCGGAGAGCCCAGTCGAACATAGAAAGAGGAATTAATATCGCTAAGCATTTCTCTCCCTCAAAAGACAAAATAGCGATTCGTCAAAAAGTAACACATTATAAATCGGGAGAAAGAGAATCTTTGACAAAGATCCTGCGAAAGATCTTGAAGCAAAAATTAAAGCCTCCTCGAGAGCTTAAAGTACATTATGAAGCACTCTCATCACTATTTTCACCTTTGGGCTACACCCTTGAACATAAGTTTGAGATCCCTGGTCGAAACAGTTATCAAAAACGACAAACCATGCGAAACTTGGCTGAGCTAAATTTTGATTCCTGCTGGAAAAGATTTATGGACTTAGAACAATGCTACAGTGCGCCTACTGCTCCGCTTCCCTTAAAACGCTTTACTGGTAGGTGGAATATAATTCGAGAACAAGCATGGAATGCAGCCTGGGAAAAGAGCAAGCAAGAGACTCTTCAATTTGCTCATGTAGCATTTTGTCAAAAGCTATCTGAACCATATAGTGACTCAATATCTGTGTTCCTGCCAATTGAAAAACAGGTTCATCGTAGAGATTACGAAGAATTCTTGAGATCCTTCCGACGACATGTTCATATGCAACTTTATAATATGACAGAATCCCCTCAACACGACTCAGAAAGTAATCCCCATCTTATGAGTGAGGGAACTCAAACAGCTAATTTTGTGATTCAGCTAGCACGTGCTTATTGGAAAGTACATCCACAAGCCAAGTACGATGAAGTTTTCAATGATTATCTAGCCAAATGTCCTCTGAAGAAAGCACTTTCTAGACCAAGTTGGGAACGAATTGTTCGTGAACGCAAACTTGATCCGCGACCACCTGGCTCGAAGAAGCGAGGATCCGCTAAAAAAATCTTGCAAATTTGACCTCTCAAAGAGTGAAAGGTCTTTTTTTATTTTCTCTCCCAAATAACCTTTAAAATTACCCTTTCATGTTTTTATTGGATATCTCCTACGAAAAAATTCTGATCTAATTAGAAGTAATCAGAACCCCTCTAATTTAAGGAGATTTAATATGAACAATCAAGAAGAAGTCCCCCTCACCTTTAAAGGCTTTCATAAAATTTATGAATATCCTAGCCCAGGAGCTCTTAGGAAAATGGTGTATGAACGAGATGTTAATGGGTTAAAGCAAGCCTTTTTAAAAGTCGGTCGACGCAGGTTAGTTTTACCTGACACCCTCTTTCGTCTTCTTAAACAAAAAAGCAGCAACTAATCCTGGCCACTCTCATTTGCAGATGAAAGCGGCCAATAACAAAAGGAAATCTATGAGTACTATAAATGAACTCACTGATCGTTCGCAAGAGCAATCTAGTGATATTGAAGAATTTGGGAGTTTTAAGACAAAACATGCTCTTGCAGGTGGCCTAAAGGGACGGATTAAAGCCTTTGGTTGCCATTGGGACTTTAACTTACACAAATGGATCTGTCCAATGATCTATGTTGAAGAGGTTAAGAGTTGTTTTCAAAAGGCGCAAGTTTCCTGTGATTATGAGATCTTACGCTTACCGAAAGGTTTTATCCCTGCAAACCCAAAAGTAGCGCAACGACAATCTCGCTTGGATGCTTTATTACATCAAGCCTACCAAGAAGAGCGAAAGCTCCTGGTCGATATTTATCAATATGACCCATCATTAAGACCTGAGGATTTTAATCATCCAAGAGAAGAAGATGACAAAACAACTATCCAAATTCAAATAGAGGCGGATTTTTATCAAAGACGTCTAGATTGGCAACAAAAGCAAGATCAAATCGAAAAGTTGGGTAAAGAGCTGAATCATTTTAACAATGATCCAGGATCTAAGATTTTAGATTCAAAGGCACCACTTTCAATTGTCGATGAGATGATTAATCTTCAATTTCGATGGCAACAGGATCGGGTACTTTATTTTTGTTCAGACGTATTTTGGAAGTGGAATGGCATGCAATATGTTGAAATGCAAGATGATGAAGTTAGAAAAATCATCTACACTTATCTAAGAGATGCTAAAGAACATGAAGACCAAGGAGGATTAAAAGATTTCAACCCAACAAAGTATAAGGTCGATCTGGTCATTGATGCGCTCAAATCTGTTTGTCATGAGAAACTTCACCCCTCTAGTGGTAATGTCTGGATCGATGGTCGATCAATACCTGATCCAAAACATCTCATCGTGTTCCGCAATGGGATATTAAACCTAGACGAATGGTTAAAGAATCCCGAAGTACCGTTAACTCCACATACGCCACACTTAATGAATGTAAATTCATTGCCTTTCGATTTTGCATCAAAGGTCGGGATCTCCGAACAATGGTTGAAATTTGTAGAAAGCCTTTGGCCCAATGATCAAGGAAGCCAAGATCTCTTACAAGAATGGATGGGATATCTTCTTACCCAAGATACCCGATTTCAAAAAATCTTATTGATGATAGGCCCTTCACGCTCAGGAAAAGGCACGATCGGACGCATTGTGCGAGAATTGATAGGACATGCAAATGTTGCTGGTCCTACTCTTTCGAGTTTGGGGGGTGACTTTGGACTACAACAGTTATTGAATATGTCTTTGGCTTTAATTTCAGACGTAAGAACAAGTGGTAAGGGAAATACAGTGATTATAGAGCGCCTTCTCAGCATTAGCGGGGAAGATCCCCTGTCCATTAATCGGAAATTCTTGCCAGCATTAACAACCCAGCTGCCCACACGAATTACGATGATGAGCAATGAGCTTCCCGATTTAAGAGATGCAAGCGGAGCTCTTGCTAAACGATATCTTGTACTGTTTTTAAAAAAGAGTTGGTTAGGCAACGAGGATACTGCGTTATTTGACCGACTGAAAGAAGAATTACCTGGGATTTCAATATGGGCATTGCAAGGCTTAAGCCGTCTTTATAAACGCGGACATTTTGTTGTACCCACCTCATCGAAGGAAATCGTCGAAGAGCTAGAAGCGATGACAAGTCCAATAAAGGCATTTGTTGTCGAAAGATGTGATCTTAACCATTTAGCAAAAGTTCTCGTTGATGATCTATTTAATGCTTGGTGTGACTGGTGTTGTACCAATGGCCATGAAAGATCTGGTAATAAACAGACTTTGGGAAAGAACTTAAGAGCAGCATTTCCCGAAATTCAAATGGAGAGACCTCAAAAGAGTCTACAGCGAGAAAGGTGGTACATAGGCATCAAACTAGTTTAGGTTTTAACACTGCCCGCGGACGTCCGCAGGCAAATTAACTATTAACTTAATACAACATAAGGAGGATGAGAATGGATTCAAATTCAGCATCTAAAAACAAAAAAACAAGTTGTCGTGATCTAACTGTTCAAGAAAATGTAGCAATAGATCAAATGAAACAAAGAAGGAACGGGAAACCTGTGACTATTTTTCAAGTAACCCAAACCGATGACTCTGAAACTTTAGGTCTTGCCTATGACAAGAGCCTAGGCTCGCTAGATAAAGATCTGCTTATGGATACTCAAATTATGGAAGCTACGGGATCTGCCAATAGCGATGTCGGCCTCCAGCTGCTTTTAAATGTGGGAAATGCAATTGTCTCTACAAATGCCGATCGCAGCAAGATGGCAACTCAATTAAATGCTGTTGCTCAGTCTATGCAAGCACTTGGCCCACAGGATGAATATGAGGGTCAACTGATTGCCCAACTCGTCGTACTTCACGAACAAGCTATGGTTTGGCTCGGTCGAGCACAACAAACCGAAAGGGCCGACTTTGCCAATATTTATCTCAATGGAGCATCAAAACTTCTTACTCGCCATCATGAAACTCTTGAAGCTTTGCTAAAATATCGGAGAAAAGGGGAACAACGCGTTCATGTAGAGCATGTACATGTTCATGGTGGAGGCCAAGCCATCGTCGGAAATGTCATACCTGGGGGTGGGATGAATCAAAAACTTGAGGAGGATCCCCATGCAAAGGTGTAAGGCAAAATCAAAACGTAGCGGTGTTCGGTGTAAAAATTTCGCTATTAAGGAGTGGGGCGTCTGTCGTATGCATGGTGCCCGTGGTGGCCCTAAAACAAGGCAAGGACTTCTCGCTTGCAAAAAGGGGCCTTATAGACATGGCCTGTATAGCTATGAGGCATTGCAAGATCTGAAAGAATGCCGCAAACTAATGAAAAAATGCAAAGAGCCATGTTAGGATCGGCTAAGGTTTGCCACATAACTAAAGTCGCTGTTGACTGGCAGCAGCTGCAATATTGACCAAGCTAAGCCATCTCGTTCACCCGCAATTCATACTGAATCTCTATCTCGCTTATTTTATTTATTATCAGCTACTTAAGGAATGTTATTGCCAAAAATAGACTTTTAGTCTAAAATTAGACTTAATTTCCAGAGTAAGGGGTTCAAAAGACATGACTAAAGAATTATTTTTAGAAGATTCATACTTGAAAACGATGACTGCCACAATTCTTGAAATCTATCCTGAAGCACCTGGTAAATGGAAACTAGTACTTAGCGAAACTGTCTTTTACCCAAAAGGGGGCGGACAACCTTCTGATCAGGGAATCCTTTTTACGGAAGATTGGAAAGGAAAGATCTATCAAGTTTTATCCCAGGAGGGGAAAATCTTACATTATGTAGAAGCTGCTACTCCTCCTCCCTCTCCAGGAGAAAAAATACAGGGAGAGCTTGATTGGGAAAGAAGATATTTGAACATGCGTTTACATTCTGCGGGTCACATCATTGATTTTGCCTTACATCTTTTAAAATATGAGCTCACTCCCCTAAAAGCAGACCATGGAAAAAAAGCAACCATCTGGTACCAAGGGGTCTTAAATTTCGATTTTCGAGAAACTTTAGAATCTAAGGCAAATACACTTGTGTCAGAAGATCTGCGATTTTCTACTCAATTTGTTTCGCATAATGTCCTGGCAAAGAAGGCACTTTATATTCAACCCAATCTTCCTACAAACAAACCTCTTCGCATGCTTACACTTGAAACTGTAGGAAGCGTTGCAGACGGGGGAACGCAAGTATGTAAAACCAAGGAAATAGGACGTATTCGATTATTGCCTATCGAAGTAAAAGATGGAACAACCCTTATAAGGTATTCAATTGAATGACCATGCATAAAGAATTAAAAAAGCAGATTACCTTTGCTCAAGGAATTGTCGATCTTTTCCATCCGTTCGTAGAGGGAGTGATTCATGATCTTGATTCAGGCACTTTGGTTGCTATATTCAATAATATTTCACGTAGAAAGGTGGGAGATCCCACTCCTCTTCACGAGCTAAATATTGAAACTGATAAGTTTCCTGATTATTTCCCCCCTTACTATAAAACCAATTGGGACGGACGAAAACTCAAATGTATTTCTATAACGATTAGAGATGCCCAAAAGATACCAATTGGCCTCATCTGTTTCAATTTAGATGTCGGTCTATTCCAGGATGTAGAGAATAAATTCTCTGCGCTTCTACAGTTAAAAAAAGAGGCTGAAAGTCCCGTAGAATTATTCGGAGGGAATTGGCAAGAACAGATCCATACACAAATCAATCAATATTTAACAGAACATGCTCAAACGCTTCATCAGATGGACAAAAAGCAAAAAAGAAAACTGATCGAATACCTTTATAAAAAAGGGATTTTTAATTACAAAAATGCAGCTGTCTTTATTGCAGATTCATTGGGAATTTCTCGAGCTAGTTTATATAATTACATGAAGGACATCGAATGAATCTTCATATTAAAACACCTCTTTTGGAATCTTTCCCCTTAAGTAATTTATTGGGCATCCCAGTGTTTTTAAAAATGGAAGCTCTACAACCTAGCGGATCTTTTAAAAATCGAGGGATTGGGTACATTTGCACTACGCATGCTAAACAGGGATCCAAGGCATTTGTTTGCTCTTCTGGAGGCAATGCAGGTCTCGCGGCTGCCTATAGTGGAAGGAAGCTTCAGATCCCCGTAACTATTGTAGTCCCCAAGACAACGCTTCCCCTCATGATTGAAAAAATTCGCCTTGAGGGAGCAAAAGTGATTATACATGGTGACTGTTGGGACGAAGCAGATCGCTATGCTAAAACCTTACTCAACGAGCAAACAACGTATATCCCTCCTTTTGATCATCCTTTGATTTGGAAAGGACATAGCACCCTCATCGATGAACTTCACGAAAAACCTGGAGCAATTGTCACTGCTGTTGGAGGAGGAGGTCTTTTTTGTGGTATTTTAGAAGGATTGCATCGAGTGGGATGGCACGATGTGCCTGTCATTGCTGTTGAAACCAAAGGATCCTCATCCTTGGCATCTTCCATGCAGGCAGGAAAAATTATGGAACTCAAGGAAGTGAACACAATTGCTACATCCTTGGCAGCAAAAAAAGTATGCAATGCTGCTTTTGAATGGACTCAAAAACATACAATCTATCCTGAACTTGTTACGGATCTCTCAGCTGTCGACGCTGTCATGCGCTTCGCCGATGATCATCGCATATTGGTCGAACCTGCATGTGGTGCAGCCCTCTCTCTGATCTATCAACAACTTCCCCTCTTAAAACAATTTTCATCGGTAGTTGTCATTGTCTGCGGAGGAGCTGGAGTAACGAGAAAGATGTTAACTTTATGGCAAGAAAAATTCAAAGGAGGACGCGATGAAATTTTGGCAAGTTGATGCCTTTACTAAGAAAATGTTCTCTGGAAATCCAGCTGCGGTGTTTATCTTCGATCGAGAACCACCTACCGATCTAATGCTGAAAATTGCCAGAGAAATGAATCTTTCTGAAACAGCCTTCGTAATCAAAGGCGTTCATTTAAAAATACGTTGGTTCACTCCCAATTCAGAGGTGAATCTATGCGGTCATGCTACCTTATCAGCAGCTCACATTCTATGGCAAGAAGGTCTGATAGAAGATAGCAAAATCATCTTCCAGAGTCGAAGCGGTCCATTAACCGTTACAAAAAATGAGAATGGATACACACTGGATTTCCCATTACAGCCTCCTAGGGAAAAAATGAATACGCGGATCAAATGTTTCAACTTCTAGGA
The DNA here is from genome assembly GCA_016866495.1 of Chlamydiota bacterium. Classification (GTDB taxonomy): domain Bacteria; phylum Chlamydiota; class Chlamydiia; order Chlamydiales; family RGXB01; genus RGXB01. The sequence continues at coordinate 1,655 of VGMG01000024.1, read as the reverse complement.
TCAAATCCAGAATACATTGGGTCAAATGAAGAAGATTGCATGGCTGTTGTGTCAGACGATTCAGTTGTCCGTCTTTTTTCTCCTGATCATCAAAAAATCAGCGCTCTCAATGAACGAGGTTTCCTACTTACTGCTCAAGACAAATCTGGGGAGTTTGATTATATTTATCGAGGTTTCTTTCCAAAATTAAATGTTCCCGAAGATCCAGTCACAGGATCCGCTAATACGTGTTTAGCAGCATACTGGTCGAGTAAACTAAATAAAAAAAAGTTAAAGGCTCGTCAAGTTTCCGAAAGAGGAGGTACCCTTGACGTAGAAGTTTTACATAATCGTGTAATGATCACAGGAGAAGCTGTCACAGTATTTACAGGAATTATGTTATTGAATGGAGATCAATCATAATGAAGATCATTTCATTGGAGGAGATCAAATCTCGATTAGATCTCAAAAAAGCAATAGTAATGCAAGAAGAGGGATTTCGGCTCTTCTCGCAAGGCAAGGTGACAGTACCCCCTGTTGGATATATGCAAATGGGAGAACAATTTGGCAAAGTCCATATTAAATATGGATGGATTCAAAATGATAAAATCTTCGTTGTGAAAATTGTTGGCGCATACCCTGAAAATAAGGCCAAAATACAAGGAGTCATACTGGTATTTAATGCTAAAACGGGCGCGCTAATGGCTGTATTGCAGGATGGGGGATATCTTACAAATCTGCGGACGGCAATAGCAGGCTATATTGTAGCCAAATACATGGCACCAAAAGAAATTAGTGCAATTGGAATTGTGGGTACGGGAGCTCAAGCACGCTTGCAAGCTGAGCTATTACAGGAATATTCAGCTTGCAGAGATCTTGTAGTTTGGGGACACAACGATGAAAGCGTTCGCAAATATATTGAAGACATGGAAAAAAAAGGATTTAAAGTCCGACAAGCAACATCTACATCTGAACTTTGCAAACAATGTAACTTGATTGTCACTACAACAACAGCAAGAAAACCCCTCATTTGGGCAAAAGATGTCCAACCTGGTACACATATCACAGCAGTGGGTGCTGATGCTCCTGGGAAACAAGAACTCGATCCAAACATCTTCAAATTAGCGGATATTTGTGTTGTGGACTCGAAAAGTCAATGTTTGGATCATGGAGAAGCATTTTATCCTTTTAAGGCAGGAATTATTAAAGAAGAAGATCTCATTGAACTGGGTGAGATCGTCCATAATCCTTCCTTACGAAGGCAGTCTTTGAAGCAGGTCACCGTCGCAGATCTTACTGGCGTGAGTGTCCAAGACATCCAAATTGCTAAATCGATATTATCTCCAGACGCGCTATAACGCTGAGATATAGCGCTTGAGGAAATAAAATTTTGACAATGCCGCCAAAGCACATAATTTTTCCGCATTTTTTCCGCAAGTGACCTGAACGAAATGGAGAGATCCAACGTCAATCAGAATAAATGCTCAATCTCCTTGCCTGGGAAAATGCTGTTCTGGTTTAATCTCTTTCGTTCAGAGTTATACGAGATAACGGACTCATAATCCGTGGGTCGAAAGTTCGAATCTTAATCGAGAATCAGAACCACATAGAATATCCAGATTACAGGAGATCACCGATAAAAATTGATTCTAACTTTTCTTCATGAATTTTCTGAT
>VGMG01000023.1 GCA_016866495.1 Chlamydiota bacterium | reverse complement strand
AAAAGCGCAAATTCCTCAAACCTTTTTAAGGGTCGTACCCATATCGTCTCTCCGTTTAGTCGTTGATACACGGCCATCTTCTCTAAAGTCCCGCTGTGGATAGCAGTATGAAGGTAAACGTAGATGTTTGCTTTGTAGTGGCAATAGAGAACTTCACTCATCTTCGGTTCTTTTTCATAATTTCTCTTTGATCTAATGAAACAACCTCCAGATTCAACTCTTTATAGGGATGAGTTTTTCCAATTCCTTTAAGGAATGGATCAAGATAGAAGGATTCACCTCTAGTTTTTATTTTACCCTCATCTACAAACTCTAAAAAGCCTCTCGTCCTAAAAAGGGATTAGCCCCTTTGTTCGGTTTAAAAGAACCCTTACCTTTTATTGATAAAACTGCAATGGGAGGGTTTTCTTATTTCACCCCCTTTTTTTTATCGAAAATAGATTTTAAAACTGGATTTCTTTGTGTGGAAGGTATATCGGAACGAATTAAAACCATAAAAAAACCTCTAGAAGTTAGAGGTTTACATCATGAAATGCACTTTTAATAAACTTAAGAAAGTAAGACAAAACTAGATCAAGAAATTTTCATCTTTGTGCTTTTTGATTATCTAGAAGAAGAAAGAACCACCCACTGTCAACCCTTGAACTGTCATATTTTGACTTCCGCTATGATAAAATGAATTCAGTGTAAACTGGCCAAAGTTAATCCAGGATTGGGTATCCCAAGCAGCATGAATTTCTACGTTGTAATGGTCTTTTGAGTCACCACCAAAAGTATAATTCCATCCGAGCCCAACTGATAAATCTAAAACGGGAACTATTCGATAAATTTTTTGCTGAGTGTTTTGATATACTTGGGTTACTCTCGTGGGCAAAATCTCCCCGGATGTCAAGCTGATAGAGGAGGAACTATAAATACCACTCATTGAAAAGGACCCTAAGAGGATAAGATTTTGAACAAAGTTGTTTTTAGGAGTCACATTGAATCCTAAATCCAGCCCACCACGAACTCCAGCTCCGCTGGTTTTTTGTTCTACATTCACAAAAGATGAAGTCTTAGCGTTTATATAGTTCTGATCATAACCGGTTCCAGTATAGCCGGTATTCCAGTAGGCGGTTTGCCAAGTACCCCTGATTCCCCAAAATGGACGGACTGAAAATATATTTCTTGCGATGGAGCTTAAGCGTCCGATTTCAAAATCGAGAACGTTGTATTCGAATTTATAACTTGTGGAAAGACTGTTCAACTCACTGGTAGACCCTGCACCTGGACGAATTATAGGTCCAATCGATAGTTGAGGGTAGGTTAACTCTGGGTTTGTAGTCGCTGAAAAATTAGGCGCGCTCCGATCTAGCCAGATATATTCTAAAAAAAGATCCACATCCTCGTAATCTGCTAAAACCACGTCTGCATGAATCTTAAAACCATTTCTAGGTCTAAATTTAGGGGCATAGCTTGTACCTGCACCGGGTGACGCTTCATAGGAAATAGAGGTGCTGGGAACAGCTGATAAATTATTTAGTGCTACATCGAGACCCTCTTGACTGATTACCCATAAAATGTAGTCGACACCAAGTTGAATTTGGAAGGCCTCTTCATTTAGTTTCGGACCAATATACAAAACTCCCTCAGCAAGAGCTGGCTTAGGCGTATTAGTTGAGGTAGGCTCCTGTTTAGAGGTTTTTTGCCCATAAATCGACGAAAACGAGAATAAACTAAGAGTTAAAAACGAATGCATCATATTTTTGGGGTTCTTCATAACTATCCTTATTTGTCCCACAACTAAAATAAAATCAAAAATTTTTCAATTTAATTTAAGCGGTTAATAACTTTAATTATAAAAAGTTAGATATATAAATTTAAAATTAATGAATTTAAATTATTCTTTCTGTTTTAGTTGTACTAATTAAACTAATTACGCAATCAAAGCTATTTCTGTGGTTTTTTTTAAAAATATTTTTTTTATTAGCCTGTATGCTTTCTTTAATTTTTCTATTTATGGAGCCTTATCCCTGTTCATGGTCCAAGCACCTTATTGCGAACAAAAGGATAGTGCATTCAAAAAAGAGCAAAAAAAAGAGGTTAAAAACCTTGTAAGGCTTCTAGATAAGGGCTGTAATTTTAAAGAAATTTACGATCATGCCAGGAATTGGCGTAAAGAGTTGGCTCAAACCCAAAAGGTTTTTAATTGTTTTTATTTTGGGTTGAAAAGGGAATTGGTAGATTTTGAGCTTTTTTCCTCATTAAACGTCCATGGAGGAGCTCTTTTTTTGGATCAGCTAGATTTTCTGCTTTCAAAAGGAGAGTTTACTAGAAAGTTGCCAGAATTAGGCCTTTATGGAGGATTAGTGAAAAGATATCAGGTCTGGTGCCAAATTGAGGGAAAAAGAATTCCTCTCACACAGATCATAAGGATCGAGGATCCCGTCGAAAATCTAGGCATCAACTACAATATCTATTTTGGAGAGACTAAAGAGAGGAAATATGTATGGATTCACACCTCTTTCGTTTTTTTGCATACCATTAACTTAGAACTGGAAAAGCTATTTGATGCCATCATTCATGAGAGAAACCAAAAAAAATCTCTTGAACTGATTGGTAGGTTCCATTGGTGGTTCTGCCAAGCAACTCCCTGTGTGAGGGGAAGTGCCTCCATAGCAGAAACACTCACACAATCTTTGATGGAATATAAAGGTCTAAGATTTTCTTTAAAGGAAAATTCTTTTATCGATCTCCAGATACTATCCATGGAAAACATTGAAGAATTTGTCCAATACTATAGTGGTTTTTATGAGTTTGAAGTTTAAAATATTATTATTTGTAATATTTTCATTTTCCCCCATTAACTCCTCCTCAAACATAATTGTTTACGAGCCGGTTTATAAGAATGATTATGAAAAAGAGTTGTTTGATCTATCTGAAAAGCTGGTAATTTCTGAGGTCGCAAAAAAAATTTGCAGGGGCGTTTCGTATGAGGCTATCTTAGAGGATATTAGTAACTGGCGTCGATCGATCTGTAAACAGATGGGAAAAAATAGATGCAGTTTGTATGGACACACAAGGTCCCACTATAAATTTAAAATGGTCATGCATATAAAGCATACGTTGCAGATTGACGGTCTTAAAAAAGCGAAAGAACTCCTATATAAAGGTGAACAAGTCTTTATGCCTTACCTAGATAATATCTATGAAAATTACCCTTTTTGTATTTTTCAAGTTTTTGGTAACCATAAACATCTTTCTATACCCCTTACAAAAATCATCGAATACACGGCAATTAAGCATAGAAAAAACAAGTTTTTAGTGAGTGTATTTGGGGGAGCAGTTCAATTAGCAATAATCATCGAAAATACAGATCAAAAAGAACTAGAGAAAGTTTTGCCCCTTTTAAAAGAGTTTTATGAGGATTGCTTAGGATCTAATAGCGAGGAGTTCTTGAATAAGCTTGGGAATTTTTATTGGTGGTTTATTCATGCAAAACCTTACATAAGGGGATCCAATAGCATAGCCAGGGTGCTGACATCGGCTATTTTGAAATCCCGAGGTTACCCTGATAACCTCAAAGACGGTGTTTTCTTGGACTTAGAGGCACTACTTGAATCGCAATCGACCGTTTTTGCACAGAATTTCAAAAACTTTTACAATTTGGGTAACTAAGATGAGATTAAGAAAAATGTTATTAAAAAAACTGGTTTTCTTTGCGGTTTGCTGTACATCCCTTTACGGGATCGATTCTATCAATCTCATGAGAGATTTTGATAAAGACTTACACAAAGAGTTTTTAGAGTCGAGAAGAGAAGTAATTGATAAACTCATATGTGAGGTATCAAATCAAATCGATTATTATGGGGCTCTAAGCGAAGCGGCCGATTGGCGTCAAGCCCTAGCTAAACTTCAAAATTCTACGCCCTGGGACAGTTTTGGAAAAGTGAGGGGGGAAGCTGCTATTTCAAATTTAGAATTGGGGGGGGGTAAAGCCCATATGGAAAAAATCGATTTAATTTTAAAAAAGGTTAAAAAAAAAGAAAACCATCCCTATATGAATGCAAATATTTATTATGAATATTTGTTTTACGGTGATATCGATGGAAAAAAAATCCCCTTAACATGCCTCCTTCATTTAGATAGAACAGATTACTACGAAAAGTTAAAGTCGGAAAATCTGATTGCAAATAAATGGAAGACAATTAAAAAAAGTTCATCTTTAGATGGTGTGCGCGTTTATTCCTATCATGTGATTCACACCGAACCCGAGTTCTTAGATCTGGTACATGATCATCTGAGCGAAATTTGGGATAAGGTTTTGTATAAAAAAAATCAAAAAAATAAAATGGAACTCATAGCGCAATTCCACTGGTGGTTTGCTAACGCTATGCCTTTTGATAGAGGAAGTGCTGCTATAGGTGAGGTTCTTGCTGAGACTTTATTAAAAGGAGCAGGTTATAAATGGGAAAAGAAAAAACATCTCTTGATAGATATCGAGGCCTTATTAGAACCAAATATGGACGAATTTGTCAGACAGTATCCCAATTTTCACCAAATTTTGTAGCCATCTTCAAATAAAAAAAAGCGCCCTATTTATAGAGCGCTTTTTTTTTGATTTAAAAAGAAGAGGTTCTAGGACTTTTTATTGTCATCTATGATCTCTACTTCTGCCTCCTCAGGCTCATTCGATTGTTTTTGGCCGTGAGAACCATGCCCTTGGTGTGGCTCATGCGCTGAGGGGCCTTGCGATTGAGCATTTTGTTTTTGCAGCTCTTCCCCAATTTTTTGGAGCTTCTGATTCAGCTCGTTAATTTTGGCTTGGATATGCGCTAGGTCCTCGCTTTCCTGGGCTTTTTTCAACTCCTGGATAGAAGACTGAATCTGCTCGGCGATTGGCTGAGGGATTTTTTCTTTATATTCATTCAATTGACGCTCTGCCTGGTTGGCTAAAGAATCGGCGTGGTTTCTTGCCTCGATCAACTCTTTACGCTTTTTATCCTCCTCGGCGTGGGATTCAGCATCGCGTACCATCTTCTGGATTTCATCTTCAGATAGACCCGAAGAGGCTTCAATACGGATTTTTTGCTCCTTGCCTGTAGTTTTATCTTTTGCAGAAACGTTCAGAATACCGTTTGCATCAATATCGAATGTCACCTCAATTTGTGGTGTTCCTCTAGCTGCAGGGGGAATCCCTTCAAGATCGAAGTTGCCAAGAGATTTGTTGTCGTTGGCCATCGGTCTTTCTCCTTGCAAGACTTTAATCGTCACTGCAGGCTGATTATCAGCAGCTGTAGAGAAGACCTGAGTCTTTTTTGTAGGAATTGTGGTATTGCGATCGATAAGACGCGTCATTACACCACCCATAGTCTCGATACCAAGCGAAAGCGGAATCACGTCTAAAAGAAGAACATCCTTGACGTCTCCTGTGAGAACACCGCCCTGGATAGCAGCACCAATAGCTACAACCTCATCCGGGTTCACCCCTTTATGTGGTTCTTTATTGAAGATCTGCTTCACTTTGTCTTGTACAGCCGGCATTCTTGACATACCGCCAACAAGGATCACATCGTGGATGTCAGATGCGGAAATTCCGGCATCTTTCATCGCGTTACGGCAAGGTGCCTCTAAACGGTGGATCAGGTTGTGGGCTAGCGACTCGAATTTAGCTCTGGTAAGATTTAGGTTTAAATGTTTGGGCCCTGTTTGGTCCATTGTGATAAAAGGGAGGTTAATATCCGTGGATACCATACCGGAAAGATCACATTTTGCTTTTTCAGCTGCGTCACGAAGACGTTGCAAAGCCATCCGGTCGTGATGTAGATCAATACCATTCTCTTTTTTGAATTCTTCAATCAAGTAGGTCACAATCACGTTATCAAAGTCATCTCCGCCAAGGTGTGTGTCTCCATTTGTGGAGAGAACCTCAAAGACACCATCACCAATCTCAAGGACAGAAACGTCAAATGTTCCACCCCCGAGGTCAAAGACTACGATTTTTTTATCTGTGTGCTGTTTGTCCAAACCGTACGCCAAAGCCGCAGCTGTGGGTTCATTGATGATCCTTTGTACGTTCAAACCTGCTATACGCCCTGCGTCTTTTGTCGCTTGTCGTTGAGAGTCATTGAAGTAGGCAGGTACAGTGATTACCGCTTCAGTCACCTTCTCACCAAGATAGGCTTCGGCCGTCTCTTTCATTTTGATCAAGACTTGAGCGCTAATTTCAGGTGGGGAAAAAAGTTTTCCTTCAGCTTCAATTGCTGCATCTGAGTTTTGAGCCGCAGCAACCTTATAAGGAACCATTTTAATCTCGTCCATTACCTCAGAAAACTTGCGACCGATGAACCGCTTTGCAGAGAAGATCGTATTTGTAGGGTTTGTAACAGCTTGACGTTTAGCCGCTGCACCCACAAGACGTTCGCCCGTTTTTGTAAAAGCTACTACTGAAGGGGTTGTTCGTGCTCCTTCGGCATTTGCTATCACTTTTGCTTGAGAACCTTCCATAATCGCAACACAGGAGTTGGTGGTCCCAAGGTCAATACCGATAATTTTCGATTTTTTTGTTGTCATATTGAGTTATCTCCTTGGTCTTGTTCCTCAAGTTTTGCTTTGGCAACTTTTACTTGTGCTGCCCGTAAAACTCTTGGTCCGTTTTTATAGCCTTTTGCGAGCACTTCTAAAATTGTGCCCGGTTCTTTATCCGACTCCAACATCTCGATCGCATCGTGGCAACGAGGATCAAAAAGTTCGTGGAGTGGTTCAAAACTGTAAATGTGGTTGTCTCTTAAAACATCCTTAAATTGTTCTAAAATCATCTTAAAGCCAAAAGCCCATTGCTGCACCTCAGCAGACATATGCGTTTCATAAGAGAGGGCCTTTTCTAAAGAGTCCAGAGGATGGACAAACTCTAAAATTAGGCGTTCTTTAGCAAACTGGATGGCCTCTTTTTGCTCATTGATTAAACGCTTGCGCATGTTTTCCATGTCAGCAATTGCATGACGATATTTTTCTGTCATTTCTAAAAGCTTCGTCTCTAAAGACTCCTCTTGTGAGGGTTGTAGGGATTCGGTCGTCGTTTCTTCACTCATGGCTGTAGCTCTCCAAAAAGAGTGTGGGGTTGTGTTCTAGTGTTGTCTCAGGGGTTCTCAACGAGATGTTGTTAGAGCGGATCACCTGATCTAACTGTTTTTCAAAAAGATTTCTAAAATGGTTCAAAAGAGCAAAAAGTCTCGGGTAGGGGATGCGCATCGGACCAAAAAGAGCAATCGCCCCGACCCTTTTATTTTGCACCCTGTAAGGAATCGAAAGGACCGTAGTTTGGTGGTTCACCGGATCTGCTATTTGGAAGCTGATAAGGTCAGAGCGCATCGTTCTTTGGATCATTTCATGTACTTTGGCTGGGCTTTCCATAAGTGAAAGGGTAGAGCCTAAAAGCGCCGGATCATGAAACTCTGTAAAATTCAGCAAACGGTAAAGGCCCGCTTTGTGCACCTCATCCGTTGTAAAATTTGCATAGCGCACCATAAATCTTAAAGAGATTTCCTGGTAGAGTTGCATTGCTATGGGTAGCTCCTCCTCGGTAAGTTCCTCAAGGGTGACCTCTTTGGGCTGCAGCTTAGATTGAAAAAAAGTTTCAATCCGTTTTGCAGAAAAAGAGGAGAGCTTTTTGGGAATGTGGAGGATATCTGTGTAACAAACAGAAAATTGAGTGATAATTACTGAAAGCACCCTTGTCGAGTCTAAAACAAAAAGGCGAATTTCTTTAATAAAATCTTGGTCAAAGCGGGGGCTTGTGATTAGGGCAGCTAATCCGGTTGACTCTGCAAGAGCCTCCACTGCAAGTTCAAGAGATCGTTGCAATTCCACAGTTTTAAACTCGAGGTTATTCAAAAAGAAAATTTCATCTTTGGGGTCAATTTTTTTATTTGAAGAGCAGCTTTCAGCAAAAAGCCTGAAGGCCTCCACAGTAGGTACGCGCCCACCTGAGGTGTGCATTTGCTCTAAAAGCCCCCCCTCTTCAAGCTCAGCACAGTAATTGCGGATTGTGGCAGACGAAAGATGGGGCAAGCACTCATCCTTCAAGGTATTGGAGGCGATAGGCTTACCGGTTTTCAAGTAGAGCTCGATTAGGCTAAATAGAACCTCAAGAGCCCTTTTGTTTCGCTTTTCTTTCTGCATCTAATTGAGATTATAGCAAACAGCTCAAAATTTAGCAATCTATAAGATTGAATGCTAAAAAATCATTTTAACATGATGGGTTTCAACGACATGAAAAGATTTTTTTGGCTTAAGTGAAGGAAATCCTGAAAGAAAACCTTTAGGGCGATAAAAGATTACGAATCAATCCCGGCAGGATTTGATTAATTGAGGGTTCCCAATTTAGTCCGTGTTTATAGATGGTATTTGCTCCTATAAACGAGGCTATGATCGCTTTTTTATGCACATCGGGGATATTTTTCAAAATTCTATCCGAATGAACCCTTAAAACTGGCAAGCAGTGCTCTATAAGACATTGATTTAACAAGTCCTCTTTATCCAAAGAGAGGGGTTGTTTTGTAAGATAGTCTAAAATTTGGTAACTATAGTGGTTAATTTTTTCGGATATGAGATCGGAGGCTTTGGTAAAATCCATTTGCATAGTATCGTGGGTTTTGAGAATTAATAGAGTCTCTTTTTTTGCAATCGCCTCTATAAAATCTAAAATTTGATCCACAATCTCTTTTTTATGGGAGGTAAATTCTTCGTCAGTAAGGATAAGACCGCATAAAACCTCAAAACTCGAGCAAACAACCCCGCCTTTATTAGCAGAACTGTCTTTTATGAGAGTGACCCCTTTTTGCTCGAGCACCTGCCTAGCTTCATATGTTAAATAGAGATTGGCTCCCTCTACAATTATTTTTGAGGTGGGCTCTTCGTTCTCGTCTAAAAAATCCTGAACATTAGTCTGATTTAAAGTTCTTGGTCGTCCACCTGCAGGAATAAAAACATCTGCTTTCACTTTCAAAAGATTCATCCTAAAAAGGTTTGAACTTTCTGAAGCGGGAATGAATGTTTCTAGAATTTTGTTGTTTTCTTTACGCAGTAAAAGCTTAAAATCTTTGATCCCATTGATCTCTTTACCCGTTGTGATATCAAGCAAAAAAGAACCTTCGGATAAGAGCTCTTTAGGATAGTGCTTGATCCCAAGCCCTTTATCAAAGAGTTGTATAAGAGCCGCATGATCTAGTCCTTCTAAATCTCGGATTGTGCCTGTACCGTCTGTGATAGCGACTATTTTTGCAGTGTGTGGAAAGTCCTTATGCAGTAAAAGTATCTCATTTCCAGCAACATCTCCGTCAGGTCCACCCGAAATTTTTACGGTAAAAGGGTTCTTTTTAGGGTGCATGTGGAGATGATCCATCACAACTTTCAAACAGGTGTGTAGCCCATTTGAGGTGATGCCGAATTCTTTATGATTGATTCCAAGTTGTGGTTTTGAGGAGATAAAAGCTTTTTTTGGTTTATAACCGACTTTTTCACTCATCTCTGCGATCCAGTCGATCATCATGTTATGCATATTTTCGTCGGGACCCAAATAGATGTATTCAGGTTTTTTGTAGTAATCGATAACATTTTTTGCTTTGAGCTCACCATCATCTGAGCAATTGATCAGTGTGAGAAAGCTGTGGATAAAAGCTCTTTGAGATTCATAAATTATCTTCCAACGAAAATCCTGCTGAAACTGACCCAGATCCTCTTTTTTTGAAAGTTGTTTCAGCTTGATTTGATACTCAACCTCTTCTTGAATTAGTGGGTGTATGTCACAAAAAATGATCGCTTTTGAGCCCCCTTCAGGGATATCTTTGTTCTTTTTTTGCTGGGTAAAAGCGAGATTATAACATTCAAAAAAGACGTTATTAATCTCCCAACTTGTTTGTTCTTTCCCTAAAGCTACCGTTCTCAAACCACCACGAGAGAGATCTTTAAAGCGGATTTGAAACCCGATGAAATTGCGATTGGAAAAATAGAAAATTCCAAAAGGGAGTTCTGGAAACTTTTGTTTTCGATCGTAAGGGGAGTATTGTAGAATTTGGGGGTCGATTCTAAAGGATAGAGCACTGCGGTTATCGCGATAAAAGTTTGTTTTTAGACAATATTCGGTAAATAAAATGCAGGTTTTTAAAATGTTTTTTCTACGAGTGTCGATTGCGAGATTCCCGGAGTCTATTTTGATAATTTCTTGCAAAAGATGATTTTTTTCTAATTCATAATGTTCAAAACGGAGATTTTCAGGGTCAAATTTATGTTGAAAAAGGTGCACGATTTGAGCCGTCAATTCCGGGTGTCTCAAAACAGCCTCTTCGATGTGCTCTTTAGAGTAGACATTACTATCTGCATAAACCAAAAATTGGTGGGCAAAACCCATTATGGCACGTAAGAGGTGAGCGTGGTTTCCTGATAACAGAGAGCTCTCTACAAAAGCTTCATCAATCAGATCTCTGTAGACACCAAACTTTAGATAGCTTAGCTCCCTTAAAAAATCTTCGCGATCAAATTTTGAAGAATCTTTTTTCAAATGCAAATGCATGACTAAAAGATCATCTTGACCCTTTAAAGGAATAAAATTTGCAGAAAAGTTTTCGATTGAGAGATGGTGCCTCTGACAAAGTTTAGCCAAATTTTCTAGAAAATGATTTTTAGGGACATTTTTCCAGGCAAAAAACAATTTCAAATGATCATCTAGATAAAATTGTAGATGATCCCTAATCAAAGCGCGGGCTATGAGGTGGAACAACTCCTCAGATTCACTTTGTGTCATTCCCTGTAAGACTTTTGAACTAAGGTGATCATGAACGTCATAAAGCTCTTGTGGGGTAAGCTCAGGGTAGTGTACGAGAATTTGGGATAAAAGTTCTCTTTGTTGAGGAAGATCTCCCTTTTGTTGGTGCATGAGGGGAGCGTGTCGCAAAACGGCAACGTAAAGTTTTTTGCCAAGAGAGGGAGCCTTTTCTTTTGAAATGTAGGTTTCGTAGCTTTGGATAGCTAAATAATTCGCTTTTTTGAATATTTTTAGGTCTAGGTGGGGCTCCTCCAGAGCAATAGCAAGAGAAAAGTCTTTTAGATGAGAAAGGATAAAGTTTTCTTGCTTAGGTAAATCCATCAAAGAATGTGCAAGAGTTAATAGAGCTTCGGTTGGGCTATCATCGAAAAATGAGGACGGCATATGAGCTTTAAGCCAATCATAATTGAGCTTAAGCTGCTGTATATGGTCGTCTATTAAGTCCTTTTTGGACATGCAACACCTTAAAAAACTAGGGATCTCTTTTTTCTCTAGATAATCGATAAGGAGTTTATTGTAAAAACAATTAATTTATTTTATAAAAAAATTGATTTTAAGCGGTTATTTCCAACGTAAAAGTCTTAGGCTGTTAAGTCCTACAATAACGGTGCCACCCTCGTGGAGAATGACAGCAAGCCATAAGGGGATTAGTCCCAGCAAAGAGGGAGTCGTAGCGATTAGGATCACCGAAAGAGCTACGGTAAGATTTTGTCGGACAATATTTTGAGTTTTTCTGGCTTGGCGTACGATTTTAGGGATGAGATAGAGATCGTTTTTCATGATGACAATGTCGGCAGCCTCAACCGCAGTTTGGGAAGAAAGTCCGGTACCTACAGCTATACCGCAAGAGGAGCGAACCAGGGCCGGACCGTCGTTGATGCCGTCACCAGTCATAGCACAGTTCTCAAACTGGGACAGCTCCGCGATTTTTTCCAATTTTTCCTCGGGGCTTAAATCTGCGAAAATCTCTTCAATTTCTAACCCTAAAAGGCGACCCACCGGCTGTGCTACTTCACGACGGTCACCTGTGAGCATGAAGACCCTTCCAAGATTTTTCAGCTCTTCGATTACTTTAGGTGCCTCTTGCCTGAGTTCGTCTTTAAAGTGGAAAACAGCCTCTTTTCCCCCAATTTTCAAGATGGTCACCACCTCCTCAGTGGAATACTCCCTTTCGGAACGACCGATGAAAACCTCCTGCCATTCGCCTTGGATTTCGACAAGCCCTTTGACCCCTTTTCCTGCGATCACCAGGACCTCTTTGGTTTTCAGTTCATCGCTGTGCTTTAGCTCTGCAAAGTTCACAATCGCCTTTGCAATAGGGTGGGTCGCATTTTTTTCTAGACTGGCGCCGATAGCAAGAATTGTTTCAAGGGTGTAGGTTGTGTGATTGTCGATACGTGTGCAGGAAAGACCCCCTGTGGTAAGGGTTCCTGTTTTATCAAAAAGGAAATACTTACATCTGCTGAGAGCATCGAGAGAGGTTCCCCCTTTTGGCAGAACACCATGTCTTGCGCTTGCGCTCAACGAACTTAAGTATGCTGTTGGCGTTGCTATGATCAAAGCGCATGGCGATGCTGCAATTAAAAAAGCGAGAGCTCTGTAAATAGATCCCTCAGTTCCCAAAAAAGCAATCCCAAAAAGAGGCAACATAAGGGCAAAGAAAAGGGAAAGACCGATGATCGTTTTGGCATAGATACCGCTAAATTGGTCTAAAAAAACCTGTATTTTGGGCTTTGCGTGCTGGGCTTGGGTAATGAGTTCTATAATTTTAGCAAGAGTCGATTGGCTACTGGGTTTTGTGACCTCCAAAACCAGAGGGGAGTCAATCAGAAGAGAACCTGCAACCACAGGATCACCTACCATCTTAGACACGGGTATACTCTCTCCAGTTATGTGGGAGATATTTACAAAAGAGGATCCTTCTACAACTTTAGAGTCTAAGGGAACGATCTCTCCAACAGGGACAAAAATTTTTGTACCGACACTGATCTCTTGGACAGCCTTTTGGTAACGAGTATTGTCATTTTGGACTACAGTAGCCAAACTGGGGACAAGCGAATTGAGGTGACTTAAAGCACTTTTTGTTTTGCGGTCTACCATCTCCTCCATAGATTCGGAGAGGGCAAAAAGGACAAGTAAAAGCCCCCCTTCATGTTCAGCACCTATACAAACAGATAAAAGGGCGGCTAATGTCATCAAAACATCAATGTTGATAATAGAGCTTTTTACATCTTTGATTGTCTGAATAAGAGCTGGAGTTCCGGAAAGAAAATAGACAAACCCCAAAAAAAGGATGGAAACACTGTCGAATTGCACCGTTATGTAGGACAGAGCTAGAAACACTCCAGAGAGTATTGAAATTTTTAAAGAGAGGTCTTTTCCGGTTTTTCTAGAGGTGGGTGTTAGAAAAGGGTTTTCAGATTCTTCAAGATCTTTTGCGAAAAAATCATCGTAGGAAAAACTCATTGGTTCATAAACCTTATGATTAGAGGATTAAGAAGTTTTTGCAGTTCATAAATCGTAATGAGAACCAATAAAGCTAAACTTAAAGACCATGTATTAAACGCAATAAAAGAGCGTTTCTGGGGGAGCATAGAGATGGTAGTAGAGATCAAAAATAGAAGAAAACCCATTCCAAAAAAAAGAAAGGGTGAAAAAAAGCTAGCAATTAGAAGGGTAAAGGAAGCGATTGTAACCCCTAAAAAGGCTCCTAAACCTTGTCTTAAGGGGTGTTCATACTCCTCTAAGCGAAGGCCGAGCTCCTCTTCAAGCATCACAGTAAGAAGCCGATTTTCGTCAGCCATAAGAACCTGCACCACTTGATCAAGTAAAGGGGGTTCAAATCCTTTGGCTTTGTAAATCTCCATGAGCTCTTGCTGTTCGTTTTCGCGGGAGTGTTGGATTTCAGCACGCTCTTCGGCAATCAATTGATTGAGTCGATTCAAACGCGACCAGCCTAAAAAAGCGGCTCTTCCGGTCTTCCAGAAACAAAGACCGATAGCAAATAGAGGTAGTGCTTTGGGTGCAAGTAAAAAAAGTATAGAAAGATAAATCGTGGTTTCTTTGACTGCATCACAACCGGCATGAAGAGAACCGGAAAGCTCTACTCCGTGGATGTGCTCGCTCACTTTGGCCCCTTTTTCTCTGGCTTCTTTGAGATGAGCCGGTACCGTTTTTCCTTTAAAATGATCCGCATCGGGGGTCATTTTACACGATTCGTGACGATCAGACTTGCACATAGATTTCCTTCATCAATCGGCAAAGCGATTCTAAATCCTTTAGGTGAAGAGATTCGCGAGCCGAATGCATCGATTGTATCGCTATTCCAATATCTAGTGTAGGAATTCCATAACGCACTGCTACATGTGGACCTATTGTAGAACCGGTGGGTTTACCGGTGAGAGGAGCAAAAAACTGATGGTGTATAGATTTCTTTTTTAGGATTTTAAGAATCTCTGCTTCCAATTGAATGTTATAGGCGTAGTGTAAAGAGTGATTGCGCTTGATTACAATCCCTTTACCA
>VGMG01000022.1 GCA_016866495.1 Chlamydiota bacterium | reverse complement strand
ATCGAAAAGCCTGGGCGCTCATCACAACATCCCCGTCTTTAAAAGGGATGTGCTCTACCCTATCGCAAAAAGAACTTACATATGGATCAGGCCGGGACTCTTTTTCCCGGTTTTCAAACCCCATCCCTAATTCGGGAGCCGGAAGATAATCCTGTATGATGCGAAAAAACCCCTTATAGAGCGGCATCTCTTTTCCATTTTCAAAAAACTTTTTGGCAAATCTCTCTACAAGAGCAGGTATTTGTCGAATGTCTAGCGGGTTGTCAAAATCCACGTTATCCCCATCAAATTCGATCCAAGAAGCCCACGTCTCAACAGCCCGATCAATAGTCATACGAAATCTTTTGTTAGAAATTTACCCATTAGGGTTTTTTTGCTTTTTACGGATTCTTAAGCTTTTAAAGAAGGTTTGCCAAAAAGATCTATTTTCCCACTTTGGCATGGAGGATATTTTACATAGGTCACCCTTTTTATGAAATACAACAAAATAACCTACTAAAGGGGTATCAGTTTCTTTAGAGCCTATTTTTTTGACTCCCACGTTTATCCCCCTCTCGCTTAGTATTAAAGAGTCGATAGGCAATTTCAAAAATAGGCTTAAAATGACTTCGATTGAAAAGAGGCTCCATTTGGGTATCTATGGCTTGATAGAAGAAAACGGGCGGATTCTTGTCATTCGTAAATCCCGCGGTCCCTATAGGGGTTTGTTTGACCTCCCAGGGGGTAGACCCCTTCACGGTGAAGATCTGTTAACGGCTTTGACAAGAGAGATTGAGGAGGAGACCGGTATAAAGGCAAAAAGCTTCTCTTTTTTCGGCAATTTTTCCCACCTCGTTCCGTACCAAGACGATGGGGGTCGCCTGATGGAATTGTACCACGTTGCGCTGGTCTACCTAGTCGAAACTATGGATGGTGAACACCTTGACCACAAGATTATAGCTGAGGATGTAGAGGGCAGCCTATGGATCGAAATTTACAAGCTAAAGGGTACCGAATGTTCCCTCCCTTTGATCAGTGTTCTAGAAAGCCTCGGTGCCACCGAGCATTAGCCCACCCCAAAAGCGCCAAGCAAAATGCTTTTTAGGAAAAAGGGAATCTTTTAAAAAAATAAAACCCCTTCTAGAAGGGGTTTTTCGGCATTTACAGCAGAACTCTAAAAAGGTCCCGCTATTTTAAAAGTGATTTTTTAAAAAACGTAAGCTTGCGCAATATTTCTTCTTTCTTCTGTTGGACTGCTTAAGCATATCAATGCTATGATTCTTAAAAATATATTGCTTAGTTTTAAGGGGGTGCCAACATATTGCCCTGCAGCTCTTAGAGAACCATCGATGGCTGCATTAAAAAACGCAAATTTGACACAACTGCCTATCACACTATTTCTCCCAAAAAGTTTCTTTACAAACGGTGTTATCAAGGCGTCGATAAGGGTCGCCGACGCTGCAAGAGTTGCCCCAAGCAAGGTCATATTCCTAGAAGACCCTGAATACATGTGTATAGCTGCCGTCACAAAAGCCCCTTGCAAGGCCTTTAATGGTATTTGTTTTGGCAGGTCTTGCGTAAGCGCATTTAAAGAATTAAGTTGTACTGACATATTAAAATGACTCCAAATTACCGAGATATTTTACAAAATAATTCGGTTAATTTTCAACAAAAACGTTTGGTTATTGCTCCCCCCTTCAACCGCAAAAAAATAGTTATTTTTTGAGAATCAGAAGATATTTGTCCCCATCCTTTATGACAAACGGCCTGGATGGGGTTGGTTGCCGACGGTTCTTTATCGGGGAGGGATTCTTTTCAGGAGGGGCGTCGCACGGAAGACGCTCGGGTGTTGCACCAAGTAGGTTAGATCTATTGAGGTGCGACGCCGAGTTTGTCTCTTAGAAAATCTAAAAAAATGGGGAGGTTAGAAAGCATCCTAAGATTTTAAATCCCTTTAGTAAAAGGAACGAAGAAAAATTCTTTTCTACAGATTATCGCTAGGTTTTTCAAATAGGCCCTTTTTTGAAGTTTAGCTGAACGGCACAGGGAATGTTCTTCTTGCGCGTGTGGAAAAATGCCAAAGCCCCCAGCTTCCAAAAATAAGAGCCAGGACAACCATTCTGGATTGTGTCAACAGAGTGTAGTCCATCTGATTCACACCTGAAATTTTTGGAGTTACTAAAAAGGAGGGAACCCCTCTTAAATTTCCTTCCGGTACAAAACCAAAATCTCGCGAGTCTGCACTTACAGCGTGGTTATCCCCAAGGCAAAAATATTTCCCCTCAGGAACCTTGATGCCCAAGGTACGGATTTTTTCTTTATCTAAGGAGCCATCTTTAAGGAGCGGAGGTCCGTTGTCTACAAATCCAAGGACTTCTCTATTATCAGATGCCCTCTTTTTTTCTGCCTCTACAAATTGGATAAGCCTCTGATCGCGTCTATCGAGAAACTTATTTCCCATGACCCAAAGATCAGAGTCTCTAAAATAGAGATACCTGGAAGGGTATAGACCGACAAAAGAAGAATTCGGACCAAACCTTTCGTCAAATTCTATTCCAAAATTGATTAGGCTTACTACTCTGTCTGTATCAAATTGCATCAGAGGATGGCTCGTTTCGAGTTCCGAGGCGTAACCCTGAAATCCGATACTGTAGCCTTTCCCACCAAAAAATTCGTAGGTTCCATCTGGGATTCCCTTAAGATGCGGTCTGTTATCAAGGTGTTTTTCGGCCTCACCCTCGGCAACCCATGGAAAAGCGATCGAATTTTTCACAACAAATCGGCTGGTCTGCAAATTAGAAAAAAGAGCGCGTAATAAATTTTCATCTAAGGGCAAAGACGACACCATGTGCTCAAGATGACCTACACCCTGTTTCACAAGAAGAGTCTTGTCAAGCTGAAGCGTAGGATGATGAAAAATTTTAAGATGCAGTTTATCCTGATCTTTTTCAATCCTAAACATCCCGTAGTTTCCAAAACCAAAAAGATCGGAATAGTTTTCTATAGGCTTTTGGGTAGGTTGGTTTGTGTAAATCACTCTACCTAAAAAAGAGCCCCAGGCTGTTCTGTCAACCCTTGCAACGGGTAGACTAGACTGGTAAACATAAAGTGTGTTTTTCAACCAACGCAATTTACCGTCCAAACGCATGAAGGGAATATGCTCAAGCTGAGCAAAGGGGGGGCTTCGAAAATCTTGGGAGATATCGTTTCCCTCTTTATCTAATCCGTAAATCCGCCCACCATAGAAGTAGAGAATATCACCCGGTTTTCCTATTAATCTTTTAACGTACTGTTTATAGCCATCAAACAGGTAAAAATATTTCATTTTTACACCGTCGATATCCATATTTTCACCTGTAAAAGTGACGATTCCGCCCCTTTTGATCTCTTCAGGTTCAAAGAAAAAATGTGCAGGTGTCAAGGGGACATTGATTCCAAACTGGTTTTTTGAAACTACAAGCCGATCCAGTTCTTTAAGGGTAGGGCGCATGGAGCCGGTAGGAATCTGGAAAGGTTCAAACCAAACTTGTCTCAACAAAACAATCACTGCAATAAAAAAAAGATTTGAAAAGATGCCCTTCAAAAAACGATAGAATTTTGTTCGAGGAAAAATCCGCTCTTCGGTCTCTAAAATCTGGTCAAGTGTCGCTCGCGAGGATTCTTTATTTTTATCAAGGATGTGGGACTGGAGTTTTTTTAAAAGATTCTCCATTTCCGCCCGATCGGAGGGGGCAACTCCACTCTTTTTCTTTTGAAAATTGTGATAGATTGAGAGAAATTTTAAACGAGTTTTTTTTATTGTCGTGACCATGCTGTAGATTAATTTATCTCAAAAACCTCTATTGAGTCAATTTTACTTGAATGGACTCCGGATGTTTTAGCGCTAAGACGAAATGTTTTATCTTTTAAGGAGATGCCTTTAGGCAATTCTATTTTAAGGATGTATGCATCTCCCCTTTTTTCATAAGTAAAATCTAGCCCTGTCAGGTGAGGGGTCCCTACCTGCTGCAAAAAAAGGCTAAAAGGGGCAAACCCTTTGGGACAACGCAATGTCGCAGACAAAAAGGCCCCTTTCTGTTGGATCCCCCCTTCAAACTCGGGAGGACGGCGAGGGAAGTATTTGATTGCACTTTTATAAAATTTGCCCTGATCTATTTGGCTAAATCTGGCAAGAGGGTGGGTCTTGTTTTGAATATCGATCATGTAAGGGAAAGTCTCTTGTGATTTAGGATCGTAATGAAGATCGATACGTAGACCACTTAATACGGAGCTATCCTCGTCCCAGTATTTCCTATACAGATCCGATTTCTCCACAAAGACATTTTTGTTTGAAATGAGCTTGGGAGGCGACCACACCTTTTGGGTTTTAGGCAAAATCTTGCGCCTCTGATCAGGCATCAGCTCCCAGTTTACCAAAAAAAACTTGGGGAGTATCGGTAAATCTAGATCAAAAGAGATGAAAGCTTTTTTTGGCGGGCAGTAGGCTTCTAAAATATCGGGGTTATCAAGCGTCATTTCATAAAGAACCCACTGCGTCGATCCGACAGCTCCGTTTTTTACCCAGTCTTCTACAGCATCCAATAAGAGCTTCGGATTGGTGTCAAGTGTGTGTATCTCCTCAATAATGAGCGTCTTATCAGTTCGATCAAAGAGGCCAATAAAAGAAATCTGGTGCCCTTGCCTATAGACAACGTAATCACCCTTAAGGCCAGCTTTACATTTCTCTTTAAAAGAAAATCCAAAAAGGGGAATGAATAGAAGTAGGAGTACACAACGCAGCATGTTTAAAAGTTTACCAAAAAAAAGTGTTTTATGGGGAGTTTTGCCCATAATTTTTTTCATGAGTTGTACCTCCAGAGCCCCCATGGCTGGGCCCTCCAAAGAGGAAAAAATGTTCTATGTACAAAACCTCAAGGAGCGGATACTCAAAGCCGAAACGGCCCTTTTGCGTCTAAAATTTGATAAAGAAAAGCTCCACAGTCGCTTTGGTCGTGTAAATAAAGCCGAATTTAAAGAAAAACTGACCCTACTCGATAAAGAAATAGATGATTTGATGAAAGAAATTATCTATTTGCGCTCCCTCAATTTAGACGAACTTTACGATTATCCTTAGATTCTGAAGGATTTGTTCATTAGACTGGAACTTGTGGTTAATCGAAATTTTTTGTTTAATAGCAGATTATGAAAAAATCTACCCTATTTGCCTGTCTTTACTATTCGTTTGTGGATTATCTCTCTTTTTTTATAGTTACAGCACTTTTCACTCCGCTAATTTTAGCTCAAAATTCCCTATATAAAGACCCTCTAGGGATTATGAAAGAACCCGAGGTTTTACTGGGGGTTATACTGGGTGCTTACGGATTGGGACTTTTTTTAGGGTCTCCGCTTTTAGGCAGGTGGAGCGATCATACCAATAGAAAATCGGTATTACAATTTTCTATGGCGATTTATGTTCTTGGGAACATAGGTGTGGGGTATTTTTTTTCTGTAGCAAATGTTTGGATGATAATCCTTTTCCGTCTTATTACAGGTCTAGGCTCATCGGGTGCCCAACTCTTATACAACGTTGTGCAAGATTTAGAGCCCGTTGAAAAATCGCGCGGTAAGGCGATGGGTTATCTTGTGGCTGTTTCCTCCTTTGCTACGGTAATTGGACCAGCGTTTGGATCTTTTTTTGCAGGCGATAAAGGGCTTGAATTGGCAATTCCTTTTTTTGTTCTGGCTTTTATGGGAGCCTCATCCCTTTTTATAAATAAGATTTATTTGCCCAAGAACAAGTCGATAGATAAGAAAAGAAAAGAGAATTTTTTAGCGGTTTTTTCGCAGACTGAGATTTTAGTTGTAGCTCTATGTTTTTTTCTTTTTATCCTGAATTTAGAGTCCGTTTTTGTTGCGATCCCAATTCTTATGGTCATGGGATTCAACGTCACAAGTGATTGGATTGCTTTATTTTTTGGCTATGGGGGACTCATCTCGGTCTTTGCAGGAACTTTTGTCATTCCCTGGATGAGCCGATTTTTTTCGGTTCGACTAGCTTTTTTGACAAGTCTACTCGGGACAGCTCTCTCTGTTTTTTCTTTTTTTCTCGTCTCAACACCTGAGGAGCTATTTGCCCCTTTGACCTTTTTTGCCATCTTTGCGACCGTGGCGTGGTCAAAGGGCAATGAGCTTGCTGTAGCTATACCAGATAAAAAAAATACAGGGGTTGTAATGGGAGTATTTGGAAGCTTAATCGCTCTCGCGGTTTTGTTAGCCTCCGTCTCGATGGGGTACTTAGCAGCACTCAATAGCCTTTTGCCCCTTTTAACCATTTCTATCCTGGCAGTTTTGAATTTAGTGGTTGCTTTTCTAGGCTACCAGAAACTCATCGTGTCGAAAAAATAGCCTAATTTAAAAGCAATATTTTCCGCTTAAATAAGGGGTAGGTGAATACGTTGTATTTGGGGTTTAAAAAACCTTAAAATGGGTTTCTCTATTTTGAAAAAACAAAAAGCTTCTGTGAAGCTCTCACTTTTGAAATCTGTTAATTATATAATCCAGAATTAAGCATGTTGGTTTAACTTTCAACTTTACGTTTCTTGGGAGCTTTTCTATTTCGATTCCAAAAAATGATTCAAACAGCCCAGATACTAATCCGTTGGGTCCTGATCTTTTCAATTGAGCATTAGGGGTGGTTGAGGAAATTGGTTTGAAACCGAGTGAAGGAAGGGGGTGGGTTTGGGATTTAGACCATATATAAGGACCCAAAGGGGGCTTTGTCGAGGTAAATTTACTTACGCGGTTAGAGCCTAAAACCTCTTTAAGGAGTGAGCTGAAGCTACTAATCGGGTTGATCATGTCTGACCTCTTTGATTTAAGAAAAGATTTTAATAATTTTATTTATAAAAATCAAATATTAACTTTTCTAGTTGAATTACAAAGCCTTAGAGAGATATTCTATTCTATTAAAAAGCTTTTTGATGAATTTTATGCCCTTTTTCGTCTTACACCTTGTGACCCTTTTTGCCGTATATCAAAACCCATTTGAGATTTCTTTCGAGGATAAAAAAGAACTTTCTCATAGGGATGTGACTGAAATTCAGGATCTTCTAAGGAAAAAGGATGCCACAAAAATTCTCAAGGAGCTTTATACCCAAAAAATGGGTGTTTTTGATGAGCTTAAGCCCTTCAGAGAATTTGAGGGGAGAATCAACAGGTGTTTAAAGCAAGTTCTTATAGATCCCCAAAGGGGTCTATTTCCTGAAGTTGAACTTGTGAAGATTAATGAGGGGGGGAGCCATTGTTTTGTTGTTGCAGCTCCGCTAGGCCCCAAGTACCCCCAGCTCCTCAAAAGTTTGATTGAAGGGCTTAAGGAGATAGGATTCAACGGATATTTGTACTACCGGATAGGTGGTGTACCAAACCCTACCGGTCGAGAGGCAAAATGGGCCGGCGTACCCTATTCCTTCAAGATTTTCATGATGATGGAGGCGCACAATAGAGGTTTCACTAAGCTCATATGGCTTGATAGCGCTCTATTCCCTTTCAAAAATCCCTCCGCTCTTTTTGAACGACTCGAAAATGAGGGGTCGTTTGTTTTACATAGGACACATCCTAAAAGCTCCATACTTCCTTGCACCCTTGCGAGTATAGAAAACCTCACTCACGTGGATTTGACACAAGCCCCCCATGTGAGGATGTGGATTTTTGGCCTCGATACAAGTGCCGATTGGGTCAAAAGCTTTTTTTTCGACTATACGGAAATGGTCCGTTTGGGCGTCCCTTTTTTTTCTTGTTACCCTGAAGAGTATGTCCTTTCTGCACTCGTTAAAAAATATGAGAATTATTTTCCATCTTTAAAAGACCCTAAACTCGTGCCAAAATTCGGATACGGTAAAATCATCAAAACCCATGATGGTGACTGCGAAAATTTTTGGAGAGCAAGAAAAGAGGGGTATATGTTTGTGGTAAGGGAACATTAATAGCTTTATGTGGATAGGTCTTTTTTTACTTTGTTTTTGGGTGAGTGCCAATCCGTTTTTGATCGATATGAAACCGTCTAAGGATGAGAGCTATGATTTCTTAGAACAGGTGCAATTAGCCATGTCCAAAATTGATGTCAGAGAGGATCTCGAGCGGATTTATCCTGTCCAAATTTTTTTCAAAAAAAAATTTAATGAAAAAGAGGATTTTTATCGACGGGCAATGCGTGGAGCTAAGCAAACGCTGATAGATACATCTCAAGAGCTTTACCCAAAAAAAGAGCTGGTGGAGGTGAACGGGGGCGGAAGCAATTGTGTGGTATTGAGCTGTCCTATTCATCCTAAGTATGAACAGCTTCTTTTGAGCTTGATAGAGGCTCTTAAAGAGATCGGCTTTAAAGGGGCTATCTATTATCGAATTGGGGGATTTCCCAATCCTACCGGAGAGGAGGTGCGGTATGTTGCAGTTCCCTATTCCTTTAAAATTTTCACAATGATTGAAGCATATCAGCTGGGATACAAAAATATCTTGTGGTTAGATGCCTCTGTTTATCCGTTACAAAATCTTGAATTAATTTTCCAAAAAATCCGCGATGAGGGAGCCGTTATAAGCTGGAAAAAATTTCGACGAAATGGCCTTTTACCAAAAACAGAAAAAATTCTTTTTGATCTGACCGGTTATGAGCCGGGTTTTTTTGAACACGTCAGCATGCAAGTCTTTGGTCTAAGGATGGATTTACCCTGGGTGCAAGATTTTATTGAGGACTACTATAAGATGGTCCGCTTGGGCACCCCTTTCATTTCGTGTTATCCAGAGGAGCATGTGATTTCCAGCTTGGCTTACAAATACAGAAACAAGCTTCCGAAAAAATTATCTAAAATTATTCTCCCATGCGCAGATGACAACAGGGTGTTTGTGGATGCAAAAAAACAAGGATACTTTTTTTTCCTTCGCAAACACTAAAACTAAAAAGGGGTAAATGAGATGAAAATAGAGTTTTTCTTAATTTTGTTGTCCCTTGGACTTAGTGCACAGGTTTTAAACCCTTTTGAGATAGACTTTCCAAAAAAAAAGGAGTTGAGCTACGAGGATTATGAATATTTACAAATGTGCCTAGGTCAAAAAAATCTTGAAGAGCTTGTAGATTCTATTTGTCCTAGCGGATTTTTTTACAAAAAAAACGACCTTTTAAGGCGAATTTCCTCTTTCACACGACAGACAATGATTTGTAGGGAAAAGAATCTATTTCCTTTGAAGGTCCATCTTGAAGGAGACCCTAGTGAAGAAAATTGCGTTGTATTAGGCTGTTCTTATGATAAAAGTTATCCCTCTTTATTAAGAGAGCTAGTGGGAGCTTTACGTGAAATAGGATTTAAAGGGGGGATCTACTATCGGATCGGTGGTTATCCAAATCCTACAGGGGAAGAGGCGAGATTTGCAGCTGTTCCCTATGCAATGAAAATGTTTATGATTTACGAAGCCTCCCTATTGGGATACAAAAATGTGCTGTGGCTAGATTGTTCCGCATGGCCGCTGAAACCTTTGGATTATTGTTTCGAAATCATTGAAAAACAGGGTCTGATTGTTGAGTCTGGCAGACCGAATATACAAGTTTTGATTCCTCAAACAAGGGCTATTTTAGAGAGAAAATTTGGAATCGATTTTTCGAAAGCACCCCACGTAGCCGGATGGTTAATCGGTTTTAGAATGGATGCGCCGTTTGTAAAAAGAATTTTCTTAGATTATTATGAAATGGTACGCCAGGGTACGCCTTTTATATCCATTACCCCTGAGGAGACTGTTTTAACTGCTTTATTTGCTAAACATGCACCATCACTTTTATCGCATCAAAATCTTATGATTGCAGCAAAAACCCAGGATGCTCGTTTGATGGAGGGTAGAGGAAAAGGTGTGAAGTTTTTAATTCGTTCTCATTAAGTGATGGTGTATGCTAGAGATGATTTTGATGCTGACTTTATGTTTTTCTAATCCTTTTGAAATTGAGGCTCCTACTACTACAAATCCGACCGTGGAGGATTACAAAAATGCCCAGGCTGCACTTCGAAAAATAGAAATTGGCCATTTGATAAAAAAACTCTATCCAGCGGATTGGGAAAAAGAGATAGCGAAGTCCTCAAAATATTTTTACAAAAAAGAGGATTTTATATTGCGATGTTCAAAAGCCCTTTCGCAGAACCTTTTTTTATATAATCCAAAGACGATTTTCTCAGAGGGGACAGATAAAAAAAATTGCGTAGTCGGCTACTGCTCGTACAACGGGCCCCTTTCAAATTTACTCGAGGAGTTGGAAATTGCTCTTAGGGAGGTGGGTTTTTGTGGCGGTATCTATTATCGAACTGGTGGGTATCCAACGCCAAGAGGCGATGAATTAAAATTTGCAGGAGTTCCTTACGCTTTTAAGCTATTTATGATCGAAGAGGCTTTTAAATTAGGTTTTGAGCAGGTTTTGTGGCTCGACTCTTCGGTTTGGCCCTTGAGCTCAATCGATGATCTATTTCAGGAGATAAAAAAAGAGGGGTTTTTGTTTGATTGGGGAAAACCTAATTTATATGGAATACTTCCGGTAGCAAAAAAAGCCTTAGAGGAGTACTTAGGGAGGGATTTTATTAAAGAACGTAAAATTGCTGGATGGATTATGGGAATGTCCTCTTTGGATCCACGCACTAAGAATATTTTAAAAGACTATCGGGTTCTTGTAGAAATGGGAATCCCTTTTTTGTCTGTCAATCCTGAAGAATATGTGATCACCAATATTCTTTTGAAACATGGTGTTGAGGCACGAGCAAGAAAAAACTTTATGATTACATGTACCAAAAACAACAGTACATACGTGGATGCGATCAAAAAAGGGTGTAAATTTATCATAAGGGTCCATTAATGCATCGATTTTGGTTTATTTTAGCCCCCTTTTTTTTCCTACAGCACTTAATTTCTGGTGAAAACGAGATTGGATTCAAGGTTCGCCAACTACAGAACCCTTTTTTAGTCGATTTCAAAATCTCAAAGGATCACTCTTTTGAGGAATTAGATGCCTATCAAGAGGCTTTGCGTTACCTTAAAGTGTACGAGATTTTGTCTCAGAGGTACTACGCACCTGAAAATAAGAGAGGGTTTTATCAAAAGTCTGTGAAATACGATGATTTTGCAAACCGCCTTCACAAAGGGCTTTGGCAGACCTTTATTGATCTAAAAGGGGAGCGGTTTCCTGTTTCAAAAGTTGTGGAAATCAATGGGGGCGGGTCAGATTGTATAGTCCTTTTTTCTTCTTTAGACCGAGTATACCCCCAACATCTACTCACTTTGGTAGAAGCGCTCAAAGAGGTGGGGTTTCAGGGGTGGGTCTATTATCGACTGGGTGGCTATCCTCAACCTACGAATAGCGAGCTTATGTATGCAGGAGTCCCGTACGCTTTCAAAATGTTTATGATGGAGGAGGCAAAAAATTTAGGATTTCGGTATTTGCTTTGGCTAGATTCTTCTTTGTTGCCTCTAAAAAATCCACAGCCTTTATTTGATTTGATCCGTGAAAAAGGGGTAGTTTACAAGGATGTGGCCCCTTTACCCGAGTTCATGCTGGAGCAAACCAGGTTGGATATTCAGCTACTGACAGGCATCGATGTTTTAAAATGCCGCCATTTGCGCATGCCTGTTTTTGGAATCGATACGAATTTATCATGGTTTCCCTCTTTTCTTAAAGATCACCGCGATCTTGTGAGAATTGGCACTCCATTCGTATCGGGGTTGCCGGAGGAGTTTGTTTTAACTGCGCTCAAAGAGATTTATTTTGCTAAAGATATCACTCCCACACCAAACCTAGTAGGGTTCCATTTCGTTCCTGCAGTAGCCCAAAAAAACTATTTTTACTTAAGGCACCATTGATAAAAAACATCAAGGGTGCTCAATTTCGATTTAACTCCTCGTTTTTTTGTGGGCTACAATCGAATGGTAGGCTTTTAGCGCTTCCTCCCTTGCTTCAGCATGATCCACAATTCTCGGCAAAGGCTCTTTGATCCATTTTTTAATATACTCGTGTGTCGGGTCAAATTTTGCCTCTTGGAGATCGGGGTGGAAAATTCGAAAGAAAGGGGCCGCATCGGCACCACAGCCACCCACCCATTGCCAGCCTAAAGTGTTGGAGGCAAGATCCGCATCCACAAGGCAATCCCAAAACCATTTCGCCCCTTCTAACCAATGGATTCTGAGGTCTTTAATCAAAAAAGAACCCACAATCATTCTGACACGGTTGTGCATCCAACCCGTATGCTGCAGTTCGCGCATCCCGGCATCGACTATGGGGAATCCAGTCTCGCCTCTTTGCCAAGCCTTAAGAAGTTTCGCATTTTTTTGCCAGGGAAACGCATCGAATTCGGGCTTGAGCGGTTTGTCAGTTGTATGGGGGAAATGAAATAATAGATGTTTTGCAAATTCTCTCCATACAAGCTCCTTCCTGTAGGTTAAAGAAGCGCCTGTTGCGTGCCAAACAGTTCTTGGGCTGATCTCTCCTAAATGAAGGTGAGCAGAGAGTTTCGAGCTGCCTTCGATAGCAGGGTAATTTCTATCGTGAGCGTAATTTTCCACTCTTCCTTTATCCACAAAATTGCGTAGCCGTTTTTTTGCCCCCTTTTCCCCGGGCTCCCAAAGAGAGGGGATCAGATGAAGATCCCACGTTTGCTTAAGGTGGAGTTTAGAGAGGGGATCACAGGCCCCTTTGAGACAATTTTCCAAAGACCTGGGGGCTGCTAAAGGCTCTTCTGGATGGGCGAACTGTTGTGTGCGGTTCCAAAAAGGGGTATAGACTTGATAGGGCTTCCCCTCTTTTGTGAGAATAAGCTCCGGATTATAGAGGAGGTTATGGTGAAAACGATGAGATTCTATTCCAAAGCTTTTACAAAGAGAGTCAATTTTGTGCTCGATTTTCCTCTCCTCAGGCTCGTAGTTAGCTCCGTAGTAGACCGCCTCGGCTTTATATTTAGAAATCAGCTTTTCCATGATTTCTGCTGTGTCTGCGTGAAATAGATGGAGATGCCCCCCTTTCTCTTCGATCGCCTCCTGAAAGGCTTTTAAAGACTGTTCTAACCACCACTGAGCGGCACGTCCTATGGACCAATGCTTTGTTTTATCTAAAATGTAGACAAGAACTAATGGGCGACCTGCCTTAAGGGCTGTAAGCAGGGGATAGTGGTCTTCCAAACGAAGATCCTGACGAAACCAAACAATTGAACTCATGCAACTAAAATGATCCTTTGCCCTTTTCCTTTCAACAGAGAAATAAAAAATAGCTCATCACATTTCTTTAGGGGTACTAATTGACCTTAAATTATGAAATACCTACTAAATAAGAAAAAACTTGAAGTGCTAAAAAAATAGGCCCTGGGTAAAGAGCAGGGTTTTATTAGACAACCAGCTCATTGAATTTATGATGTATTTTGTAAAAAATTAGATTATCTAATCTTTGAAAAAAAGCTTGCTCAATTTTTTTTGGAAAATTGTGTTTTTCTAATCGTGATCTTTCTTTTTTGAAAAGCATATCTTTTTAGAAAAAAACCTCTCTACAATAGTGTGTTTTGCTTGACTTGGTACTTCATATGTACCAGTTTAGTATTTCTTTTGGTTGAATAAGAGCTTTTTGAAATCAAGCACTAGGGAATAAAACCCTATTCTCTTTTTAATTCATTAAACTGCATTCAGACTCAAAATAGGTTCATTTCTTAAAAAGAAAAGGATTTGAAATTCCCTCCAAAGAAAAAAGCCCTGTGGAAACCAGGGCTTTTTTGAGATAGGATTTATTTAGCGACCGAGTCTATAAAATATCGATTTCGACTCTACCTTTATTACCCGCATTGGCAACCGCACTTTTTAAGGCATCAGCAACCGTCTGAGCACCGTTTGTAGCAGCACTCAAAGCTTTAGCTAGAACTGGTCGTGCACATTGAGCAGCTCCAGAAGCAAGCCTAGTAAATAATTCAGGATCATTTTTCAATACCGCAGCTCCAGCTATAAAAGCAGTACCTGCCCCAAACATATAGGCAGCAACGTTAGAGCCAGATGATTGATCTACATTAGCATCAGGTGATGTGTTGGGTTGATTTTGCCTTATTGCAAATTCCATATGTGGAGCTAAAACTTGTCCCGCCTCTACCGAAGGGTTTATTGCCACTGGAATTTCCGGCTGCGAAGCATTCGCTGAAGGTAACGGCGCCGTTAAAGATTCGAAATTGTTTTGACTAAATCGAATGCTGATAAAAGGAGCTAGATTTGTTGGAAGCTCAAAGTTATTATCAATCAACATTCTTAAAGATAGGGCTCTCATTGAATCCATATGGTCCTGGTCTCTTGTTGAATTCCCAGCAGCCTCTTGTGATCCGGTTTGTGGTCCGGTATAAGGTACTAGGGCGCCAGTCTCAGGAGTTAAAATCTCAGAAGTTAAAATCTCAGGAGTTGAAAATCGTACGGTTTGCTGGGCTGCTCCATGTTTTTGGTCTTCCTGTCGAGCTTGCCCGGGGAAGCGAGATAAGCGCTCAGCCGTTTGTTGAAATTTCTCCGATACCGAAGGGGCGCTCTTTTTGAAGAAAGAGGTGATTCTAGCTTTTAAAGCTGCGTATTTAGTCTTGCAATAATTATAGC
>VGMG01000021.1 GCA_016866495.1 Chlamydiota bacterium | reverse complement strand
CATGCCTCATCCACGCCGTCAGCATTCAATCTGAACCAAGATCAAATTCTCAGAAAATAATTTTAAAAAAGTTTTGACTAGAGCATACTCGAGAAGTTGTTACACTTACTCTAAGTAAGCTCTACACAACATTCTCGCCGCTCGTCACTTCATTATTACTGTCACAGAACTTTGCAACTATTTCGCTGCTATTCTTCGTCTTACACTTATCGTGTTCGCTGAAGATGATCAAAACAATATCACCGGCGAAGATTATTTCGCAACGAATTGTTTTTTCTTCTTTTTCTATAAGTTTATAAGTTACTGAAAATAAGTGGTTTAAAACCTGTTTTTTTGTTTTTTTTCTTGTTTTTCTTTTTTTTTGTTGTTGAATTCGAGAGTTTTACGTTCGACTTTTTGATTCTAAACAGCCCTCTTAAGCTTTTGTTTCTAAATTTTTTTTAAATATTTAATTTAACATAGATTCAAATCTTTTGCCCTTTGGTGTTGCTGCAACAGATTAGGCGGCAAAATAAAAGAAGTGGTTTGATCGCGCGGCGTATTCCAACCAAAACTCTGTTGCGCACTTGACCCTGTACTTAGCTGCGTACTATAGCCCGTACCGTACTGCAAATTTGCTGTTAGATTAAAGTTTTGGGACGTATCTGGTTGTCCTATGCCAACGTTTTCTAACTCTTTGTGTTCAGTCATTCCCCCTACATCTACTATAGTCAAGATGTTTTGGTCTTGCATTTGCATAATTCCAGCCGCACTATCTTGATGCTCATCTATGATATGTGCACATCCCCTCTCGTCTAAACTTTGACTCTCTTCAACACTAGTCTCGCTATCCACCGCAAATCTTTGGCGATTCCATGCATCAAAAATTCTTTTCAAGTTTCTTTTCTCAGAGTGAAAATTCAACAGGGCAGCTGATCCTGCCTCTTGGAAAATTTTTTCCTCTAAAAGATCGCTTAATCCTTTTTTTAGATCTTTTGCAATGCTTCTTGGAACGATATTTGCCCCTTCCTCTTTTAAAGCTCTTATAGACCTCTTAAGCTGACACTTAAGTGCTATAGGGTCAATTTCACTTACAGACCTCGTCATGGCTTTTAGTAAATCTATGAGTGCCGCTGCCTCGTAAATTTTGTCGCAACGGTACTTGAGATCGAGAAGCTTTGCTTTGAGTATGGCTTTTTCATTAAGTTTTTTATTGCGGTAGTCCGTTGCAGCGCTGAGCACTTTAGAGAGAACGAGCAATCCTCCCGTCACGCCCCAGTGGCTTGTCAATCTCGAACTGTCCTGCGTGGTGTCTTGCGCTTTTGACGCTTCGATGAATATCATGGCAAGTGCTACAGATGCTGAAGCGTAGTCTATAAACCTGTAACCCCAACTTTTTAGATCGCTCACTTTAAGATAGGTATTACAAAAATACCCCTCCTCTTTATCAAGTTTTTGGACATCCTTTCTGTACTTTTCTCGAACTTTTTTTTGCACCCATTCTAACTTATCTCTTCCTAACTCTAAATTAGCGATTGGAAAAGCAAAAAGATCTTGAAATTGAGAGGGGTTTATCTTTTTTTCCCTCAGGAGAGTTCCTAATGAAACTACGGTATTCCTTAAAATCGATACGTACTTATCACATTTATTAGTGAGACCCTCAACAGAGTCATCGTACATCTCTTGTACCGATGCCATATTCTCTTCAGTTGAACCTTCTGTTTGAGGACGGAATTGTGGAGTTAGTATTACCGACATAAATACCTTTTAATAATTTTTAATTAATATAAACAATTTCTTTAAAATCACAAAACTAAATTTTTATTTACAAGACTTGAAAAAATTTTTGTCTTTTTGGCTACTTGAGTCTCTACAAAATAGGTTTGGGTGTACAAAAAACTGTCTCCCCTTTTAAACTCTTTACAGCAAAACAATGAGACAAAATCTTTATGGGAAACACCCTCTCTTTCACTAGCCTTGGCTGTTCAAGAAATCTTGTAGATACTGAGGTGATGCTAGCTTTGCTTTTGAAAAACGGGTACGAAGTTTCCTCAAACCCTGACCTTGCTGATTTTCATATTATCAACACATGCGGCTTTCTTGAGGCGGCCCGCCAGGAGGCAATCGATACCGTATCTCGAACACTGAAAGTCATGAAGCCCGACGCTAAAATTATCGTTACCGGGTGCATGGTAAGCATACAAAAAAACAAGTTGGCCGAGCTTTTTCCCCAAATCCATTATTTTCTTGGTTCTGCTGACATTGATCAAATCCTTGTCGCCGTCCGTTCCTTAGAGAAAGGGGAAATTGTCTCTACCGCTAAAAGCTTTTTACAAAATGGGGAAGTTCCAAGACTCACCTCTACACCCAAGCACTACGCCTATCTAAAGATCGCAGAAGGGTGCCGTAAGAACTGTGCTTTCTGCATCATACCTAAAATTAAAGGCCCTCTGCGCTCCAAATCGCTGGAACAAATTGATAGAGAATTTCATGCTCTCATCCATCAAGGGGTAAAAGAGATTATCTTGATTGCTCAAGATTTGGGCGATTTCGGCAAAGACCGGCGTGAAGACCAGGCGCTTCATACCCTTTTAAAGCACCTTCTTAAAAAAGAGGGGCAATTTTGGATAAGACTGCTTTATTTGTATCCGGATGAAATTGATGATGAACTTATCGATATCATTCAAAGTGACAGAAGGGTTCTCCCTTATCTCGACATGCCCATACAGCATATCAATGATCGCCTCTTGAAGCTCATGTTTAGAAAAACCTCTAAGGAGGACATCCTCTCTACCATACAAAAATTGCGCGAAAAAATTCCTCATATTGTTATTCGCACCTCGCTTATGGTGGGCTTTCCGTCCGAAACCGATGCTGAATTTTTAGAACTTATCGATTTTGTTGAAAAGACGAAACTCGATAACGTGGGTGTTTTCTCTTACTCCCGAGAAGAGCTCTCCTACTCGCACCAACTCGAAGGACACATGGACGAGTCGATCAAGCAATCTCGCTGGGATAGGCTCATGCAAGTGCAACAAAAAGCTACAAGAAAACGTTTCAAGTCTTACGTTGGAAAAACACTCACCGTCATAGTAGATGGCGTCCACCCCGAAGTCGATCACCTGTTTATAGGACGATTTTATGGACAGTGTCCTGAGATAGATGGATGTGTAATTATTAACGGTGGATTTGAGCACGTAAAAGCGGGAACGTTTGTCGAGGTTAAAATCACCGACTCTTTGGATTATGATCTAGTAGGCCAAGCTATTAAAAACTTAAGCGAGCAAAAGGTAGCAAAAGATTCCACCCATATATCCCAAAAAGGCGGGCAAAGACGCTCTCTTCAAATACTCTAAAAAATCTACTTTTTCTAGCCCCATCAGAGCAACCCCGGCAGCAGAACCTATAAGGAAAATGCTGCCTCCCGTTCCTGCAGTGAATGCTGTCAGAAGCCAAAAAGGGTGATCTATCGGTAAGGAGTACATTCCCATCGCCGCTGCAACAATCGGTACGTTGTCGACGATCGCCGATAGCAATCCTATTGCCGATGCAATAGCAGTGGTACTTCCTAAATTCGCTGAAAGAGAATTTGCCAACTGCTGCAAAATACCCGCAGCATTCAGCGCATCTACACTTAAAAGAATCCCAAGAAAAAACAAAATTCCCGATGCGTCGATCTTTGTGAGTGCATAGGTAATTCTCAAATGCTCCCTATTCTCGTAAGGTGAATGGAAAAGATCGGTAAGAATCCAAACAGCCGCAAGACCTAATAGCACTCCCATAAAAGGGGGCAATCCCGTTAAAGCTTTCCAAAAAGGGACAGAGGCTAGAGCGATAAGACCCACACTCAAAATAACCAAGGATTTCGGCTCTTTTTGATTGGGCTCGTATAGGACCTTTGGGTAACTTCCCCTTTCAAACATCAAATAGATCACAAGAGGGATAACCAAAGCAACAAGGCTTGGGAAAAACAGAGTTGAGATCACCATAGATGTAGAAATCTTTTCGTTTATCCAAAGCATAGTCGTAGTGACATCTCCAATAGGGGTCCAGGCACCCCCCGCATTTGCTGCAATTACAGCCAAACATAAAGGGATCAATCGATCTTTTTTTTCTGGGATCAGCTTACGTAAGATAGAAATGATTAGAATCATTGTGGTGAGATTATCTAAAACCGCAGAGAGAAAAAAGGTCACAAAAGAGGATAAAATTAATAGCAGGGGTTTTGATCTAGTTTTTAAAAAACGGTGCACTACCTCAAATCCACGATGGGCGTCTATCACCTCCACCAAGGTCATTGCACCTAGTAAAAAAAAGATTATTTGCGAAATGTCCGATAAAAACTCAAGAAGCTGGCCGTAGGTTTTTGCGTAGGAGCCAAATATAAATAGAGTGAGCCATGTGGTCGCTGCTATGAATATCGCCGTGGCAGCCTTATTGATTTTAGTAGTAATTTCGTAGATGATCACGATATATCCTACGATAAAAATCGTAAGAATCAGACTAGCCGGATCAAAATAGTTCATAGCCCTTTAGTTCTCCTTATGAGCAAAAACCTCCTCCTGTGCATTTTTTTGAAAGGCATCTTCAACCACATCGTGCAGGTGAATCAATCCCACCAACAACCCGTCGTCTAGCACCGGGAGCATTTGTACCCTTTTATCAGGGTTTTGCATCAAATTCAAGGCAGTATCTACACGTTCTTGTGAATCGACATAAGAAATATGAGATGTCATCAAATTTTGAATTGGTGTTTCAAAGAGGTTTTTTTCATTTTGAATTAGACAACGGTTGAGATCTCCTGTTGTAAAAATACCAACCAAAGTCTCTTTTTTATCGACAACAAGAACACATCCCAATCTTTTTTCAGACATGACCAATAATGCTTCTTTGAGATGCATTTCAGGTGATACTATCGGCAAGCTTTCTACTTTGAGCATCACATCTTTGACACGCCGACTCCTTGTTCCTATAAAACCGCTAGGGTGGTTATCGGCATACTGATCGAGCGAAAATTCTTTCTGGTTCATCAAAGCAATCGCTAAAGTGTCTCCAAAACACATCTGCAGCAACGGAGAGGTTGTGGGGGAAAGATTATAGGGGCATAGCTCTCTTTTTAAAGGGAGAAGACAGGTAAGATTCATAAACTTTTCTAATAGAGAATCCCCTTTACAAACCCATAAAACCTGGTAAATCGAGCGTGCGTACAAAATCTTTGCCAAATCGACAAGCTCTTTGCTATTACCACTTTTTGACAAAAAAATCACAATATCCTCTTGAGATATGATCCCAAGATCTCCATGGAGAGCCTCCACAGGATGTAAATAAAGAGCTTTTGTTCCAGTTGAGATAAAAGTTGAAGCCAGTTTTTTTGCAATCTGTCCCGATTTTCCCACCCCAGTAAAAATCAAATTCCCTCTGAGGTAGTGCAGTTTTGCTAGCAAGAGGTTTGCTGTTCTGACATCAATCATTTCGAAGAAGTATTGTATAAACTCTTTTTGCTGATGTAAAAGTTCTTGGAACATTTTGGCTTTCCTTATGAGATCGCAAATTCTGATGATAATTCAACAACCTCTTGCTCTTTTTTAGCAACATAGATTGCAGCCACTGCATCGCCCAGCACATTCACCACAGTAGAAAACATCTCTCTCAAACGATCGACACCCGCTACAAGTAAAATTCCCTCAAGCGGTAAACCTACTGCACTCAAAATGATGGACATCATCATGATAGACGCACCAGGAATACCGGCAGCCCCCACTGCAGACAAAAATGTCGATAAAATCAAAAGAAGTATCGAGGAAAAAGAGAGCTGTATCCCATAAGCTTGAGCAATAAATAAAGCACAGCTTATTTGGCCTATCGCAGCCCCATTCATATTGATTGTAGATCCAATCGATAAAACAAATCCTGCAATCTCTTTAGGAACGCCGAGATTTGTACGCACACAATCCAGCGATATGGGGAGAGTAGCTGAGCTACTGCAAGTAGATAAAGCGTAGATAACTGCATCTTTCATGGCTTTGAAAAATTTAAAAATTGAGACATTCGCGAGAAAATAGACACAAAATGAGTACACAACAAAAAGTTGAAAAGCTAAAGCAAGGTAATTGCAGCACAAATATAAAAAAAGTTTTTGTAAAAGTTCCAAACCCATCTGACCAATCGAAGAGGCCATCAAAGCAAACACTCCAATCGGTGCAAAACGCATCACAATTTGGGTAAGGCGTATCATCACCTCCATCAATGACTCAAAAAACTTTAGGACCGGCTCCCCTTTTTCTTTGCATGTCATCAGCGCACAGGCAAAAAAAGTCGCAAAAACTATTACTTGCAGAATGTTCCCTTGAGCAAGTGACGCAAAAGGATTTGAGGGGAAAAGTGCAAAAATCTGCTCCATCATCGACAGGCTTACACCTGTAGGATTTTTGGGTAGTACCATCCCCAAACCCTCACCGGGTCGAATCCAAAAACTGACGCAGATGGAATTGAAAATGGCAATTAATGTTGTGAGCACAAAAAAAAGTAGCGATCTTAACCCAATTCTTTTAAGTTTTGCAGGGCAAGATATATGACAAACTCCTGTGATGATCGAGGAAAAAACAATTAAGCCTACACTCATCTTGAGTAAATCGATAAAAACCTGTCCAATACGTTCTAATAGTGGAAAACTTTGACCCGTCACAAGACCAAAAACGGATCCTAAAAAAAGGGCTATAACTACTTTAATCCATGGCTTCATTGATTCTCCCGATTAAGTTTGAGAAATTCTGTTCATCGTAAACGATTTTCGTCTCTATTTTAGCCTGTAAAACCTCATCAAAATAGGGATATTTTACTGCATCTTTTTCGGTCATTACCAAATAGGCATTTTGTGCTTCAGCTCGCCTAAGAAGAGCCTCCAACTCTTCAAAAGTTAATTTTCCATGATCTTCAAAAAGAAAATGGTCGATCACCTCTACTCCTTGCTCTTTTACAACCTTTTCAAATCGGTGCGGGCGAGATATCCCCGACATTAGGAGCGCTTTTTTTACGTTTTCCACAGGATGACCATCCATAGTGAAAAATCCTAAAAATGCAGATTTTGTACCTATAAAAAAGGGCTTTTTATAACTTTTAAGAAACGATTTAGCGTTTGAGTACTCTTCAAAAGTGTCCACCTCATGCAAAACGACGTATTCCACGTCCTCTAGCACTTGAGGTAAGTCCCTTAAAGAACCTCTAGGAAGAAGGTTCCACCCTTTTTCTAGCTGTTCCTGACTTAAGACCGCTACTTTCACATCTTTTTTTAGACGAAGATGCTGCAGTCCGTCATCCATAATGATAACTTTGGCACCCTTTTCAAAGCAATCTTTTGCTCCCTTCACTCTATTTTTTTCCACAACGCAGTTTTGAAAAAAAAGGGGCTCATCCATCGCTTTATACCCACGGGACAACACAAAAGCCTGTTTAGACAAATGTTTCAAAATAAGCCGTACAAAGGGTGTTTTACCAGAACCCCCAACAAAAATGCTCCCCACACACACAACAGGGATTTCGGCTTTGTAGGATTTGAAAAGACCCGTTTTGTAAAAAAAATGGCGCAGGCTTAATAGAGAACCAAAGATAAAACTGAATGGAGTGAGAAAAAAAGAGATTCTCTTTCTTTTTGAGGCGTCATTGAGAAGGGCCTCAAAAGCTATCGTGAGGTGACGCTTAAGCATGGAGTACAAATCATGTTTTCAACTGCCTCTATCGCGATATGTATCGCACTCATGTGGACCTCTTGGATTCTATCTGAAAATCCAAAGCCAGGAACAATCCACTCCAAATCGCACATCCCTTTCAGCTTACCACCATCTTTCCCTAAAAAAGCCACCGTCTTTATTCCTAACTTTTTAGCAGATTCAATAGCTTGGATGAGGTTATTGGAATTTCCACTTGTTGTTAAAACAACCAGAATATCCTCATGGCGCCCTAATGCCTCCACAGCGCGCGAAAAAACAAAATCAAAGCCGATATCATTTGCAACGCAGCTCATGTGTGCCGGTTGTGATAGACTAATTGCAGCAATTGCAGGGCGTGACCTTTGCCGAAAAAAACCGGTTAATTCCTCTGCAAAATGATCCGCATCACAAAGACTTCCCCCGTTTCCGGCTATAAGGACTTTTTTTTGATTCTCGTAACAATCAAAAAGCCACTTCGCAAGTGTCCCAATAAAGTCTAGGCTCTCTTTTTTCTCTAAATAGTGCTGTATCGAAATCGCTTCTTTGACAGAGTTAAGGATCTGTTCTTCCAACATAGAATGTCTACCCCTCTAAATAAAAGGACATTGCACTGCAATTATGCACAAAGTTCCCTTTATCGGATGAATAAATTCCATTTTAGAGTGAAATAGGGCGATCTCATGTGAAGCTAACCCCTTTTTATACAAATCATCGCCCACAATAAAATGGCCTCTTGAAGCCGCTTGCAAACGAATTTGATGATATCGACCCGTTACCAGATCGATTTTCAGTAGGGCTTGATTCCCTTTTGAAGACACTGTTTCGTAATGGAGAATCGCCTCCTTTCCATAAGGATCTAAGAAAGCTTTTTTTTCCCCTTTAGAAATATGGTCCTCCCAACTTCCGATTGGCAAAGCAGGAACTCTCTCGACAAGAGCGTAATAGGTCTTTTTTACTTTCCGCTCGCGCATCAGTTTGTGCATACGCACCAAACCCTTGTCGGTTTTTGCAAAAAGAACAATTCCAGACGCAGGTCGGTCAAGACGATGGGTAGCTTTTAAATAGACATTGAAGGGCTTTTGATCACGCACCTTAATAAAGGCTTTCACCTCATCTTCAAAGTGGGGCTCTGTGGAAGTTCCTGCAGGCTTTACAACCGCTATTAGATGATTGTCTTCATATACAATTTGCATGGCGCCTTTGTCGTACTACCTCATACATCATAACGCTAGCAGCATTCGACACATTCAACGAGTCCATTTTTCCAAGCATCGGCATTTTTACTTTAAGAGTAGCCTTTTCCATCCAAAGATTGCTTAACCCAAGCTGTTCAGTCCCTAAAACTATTGCCACCCCTTTTTTAAGATCGACATCATCATAAAATTTATCTGTATGAGGAGTAGTAGCAAGCAGGTCTAGATGGCAACTTTTCAAAAGGTCAACAGCTACGGTCGATTCCAGCTGAAACATCGGAACTAAAAAAAATGCGCCGACGCTAGAGCGGATAACATTAGGATTATGCATATCAGTTTTTGGATCACAGACAATGAGAGCATCAACACCTGTTGCTTCGCACGAGCGCAAAATAGAACCTAGATTTCCTGGCTTTTCAATAGATTCAACAACAACAATAAACGGGGCTTTTTTCGAAAGAATTTTTTTCAGTTCTATTGTGTCTTTATATTCTTGATTTGCAATCGCTATCAGTCCATCCGGCCTATCCCTGTAAGACATTTTCATAAATGGATCCGGAGCGCACTCTATCTTCTCACAACCAAATTGATCAAGCAGTTCAAACTCGTTTTGCCCTAAAAAAAGATCGGGGCAAAAAAATATTTTTTTTACACTAGCGCCCGCATTTTTAGCGTGCAGAAGCTCCCTGTAGCCTTCTATGATATACTCTTTGTGTCGGTCTCGATCTCTTTTATCCTTAAGGTGGACTAGGTGCTTGATTTGGTCATTCTTTACGCTCAGGATTTTCATGGGGCCTTTCTTAAAAAATCAATTTGCCGGATCATCCAGTTTGTTGCCTCTTCGATAATCTCGCCCCTAGATTTTCCCCTGATTTCTAGTTTTTTGCAATCCTCATAATCTTTAAAAATAATTCCGACATAGACAAGACCCACATTTTCCCCCTTAGGGCCGGCAAAACCAGTAACACTGAATGAAATATCTGTTTTAAAACAGTTTTTGGCACCTCTTGCCATTTCAAGAGCAACCTCGGGGCTCACTGCACCAAATGTTTCTAATGTTTTTTCTTTAACACCTAAAAGTTCTATTTTAGAGCGATCGCTATAAGCTACGATTCCACCAAAAAAATAGTTTGATGCATCGGGAATTTGGACTAATTCAGCAGCCACAAGCCCCCCCGTCATCGATTCAGCCAAACTTACAGTGTGCATATTTACTCTAAAACCCCAGAATCAAAATACTTTTTCAGCTGCGGGGTCATTTTTAACCATTTAAGGCTTTTTTCACTCACTCTTACCTCTAACGGCTGGTGATGAACCTTAAGTGGAAACGTGTGCTCTTTTACCCATCGACTTAACAGTCGAAACGCCAAAAACTCCTTTCGACCAACCGTTTTTTTTGCAATCCGATCCTCCCCCTCATAGATTCTTGGATACTGAAACGTGATTCCTAAAAAAATGCGACTTTTTCCAAAAACGTGCATTTTCCAGGACTGATCAGAACAGACTATTGCCGTCGTATGTTTTAGGTGTATTGGCGGATGCTCAAAAAAAAGGATCCATTTTCCCTGCGCTACAGGTTTAAATTTTACGATTTTTTCGTCAATCACATATCGTAAATGAAAAGATGAACCAGGATCAGTGTAATCCCCTTTTTTAAGATTTTCCACATAGTTTGTGTAGTCCTTTAGAAAATCTTTTTTGACAAGGTGGGGTTCTAAAAATGGGCTAGAGGCATCGACAAAAAACCCTTCAGCAACAACATTTAGAAATTCTTGCATTTCAGTTGGATCAATCAAAAGAGAGATCTCTTCAAATAAGGAAAGCTTGAGTTGCATGGATTAGACTTCGATCGGTTTTCTTGAAAATAAAAGGGTGATCAGTCCCGTAAATATAGAGGCGTCCGCAAGATTGAAAATGCCAAAACTTTTTCCAAAAAAGATAAAATGCACCATGTCGATAACTTTGCCATGTGAGAACGTGTCGTAAAGATTCCCCAGAGCACCGGCCAAAACAAGGGAATAAGCGATTTTTTTCACAAGATCACTCGAGCGAAAAAATAGGATTAAGACAAAAAAAAGGATGATAATCCTTACCACTAGCAGCAACTGGCTGAATTTGGCAAAAGAGCCCCACGCAGCCCCCTTATTGTAGACAAGGTCAATCCAGAGATCTACCTTTCCAAAAAAAGAGACAACAAATAAGGGCAACTTATCCATATGAAGTAAAACAAGCTGTTTTACAAAGATGTCTAAACCTAAAACCAGGGCAACGACTCCAAAGGGAATTAGATTAATCGAGTCGAATATTCTTTTTATCATTTTCAATCATCGCCTGAGCTTCTACGGTGTAAACAGCATACGGGATTGCTGCCAAACGGGCTTTTGAAATCGGTTTTTGGGTCAAATCACAGATTCCATAAGTACCCTCTTCAATTTTTTGTAAGGCGCGATCGATAAGTTTGACTACGTCTACCTCTTTACTGGCAACTTCTAGAAGAACATTTTGCGTGCTCGAGTCCCCGGCCCCTTCCGCTTGGTGTTGAGAAGCTCCCTTTACACCCTCAAGTTCTTTTGCATCTTCAGAAAAACCTTTCACCTGGCGAGTGATTTGATTTCTCATGTGAGTTAAAATTTGCTTATAATCTTCAAGTTCTTTCTTCGACAGACCCATTTTAGTTCTCCTTTACAGCAAATTGAGCGGTGTTGATCACATTCATCAGCTCGTCCATGTCCTTAAACCGGCGGTAAACGCAAGCGAAACGGATATAAGCGACTGTATCCAAACTTTTGAGTTTAGTCATCACTATCTCTCCTATTTCGGTGGAATCAATCTCGCGCTGCCTCTCTGCAACTTGAGATGCTATCTCGGCTGATATAGCTAAAACTTGCTCGTGACTTACTTTAGTCCTTCTGCAAGCCGCATCCAACCCTCTAACTAATTTTTCCAAAACGA
The DNA here is from genome assembly GCA_016866495.1 of Chlamydiota bacterium. Taxonomy (GTDB): domain Bacteria; phylum Chlamydiota; class Chlamydiia; order Chlamydiales; family RGXB01; genus RGXB01. The sequence goes on along the minus strand of VGMG01000021.1, from coordinate 3,330 downwards.
AATCTTCGTAACTACCGTCTCTTTTTCTCACCTGGACCGTCAAATCCACCGATTCAAACGTTGTAAACCGTTTCAAACAGCCTAGACACTCCCGCCGCCGTCGGATTGAATTCGTTTCCGGTGCGGTTCTAGAGTCTGTAACTTTGGATTCTAAAAAACTACAAAATGGGCACTTCATGAGATTGATTTTCCCCCTTTTAAGGGATTCTCATCTTATTGTAAATGAATTTCGGAAGAGGAGGGATTCGAACCCTCGATACGCGATTAACGTATACACGCTTTCCAAGCGTGCTCCTTAAGCCACTCGGACACTCTTCCGTGTGATGGATCAAATTATTGCACAAGGCTAGAGGATTTTCGTTTTATTGTAAATCAAATTCACTGTAGAATCCTTAAGCATGAACCCAGAAGATCAAAAAAACTCCAGTCCTTCAAAAGGGCGTCCGAAGATTAAAATTTTTGTTGCCATCCTTGTTGTTTGTTTAGTGGCCTCCATACCCCTACTATTCATGAAGACTAACCTCAAAGAGGTAGTCGCCAACGAACCGCTTATACTAGTTTCAGTACCACCCTATAAAAAAATGATAGGCTCCCTCGTCGGCAACCGTTTTCGTGTCGAGTCGGTCGTCCCTAACGGTTTTGACCCTCACTTATACGAGGCAAAGCCGCAAGACATGAAAAAACTCAAAGATGCCGTTCTTTGGTTTGGAATTGGAGAGGCTTTCGAAGCCCAACTGCTTGAGGCTCTCAAGAGCGCGGGCATCTCTGTGCAGTACGTGAATCTTTTGCAGGAGATTGAAAAAAAAGGATTCAAAAATACCCTAATTCCCTTTGACGACAAGCACCACGATTGCTCTCACCCAGAACACAACCACGAGCACCATTGTCCTCTCAATCCTTACGACCGACATCTATGGCTAGGACTAGAACTCGATTCTTTACAAGCGCAAATTATTGTCGAAAAACTCACAGAAACCTACCCCTATTTCAAGGGTGTTTTTGAAGGATACCTTGAGGAGTTAATGCGAGAGCATGATGTTCTTATCAACTGGATTGAAAGCAATATCAAAGATCAAAGACCTATTAGTTTTTTAACGCCCCACCCGGCGTTCTCTTACTTCGCCAAGGAGTTTGACGTCACCCAGATTCCGATTGAGGTGGCTGGTAAAGAACCAAACATCCAGGATCTCAATAATCTTTTGAAGGATCTTAAAACACAAAATGTGGATTGCGTGATTGTACAGCCCCAGCATTCAAAAAAGGCGGCTGAATATATCGCCAAAGACCTTGAGGTGCCCGTCTATAATATTGACCCCTATAACGAAAACTATCTTGATACCTGCAATCGGTTAGGGATGAGCCTTGCAAATAAACGTAAGCCGGTAGCAAATGCTGGAAATTGAAAACTTAGATTTTAATTACTTGGGCTCAGCACCTCTTTTTGAGAATGCCAAACTTTGTATACGGCCTAACACCTTTTCGATCATCATTGGTCCAAACGGTGGGGGTAAGACAACTCTTTTAAATATTATCATGGGGTTTTTAAAACCCAGCAAAGGGACCATTCGCTCCTCTTTTAAACAAATAGGTTACGTCCCCCAAGCTCATAAAATCGACTTGGAATTTCCTATTCGCTTGATTGATCACGTACGTATTGGCTGCATTCAAAAGCTCACATGGTGGGGCGGATTCGACAAAAAAACCGACCTATTTGTGCAGCAAATTTTAGAAAAACTAGACCTTTGGTCCATTAAAGATCTGCGTTTGAAAGAGCTTTCTGGTGGGCAACTCCAACGAGCACAAATTGCCCATGCTTTAGCCTCCAACCCCGATTTATTGATTTTAGACGAACCGACTTCGAACATTGACCCAAAGGCTAAAAAACAGATTCTAGAGATCCTGCATTCTCTCAAAGAAACCGTAACCATTTTGATGGTAACACACGATTTGGAGACTCTTTTACCGGAAACCGACCAGGTCTTTTTGGTGAGTAACGCAATCGAGCCGGTGGATAAGAAAACCCTTTGCGTTCACACCGCGATGGGACTTTACGAACATCGCCTGATTCAACCTAGGGGGGAATAAAAAGTGCTAGATATTTTTTCAAACCCTTTTGTGGCTATGGCAGCCATAGCCTCACTCCTCTCCTCAATTGCAAGCGGAATTATGGGCACTTATGTTGTCATTAAAAGAATTGTTTTTATTGCAGGGAGTATCTCCCACGCCCTTTTGGGCGGGATAGGCGTTTGCATTTATTTGTATTCTCTATACCCTTCCCCTATTTTCTACCCTCTAAACGGTGCGCTTGTATCCAGTCTTCTTGCCGCGGGCGTGATTGGATGGGTATACCTTAAGCATAAAGATCGTGAAGACACAGCAATTGCCGCTATTTGGACGATTGGGATGTCGGTTGGAATTATATTTGCATCCATTACCCCCGGGTACAATGTGGAGCTGATGAACTACCTTTTTGGGAACATTCTGTGGGCATCAATTCGTGAAATTAAACTTTTAATTTGCCTAGATGTCCTGTTACTTCTTGCTGTTTTTCGCTACCGCTACCTTTTTTTAGCGATCTCTTATAATGAAAAACAGGCCAGGTTGAACCATGTCCCAGTAGACAGACTTTATCTTATTTTATTGGCACTTGTTGCTGTCACAGTTGTGATCCTGATTCAAGCCGTTGGAGCGATTTTGCTGATTGCATTTTTATGTCTACCCGCAGCAGTTGCCGGAAAATGCACAAAAAGTATTGATCAAATGATGGCGGCGGGAGTGGGATTTTGCACCCTTTTTAGTTTCATAGGGATCTTGTTATCAGCTACTTGGAACATCCCGTTGGGGGCAACAATCGCCCTAGTTTGTAGTACTTTTTATTTTATTTTACTCCTTATAAAAAAAGAACCGTAAGCCTCTCATTGACTTGAAGGGGTCTTTTGGTGTATTGTATTCCCATTACTATTGGAGAGTTTATGTACGCAGTGATCAAAACGGGCGGTAAGCAGTACCGAGTCGCCCAGGGGGATGTCATCGATGTTGAGCTTCTAAAGGCCGACAAGAGTGGCAAAATCCACCTCCACGACGTGCTTCTCCTTAACGAATCCGGCTCAATCAAGGTAGGTAGCCCTACAGTTGCTGGTGCTAGTGTTGAGGCTGAGCTCGTTGACTACGTAAAAGGGGAAAAAGTCGTCGCTTTTAAATACAAGCGCCGCAAAAATAACGCTAGAAAAGTGGGCCATCGTCAAAAATATGCCCGCATTAAAATCCTTCAGATCAAAAAAGGGTAAACCATGGCACACAAGAAAGGCCAAGGCTCTTCCAAGAACGGAC
>VGMG01000020.1 GCA_016866495.1 Chlamydiota bacterium | reverse complement strand
ACAAAAATTTTAGGGCTTAACTATGTAGTTATCCCGGTTATAGGAGAACAAATCCCTTTTATCTTTGTGGCATGTGATGAAAAAAAAGTGAGCGTTATAAATACATCAAAGTTTGAGTTTACCTCCACTTTAACGACGCAAAAAGCAGTAAAAGCCATTTTGCACATCAACTCTAGCTTCACATTTTTTTTCAAAGATGGATTCACCGCCCCATTTAGCTTGGATCCTTTAGGGATGATTTCTAATTTTAAAGATCCCGAAAAAACTTTTTTATCCCCGCTGACTCAATTCAAGGCGGTGAGCAGCAATTTACATGAAACACATTTTACCGTAGATGCCTCGGAGGGGACCGGTTTATTTTTTTATGACCATATGCTCAACACAATCAGCTGGGTAAAGAAAAAGTTCTCTTTTGAAAAAATGATTCGGATTCAGGAATATATTTTAGGGCTTTATCAAAATTCTATCTATTTTGAGGGGATTTTAGATCACAAGACTTTTGATTTATTTTCTCCACAACACGGAAATATAATTGATTTTTGCCCCTCTGAAGAGGGGATTCTTCGTGTTTTAGTCCAGCAGTACAACAGAATCGTTCTATTCCGCCTTATTTTCCCCCCATACAAAAAACCTTTTGTGGAACCCAATCGCTAGACAAATCCCCGATAAGAGAGGAGCGAGAAAAACTACTGATGAGGGAAAAAAAACAATCAGGGTGATCCAAAAAAATCTATGCACGGGATGGTGGTAGAAAATGGCAAAGTTCAGGTGCGTTAAAATCCATCCGGAGACGAAAAATAAAAATGCAAAAGGAGACAGGCTAGGGTGGGCAAAACCAAAGCTGAGTAAAAGTGCCGGTTCAATAAAAAAATAGATAGGATTTTTTTTGGGGCTAAGCAAAAGTTGAAAAAAATAGAAAACCATCGTGAGTACAGGGGCATCTAGGCTCAAAAGGGGAAAACTCAAAAAAGGCAAAAACAGTAGAGCTTTTTCTGATTGTTGAACCGATATAGGAATCAAATTTTGTGCCTGATTAAATGCGTTCAGGATGGGTTCTGGTAGAAAAAGAACCCTCTCTATTTTTCCTAGGATTTTAAAAAAGTGTTGCATTGCGGTTTATAGTATAGCATAAAGGAGAAAATTAATCCTTGTTTTTTGCACAATCGGGGAGGTATCTTTTTTTGTAACATGTTTAAGATCGGTCTATTTGGAAGAGGAAAACTGGGTCAACAGATCATTCGCCTATCTTCTGATTATTCATGCGAGATTGTTGAAATCGAAAAAGCCCAAATTCTTATTGATGCCACCTCAAGAGAGTGTGCGATTGTCCACATTCAAAAGGCGATGGAATTAAACTTGCCGATCATTGTAGCAACTACAGGCTGGTATGATCAGTTGAACGAGGCTAAAAAATTAGTAGAATCTCATGATGGTTTTTGCCTTTATTCTCCCAATTTTTCAAGCCTTGTGCAAAGAATGATACGGCTTGCCCCTCATTTCCAATCTCAGGGGCTCAAGGTTTCTGTTTTGGAGAAACACCATTCCCAAAAAAAGGATTCCCCCTCTGGAACCGCTTTACAAATAGCTCAATATTTGAGAGATGTAGAAATCACTTCAGAGCGTGAAGGGTCTGAAATTGGACTTCATAGGGTGGTCTTTGAAAATAATTTTGAACGACTTATTTTGGAGCATCAAGCTCTAGATCGCGGGATCTTTGCTAAGGGAATATTAGAAATTATCCCATTGATAAAAAACAAAAAAGGTTGTTTCCATCTGACAGAATTTTTGGAATCTTTTTAAAAAGTCCTTTTTTATAAATGGGAAAGTTTCAATCAAAATTTTTTTCAAGAAAGACATTTCGTAATGGTCAATTTACCTCTCAATCGACTAAGACAAAAAATGATTGAAAAGAACTCAAAAAACGAGGCAATCTTGGGTCGTAAAGGAGGTCTACTATGCTGATTACAGCGCTTGCGACACCCTATGATGAGGAGAATTCTCTTGATTTGAAATCTTTCCACAGACTTCTGCAACACCAAAAAAGGGGAGCCGATGGAGTCCTTGTTGCTGGAACCACAGGCCAGGGCACTCTTTTAACAGACCAAGAAAAAGCGTTTTTATTACAAGCAACACAAGACTACCCTTTTGCAAGGGGACTTTGTGTTAGCGATCTTTCACTCGAGCGTGTTTGGAAAAATATGGAGATCGCACTCAAACATGACACGCAGTTTATTTTAGTAACACCCCCTTTTTTTATTAAGCCCACGCAGGAAGCCATAGCCCATTTTTACAGTAAAATTTTAGATCAGTCTTTTTGTCCGGTGATTTTATATAATAACCCCTCACGAGTCGGTGTTCCGATTGAAAATAGCGTTTATGAGTCTGTTAAAGGGCACAAAAATCTTTTAGGTGTAAAAGAGTCTATGGGAAAGACCTCTTTAAGTGGGATCAATATTCCAGTATTTTGTGGGGATGATGATAAAATTGTCTCTTATAAAAGGCAGGGGGCGATTGGGGCAATTTCTGTCTTGTCGAATGTTTTTGTGGAAACGGTTAAGAAAGCTTTGTGTCTTGATCCCTCTTCAGAGGAGATCTTAAATTTGCTTAATAAGCTTTTTGTAGCAGTCAATCCTTTGCCAATCCAGTATGTTTTAAAAAAGAATCATCTTTTTGCTTTTGAAAAAGTGAAATCTGAGCTAGGCGTACTCGATCAAGAGCAAAAAGAGAAGATTGAAAAGGTGTTAGAGGAAGCTTGGGGAAAATTAACGTTGGCATTTTAGGTGCCTCTGGTGCTATTGGCGAGGTTTACAGATCTCTTCTACAGAGCCATCCTTACTTTTGTTTAAAATTTTTAGGGTCAGCTTCAAAAAGCACGAAAGAACCTTTGCATGGCCTTGAGCTTTTTTCCGTGGAAGATGTGGAAACAGCCCTTAATTTGGGGGTGAAAATTCTTTTTTCTGGCCTCGACAATGAGACTGCGAAAAAACTTGAGCCAGAATGGGCAAAATCGTGTCTTGTAATATCGAGCAGTTCTGCGTTTAGGCAAAAAGATAGACTTATTTTTCCTGAAATTAATGGGGACAAAATTGTCGGAAAGACAAAAGGAATTTTTGCAAAAACGAACTGCACACTGCATCCGATAGCCTTACCTTTAAAGCAGTTGCTTTCTTTGGGGGTACTCAGAGTTTCTGCAACAACATTTCAGGCAATAAGTGGAGCAGGTCGACAAAATCTTAGTGCGATGGATATTTTCGATAATGTAATCCCCTATATCCAAGATGAGGAGACTAAGATTCAAGAGGAGCTGAATATCGTTTTGGAGCAGACTATTCCATTAAACATAACATGTTGTCGCGTTCCAGTTCTTGATGGTCATCTGGTCGTTTTGGATGTCGAACTAGAGAAGTTTTTTGATCTAAAGGAGATTTATCGCCTTTTTTCATTAGAGCCATCGATACAAATTTTAACAGAGGTGGATCGGCCTCAACCCCGTTTGGATAGAAATAATGGAAACGGGATGAGTGTTTCAATTGGCAGAATTAGAAAAGGGGAGAAAAACACCCTGCAGTTTGTGGCTTTAGCCCATAATCGAATTCGTGGAGCTGCGGGTACGGGAATAAAATTAGCAGAAATGGCATATGGCTTTACTCAACCGCGTTAAAGGTTTAAAAAAAATCAATATTTTCCAGGAGATCCTTCTCAAAGCCTCCGGAATGAAAGAGGTAGTTTCTTTAGCTGTAGGGGACAATCCTGGGCCAATACCTAAACTTGTTATCGAAGAACTTATTGAAGAGGCAAAATCTTTTGGTACAATAGAAGGGCATAAAGGGTATCCTCCGGAGGAGGGCTTAGTTGCACTAAAAGGGCTGATAAACGAGGTTTTTTATAGTGGACGTTTTTCACCTGAGGAAATTTTCATTTCTGATGGGATCAAAACCGACCTTTTTCGTTTACAGACGCTTTTTGGACCTAGCGCAGTCTCCTCATATTTTGCCCCCGGGTATCCGACTTACAAAGAGGGCTGCGAGATCATTGGGGCAAAAACTGTCCCTATCTATCTAGATCCTGAAAAAGGGTTTGTACCTGAGGTGGATAGGGTGGTCCCGTTTGATGTTTTTTATCTTTGCTCTCCTAATAACCCAACCGGAATAGCTATGGATAAAGATCAGATAGAGGCTATGATCGACAAAGCCAGAACTTATGAGGGTTTAATTGTTCATGATGCCTGCTACTCGCCGTATATCCAAACTAATAAACCAAAAACTATTTTTCTCAACGACGAAGCTCTAAAATTCGCTGTGGAGCTGGGTTCTTTTTCAAAATGGGCCGCCTTTTCAGGAATCCGCTTAAGCTGGGCTGTCATTCCAAAAGAGGTGAAATTTAGGGATGGGTCAAGCCTTCTAAAAGCTTATACAGGTTTTTTAAACGCTACATACAATGGTGTCAGCTGGCTGTCTCAAAAAATGGGCTGTACCCTGCTAAAAAACACAAATCTTTTTTTTAATCAGATTGATTCCACCATGCAAAGGGTCCAGCAAATGAAAGAGCTTTTCCAACTTAAAGGCTTTGAAGTCTACGGCGGGGTCGACGGACCCTATTTTTTGGTGAAAACTCGGGTGGATTTCTTACAAAAATTTAAAATTTTGACCTTGCCGCTCACCTCATTTGAAACTGATTACGAGGGGTTTATCCGGGTAAGTGGATTTATATCAGAAAAAAATTGGCAAATTGTAACATCAAGATTGCAAAATTCTTTCTAAAAGCTCTAAAATTAGGCTCAATTTTTTTACCAGCGAAGCGCAATGGACCTCAAGTTTTTTTGGGTAATGAATGAGATAGACACCTTCTTTTGGGGGTTCGTGGCTTTCTTTCTCATATTGCTCCTAGGATTATACTTCACCGTGCATACCAGAGCGTTCCAAATTCGCTCACTGGCGCAGATTGTCAAAACATTTTATCACTTCCTAAGGCACCCCGTTTCTGAGTCGAATAGTCAGGGAATCCACCCTATTCGCCTTTTTTTTACCTCAGTTGGGGGAATGATAGGAATCGGAAATGTTGTGGGGATTGTGACTGCGATTCAGTTTGGTGGACCAGGAGCCCTTTTTTGGGTATGGGTCACCGGAATCGTCGGCTCTGTAATCAAATATGCGGAGATCTATTTGGGTTTCAAGTATAGAATACCAAAAAGCTGCGGTAGCGGATTTCAGGGGGGACCGGTTCATGTCCTTCGAGAGGCGTTCAGACACCGGATATTTCCGATAACAGTTGCAGTTTTTCTTTGTATTTATTGTGTAGAGGTGTTCCAGTTTTCTGTGATGGTGGAAAGCGTCTCGTTTAATTACAGCGTGGAAAAGCCCATTGCAGCTTTTATTCTCCTTTCGATGATTTTATACATAGTGATCGGGGGCGTGGATAGGGTTACCAAGTATTGCATGTACATCAATCCGATGATGATGTTTGGCTATCTATTTATGTGTTTCTGGGTGATTTTTTCCCACTATGAGCAGATTCCCGCTCTTTTTCAGACCGTTTTCGCTGCGGCTTTTAAGGGTCATGCTGCTGTGGGAGGGTTTGCCGGCAGTAGCCTTTTGATGACTATTCGTTATGGGGTTGGCAGAGCCGCCTACTCGGCAGACATAGGGATGGGATACGACTCAAGTATGCAAGTGGAATCTCGAGTCAGCCATCCTGAAAACCAGGCTAAGTTGGCGATTTTTGGTGTTTATGTCGACAATTTTTTCTGCTCTTTGACCTGTCTTGTGGTTTTACTCACAGGGGTCTGGACTGCGGCTCCCATGATTGAGCCATCGCTTGCAGTGCAGGTAGCTCTATTTCCCTATTTTCCTTTTGTCGCAAAACTGTTGCCTATTTTCTTCTTTATCGCAGGTTTCACTAATATCGTTGCCTACTTTAGTGTCGGAGTAAAAACAGCCCACTACCTTTTCCCAAAAAATGGTAGGCAGATCTATCTTATTTATGGACTCGTAGCGATGCCTTTATTCTGTTACATGGGGGGTGGATATGCGCTCTTGCTAATGTCTTTATCGGGGGCAGGACTTTTGATTTTGAATCTTACGGGTATATATCGCCTAAGAAAGCAGGTTGTTTTCGTACGAGATTTCGATACGGCATCAAATCCCCTTGTCACGAAAGAGGTTTAAGTACCTTTAGTTTCTATTCATCTAGCTCATTTTTCGGATATAACAGAAAGTTTGCAAGCCATGGGCCAATTAGTGGGGGGATGAGACCCACTACAAAAAGCACCATGTAGAGGATCAAAAATTCAGGCTTGGAGACAAGCGAGTAAATTAAGCTGATCACACCAATTAGAAAAAGACAAATCACACCGTTAATACCCCGTTCTGCGTAGGGCAAAGGGATGTAAGATCTGCACGCAAGCCCTGAGTATATACCTAGGGCTAAAAAGTAGAGTTCGATGATTTGATGGGTTGTGGAAAACTTTAAAAATAGAAGAGCGATTATCCCTATTGCGAAAAAAAAATCTAAGAAAGGGGGGATTTTTCTGGTGATAGTAGAGATAGGGTCAATAGACTCAAAGTAGATCGCTAAAAGGGTCAACCCTATGAGCAAGCCGAAAAGGACATCCAATGGATAATGTACGCCAAGATAAAGCCTAGAAAAAGCCACAAGAAAAATTCCGATACACAGATAGAACCGGTATAAAAATCTTTTAGTTTGCGAAATGAAATAGCCAAATAGAAGCATCGTATTGGCTGACGCGCCCGACGGAAAGCCAAAATGTTGGGCATTGATCAGCCAAAAGCTCTCGGGAGGCCGTGGATACTCAAAAGTGTTTTTTAGAAAAAAAATTAAAAGATAATTTACAAAAAAAAGGGTGAATAGATGGGATCCGCGTAATTTCCCCATCTTAAGCCAACCTAATAGGACCAAAAACAGGTAAAACCAAAAATTGTCAAGGGTCGAAAGAGAGTAAAAAAAAGGATTAAGCCAGCTGATTCTGTGGTCGGCGATTACTTGAAGGATAGCTTGCTGTTGTTGATATAACGGTTCTAGCCCCATACATTTATACTAGTCAAAAAAATGGTTTATTTTACACATTTTAATCTTTGTGCTAAAATTGATCCCCTATGATTAGAAAAATAATGGGTAAAAATACCGTTGAAGAGGTAGCAACCTACCAACATAAACGGATAATTTCCATCACGACGTCTTCAAAAGAGTTGTTAAACGATTACCAAAGAAAAGGGTTCAAGGTCAAACTTGCTGACAAAAACGAGATGAACAAGATTGTCCAATCCGATTCTCATCAGGGGATTATTGCTGAGGTTTTGGACGAGGAGATCTCCTTTAGAACCTGCATCGATCAGCTCAAGAAAAAAAATAAAAGCGTCGTTGTCCTGCTAGATTCGATCCAAGACCCTCAAAACATGGGAGCTATTATGAGAGCCTGTGAATGTTTTGGAGTTGATTGGATTCTTCACACAAAAAATCGGGGAACTCCTATTACGGCAGTGGTTTCCAAAGTGAGTATGGGTGGTTCCGAAATCGTTCCCCGTTCCACAGTTTCAAACGGTGTAGACGCTATCAAAAAGTTAAAAGATGAAGGGTTTTGGATTGCTTCCTTAGAATTATCTGAAAAAGCCGAGTCTGTTTACACATTCGATTTTCCGGATAAAATCTGTCTTGTTTTTGGATCAGAGGGAGAGGGGGTAAAATCCTTGATGTCCAAATCGTCGGACTTTCATTTAATCATACCTATGCTTGGGCGAATCGATTCGTTGAATGTTTCACAAGCTTCAGCAGTAGTTTTAGCTCTACTAAGATCTAAAAGGGGTCGTGACATTTAGATTTTACCCTTCTCAATCAAAAAGATGGAGGCAAAGAAAAAAGCTTAAAGTTTAAAGCCCATTTCTCGTAGTGTATTTTTTAATTTTTCTAAATGGTTTCCTTGAAAAAGAAAAATAAAATCTTTGTAGGACCCTCCGCAACCGAGCTCCCTTTTTGCTGTTTTTAAAAGGGCCTCGGCTTCAATAGGCATCAGTTTCAAACCTTTGATGAGGGTAACCTCAGTGTTGCGTCTTTTCTCTAACGAAAGAAGTGGTTTTGTTTTACGCGTATTTTCTGAAGGGTACCAATCGCCCCCAAGAGTGAAAGGCATAAAAATGTGCTGCTTGTTTTTTAAACTTACTTAACACTACTCCAAATATTAGAATTTGACAAGACACTAAAATAGGTGCTTGACTAGCTCTAGGTGAAAGAATGAAGAGGAGATTTTCTCAAAGACCCGATAAGATTTCGGGTCTAAAAAACATGTGCCAAAATGCATTTGTTTGGCACAAAAAGAGGTAAATATTTTACTTTCTTTTATCGTCGCAGCATGACCAAGGCTTAGCTGTAAGAAACCAGAAACCGATTTCTCCTACCGCTGAGATACCGATGATGATCAAGATAAGTCTATAAAACCATCCGTCACCAAATAAGAGGCCAAGAAGGTTATAATCATCACCAATTACACCTGTTAAGCCTAGGTCCAAACCCCCAAGCAAAAGAGCACAAGTAAATACCCATTTTAAAAATCTAATCATGCTTTCCTCATTTTGATTAAAAACACTTCCTTTTTTTCATACGCCAAAAAAAACAAGGTTGCAAGGAATTTTTTTGAGAGGCATGATTAGTGGATATATTTATGAGTATTGAAATCCTTATAATACTTATTCTGGCGGCCATTGCTACCCTACTTACTTTTTTTGGGGTTTTTGTATTTCGCCATCTTAAATTACGTCAGAATGTATTTGTAGAGGCGATTGCTTATCCCTTCTATTTCTTCATATGGTGGCTATTTCTTATTTTTGTTCTGAACCAAATAAGCGCTTTAGAAGGTTACACGGTTTATCTTTTAGAGCTTGGAGTCATCTTCTTTTTAGTGTTTTCTATCTACCGTTTTATCGGAGGCGTAGAAAATCGATTTACTTGTGGTAAGTATCTTTTTAGCCATGTAGATCTTACAACAGTTCGCGCAATTTCTCGCATAATGCGTGTGATGCTGACGATTTTTGCAATTCTTCTTTTGCTACCTGTATTTCACATACCTGTGTCGGGTATTCTAGCTTTTGGTGGAGCGGCTGGTGTGGGAATAAGCTTTGCTGCAAGAGATCTTTTAGCTAATTTTTTTGGTGGGTTCACAGTGATGTTGGACCGTCCTTTTAGTCTTGGGGATAAAATCAGAACTTTGGATCAAAATTTTGAGGGATACGTAGAGCATATTGGCTGGAGGTCCACGAGACTTAGAACAGAGGAAAAAAGGCCCCTTTTCGTCCCTAATTCCACATTTTTGACAATTTCCATAGAAAATGTTTCAAAAATGACCTCAAAAAAAATTGAGAGAACTTTTTTTGTCGATCCTAAAAAGATGAAAAATATCCGGCTGGCTATTGAAAATCTTTTGAGCGAGCTAAAAACCCACCCTTCGATCGACCAAAAAGAGCTTGTGTCGGTACACTTAAACACCCTGACTCAACTTGCCCCACAGATTCAACTGATTTGTTTCACAAAAAAAATGGATCAATCCGATTATCAAGAAGTGATTCAGGAGGTCCTTCTTCTTACGATGGAAGTTTTTGAGAAAAACCAGGTGGGGATCCTTTTTAGTTCTTTAGGGTTAACTACCCCGTAAGTTATAATTCCATTCATGGTGAGATTTTTTCATCTAACTTTAGTCTGTATATGTCTATTCCTTTTAGGTCTCAAACCTAAACCTAAGGAAAAGATTTTTTTTGAGCCAAACTCTGCTATCGGTTATTCCATAGTATGGATAGAAAAACTTGTCAAAGACTACCCCGAAATACAGTGGCTTGCCGATCAAAAAGTGCATATCACTCAGGAGAGTGTAGGACTGGTATCGGACTATAGCCCTTCTTATGTTATTTATAAAAAATTTTATCCAGAATTTGATAGAACTCTACTGACTTTGCGATCTTTCGAAATTTTTTTTAAAGGAAAATACAGAGACTACCTTTTTCTGACTTATAAGCAAGACCCTCAGCATAGGCTTCAATATGCTACGTTTATAGAGTTACAAAAATTTTTTCGTTTCACTTTTGAAAAATTAGAGATCAAGCGCGAAAAAGAAATCGAGATGATGATGCATTGCTATATTCTTTTTTCGGATTTGGGCAAGACGAAAACCGCTCGCAAGTTAGCAGGTGATAGGGGAATAAAAGAGAAGAATTTAGATCTATTTTTTTCCAAGATTGCCACTTTATGTCCCGAAATTTTTCCCTCCTATAATAATCTTAGTAAAGAGAGTCAAAAACTTCTTGTTCGCTTGGCAAAACAAAACCATTTTGGTCATATTGCCCATTTTGAGGGGGGGGTGGAGCTTTTTGATGAGATTGAGACCTCCGATTTTTTTGAGGATCCGGTTTTAATGGATTTAGCATTTATAGGTCACATATGTGATGTAGCGGGAGCACAAGGGCACGTCGAGCCTTGCACATCAATAAATTATAACGAAAAAACTCATCAGCTTCTTTTAGATGTGAAAGAGGCGTGTAATAATATTCCTCTCATGGGCCCTATGAAAGCCTGGGATTCTTTTTTAGAAAAAAGGGCAAAAGCGCTTGAAGTAGGGGCTGAAGGAAAGCTGAATCACATCATCTTAAGAATTGCCTCTATGATGCGGTTTACAACCCCCTATGAAACTTTTCTTCTAAAGAAAGCCCTTTTTAAATTAGATTCCAACGAATTAGAAAGTATACACTCAGCTTTTGGGTGGGAAAATAGGATTTGTGTAAAATACATCCCGGCAGTTCTTCTTAATCTAGTTCATAACCCCAATCTGGGACAAAATCTTAACGAAAGAATAGAAAAGACGGTTTTTTTGGGATTACCTTTTTTAGCCAAATCGATGAATCAAGAAACAGCTAAAAAATGCCCGCACGAGGCTTTAAACTTCAATCCGATCGCTAAAATAGCTAAGGAAAACCCTTTTGAACTGCAAAAAGAGTTTGCCGTTGTCGATGAAAAGGGGATCGTAAAAATTGAAAAAAAACTCATCTAAGAGCTTTTTTTAAATTTGTTGAGTTCTTCAAGCCTTTCTGCCTGCACAGCAGTTAAAAATGTATCTAGCTCTAAAAAACTATCCTTCATTACTAGAAATTCATCTTTTGGAATAGCAATTAGATCTGTGGACTCTAGGCAGACAACTTTGGCCGTTCTTGTGATATCTTTTGTTAAAGCAATCTCACCAAAAAAATTTCCAGCTGCAAGCTCTTTTATGATTTTTTCGCCTTCATTCTGAAATTTTTTTATAATCGCAACGCGTCCTTTAAGAATGATATACAAAAAATCTGCAAGATCTCCCTGGTCGAAGACCATCTCGGAGGCTTTGTAATGCAAATGATGCATCACTTTTCTTGAATTAATATTCAAAACTACGGGTTCTGACGGGATAAATAGATCTAAAATCCAGGTAAACAAGACTTTCAATTTCCTCGATAGCCCCGGCATTTTGGACCAGTAGATGGCCCTCCACATTATCCACGCTAAAAAGCCCGAGATTTTTATAAAGCCGAAAAGTTCTCCAACCGCTTTTCGGTGACCTAGAGCCGCTAATAATCCAAGCGGCTTGAATTGGAATGGCTTTAGAGGTCTTTGCGAGTATTTTGCGGCGATATTTTTTGCCAAAGTATTAGCTTCTCTAACTGCAAACTGTGCTGTGGGTGGTGCGAAATGGCCGTTAGAAAGAGGGATATGCGCTGCATCTCCAAGTGCCCATACATGATCGTAGCCTTCAACTTGTAAATTTGGCAAAGTCTTGATCCGATCATGAGAAACTGGAAGACCTTTTGTTGCAGCTAAAACAAGATTCAAGTTCGCAGGAGCTGTTGAGATAACTGTTTTAGAAGCAATCTTTTCATGGTTGCTCAAAACAGCGTGGTGCGGGGTTACCGCCTCAACTTTCATGCCCATTTTAAGTGTTACCCCTTTTTTTCGGAGCAACTCCATCGCATATCGTCCTAAAGAGGGCGAGAGTTCATTCAGGATAATGTCTTTGGAGTGTACTAAAAATACGCGGAGCTCTTCTTTTTTGATACTCGGTATTTTTTTCAACATTTTGTTTAAAAAATCGCAAACTTCTGCTGCAACTTCAGTGCCTGTAAAGCCCGCTCCACCAATAACGAAGGTTAAAAGAGCTTGTCGTAATTGGGGATTAGTCTCTGTAGAAGCTGCTTGAAAAACATTAATGATGTGGTTTCTCAGAATAAGAGTATCAGAGAGGTTTTTAAAACGAAGGGCATGCTGAGCGACTCCGTTATGTAAATGAATGAAATCGGTGGAATTCCCTAAAGCTAACACTAATTCATTGTACTCTAGTACTATGTGTTGCTTTTTGAAAGGGCAAATTAAAAAGACCTTTTTGTTATCAAGGTCAATTTTTTCAATCTCATTGATATATAGAGAGGTTTTGGGGAGAAGAGAAGATAAAGCGCTAACCGTGTCGTAGACTCCCAGTGCATCACCAATCACCTCCGCTAGCATGGGCTGAAATGTCATGTAGTTATCACGATTTACAAGGCATATTTCGACCTCTTCACTGGAAAATAGGGAATGGAGATACTTGGCTGTGTATACCCCTCCGAACCCCCCACCCAAAATGACAATACGTCGCCGTTTGTCGCGCATAGAACCCCAATTTCCCCTAAAATAGTATTTTATAAATAAAATTACAACTTTATTATTAAGAGGCTGACACTAAATGTGTTGTAAAGAAAAAAGCTTTTCCAAGCATTCGATAAGGTGCTGTTTTGCATCATGACTTGAATTGTAGGGCTTTGTTAAAAAGTCTTGTCGGATCTCAACTCTTGAGCTCAGTAAAAAGCTCCCGAGCTGCTTGATCGAACCTATAGGCGAGGTTCTTTGAAAAATCTCTGTAAAAAATAGGTCAAGAGCTTTAAAAAGCAAAAGGGTATCTTCGACGAAATCGCGCTTTTCTAATTTACATCGAATTTTTCGGAAAATAAACGGATCGCTTGCAGCTCGTCTGCCTATCATCAGGTGATCACAGCCGGTTTTTTCAAGCATTTCCAGAGCTTTGTCTTCAGTTGTGATATCCCCGTTCCCGCAAACAGGAATACGAAGCTGTTTTTTCGCCTCCTGTATGTACTCCCACCTTGCCGGGTGCAAGTAACCATCAGATTTTGTTCTGGCATGAAGGGTAAGCATTTGACAGCCGGCCTCCTCGACAAGTCGGATATTTTTTTGAAAATTCAGATCGTCATTCACCCCAATCCTAATTTTTGCTGTCACAGGGACTGGGCATTTCTGGCACATTTGGGTTAAAATTTCAAATAGGGTATCAGGTGTATCAAGCAGGCTTGAGCCGGCCCCTTTTCCGGTTACAGTATTGGAAGGGCAGCCGCAGTTGAGCTCTACTCGGGGTGCCCCCTTTAGCCCTAATTGATAAGCTGCTTCTGCTAGATCTTTGGCGTTGACACCCATGAGCTGTGCCGCTTGGGGAATCGGCCAAGTAGCTTTAGGGTCATATTTGTTCACCAAGCTAGGTATGTGTGGATGAGAAGGGATGCGTATAAATTCTGTGCAACATTCATCGAATCCCCCGATGAGCGCAAGCATTTTTCGAAATTCGATGGCGCCAAGCCCCTCCATAGGGGCTAAAAAAAGGAGGGGAGAGGTTTTGAGGTACATATTTTAAGTAATGAAAAAAGCGGTTTATGATTCTTCAGTTGACGTATTTAAAGCCTGAATGTCGACAGTCTCTGGTGTGTCTGTTATCAGTCGAGCGCGCTCTTTCCAGCCGGAGCTTTTGTAACGAAAATAGATTGGTAAAGTTGCAAAAATACTATAAAAAAGCCAGACCCAAAAAGCGTAGATTATATGGGCCTTGAGAACGTATACAAATAGATAAGTCGGTAGGAGCATGAAAATCCAAACGGAAAAAAAGCCGGTGAGCATCATGAAAAAGGTGTCCCCCGCCGCAATGAGAATCCCCCCTAAAAGCCATCTAAAATTCTCGAAAAGGATATAGACAGCAAGAAGCGGCATTACCATTTTTGTACAATAGACTAGAGTGGAGATATCGACTGGAACCGTCTCTTTATTCACAAGGTGAATAATTAAAAAATCGGCAAATAAAAATAGAGTCACGCATGTAAACAGTAAGTAACCAAAGCTCAGCACCACTCCAGAGCGCGCTAGGTTAGAAAGCATATTTTTTTTGTTGGCTCCGATGAGATTTCCCGCAATAGCTGAAGCCCCTTTTTCCAGTCCGCAACCAAAAAAGAAATAGAGCATCAGGATTGACTGGACTAGATTTGCTGTAGTAATGTGCAGCGGTGATAAAGAAGTCATCATATGATAGAAAAGAGCCCAACCGGCGATTTCAAACAAAATGAAAATTCCCGGGGGAAAACCGATCCGTAAAATTTGGGTAAATTGGTCTTTGTCGAATCTGAAAACAGATGTGCCAAATTCTTCACGATTTTTTTTCCTGAAAAAGATGATGAATAGGATTAAAGCCTGAATAAAAGTACCGGTACCTGTTGCAATTACAGCCCCTTTTACACCCAAGGCAGGAATCCAGGTTTTGTAGCCAAATATCAACAAGTAATCCAAAACAATATTTACGGCATTCCCTAAAAGAGCTAGCCACTTAATGATATTAGATTTCCCCTGGCCGACAAAAAAAGCGGTGAAGGCGGCTAAAAGAAAATATGCAGGGCTTGAATAGAGGGTCCAAATAAACCACTCTTTATTATAGGGGGTAGGTTGCAGGATCCAGTCGGCTATAATAGGTGCAAAATAAAAAAGAAGGGGAGAAACAAGAAGAGTCAAATAAACCATTTGCCATGGGGTAGAACCAAGAGCACGATATTGTCCGGCTCCATTTCTTTGAGCTATGATGACCTCAGACATTGAGATTAACGTAACAACTGCAAATACAATCGCCCAAGCTGGAGTGCCAGCTGTTGTACACGCAGTTAGAGCATCCTGAGAAAAGGCGGCGAGAAATACCCGATCGACAAATGTCATTACAAACATAGAGAAGTAACTGATCGCCAGTGATGCCGTCACGCCCCATAGTTCTTTAATCGATCCTGTTTCAAATACCTTTTTCATGATGGGAAAGCCCTATAAGTGTTAAAATTTAATTTAATAAAGTGAAGAAGAGCAAAAAATTTAAAAGAAATTGAAATCAAAAAAGCTCTCTACACCGTAGATAAAACTATTCTCTCACACCTGTTTTAGAGGGGTCAAGCGAAAAAAAACAAAAGATGTTGCGTTAAATTCGACGCGAGTGATATTGTGTTGTCATCTTCAACGAACACGATGAGTGTAAAGCGAAGAATAGCAGTAAGATAGCTGCAAAGTTTTGTGACAGTAATAATGAAGTGACGAGCGGCGAGAATGTTGTGTAGGGCTTACTAAGAGTAAGTATAACAACTTCTCGAGTATGCTCTAGTCAAAACTTTTTTAAAATTATTTTCTGAGAATTTGATCTTGGTTCAGATTGAATGCTGACGGCGTGGATGAGGCATGCAAGTTGTACGAAGTGAGGGCTTGTCCTCACTTAGTAGCGGAAGGGTTAGTAATACA
>VGMG01000019.1 GCA_016866495.1 Chlamydiota bacterium | reverse complement strand
ATCCTCTATAGTGAGTGTAGGAATATCAAGCTCTTTAATTGACGCTAAAAGATGCTTATCGCTTGAGACAACAGTTAGCTCTTTTTTTTTCATGCCATGACAGATTTCGATAATAAATTTATCTGCGTTCAAGGGGGGTGGGGAAAATAAAAGATGAAAAGGGGGGTCACGACTATTGTTCAAAGAAAAAAAATTCTTTGGGTCTGAATCAAAAACTATGTCGATATGGTGATTCGTCCCCTCAAAGAGGTCCCATAGAAAAGGGACGACCTGATCCCTTTGCTTTTCCAAAGAATCCCCTTTGAAGTCTAAAACGCGAAAAATAAGATTATAGCCGTCGATCACGAAGCGCATGAGGCTGTTTCACTAAGATTGCTAAGAATATTATCGAGTTTATCTAAAGCTTTACGGCGGTGTGAGACGCGATTTTTGGTGTCTTGATCTAATTCCCCAAATGTTTTGTTATAATCATACTTTAAAAACAGGGGATCATAACCAAAACCTTGTGTTCCTCTCTCCTCTAAAAGAAGTTCTCCCTCGCATTGTCCAACCACAATTTTAAGACATTTTCCGGGCTGGCAAAGAGCAATCGAGCAGGCAAAGTAAGCATTTCTTTCAGAATCTTGCAGGTTTTTAAGGAGAGTTTTTAATTTATTTCGATTTTCAGCGTCAGTTGCATTCTCTTTTGCAAATCGACGGCTATAAATACCGGGTTGACCTTGTAAAGCTGGCACTACAAGACCCGAATCATCGGCCAGCGTCAAAATATTCAGAGCATCAGCGGCATGTTGCGCTTTTACAAGGGCATTTTTTTCAAAACTATCTTGGTCTTCGGCAGGTTCGATATAATGAGGAAAATCTTTGAGGGTATAAATATCGAACTGATATTTTTTTAAGAGCTCTTTGTATTCACGAACTTTTCCTCCATTTCTGGTTGCAATCAAAAGCTTCAACATTCTGTCCTCTTTTTTTTTAGAACCCCTTTAAAAACTCTATAGGTTGTATCCTACTTGAGGCTGAATTGTCTAGGTTAAATTGAGAAGGTATGGTTGATTTCATACCTTTGTTTCATCCCCTAAGGATTATAGGTTTATTTTACTGAGAGTGAGCTCTGGATATTTTTGATGGTGAAGGTTTTTCCATTCATCTCAAACGTATCCTCATTACGACGCCCTTCCAAATCTTTTGCAAACTTGGATTTGTAGGAAAGGATATGGTTATCGGCATCAGCATCATGAGGTCCAAGGATTTTAAAATGGATTATCTCCTTATTAGGTCCTTCGGCATCAAATTGCACGCCAACTCCGACTCTTGATGCATCGATGTCCTCATTAGTTAAAATGCGCAAATGGTTGAGCTCTTTAGACAAGCTCCTCAACTCATGCTGCAAGCGATCCCGTTTTTCTAAAGCAAATTTAAACTCAGAATTTTCTCTGAGATCTCCATAGGAGCGGGCAATTTCAATTTCTTTAGCATTTTCTAGAGTATCGACTTGGACAATCTGCTCAACGCGTTTTTTTATTTTATGATAACCGGCTTCAGTTGTCCAAACAACGGTCTCCTCATCAATAACCTCCTGGGAGGACAGGGAGGGGTGTACAACCTCAGCTAAAGATCTGAGCGTTTTGAGTTCATGTGAGCTCAAGGACTGACATTTTGTAGACAAAAGCAATAGCTCTTTGAGCTCTGCAACTGAGCAGTGTTGGAACAGATTACGAATAAGCTGGAATCTTTGGCCGGTGATATATCCATGAATTTTCTTGGTGATATCTCTTGCCATGGCAAAATTTTCCACTTTGCTCAAAAGTGTAAAAAGGGCCTCAAAAAGTCTTTGGTTCCCCACCTTGTCTGAGAAGGGTAGCGTCGGGGACTTTAAGATATTTTCAAAAAACCACAAAAAAGCCTCGGCATTTTTATCCGGAGAGTGAACAAGCCTCTCTATCACCTCAGTGACCTCAGCGATAGCTCCCCTTTTCATTAAAGAGTTTAATAAAAATTCTCTAAGCTGTGAAAGGTCTACTTTTGAAATAAGCTCTTTAAAAAGATTGACAGCATCGTCACGATACTTGTCTATCGACAGAAGATACCGTTTTTTGAAAGAGATGATATGGATACGATCCAATATTTCGACGGCTGCTTGGTTTTTTTTCACTAAAGCTTCGATGCTTTTTGCTTCGTTATCTCCGTAAAGATCCTCAAGAATAAAGAATATCGAGAGCTCTTGTCCATCGCTTAAATCTTGTTTGACAAGTGCATCGGTAAGGTGGGCTCGAATTTTATCTTTGAATTCCTGATTTTTTGAGGCTTGAGGAAAATCTCTTAAAAAAGAGTAAACCATTTCTATGAGCGTATTTGCATCTGGACGTTGCTCTAGTTGATTTATAAGCCTTTCTTCAAAAGAGATTGTGACCGTTGAGAGCATAAAAGGTTCATGTAGAGAGTTCGGGATGGTGATTTGGGGGTCTTTTTTTAATTTATTGCGAGTGAGCTGCCACCATTTCTGCCAATCCTCTTCTGGAATGACTAGATCTGCCATCTCGTCTTTGATATCCTGAGCATTTTTAGGTCCTAGGTCTTTCAAAAGTTTTTTGATCACCTCAACCGGCTCTTTTCTAGCCATCTCCTCTAATTTGTCTGGGTTGCCGAATCGCATCGAAAGGAAATGGTTTTTTGGAAGAGGGATCAGGCAGTGGAGGGCATTGGCAAAGGAGAGGTCTTTTTTTTGAGCAACAAAATCGAATTCACAAGTTACTTGCTCCCTTACGAAAGAGACATCGATCACCTCGCCTACACCCCAGCCTTTTGTATGAAAACAGAAGTTTCCCGGTTTGAGGTGGGTTAGGAGTTCTAGATGGGTTAGAATTCCTTGGAAAGAGGGGCGGTCTTTTCCACCAAGAATCTTTAATAACTTCGAATAGTTAGGATCTTTTTGGTAGTGGTTTGTAATATCTTTTTCGACAAGAGTTCCCAGAACTTCAGAGTTGGTTGTCTGTAGGTCGACAAGGTGTCTCAAGATAGAACGTTTGGCTTCGCCCTCGGGAATTTTTTCCCATAAGGGGAGGATATCCTCCGCGTATTTTCCAAAAGAAATGGCAAAAGGGCTTTGAGTTAGGGCATTAAGGATGGCCTTAAGTTCGTCGGGATCAACTTCATCACAAAAACTATACTCTTGCCAGAGGGAAACAAGGGGAGCTAGCTGATTGTCAAAAATATGTTTTTGAAACTGCTTGAGATATTCCATTTTAGAAACCTTCAATACTGAGTGTAGCGAGCAGTATAAACTGAAGAAATTAATAAATGCAAACGTTGTCGCTGTCGTGTTGCTGAAGAATCCTTGTGTCGTATAAAGTAAACAAGATAACCCAATTTTAGATTGCTCTTTTTTTTGAAAAAAAAGGGTTGACAATCAAGGGGGTAAGGAATTTTTATTAAATTTGATCCAATAGATTTAAAGGTGCCTATGCAAGAATCAAAAACACTTTTAACCCCCTTTGTTTCTAATACCGAAGAAAATATTTTCGTTTTGCAAAATTTGCCTGAGGTGATTAAGGGTGCCCTTTTTTCCCGCTACTCCAGGTCAAAGCTTGGCCTAAGAGAGCTGCTTAAAAAAGAGTTCTTGCAAAATCAAGAGGCTGGATTTGAGGGGAACGAAAAAGACCTCTCCTGTGTAAACATCAAAAAAGCGGTCGATTTTTATGACCGGATTTTGGATGGATATGGAGACGATTCTGTTGCAGAATTAGGAGGAGCCCATCTAGCTTTCGAAAGCGTTTCTATGCTTGCAACAAAAATTTTAGAGGATGCAAGAATTGGGGGATCCCCTTTAGAAAAATCGACTAGGTACATCCCTTTTGATGACAAAGTCGACGGGAAATACCGCTACCATAGAGACAAAAACATTATGCAATCCTGCTTAGGTGAGGAGTATGAAAAAAGGATGGATGCGCTTTTTTCTACCTACTCTAGTTTATTGGGTCCGATGACAGATAGGATAGAAAAACTCTATCCGCTTCAAGAGGGGACATCTGAGGCTGCATGGCGCACTTCTGTCCGAGCTCTTGTATTTGACTGCTTAAGAGGGCTTTTGCCTGCTGCAACACTCACAAACCTCGGTTTTTATGGGAATGGGAGATTTTTTGAATCCCTTCTTATGAAGATGCGGCTTCACCCTTTTGAAGAGGTGCAATCCATTGCAGAAAGAGGTTTTATAGAGCTGAGTAAGGTGATCCCCTCTTTTGTAAAGCGTGCAGAAAAAGAGCATCGACATTTTAGATCCTACAGCGGCTATATGGAAAAGCTCAAAGATCTTGTTGAAAATCTTGATAAACCGAAAGTTCAACACAAAGAGCAAGGTTTTAGCGTTAAATTGATAACCGCTCCAGCAAAAGAGGTGATAGACCAACTTCTGGCTTCGCTCATTTATGAGGAGACCGACCAAGGCTTTGATGAAATTCTATTGTTTATTCAAACCACCTCTGAAAGCAAAAAAAAAGAGATACTCCAAGCTTTAGGAGCAATCAGGCAAAATCGTCGACATAAATCTCCAAGAGCTTTAGAGCATGTCGATTTTACTTTTGAAATAGTGGCCGATTTTGGTTGTTTTAGGGACTTGCACCGCCATCGTATTTTGACTCAGCAAAAGCAAAAACTCGATTGTGATTTAGGCTACTTTGTTCCAGACGAGATTTTAGAAACAGAAATGGAGCCAATCTATAGAGAAGCGCTTGAGGGGGCAAAGAATTTTTTTGATACACTCAAAGAAATTTGCCCCTTAGAATCACAATACGCTGTTCCGATGGCCTATAACATCCGTTGGGTTGTCAAAATTAATTTGAGGGCATTGCAGTGGATGGTGGAATTGCGCTCGACTCCACAAGGTCATCCTGAATATAGAAAAGTAGCCCAACAGATGGCAAAACTCGTGATGGAAAATTTCGAGGAGCTAACGCCTCTTTTGTCTTTTGTCGATTTTAGTGAGCACGCAATCGGAAGGTTGGCCCAAGAAGAGCGGAGTCTGAAAAAAAAGGGGGTGCAACATGCAAACTAAAAATTCTCCAAGCGTCTTTGGGGGAGCTTTATTGGTGACCGGAAGCTGTGTGGGGGCCGGCATGTTGGGTTTGCCTATAATGACTGGGCTTGTGGGTTTTTTCCCCTCCTTAATTCTATTTTTTATTGCGGCTATATTCATGACGTTCACAGCCCTTTTACTTGTAGAGGTGCAGCAGGAATTTTCCCAGCCTGTAAACTTAAGTACAATGTGTGGGTTTTCTTTAGGAAAAGTGGGCAGATTTTTATGCTGGGTTACATATCTTTTTTTGTTTTATGCTCTTCTTGTGGCATATACTGCCCTGTCTGGCCACCACACCTCTCTTCTTTTGGAGCACTTTTTGTCGGTGAATCTACCTGAGTGGGTGGGTAGTCTTTTTTTTGTGATCCTTTTCGGAGCTGTTGTCTATAGGGGGACAACGCCTGTAGATCTTCTCAACCGTTTTTTTATGGTTTTCAAAATACTGGCCTATTTTGGTCTAATCTTTGTTGGCTCAAGGTTTATCGATACAAACTTGTATTCCAGAGTCAGCTGGAATTATTTACTTCCAGCGATTCCAATTATGATAATCTCTTTTGGTTTTCATAATATGGTGCCCTCTCTTGTAAAGCATTTTGGGAACGATTCACGTAAAGTGGTTTTGTCGATTCTATGGGGAGTTCTCATGACGGTAGTTGTGAACTTGGTTTGGCAATGGGTCGCTTTAGGCTCTATACCTGTGGGTGGAAAAGATGGTTTGATGGATAGCTATCAAAAGGGGGTGGATGCTGCGCAGTCGATGTCGATGGTTCTTTCGACCCCGTCCGTCTCTTTATTCAGTAATGCCCTGGCGTTTTTCGCTATCATGACCTCATTTTTAGCCCAGTCGATGAGTCTTGTGCATTTTTTACAAGATGCAACACAAGTAAAGGTTAAAGAGGGCCAAGAAAGTTTTTCTATTACATGCCTAGCCCTTCTACCACCTCTTTTAATTGCTATTTTGGGACCCAATCTGTTTTTTAGTGCCCTGAATTTTGCGGGGGGAATTTGCACAATGCTCCTTTTTGGGGTTTTACCAGTTTGGATGTGCTGGATAAAACGGTACCAAAGGGGGCACAGGAGCGGTTTCATGGCTCCTGGCGGGAGAGTTGTTTTTATCGTTTTGTTCCTTTTTGCCCTGTTTGTGATGGTCTATCAGCTCTCATCCATGATGGGGGTCATAGGTGGCAACTGATCCATTTGCGCTAAGAAGTATTTATGAGCCAAAAGGAGACCAACCCAAGGCTATTGCATATTTAAGTGAGGGAATAAAGAGCGGATTTTCATCGCAAGTCCTTTTAGGTATTACCGGTTCAGGTAAAACTTTTACTATGGCTAATGTGATCCAGAATGTTCAAAAACCTACACTAGTCTTGGCTCATAACAAAACATTAGCAGCACAGCTCTATCAGGAATTTAAAACTTTTTTCCCTCATAATGCAGTGGAGTATTTTGTCTCCTATTATGACTACTATCAACCCGAAGCTTACATAGCTCGTACCGATACCTATATTGAGAAGGATTTAGCAATTAATGATCGCATAGAGCGTATGCGCCTATCGGCGACCAAGTCTTTAATCGAGAGAAAAGATGTGATTATCGTCTCCTCGGTGTCTTGCATATATGGTATTGGAGCCCCCGATTATTTCGCTCGCATGCAATTAAAGCTGAAGGTGGGTGATAGAATTGATAGGGATGAACTTCTCCTTAAATTGGTAGAAATTCATTATAAAAGAAACGATATAGAGCTGAATCGTTCCCAGTTTCGGGTGCGCGGTGATGTTGTAGAGGTGGCACTTGCGTACGAAGAGAATATCGCTGTTCGCATAGAGCTTTTTGGTGATGAAATCGAAAGATTGAGTCTTGTAGATCCACTAACGGCAAGAGTGATCAAAAGGGAAGAAAAAATCACAATATTCCCGGGCTCACACTATGTAATGCCTGAGGAGGTGAAGCAAGATGCTATCGAGCTGATAAAAAAAGAATTGGAACAAAGGCGAGCCTTTTATTTAGAAAACCAACGCCCCCTTGAAGAGCACCGTATTAGAGAAAGGACGCTCTACGATTTAGAGCTCATTCGTGAAATAGGATTTTGTAAAGGGATAGAAAATTATTCCAGAGCCTTCTCCCAACGTAAAGCGGGAGACCCACCATCATGCCTTCTAGATTATTTCCCGAGCGATTTTTTACTTTTTGTGGATGAATCACACCAAACGGTTCCACAAATCGGGGCCATGCGGAATGGGGATAAGGCAAGGAAAGTTCCTCTTGTAGAATTTGGTTTTCGTCTGCCGTCTGCTTTTGACAATCGCCCGCTCTCTTTTGAGGAGTTTAGAGAAAAAGTTCAAAATATAGTGTATGTTTCCGCAACGCCAGGCCCTTATGAGCTTGAGGATGCCGAGGGGAGAGTTGTTGAGCAAGTCATCCGTCCAACAGGGTTGCTGGATCCTGTAATCGAAGTAAAACCTGCTATGTATCAAGTGGATGACGCAATAGGGGAGATCCAAAAAGAGATTCTTCAAGGCAACAGGGTTCTTGTGACGACTTTAACAAAAAAGCTTGCAGAAGATCTGACAAAATACATGAAGGAAATTGGGATAAAAACCCAATATTTGCATTCTGATATCGATACCCTTGAAAGAGTGAAGATTATTAAGCAGTTGCGCACTAAAGAATTTGATGTCCTTGTGGGGATCAATCTTCTCAGAGAAGGGCTGGATATCCCCGAGGTCTCTTTGGTACTTATTCTTGATGCAGATAAAGAGGGTTTTTTGAGGTCTAAAACCTCTTTGATACAAACTTGTGGTCGTGCGGCACGCAACAAGCAGGGGCGTGTTGTGATGTATGCAGATACGATGACAAAATCGATTCAAGAGACAATTGAGATCACCCAAAATAGGAGAAAAATTCAGCAAGAGCACAACCTTTTGCATAATATCGAACCGACCTCAGTGATGCGTGAGAAAACCGAAACTCTTAAAGAGACATTCTTTCAAGAATTGGAAACAGAGATTGAAGAGGTGGAAAAAGAGGTTTCTTTATCCCCTAAAGAGTTAGAGCGCAAAATCAAACTGGTAGAAAAAGAGATGTTTTTAAAGGCAAAAGCATTAGATTTTGAAGCGGCTATTGCACTCAGAGATGAGCTAGAGCGCCTTAAAAACGTAGCTATGCAGCAAAATGGATTTGACTAGATTGTTTTATCGCTAGTAAGTTTATCTTTTATGAAGCAGATTTTTTTATTCTTTCTTTGTTCTTTTTTAAAGATTTTTTTAAATGCTGAAATTTTTCCTATTGGTTTTTCAATACCTGAATCCAAAATTGTAGAGACCATCCCTGAAAAATTTTGGGACTTTGCCCCTTTGATCTCAGGAGATGTGTCCACTTACATTTACAACGACGAGGAGGATTATTATGAAGATTACAAAAAATCCTACTTTGCGTTTACAAAAAATAAAAGCAGGAGCCGATTGTCTTCGCCACTATGAAATATTAGCTTGTGGTTGTATTCCTTATTTTACTGATTTGGATAAAGTGCATCCAAACACAATGACATTTTTCCCTAAGGAGTTGGTCAAAGAGGCGATGGAGCTGCCAGGGGTTTGTTGTGGTGCTATTGACCACTCTATTTTTGACAAAAAGAGGTACTTTGAAATTCTTGAAAAGCTGTTAACGCACACAAGAAAATATCTTACTCCAAAAAATATGGCGCAATACGTCTTAGATAAAGTTGGTTGTCCTAACCCAAAAAAAATTCTATTTTTAAGTTACTATCTGGATGCCGATTACTTAAGATGTCTAATGTATATCGGTTTCAAACAGCTTTTGAAAGAGAGATGTCATGTATTTCCAAAGTTAGAGCGCCTTCATGAAGACTCAAAATGGCTAAGGGAGTTCGATTATGGAAAGGGGTTTTCTATTTCTAGGATTTTACCACCAGAAAAGAAAATAACTTTAAGAGATGTAAAATCTGTTTTAAAAAATGATCCTTATGATCTAGTAATTGTTGGGAATATTCATCGTATTCCACTCGATAGAATCGAGGTTTTCCAAAGATATGGGGTGAAGATTGTATATCTTTGTGGATTGGATTTCCACAGGTGTGAATTTAAAGACCTAAACCCCCTTTTTTTAAGGGAGTTTTGTTCCATATGAAGATGTTTATTACTTGAAGTTCTTAGATAGGGAAGGCATCATTAAAGAATGACAAAGTACTTACTTTTACGCCTGCCTGGTGTTTTACTAGTTTTTGGTTTTTTGATCATAGTGCACTACATGCAGTTTAGTGTTTTTTCTCCCAAAAATAAAATGGGTGCCCTTTTTACTAAAATCAGCGCTGAAAGTTTTGATGTTTTCATAGTTTCTACTGAAGAAAAACGGGTTTATAATGATTTGATCGAGTCGATTGTGCACCAAAAAGATGTAGAGGTAAAAGTGCATGTACTAGATTTGTCGGGGGATTTAAATTTAGCAAATTCCGAAAAAGTCGATTATAAAAGATGCGGATCGTTAGAGCTTATGGATTTTTTTCATAAAGAAGTTTTAAGGTTAGATCCAAGCCATATCGTTGTTGTCATCGACCCGCTAGAAAAGAAAGTGCACCCCTACCTTCTACGAAAAATCAGGCATTTATTCCAAAATAGGGAAGTGAAAGCGGTCTATTCAGACAGAAAGGTCAAACCCACACATAAGCACCCCGGCTGGGGAGAGGCAAAAATCAAAGCGTATCATGTGGGCCTTGCAAAACATCTTGAAATGGAGAAAATCCGTACTTTGGAGGACTATCATGCAGGTATTTTATTTTTAACTGATGAAAGCTTTTTATTTTCTTCTAAGGTATTAGATCCAGATCCATCTGTTGTTGATTAACGTTACCTCCCCTTACCAAAAGATTTCTGATGCGCGCTCTATTTATTTACATTTTTTTATTCCCTTTTTTGATGGAAGCAAACCAAAGTTATGCAACCCTAAACAAAAAGTACTCTAATCCAGAGTGCTTGCTTCAAAACCAGGATTTTTGCAAAAGAGTTCATCGGATTGTATTAGCGGAATTTCCTAAGGCCTATAATCCGAGTCTAATTCTCTCTGAATTTGGTTATAGTCTATTTTTTCGATTCGATGAGCCGAATCCCCATAAGCAAAAAAATAGCCGTTTCAATTTTATGACCTATATCGGCTGGGTGGAACTTGATAGATCTTTTCAACCGATTTCAGAGATAAAGGTGCTGGATCTCAAAAGTTCTTATTGTGAAGACCCCAGATGCATCCTTTTTCAAGATAGAGTGTATGTATTCTATAATGATATTGATATCAAAGATCCGTCTGTACGAAAAATCAAAATGGCAATTTTAGACCCAGGTACTCGAAAAATTTTGGAAATTGTGGATCTACCAAAAGGCAAAAAGAAAATAGAAAAGAATTGGATTCCATTTGTCCGTAGAATTGAGGGTGAAGAGAGGCTATTTTTTATTTATGATCTTTCCCTTTTTGAAGTTTATGAGCTCAAACAAATCTCTTTAAAATGGATTGTAGAAAGCTATAAGACCCCAAGTCTTCAAAATATTCAAAAAGAAATCTGGGAAAAAGAATTTGGCTCAATGAGAGGGGGTGCGCCCCTGATTGATGTAGAAGGAGAGCTCTTTTGTTTCTTTCACTCCTGTTTTTATGAAAAAAACCCCTTTTGGAAAAAGTCCTCTAAAACCTGTTTTTATCATATGGGTCTCATCACGTTTTGTGAAAAAACACTGAAAGCTTGCAACATGCTGCAGTTTCCTCTTTTTTACAGCGAGGCATTTCAAACCCAAAGAGAGGCGAATTTTAATAAGTGGGTTCTTTACCCTGCCGGGGCTGTGTTTGATAAGGAGAATGAAAAAATTTTAGTCTCACTAGGAGAAAATGATCAGGCAATGATTATTTTAGAGTTTGACAAACAGGTATTTCAAAAAAAATTCACACCTGTAAGGCAATAATTGAGGTTTTACCAAATGTGGACTCCATTTTTTTCAGCTTTATTGACGCTGTCTATTTCTATAGCAGGTACAATTAACAAAAGAGACGGTATCGGCAGACAGTCTATTGAGCTTGGGATGGCGTTAAAAGATCGATACAATATACAGGTGGTCCCTTTTGGTGAGTATTCGGAACTTACTCATCAGGAAAAGGAGTTGATTGAAACCGATTTAAGAAGTCTGCAACCTATTGTCCTTCTCAACACCTCTTTACCTGAAATACCTCATATGGTGGAAATTCTTAAAAGGTACCAAAAGATCGGCCAAAGATTTATCGTTTATACGATGCATGAATCTGATTTCGTGGATCCCAAATTTGTGAAATACTTAAATTTTTTTGAAACAGTAATAGTACCGGACCCATTTTTAGTAGAGGTGTTTAAAAAAAGTGGTGTTGAACCCTCTATTGAGGTGATTCCTTTAGCTGTGGATTTAAGTAAATTTCTATCTCAACCCTTGAAAAACTCTATAAATAAACCTTTTGTTTTTGGAAACTTCTCCGTTTGTATTTATCGTAAAGACCAGAAAATTCTTTTAGAGGCCTTTCATGAAGTGTTTCGAAATAATCCCGATGTAAAATTGCATCTCTCTTTTCGAGGGAAGGATCAAGGTTGTTTAAGAGAAATTCAAGATTATATAATTGTGAATAAAATCAAAAATGTCCAAATAGAATTTGAAGCCAAGCCTTGTAATCACTATTTAAAAGCGTTTCAAAGTCTTGATTGCTATGTTTCACCCTCTTGGGGAGAGGGTTTCAGTATTCAACCAAGAGAAGCTATGGCCTTGGGAATTCCTGTAATTGTCTCTTCTAATACGGGGCAAAAAACTATAGCTGACTCGGGGCTTGCATTAGTATTGCATAAACAAGAGGCTATAAAAGCCACCTACTCGAGCGTCTATAATATTTTTCATATGGGAAATATGCAACGCTCAGACAAAGAGGAGCTCAAAGAGCTTTTACAAAAAGTTTATTTGGAAAGAAACGATATTTTGGCTGAAAATTGGAAGTTACGTGATTGGGCTAGCCGATATGATATCCAAAAAGGGCCTTTTGTCGAGGAATTCACCCAATTTTTTGAGAAAACCTTTCGCTAGAGGATAACATGATTTTGATAAGCCTGATCGGTTTTTTTTTTCAAACCCTGTATGGGATGCAAGTTGCTGTAGAAAGCCCTATTTTAAATGAAAAAGCATGTATCGAGGCAAATGAGGGGATTTTCTTTGAAAGTAAAAAAATTGAAGTCCCTTTGTTTCCTCATGCGTATAATCCTACTATAGTAGCCAGAGATGGGGGCTATGTCCTTTTTTTTCGTTATGATGAACCTCAAGAGCATTTTTTTTTAGATAAAAAACTAGGAGCTTGTACTTATATCGGCTACTGCGTTCTTTCTAAAGATTTGGATGTGATTTCAGATCCGAAACTTTTAGATCTAAAGAGCTCTTATGCTGAGGATCCAAGAGCTGTATCGTTCGATGGTAAAACTTATGTTTTTTATAACGATGTCTCTCCTTTAGACTCCTTTAAAAGGAGGATGAAATTAGCGGTTCTAAATGAAAGCACCTTAAAAGTCGAACAACTCTACTTTATTCCTGGAGCTAAAAGAAAAGTCGAAAAAAACTGGACGCCGATTGTATTTGAGGAGGAGGGGATTCAAAAGCTTGGATTTATCTATAGTTTCGATGAGCTTTCGCTTTTAAAAATCGATTTTCACAATGAAAAGATATCTGTGAAAGAGGTTGGTTCAAAAGACGCGAAAAATTCATACCCATTAGTTTGGCTCAAAAGGTACGGCTTTTTAAGAGGGGGGGCACCTGTATTTTTTGCTGAGGATCATTACTGGGCGTTTTTTCACTCTTATTTCAAAACGAAAACTCCCATCACTCCGTATAGGGATAGAAAAGATTTTTTTTATGTTGGTGGGCTGACAACTTTTAAGATTCATCCCTCAATACAGTTTGAAAAAATCAGCCGCTACCCCATCCTTTACGAGGGGGCTTTTGATACTCAAAGAGTGCGCTGCTTTGATAAAATGGTCATCTACCCTTCAGGATGTGTCTTTCATCCAGAATCTAAACAAGTTGTGCTGGCTGTTGGAGAAAATGACAGTGGGATCAAACTTTTAAGAGCCCATTTGGATCAGCTGAAGAACTCATTAGTTGAGGTAGCAAGATGAGAGTGTTTTTTGGGTTTTATTTTTTTTTTCATTCTTTTTGTCCATTTTTAACCCCGAACCCTAAAATCGAAAGAGTTATTGGGTTTAGTCCTTACATAAATATTTTAGGGAGTTTTTTAGAGAAAAAATCTCATAAATTTCATAGACAAGAGGCCTTTATTTTTGCAGACCTTGTCAAAATGTTGATACCAAAAAAAATTGTTGTGGTAGGGAATTCAGACCAGATGTACCCCTTTATCGGAGCCTATCTTTTACGCTATTTTGGTTTTGGAAAAGTTTTGCATTATCATTTTAAAGACAGTCATAAGAATGCTTTTTATCAAAAAAAACTGGATCGTTTTTTGGACAGTTTTTTACTTGTCCCTTTTTATGAGAACAGAGGTTTTTCTAAAGATATACCGTTTGAAATAGACATTCTTGTCCTGGATGTAGAAGATGCTTTTGAGAATGCAAAGAGTGTGCTTGAAGTGTTTCAAAAAGGGTTAACAAAAGAATCTGTTGTATGGGTGCGTTTAAACAAAAAGCAGATGTTGTCTTTGGATTTTTCAAATTTTTTTGAAATTCCGATAAACTCTTTAGAGAAAGATTCTCACATAACCGTCTATAAACCTATTTTTTGAATGCTCTTCTATAAGTTCTATTGTTTTGTTTTCAAATAAAGATAGGTTTTTTTTAATCCCTCATCGAGCGCATATCTTGGTGACCAATTGAGGAGGGTTTTTGCTTTAGATATGTCAGGTTTTCTTTTAGAAGGATCATCATAAGGAAGGGGCAATAAAAGAACCTGTGAAACGGAGTGGCTAACCTCTTTTATTTTTTTTGCTAATTCGAGGATAGTGATCTCCTCAGGATTTCCAATATTGATGGGGCCAGTAATAGTGTTATCGGTGAACATCAGCTGCACCAATCCCTCAATCGTATCCTCTACATAACAAAAAGAGCGAGTTTGAAACCCATCTCCATAGATTGTGAGAGGAAGATTTTGCATCGCTTGTGAAAAAAAATTCGATACCACACGCCCATCAAGGGGGTCAAGTCTAGGGCCGTAAGTGTTGAAAATGCGGGCCACCTTTACCGGGATTTTAAAGAGTCTATGATAATTAAAAAAGAGACTCTCAGCAGCGCGTTTCCCCTCATCATAGCAGGAGCGAATACCGATGGGATTCACATTTCCCCAGTAGGACTCGTTTTGCGGATGAATAAGGGGTTCCCCATAGACCTCGCTTGTAGAGGCTTGTAAAATTTTTGCCCCTGTTTTTTTCGCAAGTTCAAGAAGATTGTATGCACCCCAAATACTAGTTCTAAAGGTCTGTAGTGGATCTTTTTGATAAACCGGAGGTGAGGCAAGACACGCTAAATTGAAAATAAAATCTAATTCTAACCCAGAATCTAAAGGCTGGACAATATCGTGCTCAAGGAAGAAAAAACGGGGGTTTTTTAAAAGATGTTCGATATTTTCTTTCTTACCGGAGGAGAGGTTATCAACACAAATGACCTCAATACCTGAATCGAGAAGTTTTTCGCAAAGATGAGAGCCTAAAAACCCGGCACCACCTGTTACGAGCGCCCTTTTTTCGCCTTGTAGGTAACAAAAAAGAAAAACAAGTCCAAGTAAAAAACGGACCATCATCTACTCCATGAGAGGTTTTTTTCCTATACCCATGTACGAAAAACCTGCATTTTTCACCTCCATAGGGCACAGGATATTTCTGGTGTCAAAGACAAAAGAGCCTCGACATATTTGTTTTACAATCTGCCAGTCGATCTGAGTAAATAGATTCCAGGGGGTGGCAACAATGATCGCATCACAATCTTCAAAAGCCTCATAAAGTGTCCTTGCGATATTGAGTTCGGGATAGAATTTTAGCGCATTTTGTGTAGCTATTGGATCATAGGATTTGACATAGGCCTTTTTTTGCACGAGATAATCGATAATTTTCAAGGAGGGTGACTCTCTGACGTCATCTGTATTCTCTTTGAATGCTAGACCCAAAACCGCAATTTTTTTTCCTTGAAAGGTCCCTAAAGTTTTTTCCATTCTAGTAAGGATTTTTTCACATCGGGTGTTATTCGATTGGACAGCTGCGTCTATAATACTTAGGTGGATAGAGTTTTTATCCGCACTTTTCAAGAAAGCGAGCGTGTCTTTTGGAAAGCAAGACCCTCCATAACCGGGACCAGGTTTTAAAAAACTTTGCCCTATTCTTTTATCCAATCCCATCCCCAAAGCCACCTCCTCTACATCGGCACCGATTTTTTCACAAAAATCGGCTATCTCGTTGATGAAAGAGATCTTCACAGCCAGAAAAGAGTTGGAAGCATATTTTATCATTTCTGCAGAGGCGATAGACGTGGTTAAGATTTTTGCACCGTCATCTAGAATAGGTTGTACGATTTCAGTAAAAAGCTGAGATGTTTCAGTGTTTTCTACACCAATCACAACTCGATCGGGATGCATAAAATCGCTCACTGAGGTCCCCTCCCTTAGAAACTCAGGGGCATAGCCTATAGAGAAGGGGACATTTGCACTATTATGAGCTTGTATGACCTCTTTGATTTTTATAATTGTTCCCATCGGAACTGTACTTTTTACGAAAACAGTCTTAGTTCTATTTAAGTTTTCCCCAATCAGCTGAGCTGCAGAAAAGACATAATCGAGGTTAGCCTCGCCACTAAGTGTTTCAGGGGTTCCAACTGTTATAAATATAATGTCGCTTTCTAATACGGCATTTTTCAGTGAGGTGGTAAAAAAAAGCCGATTTTTAATTGTGTTATTATGAACGAGATCCTCTAGACCCTCCTCATAAATAGGAATCTCACCTCTCTCTAAAGAGGAAATTTTTCTAGAATCGACATCACAACAGGTCACTTGGTGGCCTATCTCAGCTAAACAGCTACCTAAAACCAAACCTACATATCCTGTTCCTATGACCGTTATAGCACGGGGATTTTCCAGCTCTTTTGCACTCAAATTTTGAAGATTGGGCAAAATAAAAGTTAAAAGAACAGTGAGCCTTAGTAATTGAGATTGCATGACAAACCCTAAAAAGAAACGCAATTGATTGTTAATATTCAATAATGTTAAATTTTAAACTATTTATCAATGTTTAATTTTTACTGATTATTTGGAATTGAACTATTTATTTCGGTTGTGTTTAGCCATATTTTGGGTTTTTTAGACTATTTTCAGAAAGTCATGAAAAAAAACAGGGCTTATTCTGGTAGTCTCAACCCACAATGATACGGTTTACAGCTCTCACAAAAAGTCATGGCGAAGATACATGCATGCTTTTGAAAAAGATTTTGAGAGCTACTTTATGGAGGGTAACCACTTTAATTATGGCAGTAAAGCCTGCCCTATCTTTTCAATAGACCTTGCTAAATATTGGATGAGCCGCACTGAATTGTACATGGGAGGATCTTCTTTGAGCTTAAGCCGTAAAAGAGACGGAGGTAAACTTTTTTTCTTTTTTTAGAGTTGCACCATCAAAAAATTTGTTTCTTTAGACAGGATAGTTTTGTCATTTTCAAAAGACACCTTCCATTTAAGTATGAAACTTGCTAGAAAATGTCAGGCATATCCTCGAAAGAAAAGTGCGAAGAAAACTTTATGAAAATTTTTAAGATTTTAACTACCACGGTCGCATTCTTTTTATGTTCTCATCTGCTTGCTGCAGAAAATGGGAAAAAATCACTTTTTTTTATTTTCTTAACAGGAGAAACCGAGGTTGATAAGATACACAAAAAGGCATGGGAGAGATGCTTTGAAGATTTTAGAGAGGATTTTGAGGTGCGGTATGTTAAAACAGACTCCTCAAATGAAACTAGCCCTTTTTTGTTAGAAAACTTGATCGATCTCAAAAAACCTAAAAACTACAAACGCCAGAAATGCTGGGGGTTAATCGGATGTTTGGCGCTTTTTAAAGATAGGCTCGACGATTTTGATTTTGTCATAAAAGCTGATGTTAGGACATTTCTGGTGATTTCGAAATTGAAAGAAGCTCTTAAGATGAGAGAAGAAAAAAATGTCTATCTTGGGAATGTTTCTCATCATGAAGATCTAAATGGTAAATGGAGTTATGTAGAGGCTTCTTTCCAGGTATTTTCTAAGGAGGTAGCCAAATCTTTAGCCGGATCTTATTTATTCATGGAGGCTTTAGGAAAGAGTAAATACCAAGACGAAAATATTTTGATAGGAGCAATTATGAATAAAATGGGCGTTAAGCCCCACCATGTTTTTTGCCAACCGATACAAAGATGTGTTCGTCCCTATAAACTTTTGAGCAGGATGGATAAATCAACGTTTGTTTTCCATGTAGATCTAGTTTTGGGAACTACAAATCCTCTTGAGAGAGAAAAAATTCTCCGTAGTGAACTATATGAAATCTTTTACTCTTAAGTATTAGCAAATGAAATCATTTTTATCAGGAGAGAAAATGTCGACAGGGTTTTGGGTGGTATGGAGTCTTTTTTTAACTCAATTCTTACCAGCAAAAATTGCAGTTGTTACAGTGGCCATAGGGGAAAAATTCCAAAAAATTGTAGAAATACCCATAAAAAATAAAAAAGAATACTGCC
>VGMG01000018.1 GCA_016866495.1 Chlamydiota bacterium | reverse complement strand
CGGGGTGTCTGCCCTCGTATTTTGCTTTTTTATTCTTTTTACTGCTGGGCCTGTAGCAGTGACTCTTGCCCTTTTAATGGCTCTCACAGGGCTGCCCTTCTTTATCGTAAAAAAAAGGAAAGCCTCTATCGCCTAAGAAAAATATCTCTAACATGAATGCTAGAGATATTTTTTTTTGATGGTTAACCAAAAAAGAGTTCTTTGGCCTTTTTTTTGCCAATCTTTGATACGAGCTCTTTGAAAGCGACAAAAATAAATAAAAGCATCAAGTAATAGGCTTGAACTGAGAGAAAAAGATTCCACTGCACGCTTTTGAACGCTTGAAGGTAATCTGCTTGTAAATTTTGGGAGTTATCCCAAAAAACGGGGACAAATTTGATCATAAGCCTTACAAAAAAAAGAATCACCCAATAAAAAAGTGTCTTCCATGTAATTGATATGGCTAATGGGGTATTTTTATACCGATCTATCCACGGCATATGGTCAATTACAAGAACGATTTTAGCTATCAAAGCTGCTGCAAGAAGTACTTGGGTAAATTTAAAACCCTCCATCCCTACTTGCTCAAAAAGGAGAGTCTCAATCCAGTTTATTAGAGTAAAAAAGACCAGAAAAAAGAAAAAAGCCGGCAGTACATGAACAATTTCTTTTTTGATAATTTGAATAATATGCATACCTTTTTCATAACCCGATTTGGCAAATGTTGTAAAACATCTTCAAACACTTGCATTTTTCTTTTGACAGCAAACTTTTTTCAACATAAGCGAAAGGTATGCAGTTGAAATACACCCTTTTTTACCTCCTATCAATTCCCTTGTTTGGGCTTACACCCCAAGAATCACTAAAAGAGCTTGTAGATGGGAATAATCGTTATGTGATGGATAAACTGCTCTATGCAGACCATACTTCAGATCGCAGGCTAACTCTCAAACAGGGGCAAACCCCTTTTGCAATTGTTCTATCCTGTTCTGATTCTAGGGTGATACCAGAAATTATTTTTGATCAATCTACCGGAAATCTTTTCGTTGTAAGGATTGCAGGGAATGTTGCAGGACCTGTAGAACTCGAAAGTATCGAATTCGCTGCCAAGGTATTCGGCTCTTCGATGATATTAGTTCTCGGCCATGAGTCTTGTGGAGCCGTGAAAGCTGTCACAAAAGATAATATAAAAGATATTCCGGCTATTGCAGCTTTGATTCAGCCAGCTGTAAAAAAAGGGGCAAAATTGGAGTTGGCGATTAAAGATAATGTTCGCTATATCGTGAAAACGCTTAAAAACAATCCTGATTTGAAGCAACTTATTGATGCCAAAAAGCTCGATTGCATCGGGGGGTATTATAAAATACAATCGGGTAGAGTTGAGCTTTTGGAATAGAACGACCTCTTTTTTCTCTATCTTCTAATCTTTTTTTGCTTCTTATTGTAAATCGACAGCTAAAAAAATCTCTTCAAATTTAAGCTCCCCCTTTATATATGTAATTTTATAAGAGTTTATATTTTTTTTAAGGGGTTTATGTCTATTGTTAAGGTGATCGAAGTCATAAGTGAAGGTAAGACAATCGAAGAGGCGATCCACTCAGCTATTCATGAGGCGAGCCATACTGTTAAAGATATCAAGCAAATCGATGTGGATCATATTCATGCTAAAGTCGAAAACGGGCATATCACAAAGTATCGTATAGACGCTCGTATCAGCTTTGTAGTAAAGCATTA
Source organism: Chlamydiota bacterium (assembly GCA_016866495.1). Classification (GTDB taxonomy): domain Bacteria; phylum Chlamydiota; class Chlamydiia; order Chlamydiales; family RGXB01; genus RGXB01. The sequence goes on along the minus strand of VGMG01000018.1, from coordinate 16,470 downwards.
ATTTAACAAAAATTCTAGGAAGTGGAGCGGTTTAAGGATCGGGAAGAAGTAGGCAAAAAGAGATCATTTTAGAAATCTCAGGCAAAAAAACTGGAGGCTTTTTTATGCATACCCGAAAAAGCTAAAGGTATTGTGCTTTTTGTTCACGGCAGTGGCAGCAGCCGCTTCTCCCCTCGCAACCAATACGCAGCAAAAATTCTGCAATCGGCACATTTTGGAACTTTACTGATTGATCTACTCTCAAAAGGGGAGGAGGTAAATCCCCAAAATCGCTTTAATATCCCCCTCTTAGCCAAGAGGGTTCTAGGAATTATTGGATGGATACAAAAAGAAAAATCTTTAAAGGGGCTTTCCCTATCCCTTTTTGGAGCAAGCATAGGAGCTGCAGCAGCTCTTATTGCGGCCAAAGAACTCCCCCAAGTTATCAAAGCTGTGATAAGCCGAGGGGGCAGACCCGACTTGGTGCAAGAGGAGGTAGAAAAAGTCTTTTCTCCAACCCTCTTAATTGTAGGCGAGCTAGATTTTGAGGGTATAACACTTAACGAATCGGCGTTAGAAAGATTACGAGGGCCCAAAAAATTAGAAATCGTTTCTGGAGCCACACATCTTTTTGAGGAAAGCGGATATTTGGAACAAGTCGCTAAACTCGCTGTCCACTGGCTAGAAAAATACGCATAAAAAAACCGCGGCCAATTTCTTGCCGCGGTTTATTTTTACTTATTTAAAGCAATTATACCTGTATATTGACGTAAGCATTTTTAAATTTAATTTAATAATTAAACAGGTCTTGATTTATGATCCCGTCCAAGTAATGGGGTTTCTATGTTTTCCAATTATCTATTTGTAGCTTCAAGATATTTCATGATAGCTTTTTGTCTTTTTTTTTCGCTATTTTCTGCCGAAAGTTTAGCAGTTGTCTCAAAGTATAATCGCGAGGTCTTTGTTGTTCCTGAGGGCACCCCATTTGATTCATGGACTTTTGGAATTTGTAGCGACGGTGTCTCCAATAAAGATTTTCTGCCTAAAATTATAAGGTCTATAAGGGAGCTCAACATCCCTTATTATGAAATCATTTTTGCAACTGAAAATAGAGATCTAAGAATCGACGAGCCTGACGTGAGAGTTTTGTTTATCGAATCTAATAAACGAAGTCATATAACGTTGAAAAAAAATAGAATCGCCGAAGTTTCCCGATATCCAAACTTATGCTTAATGCACGATTACATATTCCCGGAGGCAAATTGGTATAGAGGGTTTCAAAATTTCGGGTATAACTGGAGTGTTTGCTCTACTTCATTTTTGAATCCCGACGGAACTCACAGTTACGAGTGGACGCATTACCAAGGACCTTACCAACATAAAAATGTCCCGGCTCACTGGAAAGCATCCATAAATAGTTACGTTCCTGGAAATTACTTTTGTGTAAAGAAAGATTTTTTGATCCATTTTCCGTTAGACGAGAACTTAACCTTATGCGAAGCTGAGGATGTTGCCTGGTCGAAATCTATATACCCACATTGGAATTATGTATTCAATCCCGAATCTTTCGTCAGATCTATGAAAGCAAAACCTAGCGTTCGTCCCATTTGGGCGTCCAGATAAATAAACTGGATTTAATCTGAAGGAATTGAATTTTTTTTATACAGATCATACAATTTTTAGCTTTATTTGAATAAAATTAACAAACTGAGCTAATAACTTTCCAATAAAAACCATAACAAACATGTTGTTATGGTTTTTTTTCATCTAAAAATTTTAAGAAGTGGAATCTTGTTTTTACTTAAATTTAATTATATTAGCAAAATGATCAGAAAATGTTATCCCATTTTTTAAACTTTCAAGGTACTGTTCCCTATCGATGTAGTAGTCTAATAGGGATCCATCAGATCCATACACGATTGCATCCCTGGATGAAGCTATAATATCTATGTTTTTTCCTACAAAAATATGATCCAGGGCGCTTGGTTCTATCCTACCATCGATAGCCATATGGGCGGTAAACGTATCCTCATTCCTACCAATAAAAGTGCTCCTAGCGATTGGATAAGGTGCATAAAAATTTGATTCTCTGAAATCCCTACTCCCATCCAATTCTTTCTGGATTTGGAAAATATAATCCTCTCCATCTTGATCTGTGAAGGAGTTAAAGTCGCCTCCTACTAGGAACCTCTGAGAACTGTCAAAATCATCATTTAAAAAACTACGCACAAAACTACAAATTTTATAAGCAGTCTTTTGATAGTAATTATTTATAATATTGTAATCTGTATGTGTTGTAAAAACATTGAACACTCTTTCATTACGCACATTTTTTACCCTTACCCCAAGAATTTTTCGGCGATGATCCGACTCTGTAGGTAATTCTGCTATTTCAATTTTTTCTACTTTTAGATCTTTGCTTAAAGCAATTGTGCTGGTGTATTCTTGAGACTCTCCAAGGACTTGTTCTTCATAGGGAGGTAAAGTCTCTTTACCAGTCATATTGTTGTAGGAAATCCACTGGAGGTCGCTATTTTCAAATATTTTTTTTATATCTTTTAGAGCTTTTGGGGTGATTTCTTGAAATGCTATAAAAAAAGGGGCTTTAGGATTCTGTAGAGTAAATTTGTCTATTGCTTTTTTCAAAACACTTAGTCGTCTATCCCAATGAAATAAAGGGTAAATCTCCTCAGAGGATTCCTCTTTTGTTAAACTCGTAAAATAGCCTCTTGCATCATTAAGAACTTTCTCTTTTTCGCTACTAATCGCAGAAATGATATCCTCGTGAGAGACTTCAAGGCTTGTCTTAAGAATTCGAGAACGACCCTCACTGTCTTGAAGCTGATCTAAAGCCATTTTGAAAATGGACTCTACAAATAAACTTTTATCGAAAGCTTGACAAATCGCATGGTTAAGATCCAGGCGTTCCGCAAGAGAGTTTTTTAAATGCATCGAAAAATAATGCCGAATAAAACCTCCACCGAAATCTCTTAAAATATAGGGAGGTAGATCTTGCAGATTCTCGTTAGATAAACGTACAGCGTTCCCTTTATTCTCACCAAGATCTATCAACCACTCTCTCAATCTTTTTTTTTGGTTTTTTTCGTCGTCTTCGGGATATAAAATATTCAAATAAATTCCTATGACTTCGTCACAATCAAAAGACTGAGGAGGTTTAGCATCTTTATAGCTAGTAGTGTTTGGGCAAATAAAGTTTTTGTATTTGAGCTCTTTATCTGGGCAAGTCGCCAAAATACAAAAAGGAATTAGTATATTAAACATAAAAATTTACCTTTTATCTAATTTCTTTTAGGTAGTCTTTACGGAATTTTTCAAGATCCTCAGGAACTCCTAATCCCCACATACCTTTACAAAGTTTTGTGCGTATGATTTTTTTATCTTGAATGAGTTCGTTATAGACGGGGCAAACGTAAAATTCATTGTTTGTTCGAATGTTTTTAGCAATCATTTGCTTAGAATATTTTACGAAATCAGATCCTCTTTTCCAACCATAGAGTCCTACCGTGGCGTTGGGGCCTATCCATTTTTTTTCTTGAACCTCAGTTACGATAAAGTCATCAGATATTTTGGCATAAGACCATTTCAAATCCCTAGGATCTGGTTGATAAAAAGTGAGGATTACACCATCGTAAAAAGGGTTAAGAAGGCACTTATAAAATTCATCTGGTTTCCATTCTAAAAACTGGTCAGAATTTACAATAATTAATGGATCGTCGTTGTTAATTTCACTTTCTGCATGTAAAACAGAGCAAGCAGCCCCTTCTGTAAGTTTTTGAATCGGGTGTATAGTGTAGCTAACATTACCGGGTAGAGAATCAAAAAGAGATTCAATTCCGTAAATCATATGACTTTCACGAACAATTAGATGAAATTTGATTTTCATTTGTGAGGTCAAAATTTCTTTGGGTAACATGTTCTGAATGACCCACTCGATCATTTTTTTTCCACCTACTGGTATGAAAGGTTTTGGAACCTTATAACCATTATTTCTAAATCGAAGACCCTCCCCTGCCATTGGGATCACTACATGAAAAGTAACTGGTTTCCCGTCCATGAGAAATCTATCTCCCACCGATTTCTTTTCTTTAATGTCAGAGATAGCTTTATCTATTAAAGGTAGAGTGACATCCTCTGCATCCTCAACTTCTAAAACATGCGCGTTCGACCCGTAAGCTGCTTTGCGACCCGGAAGACTATCCTCTATGATCAAGCAATTTTTTGGTTCTAAACCTGCCCTCATCATAGCCAAATTGTAGATATCACTTGCTGGTTTTGGGTGGATAACATCTTGATTTGAATAAATTTCCTCAAAGTAAGTCTGTATATTTAATAATTTTAAGGTTTCAATCAATGTTGACCTTATGCTGTTCGAACAACAAAAAAGCCTGTATCCTTTATTTTTTAAATTATCCAAAAGAGCATTTAGACTTTGTCTTGGACTTACAAAATAAGGCAGTCTTTCAAGAGTAAGGGTTTGCTTTTTATCGTATAAAAAATCGGTCTGAACTAGCTGGATAACTCCTTTGCTGATAAGCTTATCTATCTTTGATCTTGTGGAAAGCCCATCGAATTCTGCCTCGTGTTGGCTCCACGTAAGATTATATCCAGGCTTTATTTCCTCCAGAGCATCCCGAAATGTCTCGAAATGCAGGACTCTTGAATTTACCAAGACCCCATCTAAATCGAACAAAATCGCCTTTACCTCATCTGGATGTAACGTAACAAAGTTAAAAAAAATAAACAAAAATGCAAAACTTTGCAGAAAATGTTGATACATAAACCTAAAAACCCTTTCCTAGAAATAATCTAAATTCTTCCAAATCACTTGGATATCCAAGACTCCACATCCGATGACAAATCTCTATACCGATCTTTTTTTTGTCTAAAATCGCTTCATTATACACTGGACATAGATAGAACTGATTTCTTACTCTTTGCTCTTTTGCAATCTGCTCTTTTGCATATTTGACAAAATCTGATCCCTTTTTCCATCCATACAAACCCACAGCCGCATAGGGGCTTATCCACTTTTTCTCCTGAACTTCTACAACTAGTTTATTCTCATCGATTTTTGCAAATGACCATCTCTCGTCTTTTGAATTTGGTTGATTGAAGGTAAGGATAATTCCATCATGCTTAGAATTGACTAACTCGTTATAAAAATGATCAGGGTTCCACTCGATAAATTGATCTGCATTTACTATTATTAGGGGGTCATTGTTGTCTATCTCATCTTTTGCAAGCAAAACCGTACAAGTAGCCCCTTGTGTTGGTGAATTTACAGGGTGTAATGTAAAGTCTATTTCTGGAAAAATTTCCTTAAATAAAGCTTCAACATTATAGGCATCTAGATGTGTCTTCTTAAGAACAAAATGAAATTTAAAATATTTAATATTCGGTATTGACCTTTTAGGGAGCACATTTTCTACAACCCAGGCTATCATTTTTTTTCCAGCAAGTAAGATTAAAGGTTTAGGCTCATGGTAGCCCGCTTCCCTAAATATTGTGCTGTCTCCAGCCATGGGTATTACTACATGCAGAGTTTTGTGCTCAGATTGAGTTAAGAAGTTATTCGTATATTTTTTATCTTCTATAAAAGAAGCTTGCAAGTTTATAAGCTTGACTAAAGCTGTAAATATGAATAAATACAATTTCATTTGACTAATTTAAATTTAAATCACAATGCAACATTTAAATTATTTTAACAAACTTAATTTGGAGCTATTTTTAAATTTTTTATCTGTAGATTAAAAATCCCGATTTACAAGCTGTTTTCTTTAATAATTAAGAAAAATACGCATAAAAAAACCGCGGTCAATTTCTTGCCGCGGTTTATTTTTCAGCCTTATTTAGAAGAGATTAGTAACGGCTTTTTTTCGAGCTCGTAAAAACTTTCTTTCCCCTCTTAGGGCCTGTTGGTCGTGAGGGTTTATTCCCTCTTGAAGGCATCTCTAGATCATGTTTACCAAAAGAAAAACTTTTGTTTTTCTTGGCTTTTCCAATCATTTTGAAACCAGCATCTTTAAACTTATCGTCTCTGAAAAAGGGTTTCTTATCGCCAAACTCTTTTCTTTCACCAAAAGGTCTTCTTTCCCCACGGTCAGCAAACTCTTTTCTTTCACCAAAAGGTCTTCTTTCCCCACGGTCAGCAAACTCTTTTCTTTCACCAAAAGGTCTTCTTTCCCCACGGTCAGCAAACTCTTTTCTTTCGCCAAAAGGTCTTCTTTCCCCACGGTCAGCAAACTCTTTTCTTTCACCAAAAGGTCTTCTTTCCCCACGGTCAGCAAACTCTTTTCTTTCTCTAAAAGGCCTTCTCTCGCGATCGCCAAAATCGGACTTTCTATCTCTGGAAAATTTGGGTCTATCGTTTCCTTTAGAAAAACCTCTATCCCTTTTATCCTTGGATCCGCTCTTATCGCCCAAGAAAATGTCATAGGATTTATTCATGATTTTTTCAATCTCTTGAACAACTCCTCTGTCTCTTTTTGAAGCAAAAGAGTGCGCTTCACCTTCAGCACCAGCGCGTCCGGTGCGACCGATACGGTGTACGTAATCCTCCACCTGCTTTGGCAAATCAAAGTTAATGACGTGAGTAATTGTAGCTACGTCAATACCTCTAGCTGCTACATCGGTTGCAACAAGAAAACGGATTTTTCCTGATCTTAGGTAGCGAAGAGTGCGGTCTCTTTGACGCTGTTTCATATCTCCATGCAGAGCTGAGGCCTCAAAACCCTCCTCGTTGAGTTTTTCCGCTAACTCTTCAGTCGACATTTTTGTAGATGCAAAGATAATGGCTTGATTTACCTCTTCCTTTTGCAAAATTTCTGCAAGCAAACGGTGCTTATGGGCTATGTCGTTGGTGTAGTAGAAATGCTCTTTGATGTTTTCGATCTCTTTTGACTCTTTCTCGATCTCCACTTTCACAGGATCGATCGTGAGATTTTTACAGAGATTTAAGACAGGTCCTTTCAATGTTGCAGAAAAAAGCAGAGTTTGTCTGTCAGGATCGGTGTTTGATGCTATCAAATTTACAGGCTCAATAAAACCCATATCCAGCATTCGGTCCGCCTCATCGATGACGAGAACTTGTACAGAACTTAAATCGACCTTCTTTTTCTCCATTAGATCAATCAAGCGACCGGGTGTTGCTACCAGAATATCATGGGGTTTGGATATTTTTTTCACCTGCTCACTCCAGCCTGCGCCACCAAAGACGACAACAGAACTCACATGGTCTAAATTAGAGGAGAATCTTGTCACCTCTTTTTCAATCTGCGCAGCAAGCTCACGGGTTGGGGAAAGGATCAGAACTCTTGGGCCTTTTGTGTTCTCCCCTTTTTCCGCCAGCATATGAATGGCAGGCAAAAGAAAAGCAGCTGTTTTACCCGTACCGGTGTCTGCGCAAGCAAGGACGTCTTTGCCCTCAAGGATGTGAGGAATCGCCTCATTTTGAATCGGGGTGGGACTAGAAAAACCTAGCTTCTCCAATCTTTCAAGAATTTTTTTATGCAAGTTTAATCTAGTAAAGCCCATCAAGTCTCCATAATAGGCATCTACTATACTTTTTAATCCCCTTAAAAGACATACCTTTTTAGGAAAAATCGAAATATATCTTCTGAAACACCCCTCTCAACCAATGATTAAAATAAAAATTTAAGTATTAGATTCGTAAGGTACTGAAAGACAATAGAAAAAAACAGACCTATTTAGCAGTTTTTTACTCAAAAATTTTCTATTTGAGAGATTTTATAAAATTTGATATTATGTTTTCTTAATATAGCTTGAGGACACCATGATCTCTCGAATAGCCCCCCTATTTAGATCAGTCGCCCAAAAAGGGGAGGCCCTTTGCGCTCCAACTCTTTTTCGAAGTAATTACCCCCAAGTACTCCTTGACAAACTAGGTACACAAAAACAGTCCCTTTGTAAGCCCCTAAAATTCAATAAAATTTACCCACTCCAAAAAAGAGATTACCTAGTTACCAAACCCGAGCTGGCAGAATCTAATACAAATTCAAAAAAAGATGATCTCCTGGTCGATACTCTCCATTCGACTTTCGAATTTTCTTATGACACCTCTGTTAGTATGAGGCGAAATTTTGAAAATGCTCCCTACAGATTACAAAAAGACCTCAATTTTATAATCTGCATGCAGAATCTCTCGCAATTGAAAACCGAATCAGGTTTTGACCTTGAAGATATTCAAAAGCACCCCGATCTTAATGAAAAAATCTTTGAAACAGAGTCTATTGATCTTTTTAAGTTTCCCAAAGCTGTCCTAGATATCTTAAATGGGCCCACCTCCCAGAAAAAAGATCAAATTTGTCATAGAATGCAAGAGCTTTACGATTTTGAATTGGAACCATTCGTCCCATTTTTTCTAAAAGATCCGGTTTTACTGGAAAAATTGGTGCAGGAAAAAATCCTAAAACCTCACCAACTTTCATTAAATTTTTTCTCATCACAAGAAAATTTTTTAGAGTTTGCAAAAAAATATCCAAAAGTTGCTCAAAAATTCTTCACGAAAGAACCCAGAACCCGGCAAATCTTTACCAGCGAAGAGATTCTTTCTATTGCTCAATTTCATGAAAATCCCTACGCATTTTCCTCATTTTTTCTATTTGATCAAAAATCGACTAATAAGCTTGATGAATTTGCAAAAAATTCACCCTCTCAATCCATCCAAGACTTATACCAAAAAAATATGAAAGCCAAAAATTTGAGAAGTCTAAAAAAAACAGTTTTTAAGATGGCTTTGCTAGCCAATATTCTTCTTATAGGTTTTTCCTTCAAGTACGACCGTTAGGGCTCTATAAAAACGTTAAAATCAAAAGATCTCACTCTAGAAAAAAGTTTTAACTTTTTTTCTTTTTTCAATTAGATTTGTTTTAAATTATTGTTTATTATGAAGATCCTTTTTTACATGGCTAATTATTTTTTATCTATTTTCGGCCTCTTCCTTATCAATCTTGTATCGATTATATCGCTAGAGGCAAAAGAGAAGAGAGCTCTTGTTGTCATCCTTTCGCAAACCCGTGAGGGAAACGTAACCTTTGAAAGCCTAAAAAAAAATGTCCTAGATCCGCTTGAGGCTGATTTGGCTGTTTGTATTGGAGTCAAAGATGGACAGACGCCACAAGATCCAATTTTTCAAAACGCCAAGTATCGTTTCTGCTATCCTGAACCGGAGGACTATGCCACTGCATTTGATGAGGCTTCAACAATAATCCAATTCCAAAACCCCGAAATTGAAAAACCTTTCGATTGGCGAAAATTTTTAAAAATAAAAGACCAGTTTCTTGGAGGGATAAAAGATCCTCATGATGAACATCCGGGATCTGCCGGTATACTGATTTTTTTTCGCTGGTTTTTGCTCCAGAATATTCTTCAAGAGAAGCTATTAGATAAATACGATTTTTTTGTGATCACAAGAAGTGATCACCTGTATCTTCTACCCCATCCCTCTTTACAGGTCCTAGGCGATGAAAAAATCTCCATCCCCTTAGGTCAAGGATATGGAGGATTTACCGATAGGCATGTTGTACTCCCAAAAAAATTTGTAGTTCCCTATTTAGACATTCTCAACAAAATGATCACAAAGGGAGCAAATTACACCTCAAGGTTGAAACTTAAAAAAAATTGGAACCTAGAAAGATTTATAAAATTTCACCTTCATCAACATGGCCTTATAAAATACGTCCAATACTTTTTGCGTAATATGTACACAATGAGATCGATCGGTGGAACAACACGTTGGGTCCCGGGCGATTTTTCTGAAGAACATGGCTATTTTTTAAAGTATCCGAAAGAATACCAGGATTCCATGGAAAATCGGTCAAAATTTGAAAAATCAAAAGATACGCTCGATAATTTTTACAAAGCGAATTTATTTGATGCTTATTCCTATGACAAAATAAGGGTTTTGAGTCCAGGTTGCGATACCTAAAATGGCGTCCAATGGACGCCATTTTTCTACATCCTTGAGGCCTCGAGAGCCAATGCCGATCTCTCTACTGCTTGTAAGTAGGAGTAGGCAGCTATCGGACTATTGGCAAAATGGGAGGTCACCTCTGATAAACCGTTTGAGTAACGGTTCAGGTTTTTTGCGTCGATTTGCTCTATATCGCCAATCAAGATAACTTTGGTGCCTATACCCGAACGGGAGATCAGAGTCTTAATTTCGTGAGGAGAGCAATTTTGACACTCGTCAATAATAAGAATGGATCTCTGAAATGAACGACCTCTCATATGAGCTATCGCTTCCATTTTAATTTTAGGCTGATTACCAACCCATTCAGCAACATCACCAACGTCCTCGTTTCTCGCCTCTTTTATCGTTTCGATATTGTCAAAATAGGCTCCAAACAAGGGCTTGAGTTTATCTTGTGCTGTCCCGGGCAAATGACCAATATCTGGCCCTAAAGAATGTACAGGGCGAGTCACTATTAGATGTTTATAAATCCCCTTATCAAAAACCATTTCAAAAGCTGCAGCCATCGCCAAAAGAGTTTTCCCCGTTCCGGCTCTTCCAATCAAGGATACCAAGGGGATGTCTTCCGACAACAGCATGTCCAAAGCGATCTCTTGCTCTATATTTTTAGGCAAAATCCCTCTAGCCACTTTGGTCCCTTTCCTTCTGATCGGCACTAATTTTTGCTCTCTAGGATGAAAACGACACAAAAGCTGCGAATTTTCTTTAGCTAAAAGTAAAACATACTCATTGTTAAAGAACGTCTCATTAGGTAGCTGAACAAAACCATCTATATAGGAGTGATCAATAATCGATTTATCCACATGGATTGTGCGCATTCTTGAGACGGGATCGATATCTTTTCTTGGCGGTTGGAAATCATTAGCCTCAATTCCCAAAACCTCTAAAGAAAGACGGGTGGCAACCGATCTGGAAACTACCACTAAATTGTCGACTTCATCCTTGAGCGCAAATGCTAAATGAATTATACGATTTTGAGGAAGGTCTGCAAGGTGAGGCAGTCTTTTTTTATCGATCGAACCGATAAGAGTATCAATTCTTATAAGAATCTCATCCTCGATGATCACGCCATGATTGATATCACCGGTTTTGGATAATTCGCTTAAAAACTGGAGTTGGTCACGAGCTATAATTCCGTAGTCGGTTTTTTGACCCACATGTTTATCAAGATCATCGATAACAAAGCTGGGAATTACAACATTCGAGCGCTTAAAGTGTTGGATCACATCTACATCATATAATAGGACTGTCGAATCCAATAGAAAGGTTTTGCGCCCGTGGCCCATTCCAACTCCGTTGTTTGTTTCCTTGCCTTATGAGGCCTTTGCCAACCTAAAATCAAGAGAAAAAATCGAGTTTGACAAGGTCCGTGATAATTGAGTATAGTTTCTTAAGGTAACCTTGTATTTAAAATGAAAATCAACCAGAGAGTGCTTCACATTCCGCCCTACATCTCCTGCAAGTGGAGCGAAATCGCCTCTATTGGTGTCGAAAACATCGAGGGAAAAGATCTCCTTCACGTGCAGCTTTTATCGGGTGCGAGGGCCACAGTCCCTAATCTCACCCAAGATGAGATTGATCTCATTTTTAAGATGCATGTGCATCATCTTGAAGAGGTTGCTGACGAGGAAGAGCGATTTAAAAATGTAAAAGAGATCCCCTTCTTTTCAAATTTGTTTCAAGCTCCCCCCATGGACGCAAACGTTGCTACCTCTTTTGGGGCACCGATCTCATTCCACCTCGATGCAAATGACCCAAGTTCTCTATTCCAAGGGCACAATCCCCAGTTTTCCAATTCCCCCCCTCTACCTAAAGAAATTTTAGATAAAATTACTTTGATTGCAAAAGCAATCGGGGGTGAGATGATCAAAGAGGTGGAGCCGGTTGAACTGTGTAACTGCTTTTTTTGCCAAATCGCTCGAGCTCTGAAGAACGAGCGGATCGAAGAGAAAAAACCTCACGTTCCAAAAAATCTTCCTAAAGACTTACTCAGAGGGGGTATTGACCCTGAGTGGATGGTGGATGAAGTGGGTCCAAATATGTTCAAAGTCATAAGCCGTGAAGAACCAGGAATGATCTATCAGGTATATTTAGGACACCCTATTGGTTGCTCATGCGGCTCCAACCGATGTCAGCACATCATAGCAGCTTTAAAAACCTAATTGATCTTCTAAAAAACCCTCCACACGTTTTTTTAAAAACTGTTTGCTTCAAATTTTGCCTTTCACTAGGATTGAAGAGAATTTTGCCAAAAAAAACATTTTTCTACGAACACATTTCAGGTGTTTTGTTTTGCTAGAATAGAGCTTATAAAAGCTTCTGGAGCCATAAATTTATCAAGTACTTTTAGTGTATTTGATGAAGAAAACTCTCCTTGTTCGATTTTCAAACAAAAAACGCTAGAGAGAAAAGTTGAAAAACTCATAGAATGTTGTTATTCAAGGAGTTTAAGGTATGCGAAGCGTTTTGTCCTGCTTGGGTTTACTCACCGTCTCTACCCTGCTGATCGCTGAGGACGCAAATCATAAAAAGGGGACCTCAAAAGATGCAGCCGTCACCTCAACTGTTCAAAAGTCCACCCCAATCAAACAGGCTAAGCCTGTAGACCAAGCTGAAAAGGTTTCACACTTTAAAGCATTTACGGGAAAAGTTGTCGGAAATAGTGTCCGTCTTCGCCTTTCCTCAGAGCTAGACAGCCCTATTATCAAAGAGCTTGCCAAAGGAGACCTTTTGGTTGTTTCAGGGGAAAAAAATGAATTTTATGCTGTTGAGCCCCTTCTAGACATGCATGCGTATATCTTCAGAAGTCTTGTACTTGATGGTGTGATTGAGGGAAATCGTGTAAATGTGCGACTTCTACCTGATCTAGAATCCCCTATCGTTGGCCATCTAAGTGCCGGAGATAAGGTTGAGGGTAAGATTTGTGAAAAACAACCTAAATGGCTTGAAATTACCGTTCCCAATAAAACCCGTTTTTATGTCGCCAAAGAATATGTAGATTACGCAGGTGGTCCAGAACTCAAAGCGATTCGTGACCGCAAAAAAATTGAACTCTCCAAACACATCGAAAAAACTGAAAACTTTACCCAAATAGAGATGGTAAAACCTTTCAATGAGATTGATTTTGACAAGGTAGCCCATAACTATCAACTCGTATCACAAGAGTACAAAGAGTTTCCAGAAGCTGTCGAGAAAGCTAAATCTAAGCTTGTAGAGATGCAAGATCTTTACCTGCAAAAAAAATTGGCTTACCTCGAGTCGAAAGCAAACCAGATTTCTAAAGAAATAGCCCGTAAAGAGCAAAAAGGTGTTGAGGTAACCTCGAAAGCTAAAGCTCTCCCCCAGAGGGAACTGACGATGGCTTCCACCGCAAGCGAGATCATTCAACAACAGCAAACTGAGTCAAAAGCGGCACTTCCCCCTATAGCTAATCCAAGCTGGGAGCCTATTGAAGAAAACCTCTACCTCTCTTGGGCTATGAGCCATCGAAATAAGTCCATCGAAGACTTTTACCAGGACCAGAAGGTAAGATCGTTTAAGGTTTCAGGAGTTTTGGAAACTTATGTAGACCCTGTACGGAACAAACCGGGCGATTTTATCATTCGTGACAGAGATTGTCCTGTGGGTTATGCCTACTCAACTTTAGTGGACCTTAAGCCTTTAATTGGAAAGCCGGTGACATTTCACGTGATCTCCAGATCGAATAATCACTTTGCATTTCCCGCTTATTTTGTCCTTAGTGTAGAATAAAACCCTCTACAAAAAGACTAAAAATTCTAAAAGTCGGTTCGTAGAACCGGCTTTTTTTTTGACCAATGACTTTCTAAACATGCTTCTTGAAGATCTACGTAACGAATTATTTGAAATCGATCTAAAGATAGAATCCCTAATTCTAAAAAAACAGCTCCTTGTTGAAAAGATCGGTGAAGCCAAACAAGGGGTTTCCCCCCTTTATTCTCCTAAGGTCGAAAAAGAAAAAACCAAGAAACTTTTGAAATATTTAAAAAAAGAGATTGAAAAAGAGTTTGTAGCATCTTGCAAATTGCAATTTTTCAAAACAAAGCCCAATCTAAAGTTTGGGGTCGACGAAAAGGCAAAAAATCTCCACTGGCTAAAAGCTCTTGCACCGGTAGATGAGCAAGAAGCCTCGTTTCTTTTTACAAATCATCATCTCAAATTAGAGAAAAAGATCACAATTGAGGTTTTGAAACAATATCGCGGCATTCCTCATAACTCTTATATAGCTTGCGTCGTATCGAATCAAAAAAGCTTTTTTCGAAAAAAAGTACTTCTCTATGGTAAAAATTTACAAGAGCTTCATCAAGTAAGCGACTTTTTAGAAAAGCTTGCAGCCTCAGTTGAGATACGTATCGTTTTTTAAGTAGATATCCTTTTTCTACAATAACTTGGTTGTAAAATTTGAGGTGGTGAAAGGGGGTATTGCTATATTCTTCAATCCATTTGTATAGATTTTCAAAGCTCCCTCAAAAGAGTATTCTTTTGTCAAAAAGTCTAGCTGAAAACTACTAGCTCCAGCAGTTTTTAACTCTTCTAAATGTGAAAATAATGAAAATGGGGTTTTGGAAAGAACTACTGATTTACATAACTCATGGTACACCTCATACCTCTCATTATCTTCCCCCTCAATCTCCAGTGTTCTATACCCACATACTTTAGAGGTAGGACACCCATTATGTAAAGCCGTAAGAGAACAGCTCTCAGCTATGAATAATGGGATATCTTTGAACAAAATCACTTTTAAAAAATCTCTATGGACAGATTGAAGAAGATCAAAAATATTGTCCTTATCGTCCTCGATCGACACGGTAGCTTTAGAAAAACCCATCGATTTAAGTTGATTGAGCGCCTCTATATTTAAAGCATATAAAGCAAAATCAGCCACGATATCCAAAGAGACCCCCTCAGCCTGTTTTCTTAAAAAACTTAAAGCCCCAAGGTTAGGACACTCAAAATGTCTGATCCCTAAATCTAAAGCATAACGAATCATCGATCGGATGTAAGGCTCATCCCAAGAGCGTAAAATCAAGGGGAGCGCTATGCGAAGTAAGACATTCTGCTCTTTAGATTTGGCATAGAGTTTTTGTAAAACTTCGGGGCCTTTTTGATTTAAAAAAGCTTTCTTTGGCTCAAAAATACACTCTTTGGGACGAATCGAGCTATCTAAATCTAAAAAAGAAAAAAGCTCTTCTCTGTCAATTTTTACAATCCAGTTAGGGCTGTCCTCTTTGGATCTTTCAAAAGATCGGTGAGGTGTATCTTGCAAAGAATCTCTTTTTTCTTTTTTTAAATGTAATATGTTATTCAAACCCTCAACTAAATCCCGTTTCCATTCTTTTAAAAGAGCTTTTGAGATAAAAACATACTCAGGGACATTAATTTTAGTGATTTCTAAAGCCGTTTGAATATTCCCTAGAAGACTATATGAATCAATTAAGGATTCTTTAAGCCCATTTTGAGAAGGGCTTTGTTGTAATTGACACCCTTTTTCCATCCTGAAGATCTCAGTATCTAGTTCAAAAACACTCCACTTAAGGCTCATCTCTATTTCAGAGTAAACAAGCTGAAGCTGAAGAGTCTTCTTTGCCAGCACCTTCTTGAGCGGTTGTGCTAAAAGTTGATCTATAGCCCTCTTAAGTTTGTTGGAGCGTATTTTGTAAATTTTATCCCCCTTTTGAGGTAGGGCAAGGCCTTGAGGAATGATAAAGGATAATCGGGCATTCCCTGGATGCGAAAAAAACCGGTTAGGACCTAAAAAAATCTCATTTAAGGAAAAAGAGATCTCACGATTTTCGTAACGGGTTTTTAAAGCATTTAGATCATTTTTTACGGTTTCTCCGTGTTGAGGTTTAGAATGGAATAAAGGAGAATTTGAAACAATTTTGATCCCGTCATGAGCCTCTAGCTCGTAATGAGAATAAAAAGAGACTTTTCGGTCTTTCACATCTAAAACCTCCCCAATTTCTATCCCCTGATGGGTCGGATTGTTTAGATCGATAACGTTTTCTTCGTAGCGATTTTTGTAAAATAGGGTTGTGGGGCTTCTAAAATAGCTGAAGCTTTTTTCCTCATCCAAAATTTTTAAAAGCTTGGCTGGGGTCGGGGTTCTCGATTTTTTTTGAAGGGGATTATTTTCGAATTTGTCGAGAGCATCTCGGTATTTTTTTACTGTTGTAGCCACATATTGAGCATCTTTTTTTCGCCCTTCAATCTTCAAGCTATCGATACCTGCATCAATAAATTGCTCGACCATTTCAGAAGTGTCTAGATCTTTCATGCTAAAAAGAAAACCATGACCTGGCTCAGACAAGATTTTATAGGGCTTGCGGCATGTATAGGCACACTCCCCTCTATTTCCGCTTCTTCCACCCTCTGCTCCCGAAAAAAAACAAAGTCCACTATAACTGTAGCAAAGGCTTCCGTGACAAAATGTTTCTAATTCCATCTCATCACTAGTATAA
>VGMG01000017.1 GCA_016866495.1 Chlamydiota bacterium | reverse complement strand
GAGGAGTATCAACTTAGTGCGCGTATTCTTGCCGAGTCTCCCTTCTTTTTGCCTATTGAGGAGAGAACTTTTGATCGGGCGGAAATGCAGATCATTTTTCAACTTCCCAGTGAACAGGAGGGTTCTAAGCCCATAGTAGAAATGCAGTTTGCTTTGAGATTGCCTTCACGTTCAAAACCCTTATTTATCAGTAACGTCAAAGATTTTATCGAGGGGATCCGGCACGAGGAGTACCTGATTTTATCGGGTAAAAGATACCTTTTTACAATCGATTCTTTCCCCAAGGAGCATCGTGGAATCGTTCGCATGATCATCGACTACTCCCGTTTCCACGATAAAGCAGTTACCGAAAAAGGGCAAAGATCCGCCTATATTGAAGCAAAGACTTTTGGGTTGGTGTTGGCCGAGTCTTATACTATAGCAATGCAAGAATTAGAGGGCAAACGCTCCGGGTTTTCCCAAGATGAGTTTTTAAATCTTCCCTGTATTTATTTTGAAACTATTGAAGAGCCCTTAAATTTTTCTGTAGCTCATGTCGCGTTCAATATGAATATTGAATATATAGACCCACCTGCATCGAAGATATTGATCAATCCGACCGTCGTTGTCGATCAACAGCAGGTAACTTTAGAAGAGGTGCGCTTTTTTGAGTGTGCATATCCTGGGATCATACACAACAATGTTTACTACAGATTTAGACCTGAAATAAAACGTGCGCATCTACAACATCTTTTCACTCTTAGGTCGATGACAATTCCTCATCCTCTTTTGGGAACATTTATTGAGAATGCTTTAGTTGAGCTTTCGAAGTTTACCCAGATTACGCATGAGAAAGGGAAGCAGTTCTACCCCACATTGCCTTTTGTGGGAACACTCAAAGCCGTTTGTGATCTATCCTATCTTGATGGGGAGCTAGAGGCGGCTCTCTCTTTTGACTATGGGACTTTTATAGTACCATCTTCGCATATGAAGCTAAGTTACGATGATGCCTGCCGATTTGTTCAAGATGTGGGAGTTTTAGCCAGAGACCTGGTGCATGAGGCGAAAATTTTAAGAGAGCTATTCCAGGACTTTCAGTATCTTGAGGATTCTGGGCATTTCATCGCTCGTAGCGACAAAAAAATTATTGAGTTTATGACCGAGGTTGTACCGAAGTTTAATTCGATTGTCACGTTCAATTGTCCACAAAATCTTTTGGATCAATTCATTTACGATAAGACCCGATTTGGATTGAATCTTGTGCATCTTGATCGTATGGACGCTTTTATGATCGAATTAAAAGTCGATGGCGATCTCAAAGGTGTGACGATGGATCGTCTTTGGGAGTGTATACTCTCCAAAAGGGCTTTTTTGGAGCTGGAGTCTCCAAAATCCTCTCATAAAAAGCCCATAGATAAAGTCCGTCAAATTCCAAAAATTCTTGTGCTTAATCTAGAGGAGATGCAGAGCATCGCCCAATTGTTTGACGAATTGGGAATCCAACGATTGGAAAATCATAAATTTGAGTGTCCGATTTGGTCTTTAGCGAATATAGACGCCTCGAACTTTGAGGGTTTACCAGTAGATGTGAAAATATCTGAGAAGCTTTTAGATATTCGTCGGCAAATGCTTGGAGAAAAGAAGCTTGAATTCTCTAACATACCCAAAGAGATCAAAGCCGAATTAAGGACGTACCAAAAAGAGGGTGTTCATTGGCTTGAGAGGCTTAGAGGAATGTATCTTTGTGGTATTTTGGCGGATGATATGGGTCTGGGTAAGACTTTACAAGCGATCACCTCTATCACTCAGATGCATGCATTATTTCCTAAATCCACGACTATCATAGTTTGTCCGACCTCGCTGTTGTATAACTGGTATGAGGAATTTAAAAAATTCAATCCGTTATTCAAGGTTGCAGTTATTGATGGCATACCTGGACAGCGCAAGCGTTTGATCAAGACGATTCACGAATACGATGCTGTTATAACAACATACAGCCTCATACAAAAAGATATTGAGCTCTACGACGACTTTGTTTTCAAGTATGTGGTATTGGATGAAGCGCAGCACATTAAAAATCGTGCGACACGCAATGCCAAATCGGTAAAGCAGATAAAAGGGGATCATAGGCTGATTCTTTCAGGAACACCAATTGAGAATTCTCTTGATGAGCTATGGAGTCTATTTGATTTTCTCATGCCCCGTTTCTTGGGCTCTTATGATAGATTTATTGAACGGTATGTGCGTCCCACAGGAGAGGAGCTCACCAAGAATTTGCAATATTTACGCAAAAAAGTCGCTCCCTTTATCTTACGCAGGATGAAGGCGGATGTTCTTGATGATCTACCACCTGTTTCAGAAATCGTTTACCATACTCAGCTTACACCGGTGCAGCAAGATCTTTATCGTTCGTATGCTGCTTCAGCCAAAGATGAGCTTACAAAGCTTGTGGAAAGAGACGGATTTGATAAAGTGCAAATTCATGTCTTGGCAACGCTTACAAGGCTTAAACAGATCTGTTGTCATCCGGGAATTTTTGCAAAAGAGCACCCGGAGCCGGGGGATTCTGCAAAATATGAGATGTTGATGGAATTATTGAATACTCTGATTGAAGGGGGACATAAGACCGTTATCTTCTCGCAATACACAAAAATGTTACAAATCATACGTTCTGATTTGGAAAAGGCGGGAATTCGTTTTTGTTATCTTGATGGGGCAAGTAAGAACCGTCTTGAGCTAGTGAAAGAGTTTAATGAGGATAAACATATTCCTGTCTTTTTGGTATCACTAAAGGCTGGCGGAACAGGGCTGAACTTGACTGGAGCTGATACTGTGATTCACTATGACATGTGGTGGAATCCTGCGGTGCAGAGTCAGGCTACAGACCGCGTGCATCGATTGGGGCAAGAAAGAAATGTTTCAGTGTACAAGCTGATTTCTAAGAATACAATCGAAGAAAAAATTGTTGAAATGCAAAATCGCAAGAAGGGCTTAGTCAAAAAAGTGGTGACATGTGATGAAGAGGCGCTCGCAAAACTCACGTGGGAAGATGTTCTGGAGCTTTTGGAAACCTAGAACGCCTTGCTTAAAGGCCTTTTGGGGGGTGTTTCAATAGACATCTACGGAAAAAAAAGATTTCCACATCGAGAAAAAAATATCTCGAATTGGTGCATACGGACTTGTTTTTAGGGAGAAGTAAATTCTTCTAGTACCGCAGGACAAAGGCCCTTTTAAAGGGTTATATGATCTTCCGGGTGGCGGCATCGATTTCGGAGAAGAAATTGAAGAGGCGTCACGTAGGGAATTTATCGAGTAAACTGCCTCTGATTGCAGCTCTTCTCCCCTTTTCTCAAACTTTTCGGCCACCACCTCTAGCACCTTCAAATGGGGATAAACTTGGGCCTTAACTTTCACCAAATAGGGTTGATCTTCATAGTAGAGGGACTCCATGAGCTAGCTCCGAGAGGGAAACTCATTATAAGCTGGATTCATTTCAACGACTTGACCAAAGAAAAAATGGCCCCTCTGGCCTGGCTGGCAGGTGAAAAGTTTTTCTCGACGAATGGATAGAAAATGTTTTTTATCAGAAAATTTCAGAAAATAGATTTTTATTTCTACAAAAATATTTCTTTTTTAAAATTTTTATTTTCAGTTAATATTTAAATTCTGTAATTTTATAGTTAAATAAATTCTTTGGGTTAATTCTGTCTACCTTTAAATTTAAAAATATATAACCAGGTTAAATATGCGTACTTATGAGATTTTAAAAATTTATAAAAAGACAAAAATTTTAATCATCTGTTGTTTCTTTCTATCTAAAATTTTTCTATTTAGTACGCCCGTGGAAGAAAAGCAAAAGTTTAAGGTTCTATTTCCAATACCTTATATAGGTGGAGAGGCCGACATGGGTGTAAGGCTTGAAAAGGCGGCCCGAAATATAGGTTGGGAGGCCCAAGCCTTTTTTTTTCAGAATGATTGGTGCCTAAATTCACCAATTGATTTCTACAGGGTTTACGAACCTTTTCAAACACCAAAAGACCAACCATATTATCTAAAAAATATTCTGGTAAATTTTAAACCTGATTTTATTGTAAGCCTAATACCTAAAATTTATTTTCCTAAAAGCTTTGGTATTCCTCACTATTTAGCAATTACTAGATCCCATGAAATTTACATAAACGTTTATGGGGGGAAGATGCTTAAATTTGATGGATATCTATGCACACCTCAAGATCAAAATCCCTTAAAAAATTTTTTGGATTTATCAGGAAAAAATATTCCACAAATGTTGTGGATACCCACTACCTTAAAAACAAAATATGAACCGCCTAACATAAGGAGATTATTCTATTGTGGTGTTCAATGGGATTTTTTGAGAAAAAGTAAAGCTTACGAAAATTGCATTAAATCTTTGGATAGAACAGGGTTAATGGAGGTTTTTGGTCCAAAAGCCGGCTGGATGAAAGACTGGAATTTGGTCTCCTACAAGGGAGAATTACCTTACGACGGTAGAAGTCTTAATGAAGCGATAAAAAAATGTGGTATAGCACTTATTTTACACTCTCAAGAACATCTTCAAAATAATATTCCAACGGGAAGAATTTTTGAAGCTGCTGCTGCCGGGTGTGTAATTATTTCTGATCGACACTCTTTTGTAGAAAAAGAATTTGGAGATGCTGTTTTATACATCGACATTGACAAGGACAACAAACTTACTGGTGAAGAAATGTTTGAACAGATTTATAAACATTTGAACTGGATCTTGTGTGAACCGGTTGAGGCTGAGAAATTAGCTCGCCGTGCCCACACAATCTTTGATGAAAAATTCACACTAGAAGCACAATTGGAGAGCTTAGGTAGGTTTCATCAAAGATATAAAAGATAGGCTTAATCAAATAAATCTGGGTTTTATTTCAAAAAGGAGCTTTAAGACAAAATGCAGTTTTGTATACAAAAACGGAAACTTAGATTTTTTTTGGTCAAATGTATTTATTTTTTTTCTACTACAAACAGTATTTTCGCAAATACACTTGAAAAACCTAAATTAAGAATTTTGATACCGACCCCCTTTATTGGAGGTGAGGGAGATATGGGCGTAAGGCTAGAGAAGGCAGCTCGCAATATTGGTTGGGATGCACATGCTTTTTTCTTTTCTACACAATGGCCACTTAATACGCCTTTTGATTTTCATAGGATATGCAAACCCTTCGAATATCAGAAAGATAACCCTAGTTATTTAGACGAAATCATCAGAGGCTTTCAACCAGATTTGTTTATATGCTTACATCCAAGATTATATGCTCCAATTAAATGTAAAATTCCACACTACCTTGCTCTTACTAGAAGCCATGAAATTAATATCACGCTTTATGGTAACTTATCAAAAAGTTTCAGGGGTTTTTAACTGTAGAACAGGATCACAAACCACTCATAGATTTTTTTTCTAAAACAGAGCTAAAACCTAAGCTCATGGAATGGTATCCTACAACGACAAAAACCAAATTCCAAAATACCGGTATAAGTAAATTGTTTTACTGCGGTGTAAATTGGGATAAATTAAGAAGCAGTGATTCTTATAAACGTTGTTTTCAGATGTTGGATCAGACAGGATTAATGGACTTTTGGGGCCCCAAAAACGGTCTAGATGCTTGGGGCCTCCAGTCATATAAAGGAGTGTTGCCCTATAACGGAATTAGTTTGATCAATGGGATAAAAAAATGTGGGGCTGCACTTCTATTACATTCTCAAGAACACCTCCAGCATGATGTGATATCAGGAAGAATTTTTGAGGCTGCGGCTGCAGGAGCAGTTATTATTTCTGATCGCCATAAATTCATAGAAAAAGAATTTGGAGATACAGTTTTGTACATCGACATCGATAAGAATAACAAGCTCTCCGCAGAAGAAATGTTTAAACAAATAAATAATCACCTTACATGGATATTGGATAATCCCGATCAAGCGCTAGAAATGGCGCAAAAAGCGCATGCAATTTTTGATGCAAAGTTCACATTAGAGGCTCAGCTTAAAAGACTAGGGGATTTTCATAATCAACACAAAATGTTCTACGATTTTTCGGAAATAGATCTTGCTAAAGTTGGAAGAGCGGATTAAGAATATCGAAATTTAAGTTTTGGCCTATGCGGGTTTTGTCTTCAAAAAATCAAAAAGGGGGATTGAGGGGTGAAAACTCAAAAAAAAACCGAGCTCTCTATCATCGGATCGTAAAAAAATAGCCGGATAAGAGGGCTGGGGACTTTAAAAAAAACTTTAGAGGCAAACCCCTGAACCTAAGGGGGGAAAGTCTAAGGGAGTTATTTCCCTTCCTTTAAGAAGAACAATAGTCTAAAATATCTATGAAAATTTATTAATTTTTAGTAGAGATTATATGTCTAATGTTAGTTTAAAATTTAATTTGTCAGATTTATACCTTCAAGAAACGCTCCCTTTTTATCAAAAAGACTCTTTTCGCCAGACGGCTAAAAAAATTAGTTTGATTGCTGCGGGATTGTTTTTTTCCGGGTTTTTAGGGTCGGTGACCCTTTTAAGGGCGACTCCTGCCGTCATCCAATTTGCAGTAAAATTCTTTGGGTATAGCACTCTTACTTCAGCAATAGCAGCTGTTGCAACCCATTTATTTGGTAAAGGAAAAGACCATCCTGAAAAAATTCGGGAATTGGAAGAAGAGATTGCTCTTAAACTCAGAAACGGCAAGGGTTTAGTAAATGTTCTTAATTTCGAGCATCCTGATGTTGAAAGATTTGTCACACACTCGGCAGACAAAAAAAATCGAAAGGTTATTGAGGATTATCTTGATACAGAAATCGAAAGTGCTATCTATTCTGTAGACGCATTTCTAGACTTTTATCGAAAAGAGGGTCAATACCTGAGATTTTTGAACAAGGATTGTAGATTTTATACAGATGTTCATTTGATGGTGCAGTATCTCAACATAAACGAGAATGAAAAAAAAGGCATATTAGAGAGATATCAAGCCGAAGAAAATCGCATCTGTGCTCAATCTGGTTTGAATGCTATGGAATTGAAGCTTGATTCAAAAAGACTGGAGCTCTCTAGAGCTCGCCAAACAAAAGAAAGCTCTTTAGTTAACGGGCTCACTCAACTAGCTTCTACAGCCAGCCACTTCGAAAATTCGGGGAAACTCCAGCAAAAAGAACAATTACAATCCCAACTCATGGGCTACGAATCACAAAGAAGTCTTAATTCCTACGAAGAACAGCAACTAGAAGAGCTTTTGTCTGAGATAGAAACTTTAAAAACTACGAGTTGTAGCTATAGTGAATCAATAAGTCTCCAAAACAAAATTGATGCGCTCGAAAAACAGGCGAATAGACTCCGATTCGGAAAGGACATGACCTTTAGGGAATTAGAAAGTCAGAAGCAGAAAATGCAACAAAAAATCGCCTCTATTAAGCCCCAGTCGGTGTTATCGACGGCTTTACATGCAACAAATGCAACCTATAACGCCGTTGTTTTCTTTAATCAGGGTCAAAAAATAAAAAATCTTGAGGAGGAGGTATCTAGCCTTTCCAGCAACCTTGACGAAATACGAGCTCAAATAACCCCAAGAATTAAACAGCTTAATCGTGAGAGAGAAAAAGCATTATATGAACAGGAAGTGTCCATTCGAAAATTGTTGCAAGCAAGATTAGAAAAACTTAAGGCGAGCACCTAAAAATTAAGTGATTAGATATTTTTGAAAACGGTAATGCTAAAAGGCGGACAGGATTGTCCGCCTTTATTTTACCTAGAGGATTAGACAGATTAAATTAAAATTATTTTTTATAAAAAATTTTCGTCTTTAGAAAAATCCTCTTTGCTTACCGTATGTTTTATTATAAAATAAATAAATAAAAAGAGTGCCTAATGGAAAATAATACCGCCATAAAAAAAAGTTTTGATATTCAGCTTAAGGGTTTTTACGATCAGTACCCTGTCTCTTTTAAGGAGAGGCTTTTAGACGTCTCTTTAACTCAAAAAATAGGAATAGTAGCGACAGGGCTGTTTTTAACCTGTTTTTCAATTTTTTCCTATACTGCGAGTGTAGCAAAAAGTATCTCTTTGCCTCAAATAACAACAAAAGTCATTCTTGATCTAAGTCTTTGCTTTTTACTAATCACCATCGGAAATCGGCGAAGCTTAAAGAATTTTTCCGCTATCTTTTCTACTGCTCTGTGTGTGAACTTAATAGGCTCATTCTTTTTGTTTAGTTTTGCGCCTTTGGCATTTGTGAGGACTATCGATGTTTTAAAAAATCTCACACTTTTGTCATCCGTTTTCACCTTGGGTGCAACTATTTTGAAAAAAGGGAAGGACCATCCTGATAATGTAAAAAAATGGGAAAAAAGGATTTCAGAGGAGCTAACAAACAAAAAAGGTCTTGAATCTATATTCAAAGAAAATCCCCACCTTAAAGAGTTTATCCTTACAAATGCACCAGTGTCTAAGAACTTTAAGGAAATTCAAGAGTATCTTTTAAATAGATTACGCGAAAATCCTCTTAGAAGTCCCCAGGATGTAAGAGAAATTTATGCGAAAGAGGGGGAACATGTAGTAGAATTTTGCCCCGCTTCTCACCCTTTATTTCATAAACTTCATTTCTTCAACGAGCTACTCGATAAAAAGCAAATCGCTTCTGATACCAATCAGATTCATAAACCTCTCTCTGATCTTAGAGAGGCAAGCGGTATCGCTTACATCGATGAGCGAATTGAAGAAAAAAAACGACAACTCAAAGAGGCCCAAAAAGGTAAGCTGCTTGCTATATGCTCCGGCATCTCGGGCATTTTTTTGACACTGTTCAATCTTAAAAAAGCCCCTAAGATAAAATCCAAAAAGAACCAATCGGAAGATAATGATTCATGTTGTCATCCAAAAGCTCTAACTCGTGACGAGCAAATTCGGCTAAACCAGATACAGTTAGCGATCGAAAATCCGGATTGTGAATTTTTGGCGACTTGTGGCGATTCAAGAAAATCTTTAGAAAGAGAAAAAAACCTGATTTTGTATGGTAAGCTTTTAACAGAAGATGAGTTCAAAGAGCTTCAAAAAAGCTCTCGAGAAATAGCTCCAGTTCAAACAGTTTTTGGAATTTTAGCTACCATGTTTGGTGCTCAAACATACAAAAATAAAAAATCCCAGATCGACCTTCTGCAAAAAGAGATAGAGGAGCTTGAGATGGCTAAATTCGAAGTTCGCAATCAACTAGAGTCCAGGTTTCAAGCCATGGAAAAAGATTTTATTGAGTGTCGACACAGATTAGAACAAAATCAAAATGAAAAGCTTGCTTAAGCTTGTAGTTAAAATTTCTAAACCACTGAAAGATTTTTTTGATTTTAACTCTAAATTAGTCACTGGATATAAAATGAAACCGTTATCCTAGGTTTCTTTTTGTTTTCTCTTTGATGAAACACCTATCGCGCGTTTTATGGACTCTTTAATTTACCCAAGAGATCTTTTGTCCCTTAGAATTTGCCGTAGAAAAAAAGAGGGTGAGCTCTACTATAGGACAGCACTTATTCAACAAACTTGAATTTTTTAGACAAATTTTTCGTATTTTGCTACGTTTGTGTTTTTAGAAAGAAACACCTTTTAGGATCAACATGAACCCAACGCTCAAAAAGTCGGAGTTGCTCTCCCAAATTGCAGATGCCTTTCAATCCCGCTGGCAGCGTTTTGCCGGCCTTTTCACAAGTGATATCGGTATCGACTTGGGTACAGCAAACACCCTCGTTTACGTGCGCGGAAAAGGGATTGTTTTACAAGAACCTTCGGTTGTGGCAGTCGATTCGATGACAAATGAAGTCCTTGCTGTCGGACAAAAAGCTAAGGCGATGTTAGGCAAAACTCCACGCAAAATTCATGCCGTTCGCCCCATGAAAGATGGGGTAATCGCCGATTTTGAAATTGCAGAAGGGATGCTCAAAGAGTTGATTCGTCGTGTCAATCCTTCTCGCACCTTTTTTAGACCCAGAATTTTGATTGCGGTACCTTCAGGAATTACCGGTGTCGAGAAACGTGCCGTGGAGGATTCTGCCATCAGGGCCGGAGCGCAAGAGGTGATGTTAATTGAAGAGCCTATGGCTGCGGCTATTGGTGTCGATCTTCCTGTTCACGAACCCTATGCAAGTATGATTGTAGATATAGGTGGCGGTACAACAGAAATTGCTATCATCTCCTTAGGCGGAATTGTGGAATCCAAATCCCTAAGGATCGGAGGAGATGAGTTTGATGAATGTATCATCAACTACATGCGACGTACCTACAACCTGATGATTGGTCCAAGAACTGCAGAAGACATAAAAATCACGATCGGTTCGGCTTACCCTCTTGGAGAAAATGAACTCGAGATGGAGGTAAGGGGGCGCGATCAAGTAGCGGGTCTTCCTATCACTAAAAGAATTAACTCTGTAGAGATTCGAGAGTGTTTGGCAGAGCCTATACAGCAAATTATCGAAAGCATCAGAATGATCTTGGAGAAATGCCCTCCCGAGCTATCGGCAGACCTGGTTGAGCGTGGTATTGTCCTCGCTGGAGGGGGAGCTTTGATCAAAGGTTTAGACAAACATATTATCAAAGAGTGTGGACTCCCTGTGATTGTAGCACCGAATCCGTTACTAGCTGTTTGCTTAGGAACAGGTAAAGCGTTAGAACACTTGGATACTTTTAAAAAGCGTATTTAAAAGTTTTTTGAAAAAGAAAAGAAAAAACCTCAAGAGACTACCCCTTGAGGTTTTTTGTTACGCCCAGGTGTGCGCCCAGTTAATGTCGACGAGTTCTGAGATATCAAAGAAATAGTTCACCTCTTTGACTCCGTTTTCAGGGCTATCGGAACCGTGAACGGCATTGTTGCCGATGCTGGTACCAAAACGTTTGCGGACTGTTCCCTCTTGAGCATGTTGTGGGTTCGTGGCACCGATAAAATCTCTGTGGGCCGATACAGCGTGTTTTCCCTCGATTGCCATTACAATGCAAGGTCCAGACATCATAAAAGAGACAAGCTCCTCGAAAAAGGGGCGTTCTCTGTGGATTTCATAGAATCCTTCAGCTGTTTTACGATCCATGTGCATCAATTTGATTCCACGGATTTTAAATTGCGGGTGTTTTTCATACATTGAAAGGATTTCACCTGCGTGGTGCGCTTTTACGGCATCGGGTTTGATGATCGCAAGTGTCAATTCTGTTTCCATGCTCGTCTCCTGACTCTTAGAGGGTTAATCATTCGTTCTCTTGAAAAAGAAAAAAATTGTCTCTATTTTACCCCCTAGACTGGGAGAAGTCAAGCGATTCGGCCGTATAGCCGGGCTTTACAAGCTAAACTGATGCCCCAAGTAAGAGTCCATAACCTCATGGTTCGAGCACAAAAGCTCTTTTGACCCCTGATGAGTAACCACCCCTTTTTGAACTAAATAACAACGGTGGGCTATTTTAAAAATTTCTCTTACATTGTGGTCAGTAATGAGAAAGCTTATCCCTTTTTTGCAAAGAGCTAAAATAAGCTCTTTAAGCTCGTCAATAGTTACCGGATCAATCGCAGCAAATGGCTCATCAAGAAGGAGCAGCTTTGGGCTCTGAATAAGGGTTCGAGCAATTTCCAGCCGCCTCCTTTCACCCCCTGACAAAGTCGGAGCCGCCTTTTTTCTTAGATGGGTAAGTTTGAATTCTTCTAAAAGCTCATCAAGGCGCTCTTTTTTCTGTTTTTTAGAAAGGGGCATCGTCTCAAGAATGACCTCTAAGTTTTCTTCCACATTCATCTGCCGAAAAATAGAGGGTTCTTGTGCAAGATATCCCATCCCCAAGCGGGCTCTCTTGTCGATCGATAAAGTGGTGATAGGGCGGTTGTCTAAATAGATTTCCCCCATATCGGGTTTTTCTAAGCCCATGATCATGTAAAACGCGGTTGTTTTTCCCGCCCCGTTTGGACCTAAAAGTCCAATAATCTCATTAGCCTCAATTTCAATGCTGATATTTTGCACGACCAGTCGGCCATTATACTCTTTAGAGAGATTTCTCACGCTTAAAAGGGACATAACTCTTCACATCTACATCATCTACAATACACTCTATAGGCCCCTCGACAGAGGCCTTATAGCCCGCCTGGGTTTTTTCATAAAGCACCCTTCTGGCCATGATTTTTGATTGCACCCCTTTTTGTTGTACAATAACTGGGTTGTCAAAAACCTCTAAAGTTCCCTCTTTAGGATGGATCTTCGCAAAAGGTGCATAGAGAGATTTTTTTTCAAGAGTATCAACTATCACTACATTTCCCTCTAAAAAAAGACCCGTTTTTTTATCTAAAGTGAGCTTGTCGCAACTAAAAGTAAACTGATCTAAAGTTCCCTCTACATCATGAGATACCTCTGACTGAAAGGAGTTTTCAATTTTTTGGGCTTTGAAAGAGAGAGAATTGGAGAGGTTTTCGGTAAATCTCATAAGAGATGCGGCCTCAAATTTCGGTTTTACTTTTTGATCAAGCCCACTTGCGTAAAAACGCTCTTTAGATAGAGAAAATACAAATAGGGCAGTAAGTAAACAAAACCAAGTAGCTGTCTTTAGAATGGCTTTGAAGTACACATTTACTCTTGGAAAAAACTTTTTGACTCTTCGTGTAGCCTCAAAGCCTTTTTCAGTAAAGAGGACACTTTTTCAATGGGGTAGACAGTTTGGGAGTCACTTTTTGCATTCTGTGGATCATTGTGCACCTCCAAAAATAGGGCATGAGCCCCTGCTGAAACCGCTGCAAACGCAAGCTGCGGTAAATATTCTCTTTGACCTAGAGTAAAAGTTCCCCCCTTTCCAGGAAGTTGGAGAGAGTGGGTCGCATCAAAAATAGTCGGAGCAAATGGGTTCATCATAGCAAAAGAGCGCATGTCTACTACCAGATTGTTGTATCCAAAAGTCGTCCCTCTTTCTATCAAAAAAACTTTATCATTTTTTGAGTGTTTACATTTTTCTACAGCCTGGGACATGTCAAATGGCGCTACAAACTGCCCTTTTTTTATAGAAATTATTTTACCCGTTTCGGCTGCAGCTACTATCAGATCTGTTTGACGACAAAGAAATGCAGGTATTTGGAGGATATCCACAACCTCGGCAGCTAAAGAAGCTTGGGAGGGTTCATGGATATCTGTTGTTGTGGGTAACCCGAAATCTTTTTTCACACGCTCTAGGATGCGTAGACCCTCTTCAATCCCCGGTCCGCGAAAGCTGTGGTAGGAAGTGCGGTTAGCTTTGTCAAAACTTGCTTTGAAAACAACAGGGATTTGGAGCTCATTTTGGATCTTGGAGATTTGTTCTGCCATGTATAGGGTGTGATCTTCTGATTCAATGACGCAAGGGCCTAGAATCGCAAAAAATTGTTCTAAAAGAACGGAATAGAGTGAATCAGACATAAAGACATTTTAGAGCATAACTTTACCCTTGCATTCGAATCAAGAGATTCTCTAATATATAGCGATAAAGCCAACAATGTTGGGTGCTATATTAAAAAAGCGCTGTTTGATGTTTTAGGCTAATTAAGGACCGATAGCTCAGCTGGATAGAGCAACTGCCTTCTAAGCAGTAGGTCGCAGGTTCGAGTCCTGCTCGGTTCAATTTTATTCTTCTTTTTAAGAGAGAATTTTTGGCTCTCTTTCTTTTTGAGCTTGTTCTTATCGACAAGAAACTGGGCCATAAACTATCTAGACAAAATGTCGACGAGTTTAATTATGTTGAACGTTTTTCAATCCCTAACAAAGTTCTTAATGGAACACCCTACACCCTGTTTTTTATTACATGAGGTGGTTAAGCGCTTGGAGGGAAAAATATCTGAGGGTATGCAGCTCTCAATTTCTGATTACGAATTTTATTTGAGGCACCATAGTAATCTATCTCTTAGAGAGCAGAGACTGGTGCGACAAAAAATCATGGGTAGAAAAGCGCCCATAGAAACGGCGCAGACTCTATTTCCTATTTCTCTAGGAGGTCAACTACCCGGTTCTATTGTTGTGACAGCCCACATGAGTCCCGATTTAGATACTGTAGTCTCCTCATTTAATGGTTGGATGGATGCGTTTGAAATGGATGTAGCTGAGAGTTTACATCGGTGGAATGTCCCAAATGATCCTAAAGAAATTTTAGAGGTTAAGCTCCTTTTTTTAAACCAGTTTGGTCCCCATTTTTTCTCAATTTTATCGGATAACCGCACAGCATTGACGTTAACGGCGTTAGATCTTGCAACGACGCAAGGGTTAAAAGTCCATCGGTTGGAGGATAGAACCTTAGATGTCTCTTTGGATGGGTCAAAGCATGCTTGTTGCGTTGTCGATGAGGAGGGAAATTTCTGTGGTGGCTGGCTTGCTGAGGATGTCGAAAAGGTGCGACTTGTTATTGACGGGCTCAATCACTGCATTCGCTGGATACAGAACGCATTTTTTCAAGCTTTGGTTTCTCAAGAGGGGAACACAAAAAACCTTTTGGAAAAATCTTTAGAAGAATTGGAGCCTGTCCATGAATTTTCGCCGGCGAGGCGCAAATTTTTAGATGCTTTCTTGTCAAAAGTCTTAAACATTCCTAAAGGGATTTCAGCAACCGTTGAGGATCTCATGCAAATTTTAGAAAAAAAACACCATTTTGGTTTTCTAGAATTTTTGCAAACGGCTCAAAAGCATAAAAAAGGGGAGATGGAGGGCCTAGAAAAACTGTTCAACCTTCTATCAGCTGCATTTAAAAAATTGCGCGCTCATGTGGATACTTTTTCAGTGGCTCTAATGGTAAAAGAGAAGGTCTACCAGGAGCCGAAAATGAATGTGCATCCCCACACAACGATAGAGGAGATCAATTTACGTATTCAGGACCGCTCGGCCATATTCGTTACAAGGGATAACAAAATCGAAGGGGTGATTTATGCCTCTAGATTGCGAAATCCCACTCAGGGGTTTGTAGCCCTAAGAGATTTCAGTAATCCTAATGAGATTGGTATACCCCGGTATCTCGAGGTTGCCTCTGTTTTAGACCATCATAAATCGGATATCAAAACTCTACGGGTAGCAACGATCCATACTATGGATGTGCAATCTTCAAATGTGATTGGGGCGAAGCTCGCTTTTGATATAAACAAAAAGCTTGTTACAGATGGTCCGTCAGAAAAAGATCTTGACGAGATGCTTGTTCTAGGGGCAAAGAACGCCTCTGATAAAAAACACCTGCGGATCTTAGAGCGAGTTCTTGAAGAGAGGATCGCAAGGGCTATGAGTTTGGGCTGGTGCGATTCAAAAAGAGAGGCCAGTGACTACCAGATGTTTTTATACGCCATTTTGGATGATACGGATCTGTTGGCAAAAAAGACAGCCCTTGACCACGAAATAGTTGTTGAATTGGTAAATCGTTTGGTTTCACTCGAGCAAAACAAGATTACCGAGGTGATTGATCCCACCTCTAGTAAACCCTTGATTCAAAATCCTGAGCTCTATCGGTTTTATAAGACCGTCTACAGCCTTAAAGAAGAAGATGTAGAAACCCGTTTGAAAAGCTTAAAAATTTTCAACGACACAAAAAAGCAAGGTCAAGCACTGGTCAGCCAGCTGAAGGTCTATCCGAATAACATCCCAAGCCTGCATAAAACATACAATTCACTAGTAAAGACATGGGTGGAATATGAGACGGAACAATCTTTAAAAATCTTGATGTTAACGACCGTAGAGGGTGCAGAGGATCTTTTTAAAGGGGTCAAACCCAAGCAACAACACAAAGATGAGATCTTAGTGAGTGCTAGCGATACTGATGAGGGGATAACGCAGATGTCTTATTTTTTGATGATGTTTTTTCAGCTCCAGGCGAAAAAGCAGATTCAAGTTGTAGCTCCAAAAAATCTCAAATCGCTTATTGTTGAAGTACTAGGATCTGAATTAGATCTTGAAGAGCATTCTCATCCTTGGATTATTCTCAAGTTTGAAGCCGGAACTATAACATCAAGAAAGAAAGATATCGCTCCGTGCCTTAAGTAGACAAAAAAAACCCCGGAGCAGCCGGGGTTTTTTTTACATCAAACGGATGAATGGGCAGGTGTTAAAGCGTCTGCTTCCAATACCTCGAGCGTGACTCGAATTCCGGCTCTGCTTGCTACAGCAACGACGAGAGCGCGGATAGCTTGGATCGTTTTTCCTTGTCGACCGATCACTTTTCCGGTGTCATTTTTCGCGACCTTGACCTCAATAATCATTGTATTGTGTCCTTGAATCGCTTCCACTTTCACCTGATCAGGATGATCAACGATGTTCTTCACGATATAAGTGATGAACTCTTTCATAGCAGGTATTCCTCTCGAAGTTTTCGTTAAAAACTAAACTTACTAGAAAGGAAATTATTTAGCTACTCTGTTCGTACTTTTCCTTCATCATAGACTTCTACTAGAGTACGCTTCTTAGCATCTAAACGAGCACTTGTAGCAGCAACAAGGGTGCGAACAGAATTTATAGTACGCCCTTGTTTGCCGATAAGTTTACCCATATCTTCAGGTGCAACACGAACTTCATACACATCGGTATTTTCACTGGATGTGCGTTTAACGGTTACTTGTTCTGGCTTTGTGACAAGATTTTTGATGATATATCCGATGAATTCTTCCATGATCTAGTTCCTATTGGGGACAATTCATTAGACCTTTTTAAAAGCTCAATTTTTTGTTGCCCTATTTTGCATCATAATTAAGAGAAAAATGGGGATAACTCCATTTGTTAAACACCATTTAGCCCATCATAAGATCCAAAAGCAACAAAGAACCATTTAAGAAAAGGTCTTTTGCTAAAGAGTACACGACTAAGGATTTAATCTCCCGAAAAAAATTTAGAATTCGAGGGGGAGGGGGCTCAAAGAGGATGGAGGGGTCTAAAGACCAGAATTTTCACAACGGTAGCAGGTTGGATCTTGAATTTCACTGGTATCAAAACCCATGCGTTCTAGAAATAAAGAGAAATCGGGGGGTAGAGGGGAAGAAAAGCTCAAAAGCTTTTTAGTGTGTGGGTGGATAAATTCTAAATTATAGGCGTGTAAAAGAATTCTTGGAGGATTTAGAGGTTTATCTGAACCAAAAAACCCGTAGAGAGGATCTCCGACAATAGGATGGTGGATGTGCTGCAGGTGTACACGTATTTGATGCGTGCGACCTGTTTTAGGGAGGGCCTTGACTAGGGTGCATCCATTTGAAGAGCTTATGGGAATAAAGAGTGTAGAGGCCTCTTTACCTGTTTGGGGTTGGATGGACATTTTTTTTCGATCATTTAGGCTACGACCTATTTGCGCGTTGACTTCAATCCTTTCAAGAGAGCGGTGGACTAAAGCGAGATAGGTTTTTTTTACTTCGCGTGCCCGAAATTGATTCGATAAAAGCTCATGGGTATGCAAGTTTTTAGCGATAACCATGATTCCAGAAGTGTCTTTATCCAGCCTATGCACAAGGCCGGGTCTGACAGAATCTAAGCCTTGAAGCTCAAGAAATCTATAAAGAAGTCCGTGAATGAGCGTCGGCTCATGAGTTCCGGCAGCTGGATGGGAAACGAGCTTTGGAGGCTTGTAAACTAAAGCTAGATCCTCATCTTCATAATAAACAGGAATGTCCATTTTTACAGGGCTTAATTCAAGGGGATCTAGAGGGGGGAAATCCACAAAAATTTCATCAAGGGGCTGCAATTTTTGGCTTTTCTTCGAGGGTTTATGATTTACTAGAACGTGCCCTTTTGAGATGACTTTTTCGAAATAATTTCTTGATAGAGAAGGATACACTTCAGAGAGGAAGCGGTCTAATCGGACCTCTTCTTGCCCCTCATAGGTGAGCTCGTCTCTAGTCATCTTGTCCTTGCCACTCTTCTCGATTTTTTTTGGAATGTTCTATGGCCCTTTTGATCTGTTGATTGAGCTGATTGAACAGATTATCAACAAATTTTTTCGCCTCGGCCGGTGTGATACCGGGAAACATTTTTTTTACGAAAGGATAGGTGTAGCCGCCTGAATCTTCAGAGGATTTAGAGCCCCCTACGGAGGGATCGTCTGGAAATTTTTTTCCCGATTGGGAGGAATCTGTCCGATTGTAGTGGTGAACATTGCCTTCGCCACTTGGAGATACTTTACCGTTCATATCCCTCATTGTAGCAGAATTGAGTTAATTTCATCGAAAAAAGTTCTTAGGTGCTCTAACCATCTAATTTTGAATTGGTTTTAAAAAAACAGCCCCAATAACGGGGCTGTTTAAAATGAATAACCACGCAGATATTTTTAAAAGGAGCAAAGACCGGCAGCTCTTGGGAAAGCGATAATATCGCGGATGTTCTCCATGCCGGTAATAAATTGGACAGCTCGTTCAAAGCCCAGCCCAAAACCAGAGTGTGGAACTGACCCAAACCTTCTTAAGTCCAAGTACCAATCATAGTCGCTTGGATTCAATCCGTGGGAGCGGATTCCCTCCTCTAATTTCAAAAGATTATCCTCTCTTTGTGATCCGCCGATAATTTCTCCGATTTTAGGAACCAGAACATCCATACAAGCAACGGTTTTTCCATCTTCGTTGGCTTTCATATAAAAAGGTTTCAAAGTCTTGGGATAATTATAAAGAATAACGGGTCCCCCAACAACAGTTTCAGCAATATAACGCTCATGCTCAGATTGGAGGTCTTTTCCCCATTCCACCGGATATTGGAAATCTATTTTGGATTTCAAAAGAATATCAATAGCCTCTGTATAGGAAATGCGTTCAAAAGGACGATCCAACACAATTTGCAATCTTGCTTTTAACCCTTTTTCATAACGCTCTTCAAAAAAGCCTAAATCTTCACTACATTCTTCTAGAGCTGTTTGAACTAGATGTTTTACAAAACTTTCAGCCAGCTCCATATTTTGTTTTAAATCAAAAAATGCCATTTCGGGCTCGATCATCCAAAACTCTGCAAGGTGACGTGACGTGTGAGAATTTTCTGCTCTGAAAGTGGGGCCAAAGGTATAAATGTCTCCAAGAGCTGTAGCAAAACATTCGCCATTCAGCTGTCCTGAACAGGTAAGAAACGCTTTTTTCCCAAAGAAGTTTTTTGTTTCGGTGATAAGTTCAAAGAGTTCTCCTGCACCTTCACAATCTGAAGAGGTGATGACAGGAGTTTGAACATAGAAGAATTTTCTTTTTTGGAAAAATTCGTGAACAGCAAAAGCCATGCGACTGCGCACTCTGGCTACGGCTCCAAAAGTGTTTGTTCGGGGACGTAAGTGAGCAATATCCCGTAAAAAATCGAGGGTATGCCCCTTCTTTTGTAGAGGAAAAGAGCTGTCAGCATCTCCGATGAGATCCAAAGACTCCATCTGGAGCTCAAAGGGTTGTTTTGGGGAGGGGCTTTTAACCAGTGTTCCCGTTACCGCTATAGAGGCCCCCGTGAGGAGGGCATGCTCTTGATTAGAGATCAACTGGATATTTTTGATGGAGGAGCCGTCATTGAGTTCAATGAAAGTAACCCCTTTTTGCGAACGACAGGTACGCACCCATCCTTGTAAGAAAAGATGTTTGCCAATAAGGCCAGAATCAATCTCGGAAACTTTTGTCCGCTTGAGCTTAATATCAACCATCATGGAATATCCTAATGATTAGTGTTTATGGTAGTAAAAATCTTTGAGTATCTGAATTTCATCTTCCCAGCGGGCCTCTTTCTCGGGGGTCTCGAGGCATTTAGGTAAATGTTTCAGTCTTTTATCTTGCATGACAAATTTAAAAGCTTCAATCCCAATTTCCCCATAACCTAAACAACTGTGACGATCTACTCTGGATGCCAGCCCTTTTAGGGAGTCATTAAGGTGCATGCAATCGAGGTGTTTTAATCCTACGATTTCGTCAAATTCTTTCAATGTTTTGTCCCAGGCGTGAGGGGTACGGATGTCATAGCCAGCGGCAAAAATATGACAGGTATCTATGCAGATCCCGATTGGCACCTTGTGGTGGCAATTTTGCAAAATGTAGGCTAGATGTTCAAAAGTGTGGCCAACAGTGTTCCCTTGGCCTGCGGTTGTCTCTAAAACAAGCTTGAGCTTTTGGTTTTTATCGAAGAGAGGGGCAAAGCTCAGAAGGGAATCTACGATGGTATCAAGGCATCTTTCGGGATTTTTATCGGTAGCGGTCCCCGGATGAAAATTCAAAAAATCTAGATCTAGCGCTTGGCATCGTTCAATCTCCTCTATAAAAGCCTTACGACTTTTTTCAAGAAGTTCGTCGACATGGGAGCCTAAGTTGATTAGATATCCGTCATGGCTGATCACGACTTGGACACCAGAATCGGCCTTTGCCTCTTCCCATTTGGCAACCTCCTCTCTGGAGATTTTTTTGCCGCGCCATTGTTTTTGATTACTAGTAAATAATTGAGAGGCCGTAGCACCTAAGCTTTTGGCCTCTATCAGAGCATTGTGTACTCCGCCTTGGGCGGAGTTGTGACAGCCAACGAGTGGCCCTTGATCATGCCCTTTCATCCACTAAGAGGTGTAAGCTAAGTACTCGCAAACAACAGGAACGTTTATGTGTAAGGGGAATGAAACCTGGTCCAAAGCTGGGAGGATCAAGATAGAACCCTTATTTGTTGCTGAGTCGAAGCTGACGTAAGCAGGCAACTCTCTTGAGCTCGCCAAAGAATCCTTAATAACGGAAAGCTCTAAAGTTTTTTCTTTAAGAGTGACCACATCATTGGGTTTTACTTGGTAAGAGCGGATGTTCACCTTTCTTCCGTTCACCAAAACATGCCCGTGTGAAACGAGTTGTTGGCTTGAGAAGATAGTAGGTGCAAATTTCATTCTGTATACCACGACATCCAAACGGGACTCGAGCTGTTGAATGAAGAGATCAGATGTGTTACCCTCTTTTCTAAGAGCTTCTTTATAGTAGCGACTTAGAGTTCTTAATGGAATAACACCGTAAAAGCTAGCAAGCTTTTGTTTTTCATGTAACTGATTGCCGAAGTCGGAGCGTTTCTTTCTCTTCGCCCCATGCATACCGGGTGGGTTGCTCTTTGTTGCGAGTGGATTTTTGCGTCTTCCGAAGATGTTTGCGCCGAACTTGCGAGCAATTCGATTTTTTGGGCCGCGATAACGAGCCATAGTTCTCCTAACTGTCTGACGTATCGAAGCTCCAATATTACGGATTG
>VGMG01000016.1 GCA_016866495.1 Chlamydiota bacterium | reverse complement strand
CTTTGATTTTTCCAATATTCGCTTCACTGCCGCTAACAATAATGGAGTTCGAATTTTTAATGAGTTTGATCCCTTTAATTGATTGGATCAAACTCGGATCTGCTGTCCCAGAACTCTCTAAATCGTTTCCAATCCCTATCAGTGTTTTCTGTAATTCGGCAGCTTTCATATGATTGGGTGTATAGATAATATGCTGGGTTGAGGAGACAGTGTGAACATCCAGTTTAGTAATAATATCTGTGAGCTGTTGGATCACCTGCGGATTTCCTCTAATTGCGAGGGTATTATTTGTTTTATTCCACTGTATGACTCTGACCGCATTCAGAAAAGGCATGTTTTCAGGCGAGTCAGGTAGTTGAGAAATCATCTGTTGGAGCTGATCCAAAACGAATTTTCCAGAGACGTTTTGTAATTTTATCACTGAAAAACCGGCGGTTGCACCTGTAGGTTGATCCATTTTATTGATAAGATTCGTGATCTCTTCAATCACGTGTGGAGAGCCTTGGATAACAATAGAGTTTGTATCTTTGTTCCAACGAATCGTGTCAAGCGCACTTAAAAAGTCGGCATTTCCGACATCTGGGGGGATATCATTCGACATCGATTTAAGTTGATCAATAATAATCTTGCCTGAGCTGTGTTGGAGTTTAATAATGGAGAAAGTGAAATCCGACTTAACTTGCTGGGGTGTATCTATTGTTTTGATCAGACTCGATATTTTATTGATTTCTACAGGCTCCCCAATAAATAAAAGAAGATCGGGTACTAGTAAAGTCGCTTCGTTGACCATTTTGGAAAATCCTGAGGAGTTGAACTCACTTTTTTTAGAGTCTTTTGCGATTGTCTTTAAAGCGATAAAGATGGATTGGATGGAGCGATTTAATGCTCTGTACAAAAGGATGTTTCCGGTTGTTATGGAGCTTTGTTGTTTGGAAGCTTTTTCTTCTATTTGTTGAAAGACCTCAAGGGCTTTATCTGCAAGCTGAGGGCTGCCTACGATAAAGACCCGTTGAGTCCCTTCTTGAGGTAATAAGGAATAGCTTTTCCCACCACACAACGAGTCTAAAATGGGAGAGGCGATCGAAACGAGTTCGGTGGGTTGAAAAAATTGGGTTTCGTAAATGATATTCACCGCGCCGGTTTCGGGTTGGTCAATAGTTCTAACTAAAGAGTCGATGGAAAGTATATTCTGAACAACGTCAGAAATAATCAAAAGTTTTCTTTCCGGAAAAGACTCGATCACACTGCTTGTCGATAAAAATGGCTGGATCAGAGTAGATATCGTCTCAGCGGAGCTATTTTTTATCTGGTAGATTTTTGTCACTATGGGTGGCACAGAATCTTGAGACAGCATTTCTGAAGACAGTAGCATCGGCATCTCTTTGATATCGGGGCTTTGGTGAATGATCAGGGTGCCATTTTCCTCAAGGATACTGAATCCTTGGATACGCAGTGTTTGTACAAAGCCCGATACAATCGTCTCGATTGTCATCTCTTCATCGGAGACTAAGTTGATGGAAAAATTCAGCTCTTGAGGATTATAAACAAAATTAAGACCGGCTATTTCGCTTAAGAATTGTAAAAATTCTTCTGCTTTTACCTGCTTGAAATTAATTTTGTAACGGGATTCTCGGGATATTTTTTGTTTTGGTTGACCCCAAGCATCCAGCCCATAGGGGATGATTGACGCTGCAACGCAGTAGAAAAGCACACATTTTTTTAAGGCCGGCACCATATGCCCCTTACATAGAAAAATATGTTAATTATTGCAATAGAGCTCTTTAGAAATTGTTCGAAAATATGAAATGGACGATGAAAAAATAAAAAAAGAAAAAAAGTAGCGAGATTTTAAAGAGTCAAAAAACTTTTAAAAAAAAGCGCTAGTTTATAGAATAACCAAAGTGTAGTAAATCTTTTTCTAATTGATCGGCATCACAAAAAAGGATGGTATTCCATTGGTGATGTTTAGCTGATTGGATATTTTCGATTTTATCATCGATAAAGAGGTACTCTTTAGGGTGAAAACCGGATTGTTCTTCGACAAATCGATAGGCCTCCTTATGAGGTTTTCTCATTCCTATCTCATAAGATAAGATTAACAGGTCAAACGGCTCATATAGGCCGAGCTCTTTATATAAATCGGCTTTATGTTTTTCCGTGTTTGAAAATAAAACAACTTTTTTGCCCCGGTTTTTGAAAGCCTGGATAATTTTCATGACCTTTTGATCTACACAAATGCAATCCTGAAGTTTTTGTTTGAATTTCTTGTGAAACTGAGGGGGCACCTCTTTTCCAAAGTTGTGAAAGATATTTTTGAAAAAAAGCTTTTCAGACTCGGAGCGTAAAAGTGCCTCCTCGCGCTGATTAAGTATTGCTTGAGCCTCTTCGAAAGAAATCTCTAGCTCGCTCTCTAGGAATTGGGCTAGAGGAGCTGTATTTTTTTGCGCCACTACTTTTCCAAAATCAAAAATAACCACATTTATTTCCTGATATTTTGGTTTCGCATCACACGAGAAGGGGGTGAAAAAAGCCAAAAGAATTAAAATAAAAGTTATCATGGGCAGCACATTAAAAACTGAGGGTTTCACTTTTTAGAAGGGGATGAGGGGGTAAAAGTCTTTTTTTGATCCTCATCATCTAGTAATTAAATTTATTATAAAGATTTCAGCCGTTTTTCACAAATTAAAGATTCGACGAAAAAAAGGTTTGTTTAAATAATTTTTATCATCAGTCGACTCTTTGTAGAATCAGAGCGGCTGGGCAGTCCCCTAAAGATTGATTTTGAAAGAGGGCTTTGTTAAAACTTTCTTGGAAAAGATTTGTTACATGGAGCTTTGTTCCGTCGATCCCTAAAATTAGGGTGTCAAGCGAATCGATCCGGTCTTGGATCGGGTTAGGAATCGGTCCCATGAGACCAAATAGTCGTCCTGAAGTCTCGAGGTAACGGGTGGATTTGGAGCCGAACGAGTGGTGTGCCAGGGTGGTATTTCCAAAGGAGAAAAGGTGGTATAAATTGCTACTCGTACTGACATGCAGCAATTGAAGGTGACACGTTCTATGGATCCCCTTTTCTAATCGTTCCAAAAAGTTAGAAAGGGAAAATTCATTTTTGGTGGTCATCCACTCGATGAGAAGTTTTGCTCTTTCTAAAATAGCTTTCAGATTTAGGAGAGTTTGCATTTTATTATCGGGACAGGAGGCCGTCAACGAGAGATAGGACCCGTCGGGAAAAATATGGTGCATAAGGGCATAAGTCTGTTGTCTAGGGTGGGCAGACAGAACAACATCGACAAGCAGATCCATCAAAGCATCGGGAATAGGTGTGACAAGCTCTTCTTTACTCTTCTCGATGCTATCTAATAAATCTTTAAGTGTATCTTCTGTGCTTTCATCTTTAGAGAGGAGATCCTCTTTAAGATAAAGTGAAAGATCTGCGATCATCTCCATCACGTCCTGATAGCGTTTGGTCGAGTCTAACGCAGTTGCTTTTTTTACTATGGGACGTAAGTGTGTTGGGATAAGTTCCAGATCTATTCTCCCTAAAGAGACTCTACCTAGAATCAATTCATAAAAGATCACTCCAACAGCATAAATATCTGCACGATAGTCAACTTTTTTAGATCCAGTTTTATATTCTGGTGGCATGTAGGAGGGTGTTCCATACACTGGTCCCTCAAGGAGCTCTTCTTGTGTAGCTGCAATTCCAAAATCGACTAACTTCACCTCGGACGATTCTGTAATTAAAATGTTTTCAGGTTTCAAGTCCCGATGTACGATCCCTACTGAATGGAGATAAAGCAGGGCGTACAATGTCTTTGTGATCACTTCTAAAGATCTTTTTAGGGATAGTGAGCGCTGAAGGATAAATTGTTTGAGTGAGATTCCTTGGACAAATTCGACGGCAATATACATTCCGTCCTCAAATTCACCTTCACCCATATATTGGACGATATTTGCATGGGAAAGATCTTTAAGGAGTGCACCCTCTTTTAGAAACAGTTTTTTTCTATTAGGATCTTTTAGAACATCATGACTTAAAACTTTGAGTACGGCAAGGTGGCGGTTTTGTTCGTGCATCCCAAGGTAAAGGCGTGAAAGGGTCCCCGTGGTCAATAATTTCTCTATCCGGTAAGGACCAATTTTAATCGGCAAATCTGAAGTTACCGATTCTGTATACAAAGGGACTGTAGGCTCGTGGTAAAATTGGGCCATCTATTCTAAAACTTTAAAGAAAAGTTGTTGATCAAATTCGACAATTTCTCCACGGTGGAGGATTTGTCCGTTCAATGTCAAAAAGACCTTTTTGGGATCAAGATGGACTTTAAGGACGCTCTCAGAATTGAGTTCAGCAAGAGTCTGGTAGGGGATTGTCACGGAGCCTAATTCGATCTTACAATCTAATCCAATCTCCTCAAGAGTAGTGGTTTTAAAGTGGGTTTGATCTTTATGAGTCGACTCCTCTTCAAAAATCTCCTCTTTACCTTCATGAAGAACATCACCCTCTTCATCATCGTCAGGCTCAAGATCTTCCTCAAAATCGGAAAATTCTTTTTCTTCAAAGTCATCTCTAGAGGACATATACTTCTCCTGAGGTTTTGTAGATAGCGGCATGAATTCGTTTAAATGGGAATCTTTATACACCGCACTTAACAAAGGGGTATTTTTATAACAAATGTGTACTCTAAATTTCTCTTCTAGAACCTCATTGGAGATTCCTTCGAGGTGGATCAAGTCGAGCTTTTGGAGCCCTTTGATCTCTTTACGAGTGAGAGTAACACTCCCCATTTCGAGGTGTAAGGGTAGATCTATTGAGGGAATTTCAGCCTGTTTGTCTTCGGGGTATTTTTGGTAGAATTCTTTAATTTTACCAAGCGTTTTATCGGGAACAATAAGTCTTAAGGAAATGCTAAGACCAGGTATTGTTAATGCAAGATCAAATACCTCAAAGAGCCCCTCTTTTGGAAATGCACTATAAAGGCTCATGGATAAACCTTTAAAGAGGTGGAGTTCATCGATAGCAGCAACCCCTTTCAAGGCGAGAAATTTCACTACCCCTTTGAAGACATCTGTCGTACTGGGGAGCTTCCCCTTGGTAAGAAAAAGGTGCCCTTTTTCAATATCTTGAGCTCTAAACAAAAGAAATATAGAGGCTTTGACAGGTTCGACATGTATTGCTTGTACAAAGGGTTCAGGTCCAAGATCTGCATACGCAGCTTCCAGGTCTAATGTGGATATTGAGGTGATGTCAAGGCGTGTTTGAGGCGCATGGAGATGTTTTTGCAGAATGGGTTCCAACTGATCGATATGGAGTTTGGGAATTTTTCCAAATGGAGAATCTCTTAAACCTTCGGGCAGAAGGAAACGGAGTTTTTGTATCCAACTAGAGTGCTTGCTCATCTTCATTCACACCATACACACTTTTTTGTTGTTTGCAAAGATTTTTTATTTTAACCGAGTGCTCGGGGTGTTGGGAAATAGACCTTGGAAGAATCAATTGAAGTTGATAAGGAAAAATCGAGGCTAGAATTTGCTCGTATAGTTTAGGTAAAGAGGGGATGAGACTTTCTAATGCATTGTTATCGCCTTGAATCTCCAGCTGAATTTCCATTTTCGCCGTATCGAAATATCGCACCTCAAAAGAGATCTCTGTAGATCGATTCTCGAACAAAAAATCTAAAGAAAATCGAGTCGTCTCTATCCCCTCTTTTTGAAAAGAAAAAAAGCCTTTAAGAGTCTGTTCTTGTGCATTTGAAAGAAATGTCTCAATTTTTTCCTCAAGTTTAACCGGGGGTGTATCAAACACAAAATGGGGGGAAAAGGGGGAGGGTAAGGGGACGACCAAGCCAAAAGGCTCCTCTTTCTCGTCAAAATCAAATGGTTTGGGAGATTTGTCTAAAGTAGTATGCCGCTTA
Source organism: Chlamydiota bacterium (assembly GCA_016866495.1). GTDB lineage: Bacteria > Chlamydiota > Chlamydiia > Chlamydiales > RGXB01 > RGXB01. The sequence continues at coordinate 17,919 of VGMG01000016.1, read as the reverse complement.
GAATGCGTATTGAAATGAGTAACTTCCATAAGCTTATAGGATAGTGGTTTTCAGATTTTAAATCGTACCTAAATTCTTATGTTTTTCATGAAGGCTTTTTAAGCGAGACAAGATGTATTCACCCTCTATCGAGTCGATGAGTAAAAAGCTTTGCACCTCCTCTTCATATGCAAAAACATCTCCTGTTCCTACATCGAAGTACCAGCCCCAAAGTTTTAAAAGACCTTGATCCATTTTCTCTTTGATTATCGGATAAGTTTTAAGATGCTCGATCTGCTTGAGAACATTTTCTTTAGCAAGTCTTTCTACAGATTCGCAACTACGGGGATCTTGCCCAAATGAGAGCCAGTAGTTCAAACTTTGAGGAAGTTTTTCTTTTCCCTCCATGAGTGCCTGCATAGCACCGCAGTTGCTGTGCCCACAAACGATGATATTCTCAATCGGTAATTGGCTTACGGCAAATTCGATGCTTGCACGCTCTGACGAAAGAACCTCATGGGGAGGGACAATATTTCCTGCATTTCTAACGACAAAAAGGTGACCGGGATGGGTTGAGGTAAATAGATTTGGGACAACACGACTATCAGAACAAGTAATGAAAAGAGAATCGGGTTTTTGCCCCATAGCAAGGTGGCTAAAGCGATCTCGATAATTACTTAAGTGGAGTTTTCTAAACTCTAAAATTCCTTGTACAAGTTTCATCATAAGACACCTCTTAGAGACATAAAAATCAAAATGGAAATTTGTTAGCTTATTTTATTCAAAGAAAAAAATTCTTAAGAAAATAGTAGCATGGGTTTTTGTTTCGTGACTAGAAAAAAGGGGGTATCGATTTTTAAAAAGAGGCTAGGTGCTCTTTTTAACTTGCGTTAGTCGACGCTTTTTTTCTTCTCGGCTTTCATCTAAAAGAAGGGGTTTTTTGACTGAAATTTGGAAATTAGGCATCGAATTTTTCAACTGTTGTTCTAAAACTTGCATTTGGGGATCGAGCATTTTTTGTCCCTCTGGTGTTGTGTATAAACTGATATTGAAAGCGTGAGGAGCTGTATCGTAGTGTTCGATATCAATATGTGCACCATCAAGTGCAGATTGGGGCATATGAAGTATGATGGATGTTGTGGTTTTTCCTTGAAATTGCATGACGGTCATCATCCCCACAAGTTTTTGAAAGAGTTCAAATAGTTGTGGGGTAAACTGTGTATATGGAGCTGAAGCGGTTAGGGGAGAAGATGTTGCAGGCTCTATTGAGGGCTGTGCTTGGGCTGAAGGTTGTTGTTCTTCTGCGATTTTACCAGAAAAGTCCTGATTTGGTATGGAGGGGAGCTGTTTTTCCTCATTTAAGACAATCGGCATTTTTTCTTTTTCATCACCTTTTTTCTCTTTGGATTCCTCTTTTTTTTCATGATGGGGTTGTGAAGGATTTGGATGCGTTGTCTTTATATCTGGTGGGAGGTTTTCGAGTTTTTGTTCACTTTCCTCTCTTTTTTCATGATGGGGTTGTGAAGGATTTGGATGCGTTGTCTTTAACCCTGGTTGGATGTTTTCGGGTTTTTTTTCACTTTCCTCTTTTTTTTCACGATGGGGTTGTGAAGGATTTGGATGCGTTGTCTTTTTACCAGGGTGGAGGTTTTCGAGTTTTTGTTTACTTTCCTCTTTTTTTTCATGATGGGGTTGTGAAGGATTTGGATGCGTTGTCTTTTTACCAGGGTGGAGGTTTTCGAGTTTTTTTTCTATTACCTCTAGTTCTTTAAACGCGTCGTGCTTTTTGGCTTGAGGGGATTGTTTACTCGTTTTAGAGGGGGACTCCAAAGGAGTTTTTTCGGAAAGCTTCTCAGAAAAATTAGGCGCTTTTTTGGATTGTATTTGAATCGAGTCGGTACCGTTTGCATCTAAGGGGGGTTGGTAATCTTCAGAAAGTTGAGCCGGGTCTTCAAAGGATTCGACCTCGTGAGTTGTGTCGCGACTTGGGCCCAAAGAGAACTCTTTTGTCTGTTTGTCAGACATGAGTTGGGAAAAAATATCAGGATTACTAGAGATCTCTTTTTCCTCTTCAGCCTCATCTTCATCCTGTTGGACGTAACGGTTTCTAGCACCTCTTTGGTCCGATTCTGCGCTACTGTCAACTCCCATGACTTTTTTAAATTTATCGTGGGTTGGGGCATTTTTTCCTGCATCTAGAGGATCTTTTGGAGCTGGCCCCGAAATATTCTGGGAATTGGACATAAAGGCTCAATTAAAGATTTTTAAAAACAAAAAGTGTACCTAATTGTTTTCTAAAACAAAAAAAAGAAAAAAAGCAAGGTTTCTATTTCCCGCCCGGTTTATATTTTCTTGCAGTGTGGATTGTTGTCCCTATTTCATCTGTCTCTTTGACATCAAAAGCCTCAAGCTCTTTTCGCACCTCTTGCTCCCAATCCTCTCTATGCATGCGCAATTTATCCACATCTTGACGCCTTTGTTCAAGTAGATCTCTTGCCTTCTCTACCTCATCTTGGGCTTTTTTGACCTCTTTTTGTTGTTCCAAAACTTTGGCGTGTTCCCGCTTGAGTTTCTCTTCAACGACAACTTTGAGATAGCGCTCTTTAAGCATGATTTGATCGCTTGTGGTACCCTTTTGCATCTCATCCATCATCTGACGGATTTTTTCGATTTTGTGCTGTTTGATGAGTTCAAGATCTTTCATGTATTGCTCGAGTTTTTTTTGCTCTTTGGCAAGAAACTCTTTTTTTTCTTGAAGGCTTTTTTCAGCCTCCTCGAGTCGTTTTTTCTTAATTTGATCGATCTCTTCGAGCGGATACTTCGGTTTTTTCACCTAAAAAGTGCCCTTAGTTGTTGCAGAGTCTCTTCGTAAGTCGATTTTTCGGAAACACCCTGTTTGAGAAAACGTTGAACACGTTCGATATATTTGATTGCGTAATCAGCAGCTTTATCTGAGCCGGGTTTATACTCACCAATCCGAATCAGAAGCTCATTTTTTTTATAATTTGCAAGGACCTCACGAATTTTGCCAATAAGCTCCATTTGTTCTTTAGAGCAAACATGACTAAGAATACGGCTAGCCGAGGAGAGAACATCAATAGCCGGATAGTGGTACTGTCGGGCAAGTTCGCTAGAAAGGATGATGTGTCCATCAAGGATCGACCTGACCTCATCAGAGACGGGTTCATTCAAATCATCACCTGCGACAAGAATTGTATAAAACGCGGTGATAGATCCCCTATCAGAGTTACCTGAGCGCTCCAAAAGACGCGGCAATGTTGCAAAAACTGATGGAGTGAAACCAGCTCGTGCAGGGGGCTCTCCGGCAGCAAGCCCTACTTCTCTTAAGGCTCTAGCAAAACGTGTAACAGAATCCATCATCAAAATGACTTTTTTACCCTGATCGCGAAAATATTCGGCTATCGCAGTTCCAACGTAGGCTGCCGTCAGCCGCATTTGAGCTGCCTGGTCAGAAGTAGAAACAATAACAACAGAACGGGCCATTCCCTCTGGTCCAAGATCATTTTCTAAAAATTCACGCAACTCACGTCCCCTCTCACCAATCAGGGCGATTACGTTGACATCTGCTCTGGCATATCGGGCAATCATCCCCAAAAGGGTCGATTTTCCGCCTCCTGCAGCGGCGAAAATTCCTACGCGCTGCCCTTCGCCACAAGTTAATGCGCCATCGATGCAACGAATTCCAGTCGAAATAGGGGTGTCGATCAGTTTTCTTTTTAGTGGATCCGGTGGGGGTGACATTACCGGATAGGATTCTTCAAGAACTAAAGGTCCCTTCTCTTTTTCATCAAGAGGATTTCCCAAACCATCTAAAACTCGACCTAAAAGGTTTGACCCTACTTTAATATGGAGTGTTGTTTTCAGCGGGATCACCTCAGATGAGGGGCCAACCCCGGTCATTTCTGACATCGGGGAGAGAAAAACTTCGTCTTTTGTAAAACCCACAACCTCGGCCAAAAGAGGTGCTCCACTTCTCTTGATCATGCAGATTTCACCCATTTTAACATCAGGCACTACAGCTTTTATGAGAAGTCCTACAATTTCGGTGATCCGGCCATTCATCGCCGTCAGCGAGATCTCATCCAGCTGCTTAAAGACCGATTCGAAATCCATATGTGGTACCCGTTAGATTTGGATGCCGAAAAGCGTTTTGATCCCCTCTATTGCTTTGGCCAAAACGATCGAGGAGAAATCTAGCTGCTGCTGTGCCCGATTGATCTTGATTTGTGCCAAAAGTAACTCTCCTGGATTGAGTTCTTGCCCATTTGCTGAGTATTTTGCAATCATGGTCTGAGCGCTTTCAAGCTGTTCTTGACCATCTCCAATAAGCGCTATAAACTTTGCAATAGGATTTTGGAGACCCTTTGTGTCTAGCTGAGGTCCAGTATCAACACCAACTTTTTGAGCCGCCTCTCGAATATTAGTGTGAGCATCCTCCAGCTTACTCCGTACTAGAAATTTTTCAGAGGGTTTGAGTTTAAGATTAGGGGTATTCAATTTTTGGTTAATATCTCCAAGCTGCGATGAAGTAGCTTTCATTTGCTCTTGAACAGAATCCATCGTGGGAGGGCCACTAATGTTTGTCTGAGGTGCTAAAGCTTGCATAGGGGAGGGTGCCTGTTGAGCTTTAACTGAAGGCTCTTCTCGCATATAATCGGCAAACTGTCTTTTTCCCGCTTCTGAGGTGGTATTTTGATCAACAGGTGCCATACCAGGTACGGCTGAGGGATTGGAGAGTTTTGGGGGAAGATCGTTGTCTGCCATGGATTACTTTCTCTTGTGTGCGCTAATTTCAGCAGGAGATGGAGGAGCTTTAATAAATTTTTCGTAAAAATCAGTGGCGTTATTTGCTAGGTTGCGAATCTCTGGATCGTGACTTTTGGTTTGCGTTTTGTGAAGCATTTCTACGCCTTGTTTGCCCATATCGGTGCTGAACGTCATACAAACACCTAGAAGTGCCTGGGCAAATTCATTGTTGGGCTCTTTGGCTAAAGCCTGTTTTATGTAGATGATTGCGGGCTGGAGCTCAAGTTTAAGAAAGTGCATATAGCCAAGACCAATTTTTGGCATCACATTTTGGGGGTCAACAAGTTGAGCTGCTTGAAAAAGTTTTGTTGCGCTATCTTCATCTTGGTGCATGATCGCAACAAAACCTGCCTCAAGGAGAAGAACAAAGTCTTCTTTGTAATTTTTGATAAAGTCTGACATAGTTATTACCTATTACCCTCTCATATTTGATATACTGTTTTTGGCGATTGCGTTTAAGGAACTCACCACGTTAGAGATACCGTCGCCAATTTGTGTTAAGTTTCCCATTTTGAATTGTAGCATCAAAAACTGGCCTGGAGAAACCGATGTCATCTTTGTCGACAGGCAGTTGATTAGGTTGGCTATCTCTTTTTGAGCTGCGGTATAGTGAGTAACCATTTTAAAAAAGCTTATTGGGGAATAATCTATGCCCATATCACGACCACCTTGCTGAATGTTTTACAAGTTTTTCTAAAGAGACATAACCATGTAAAAGATGTCCTACATCATCAAATTCTGCAGGGTTTGTTCCGTTTCGGATTTTATCCTTTAGTTCTTTGATTCTTTTTTCACACTTTGCCTGAATTTCAGCTCGTTTTTTTGGATCTTTAAGTTCCTTTTCCAAGTCGAACTTGAAAATTTCACGTGCCGATTTACTTTGCCCTAACATGTCTAACCAACGTTTCTTCTTTTAAATAACTTAATCTCATAGGTTAAGAATTGAAGTCAATCTTATATTTTACTCCATCCTTTTCCAGTAAGATCTCTTTTGTTGTGATACCTGTAATCATCATCCCATCCAGCATTTTTCCTTTAGAAAGAATTTTGCCGTTGATGAGTACAAAAGCCTCTTTGCCATCTTTTATCGAGCTGCCCATCACCTGGTACTTGCTTGTAAGATCTATTCTTGCTGATGATGCAGATGTAAAAGTCACGATGCTTTCAACTTTTTCCACCCCTTTGACGTCCTTAACTTCGTTAAGGATTTTTTTATAAGCGCGCTCTTGGTCTTTTTCTACAGGACCCGAGAGCACAAGCTCTCCCATCGTGTAATTGAAGGAAACGGTTCCAAATCCTGCTCTTATCAAAATCGATTGTATCCGTTGTTGAATAAGGGAATTGATCACAAGTTCATTTTTCAGCTGATTGAGATAGGTGAAATTGAGAGCTATGTATTCAAGTAATTCTGCTTGTTGATCAATAGTATCGAGGTAACCACGTAAAACAAATTGCGAGGGTGCTATCGCCTGGATCAGAATGCCCTTCCAATTGGGGTTGGTTTGAATCAGGGCGTTGGCATTTTGCCAAACAAGCTCATCTATAACTACTGTGTCCTCAATATTTTTTAAGAAGGGGAGCTGATTGAGCATAAAAAGCATCTCTTCATACTCGATCTCATTCAAAACATGCCCCACTAAAAATAGCTTTCCTGTGGGAGGACTAAACGTGTATTCAATCTTTGGATAGCGCTTGAGTACAGACGCTACTTCATCTTTTTGTTTATTAAAAGAGACGGGGATCTCGTGGGAGGAAAATAGAGAGAGTAAAAACAGAGTCGATACAACGACAACAAATAAAAGAACACCAAATCCTACAAGATGTTTGTAGGGGATTACCATCTTTTGAAAAGCCAGCTGTCTACCCTCTTGAGTATCAGTATCGACAGGAATCTGTTCTTCTATGGGGTTGAAAACCGTCTCTTCTACAATCTCTTTATCCACAAAAATGAGCTGTGTTGTTCCCAAAGAAATGAGATCCTGCCCTTTCAGCTCGTAGGCCCCTTCTACTTTTCGATGGTTGACGAAAATTTTATTGAGGCTCTCCAAATCTTCTATTACCGGAATACCCGCTTGATTAAAGGACAGACGTGCATGCCTTTTCGAAACCGATAAATCATTGAATGCAACATCACAGACGTCCTCATCTTTACCCAAAATAAGAGATTCACCTTCAATTAAAGGAAACTCTGCTCCCGAATTCGGTCCAGCGATAACTTTAAGATAAAAGCGTCCTAGGTTCTGCCCTTGAATAGAAAATTGAAAAAGGGGCTCTTCTTTTATTTGGAGCTCCTCGAAGACTTCCTGCTCTTTTTCTATAGAGAGTTTTTCTCTTTTTACAAATCTGAAGGTGTTAGCTCCCAGCGTAATGTAATCGCCGTCAACAATCGTCTCTTTCCCCTCAATGAGGTTGCCGTTTACTTTGAGCGGGTTTGTGAGGCTGAGGTTCTCTATCTCAATCGATTCGGTTCCAAAATGAAAAAGTGCATGTCTTCTTGAAATGGAAGGATCCTCAATTAAGCAGGTTGAGGAGTCTGGATCTCGCCCAACAATTACGCGCTCTTCATCAGTCAGATCAATTTTAAGGCCCTTGAGAGGCCCCTCTTCGGCGATAAGAAAATAGCTCATCGTTGACCCACTAAGTTAAGGGGTGTTGTTATTTTACTGTCCTTAAATAACAGCCAGCTTCTAATCGTAAAAAAGAGTTCCATAGGTCCGCAAGTTGTTATTTTTCGTAACTTCTCTTTATCGTCAAAACCAGTAAAGATTGTCAAGCAAGAAAGAGGCTTTCCTCCTAGTATTAAACCCGTTTTCTGATTATGTCTGCGAAGGAATTTACCCTTAATCGTATTTAAATACCTATTAAAAATCATGATTTCTTTTCGAAATTGTGCTTTAAATAATCCCATGCGTTACAAAAAAGCTCTAGAGAATCCCAGAAGTTGTTTTTTGTTACCCTATTATAGACATACATGGAGAGAGTGATGTATTTTTCGTTGGGATCCATTCCTAAAACACAACCCAAAGTGCTCTGATAGAGATAATTCGCCTCTAAAAGTTGTTTGAAAACTGTCTCTTTATCAGGGATGAGAAAAAGAAAAAGATTTGTACGAAAAAAAACCCCCTCGTTATCAAGTTGTCTAAGCTCGACTTTTAACTCAGAAGAGATTTGAAGATAAAAAACCCCACCCGATCCCTCATTGATGTAATCGTATGTAGCCCCATGTTCTTTGCTAAAATTATTTAATAAATCTTCCAACATAAGTCATTCATTTTCATATAGAAAAAAATTTAGAAATGCAAACTCTAATTTTAATCTTGAGTTTTAATTCTTTACAACATAATGAGCAAGGAAAGGGCATAAGGCTTTTGGACAGCAAATTTGAAGATAGGATCCATGACTTAGATTTATTGCAGATCCATGATTTGGATTCTTTGATCCCCTTTTTTCAAGATGCCCTCAAATTTTTGCACCAATTCAAGATTATTCAGGCTAAGGGTGATCTAGTTGAAAAAAATCGGATGCAGAAGGTGATCGCTCAACTAAAAGAGCTCCTTTTAGTTTCTATGGATCGGATCGAAGAGAGGGTAAAGTTGTCCTCAGATGCGATCGAGTCTTACTTTGAAAAATATGACAATTTTTCGCTCAAAGAACAGGAGTTTTTAGATCTTCTTCGCCTGGAGAGAAAAAAAACATTTCATAAAACAAAAACAAATGTAGATCCTGTTGCTAAAATCAAGAAAGGAAAGACTAAAGTAAAAAACTGGATGAGGCCCTAAAATGTCTTCAATAGAAAAAAACACCCGAATGTTGAATCTTGCTTATCAAACAGGGATAAAAAATTCCACCTTTCGCTCTTTCATTAATGGATTTCCCAAAGATTTTTTCTTATTCATACGTCAAGGTTTAAAAAGCAACGATATCCTTTTTCGCACCAAAGCGTTCAAAGTAAGCGCTGAGATGATGGAAGAATTAGATGATCAGGTGGATATGATAGCACAAAAAACCGGTATAGAAAAAGGGATTGTCTATTTTGTTCTTTTAGAAAGTATGGACAAAGGTGAGGAATTTAGTGAAATCCGGAATTTTTGTAGAGAGCATAAAATACCCTACGGGAATCAGACCTTGGAAAAACTGCTTTCAGCAACCCCAGAACCTAAAAAAGCTAAAAAAGGTGCCAAAAAAATGCACCCAAAGGGGAAGAGGGTTTAGAAAGTTTTTTTATGAGTTCAATTTTTTCCTCCTGCATAGAGGGTTTAGAAACAATGGGACAAAAAAAGAACATAGATCCTTTCCTTTTTGTCTCTTTACAAAGAGTCTTTTTTGAGGAAGCGATTCAACAACTTGAGAAAAACAACACCCCCGATAGGAAACAGGGGATTTTAAAACAGCTTGAGCAGATGGAAAAAGCAAGAGGGAAAATTTTGAACCTATTAATAGAGAGTACCCCCTCGATGACAGAATTTCAAATTGAGGCTTTGGATCACCAGATGCAGCTTTGTCTACAAAGTTACAATAGAATGAACCAGCTACTAAAAAATATAAAAAGAAAAACTAAAAATCGACTTTACGTTTAAAGAGGAAGTATGGTTTATAAGGAAGCAAACTTTCCCCCAAAAAAATCGGGTGCCCAAGATGATACAGATCCTGTACTGAAGTACGAGGAGCAGCACAAAGCCATCCAGGACGAGTTTTACCAACAACTTGAGAAAATACGGGAGATGGCAAAGCAAATGATGCAAGGGGGAGATAACATCAATGTCTCCTATTTGATGCTTATGTTTACCTCTGTTGTGGATATCCAAGTCGCGCAAGGGGCCGGACCTCTTCAACTTGCAGATGCAATAAGAAAGGATTTTCAATCGATCGCCAAAGGAATAAATTCTTCTACAGACTTACAAGACTTGACTCTGAATGGGAAAATTACAATTAATGGCACTATTTATACTTTTAAGGGACTCACTGCCGATGGAAAATATATGAACACCGACAAAGGGCCAATAAAATTATTCAACGATGACGGCACATTGGCTGATGGGATTCCTTTTTTTAGGCTTTCGGGAAAATACCTGAATTTAACGTTCTCTGGAGACCCGATTGGGGGTACCTTAACTGCATCAGGGGGTAATAGCCCAACCGGTGCCGTAAACTTTGCGAATAATATGATTGCAGCAGATGGGATCAATCATACTAGGGTTTTGCAATCTCTTGATAATTTTAGTGCCATTTTAAAACAGTACGAGCAAGACCGTCAGACGGATCCTAGCTTACCGGATGTGAGTACTTTATCGGGAAATGTGACGGATTTAATCGCTGGCTATGGATCTTCAAACCAAAACGCCTACTGCTATGAGGCATCAACAGGAGCTTATCAAGGTCTTGATTCCGAGACTGTTGACAGATGCAAAAATGCACTAGGGCAAATGAATAATAGTTACAATGCTTTTAATACCGCATTGAACTCAGCGGTAAGTCAAGGGCAAATACAGATGAATCAGGCAGAGGGGCAGTACCAATCCTGCATGACAGCGATCGGGGGGGCAATATCTCAGTTTAAAGATCAGATCAATACTTGGATTTCTAATATGAGAAATTAAAAAATTCAAGCATAACACCATAAAGTAGACTGTAAATATAAATATTTAATTTTTATCTAAAATATGTTAGTATAACTTTAGGCAAATCTACAAACTATTTTGGGTTTTATGCTAAATTTTCATTTGAATCTTATAAATTCTTCTGGATATGGTACCGATTCGGTCGATCCGTTAGAGGCTGCCATTCAGGATATTGAAGCGAGAAAAAAAGAGTGGGCTGAGGCTTTAACAAAACTTCAACTCACAATTAAAGAGATGCTCAAAAATCCTGAAAAAATCAATCTTGGGTACTGCATGCTCTTGCTAGGAGATGTCTCTGAGTCCAATGTAGCTTATCAAGCTTCAAAAACTGTTGAGATTTCCGACGCAATCGCAAAAGAGTGGCACAATTTTTCCCAAGAGTTTGCCAATTTATCTAATGTGAAAAAATATTTGCCGGGGGAAACCACTTTTTTTCCCGATGATGTGAACGATAAAAAAGGTGTACGTCTCGACGGCGTGGCAACTGATGGAAATCTACTGGTTACTTATCTGGATTCTTCCGGAAAACCAACGGGAGGTAGTGTTGAGTACGATCCGTGTAATAAAGATGGCACATTAAAATCTGGCGTCCCTTTTTTCGATATTGGAGGAAAACTCAACGTGGGTCTGAATCCTAACGCTGATCCTCTTGCTGGGGGAGATGCATTTAAACCCACCGGAGACCCGGGTCCTGTAGCATTTGCTAATAAAATGATTAATGCAGCAGCTAAAGAGGCTCAAAATACTCTGCAGGGTTTGGACAATTTTAGTGCCGATTTGCGCGCCAAATACGGACCCGTGCTTGCCAACGAGGGTGTAGATGTCAGCTCCATATGTTCAGGCTTAACCGATGTGATAGCAGCATTTGCCGGATCCAATAACCCGACCTATACACTTTTAGCCTCCACCGGAGAATATCAGGGCGTAAGCTCATCTACTGTGGATGAGTGTCGCAATTACTTATCCAATTTTAACGGGGCTAAAAATACCCTTGAGACGACTCTTAACTCCACTACGAGCCAATCGCAAATTGCTCTAAATCAGGCGATGGGGCAATACCAAAGCGAGATGACAACCGAGGGGGGAATTCTGTCGAATTTAGTGAACTTCTTGAAAGATATCAACAGCAACATGAGGCCCTAAAAACGGTACAGACTGACCTTGTTGAACTTATGAGATGGCTCAATTCTAGAATGTTTAAACACGTAAACCACGAGGGGTTTGCTAGAAGCTTTTAGCTACTAGCTTACCCCTAATTGCCCTACGTCATTGGTAGAGCTTTTAGCCTCTTTTTAGCTTATTTCTAACGTATTAATTGTTAAGTAGATTGTGTTTAAATTTTTTTAAACCATTAGTTATCAATAAGTAAGCAAAATAATCATTATCTCTTTCTTTGCGAATATTTTACATAAATTGGATAATTAAATATTTAAATATTATAAAAAATATGATAAAATTATAGATAGGAAAGGTCTAAACAATAGGCTGGACCAAGAAATTAAAAAAGAGAGGGAAAATATGGCAGATCCAACACCAACACCAGTGCCAACCCATAGAGGAATTGTTATCGCTTATAAAATAGCTTTAGAGTCCTATATGGATACCAATAACGATTTCAGTGACATCGCAAAATGGGCTGAAAATCTTCTCCCTTTTGCTACTTTGCAAAAACAGGTGACCGAAGACCGCTTGACTCAGTTGGGGATTTTGAATTCTAGCTGCATCAATCAGTTTCCTGTAGATATAAACCCGAGTTATCTTACCGATCATGGAATATGGGACCAATACGTACAAAATTTGATCTGTCCCAACGGTGGTAAGGTAACTGTAAGCGATCTAGGGAATCTGCACTCATTATACTCAGCTATTGCAGGGGAGATTACAACGGTCGGTAACGCAGCTGACCAGACATATAGTAATATTACTCAATCAGCCATGGGTGTGGTGACAAACGGCACGTCGAGTATGTCTACTTTAGGGAGTATGCTCCAATCGTTTGTACAGACTATGCAATCATGTGGTTCAAATAGAATATAACAAAATTTGGAGACCGATTTTATGATTACACCTATTGAAAAATGCACCTCTTTACCTCCTATGAATTATGAAGATAGGAATCTCTCAAGTTCAACTATTCAAGATATTCATGTAGCTCAAGCTCATGAAGTATTGAATGATTTAAGAAACTACAGGCAAGGGGATCTTCTAAGACAGGTTCTGCCCGAAGGGACGAAAGCTAAAGTGTCGACAAAAACGGTCGCTAAACACGTCGCTTATTTAAGCGGTTTTTTAGAATTAGTTAGTGAAATGAATCAAACAGCTGCCGACACGATGAAGATCAACGGAAAAATGGCTGACCTTGCGGTGCAAAATGCAACTGCTATGCAGGTGTATAGTGGACAGGTTTCCTTAAAGACAACTACCGCTCTTAATGATTATGCAGCTCAGTTACAAGCGCAAAAAAAGGCTCAAGAAACAAGCAGTATATTTGGATGGGTTATAACAGGTCTTATGCTTCTCGCCAGCTTAGGAACCCTTTCTGTTGCGGGTTTTGTTATGGCGGCCTGTATGGTAGCTCAAACAGTGATGTCCACGGTTAAATGCTCGGACGGTAAAACTGTTATGGACAAATTAACGGATTCGCTTGGTGGCGATAAGTGGAAAGCAGAACTTCTTATGGATGCGATTGTTCTCGTAGTATCCTGTGGGGCGGGTATCGGAGCTGCCGCGGCGAAAAGTGCAGCTACAGTTACCACAGAGGTTGCCACTGAAGCTGCAACAAAAGCAGCTACTGATGCTGCTGAGAATGGAACAAAGGATGCGGTGGAAAGTTCTGGTAAAGCTGCTGCTGAAGGGGCGGTTGAAAACGCGGGAAGTGCGGCTGCAAGATCTGTTGAGTCCGCCGCTGCAGAAGAAACTGGTAGCGTAGCAGCTAAAAAAACGGCTGATCAGCTGAAAAAAGAGGCTTTTGAAAAACTAAAACAGGAAATAGTCAAAGAGGTCGCAGAGGCAGAGGCTAAAAGTGGCTCTGAAAAAGCCTTTTCTTCAAGGTCGTTGCAGATTTCTAAAGAGGTAATTTCTGAAGGTCTGAAAGCTGGGGCGAAATTGGGGCTGCAAATCAGTATGACTGTATTCAATCCGATTTCATCTATTGTTTCAGATATCTATTACAACGCAAACGTAACAGATAAGATGGGTGATATGGAAAAGCAGGCTTTAAGATCGAAAGCAGATCTTATCGGGGAGGGCTTTGGATTAGGCACCAGCTTACTTTATGGATTTGCAGCGTATAATAGTGAAATGCTGAACGGTTTTTCAGCTATGGGTTCGGCAAGTACGCTTGTGAGCCCTGCTAAAATGGTATTAATCCAAAAAGTACTCCAAGCTTTGCAATGTGCAGCTGTTTTAGGACAAGGGGTCTCCTGTGCAATATTGGCATCAATCTTGTCGAATACAGCTAAAACGCAAACAGAAATTGGAGATTTGAAGTCCGAAATGACGAAGATAAATTACGCGATCGATACGATGAGTGGAGTCAGAGATCAGATACAAAAAGAGGCGGCAAAAAATTCAGGAGCCTTTTTTGATATGCTAGACATGATGATGACAGCTTCAAAAAATGCTTTCAAACTTAAATAAAATAATATAAGAGGTAATTCAAATGACACAGTTGACATCAGCAGCAATCGTAGCTTCGGCAGAGTTTTTAGGTAAAATGCAGAAAATGGCATCTGATAGCACAACTATCTTTAAGAATTTAGAAATCACGAGCATTCAGCAAGCTCAGGAAAATTCTATGAAGATGGCAGATGAGGTGCAATTAGCAGGACAATTAGACGCACAAATTACAACACAACAAGCGGTTGGATCCGGGATAAATGCAGGAGCTATGTTCTTCTCGGTAGGAGCTGAGGCTTGTTCTTCAGCACTTGCTACACGTAACTCTGGGACTAAGGATTTACAAACTCTTACTGAGCTCAAACAAGATCGAGAAGTGGAACTGGAGCAGCTTGGTGGCGGTATTCCTAATCAACCCACGATGACAGAGTTTCAAGAAGCGCTAGTAAAGTCCTCCGGTCTTGATGCTGATCAAAAAATATTGAGTCCAGAGAAAAAATATACTTTAGTACAAGGGGGCAAGCTTAAAGAGGCTCTTAACGAAGATCCAAATGCACGTCAGCTCAAAAAGATCTTTAATACCCTTGATTCTACTCAAAAAGAGTCTTTTTTGGAAGCTACAAACAAGCTTTTAGAAAAGCGATCAGAAAATACAAGTAGCGAGTTGAATAAAATTTCTAGACATGGGGACTTATTTAGAAATTTTACCCAACATGCTATAGATGCTGGTAGAGGTGCAATCCAACAAGGCACCCAGAATGAGAAAGCTAGTGTAGATAAACAGCAATCGTTATTTAACAATGCTCAAGACGGGTATAATACAACTAGGCAGAAGCAAGAAGCTGAATTGCAAAAAACAAATGATGAGACAAGAAGTGCAGCAGAAGCTTTGATTAACCAAATAAATAACTTTGCAAGAGGGTAAAAAGAATGACTAGTGGGGATCCCGGTCCAGTTGGGGGGAATGTAAATCAAGCTGAAAATTCTCAGGTTTCATCTCATCAGGCTAGTCAGGGAATTGCTTTAAGAGCCGATGCTGTTGCATCGGCTCTTTTTTTTTCAGCCGAATTTCAACCTTATAGGGGTACAAGTAGTTATGTTCATAGCTATACCCAAAGTGAAAAACCAGAAAGTCTAGAGGACCTGAAGAAAAACTACCAAGGGCTCGCTAATGAAATTAACAAAACACTTGGTATAGAGGGGCTTATTCAAGATTTTAATTTGGAAAATGGTAGGCTAGAATTCTACGAGCCAGGCGCCCTAAACTACGATAATCGACCCAAACAAGGAGCTAAAACCAAAGTACTATTCGTCTCTCAAGAATTAAAAAAAATAAACCTATCGGAGGCTAGAAGTTTACGCGAAAAGGCTAATAGAGTTCTTGCGTCCCATCAAAAGCTGATCGATGAAAACAAAAAACCTCCTCAACCTTCAACAACACCAAGAAAAGCATTTATTCTAGGTCCTAAACAGTTCGATATTCCAAAAGTAAATTCTTTTGAAGGCTACCCTAGCGATTTTGTAGAGCTTCAAAAAATACTTCATTGCGGTGATAAAAGAACCCCTAAAGAGCAAGTGGAGTGGGTTATTAGGTATGTAACCGATCTTGGCCTAGCGATCACTGAAGAATCTAAAAATAACGCTATTCGTGATTATTGTTTAGAGTTTGAATCGCATTCCCCACATCCAAATATTGGTAAAATTTTGGCTTTTTTGGATATCTCACCTGATGTGTTTAAAAAGCATCTTGAAGCCGCCATAAAGGTGCCTTTACTATTCAATAGAAAAGAGTCAAAAGAACAACAACAAAAAGCGATACAAAGGTTTATAGCTGAATGTAAAGGTTACTCAGATAAACCGGAGCTTCTTGATGGTTTTTTGCAATTCTTTAGAGGTCGTAGTGATTTCCCTTATATCGTCCCTACGGGGTTTTTTAAACAAGAGGGAGGCTATGAGGAGTTTTCAGATGACAAGGAGATGGAAGAGCTTGCAGAACCCTACAAAGAATATAAAGGCCTTGTTAAAGAAGTTATGACCAGTCGCTCCACTTCTTCCTATCGAAATGCCATTAGAGATCAATGTCCTTCTGATGATCCGCCTGTAGTTTTAACCGCTGCAAGAAAATTGGAAGCCAGTATAGATGAAAAGAGTGGAACCTTTGATCCAAAATGTACAAAAGACCAATTAAATCAATTTGAAAGTGATGGTCTACATGAGATGAGTGGGATAAAAAAATCTTTAGATGGACCGCTAATAGTCGAAGGAGAAACAATAGGTGTTGTTTTCCGCCAGATAATGAAAATTTATGTATCTTTAAAGCTCTTAGGAAATAAAAAAGTTCTTGAGGATCTCTCACCAAAGGAAATCTTCGACTTGTTTAAAAAGTTTGTTTTCGAAAAAAAAGGAATTACAGTGAAGACGAGGGAGCTTGATGCTGCTGCTTTAGCAAAACTAACAGATAGAGAGGCCTATTGGCCTGGTTTAAGTGGTGAGAACATGACAAATGCAATAAAAACGGCCGCTTTCGAACTTTTTAAAGCTAATCATCCCTATCTACCAGAAGATGTTCCTCAAGAATTGGTAGAGAATTGGTTTGATGAGCTGAAAAAAACAACTGCTCTTCCGATAGAATTTATGACGAAAAAAAAGGCTGGCTATCAAGCGGTTAAAGATTTTGTTGAAGAAAAAAAATCAGACATTGCAGACAGAGAAAAGGCTTTTCTTTCCCTGAAGCTTTACCATGAGTATAATCCACGATTTCCAGGAGAAAATACCAAAAACATCGATAAGCTATTTACGAAGCTAGAGGACAAGAAAGGGCAAATAAGAGGAGCTTCAGCTGGTAAAATTCCAGCATTAACACCCGACGATGTTTTAGATCTAGCTATTAGGACTTTTGATCTAAATGAAGAGCAAACAATCCAAGCTTTAAGACAACAGAGTGTTGGAACTTTTGCAGGTACTAACCCCCCAAGATAGGGGGGTTCCCCTTAATTTTTCTAAGCGCCAAGAAGTCGTGGACTATCTTTGGAACGGATGACGGTAGGAGGTGCCTTATGAGTTACACACTCTTTTTCTATCACAATTCCTACGATGTCCTTTTCTGATGGAACATCAAACATAAGATCCATCAAGATATTCTCTACGATCATACGTAAAGCACGAGCCCCTGTGCCAGCCTCTTTAGCTTTTGCGGCGATCGCATCCAGAGCTTCTGAAGAGAAGTCCAATTCCACCCCATCATCAGCAAAAAGACTTTTGTATTGCTTTACAATCGCATTCTTGGGCTCTGATAGGATTTGTATCAGGTCCTGTGTTGTGAGTTCATTACAGTTGGCAATAATGTTGAAACGTCCCACAAATTCGGGAATTAAACCGAACTCAATCAGGTCTTCTGTTTGGACATTTTGGAGAAGTTTGGACATTTCGTGAGAAGCTACCGAGGTGCCACCTTTTGCATCGAATCCGATCATCCCTTTCCCAAGACGGCGAGCGATAATTTGATCCAGGTGGACAAAAGCCCCTCCCACTATGAACAGAATGTTTTCGGTGTTGACTTTGATGTACTCTTGGTTAGGATGTTTGCGTCCCCCTTTGGGCGGAACGTTTGCGACAGTCCCCTCAACAATTTTAAGGAGAGCCTGCTGTACGCCTTCCCCAGAGACGTCCCTTGTAATAGAGACATTGCCGGTCGTTTTACGGATCTTATCGATCTCGTCGATGTAAATAATCCCCAACTCAGCCCTTTCAAGGTCATAGTCAGCGTTTTGCAAGAGGCGCAGAATAATGTTCTCTACGTCTTCACCAACATACCCCGCTTCGGTGAGAGTTGTGGCATCCACAATAGCAAAAGGGACGTCCAAGATTGTTGCAAGAG
>VGMG01000015.1 GCA_016866495.1 Chlamydiota bacterium | reverse complement strand
AACTCTTTTAACATTAGCCCATGAAATAGATCTTGTACGCTGTTTTCCGAACTTTGAACAAAGAACAAAACCTAGTCTAATGAGGAATTTATCGGGTTGGGTTCTTGATGCCACGACGAACGTAGAGGTTGTTGCCGCAAGTCTTCAAAAATTTGGAATCGAAGCCAATACGCTCGTGGGACAACAAGTAGCAGTCGAAAGTAAACCCTACGATCGTCAAAGATTTTTTGTCCATAGCACCTACGGTGAATATTGCCGCTATAGACTAAGCAAGCTTGAGTTTTCTATCGACTCGTCAAGCTCTTCTCCTTCTGCTGCAAGCCCAGCTAAACCCCCTCAAAGCACACCAAGTACACCAAAAAAGGAAAGCTGCATTTTGATGTAAGTCGTTTTTTGTTGAAAATTTAGGTCAATAATAGGGTGGAAAACTTTAGGGATGGGCCTTAAATCGATGAAGGCTTTCGAAATACACCATCCAAATTTTTCAAGAAGAGGTTCATCCTCGAAAAAATTGAGTATACCGGGTTAGAAAAAACAGGTTATGTGGCACGCATCACACTGAATTTAAAACTCAACAGCACCTAAAAAAACTCTTTTGAAACGAAAACTGAGTAGGTAGTAAAATCGATTGCTTTAAAGATAACTGAGTATTTCAAAACATATTTGGCTTTTTATATCTACTAGATAGCCCTAGGCTTTACTGTCATAAAAAAACATCTACTTAAGTTCTTCTAACTTTTACTCGTGGATATACTCGATCTTGCTATCTTCTTTTAGAGCATTTACAAAGTTTTGCAAATTCTTCACGCTTACCTGATATGTTGCGTAGTGCCGCTCTTTTTCGTCTTGCAATTTAGGCAAAGTGTAAACGAGCCTAGCTGAAGGGATCAAATCTTCGGATGCCACAGGGGCATTTGAAAGAACATCCACACTGATCGACTCTTGTCCCCCAATCTTGATTAGAGAGATAGAGGAGTTTTGAGCGATGAGCTGCACAATTTCGCTAAAGGGGCGATAGCGGGGAAGTAAGAGATACTTTCTTTTAGTTTCAAGAGAGTAAACCACTTCAATATTTTTATCAGCATCTTGAGAGGCTCTATTTTCCCTCCACTGTCTTTGGATTTCCCCTATTTCGTCTTTTGGATCGTCGATCAGAACCGCCACTTTATCGGGCTCTAGATTTGCTTCGCTGGTAAAGATAGCGCGCACAGGTAAAGAAATCGCCGATTTCATAATTAAACTTGCAGTTCTTGCAAAAGCACCCGGAAGATTAGAGATCTTCGAAAAAACCCCCTCATTTGTTTTCAGAACCATTTTCCAAAGCTCTTTGATCTTCTCAAGGTTTGGAAACATGTAAAACGGGGTGTGGTCGATGAATGTCGAATACTCTTTTTCTACTTTGGCATCAAATCTGTCCAAAGTCGACATCTCTACTTTACCTTCCCAGTCTTTTCCATAACGCAACCTGGCGATCATCCTGCTAGGAATAGAAACAACCATCCCTACAGAGCATTGTATCGATGCCGCTAAAAGGATAAAAAGATTCATCGCCATATCACTAGAAAATATCAGTTCGCCCCAAGAAATCTTATCTTTTCGGCACTCTTTTATATAGGTAAAAAAGTGTTTGAAATGTTGTCTTAGGTGCCCTATATAATCAAAGCCATAGCCTGGTTTAGTTTGTATATACTCTGCATATTGCTTAGAAAAACGGACGTTACCCCATTCAATCCATGTGGCTCTAGTCCCCTGTTTTGGGCGCACCGGGTCATTTCTAAAAGAGATCGCCTCTTCCAACTCTTCATTTGTCTGTGGTTGACGCACAAATGCCGCCATCGCATTTTTGGTAGGATCATCTTTCAAAATAAGAGCATCGGAACTTATACGGGTAAAACCGTTTCTAGCCATGATATCACTATAAAAATTTAGACTTTGGAATTCTCGAATCTCACTAGACTCTTCACTCCAATCCACTTTAGCCGTTGCATTCACAAAAGTATGGACAGCGCTTGCGATCGCTTTGATATTTTCCTCACCCGCGTCGTGATCTCTCAGTAAAACGACAGCGCCTGGCCTTACGACTCGGTGTAACGACTGAACAAAGGGCTCTACTCTTTCTTTAGGGACGTGATGGAGGCCACCTAAAACATTTATGAGATCTACACTCTTATCGGCTACTTCACTTCCAATCGGCTTGCAGGTCTTTTCGGGCTCTATGGCGGGATTCGTACAATCCTTATCATTAAGATCAACGTGCCGTTGATAGGGAAAAGAGGATATAAGACTTCCGGCTTCCAATTTTTCAGGGAGTGTACCTTTTGGGGGGAAATCTGCAGCAGCAATTGTGTTTCCCTTGAGTGGGAGCTTAGCTACCTTTCGCATTACATCAAGATAACGGCGATTGTATACCTCCAGGTAGTCCTGAAATTTCTCGGGTTTAAACCCTTTAAGAAGCTCTTTTGCTTGTCGTGCCATACCAAGCTTAACGACTCTTAAGGCCCAAAGTTGTCTTAGAGGGGCAAAAGATCTCTTCATCGAATCGATTCGGTCCAAGATCTCCTTATAGATCTGTTCATCTGTTTTTGTCGGATCAGCCAGAATTTTTTCCATCTCTAAAAAAACTTTTTTCTCATCCAGCTGGTAGAATATCGTTTTCAAAAATTTGGCGAATTCTGTCTTCATTTCAGCTGTTGTTTGAAAAACCTGCCTTAAAGGAGATGCCTGGCTTAAAGGTTGGATTCTTGTCGTGGACAAAAATGGATTATTAGAATCCGATGCCTGGTTTTGTGCAACAGGTCTCAAAGGTGGGGAAAGAAACTCTACTGACATATATTATTCCTCACGATTGTAATATTTTTTTGTATGAGCATTCCCGAAACGGTGCTCAGGATCATATTTTTCTTTAAGATCACGCATCCTTTCTACCCGCTCTTTGCTGTAAGACCGCTCAAAGTCCTCTTTGGAGGCAAAAGGCATATAAGCCTGATAAAAAACCCCTTGATGGGCAAGGAGGTAAGCGTTCACCTCTTTTATCCATTTTTCGGTTTTAGCTATCTCTTTTTGGGTCTTCTTCTGTGCAAAACTAATCACAACTGCAAATCGATCCTGCTCCGCATAAGGGAGGATAGAGAGCTCGTCTTTTGGGGTGGGACGAATTGTTGCGTTGATGAGGCGCACCTGATTATTTTTGAGTGTTTTCCCTAAGAATCTCAAGAAAGGCTCTAGCTCGTCTTTTGTTAAAAAGTACTCTTGTAACCACTGCGCATGGAGATTGGAGCGATGCAGCATAAAAAAGCTATTAATTGGGGGATGGAGAGCCTCGTTTCTTGTGAGTTTACGCCCCTGTAGCATCGCCGATTTTTCCTGGCTCCAAAAATTGCTTAAAAGCCGTTTTGTTGTGGAATAAAAGAGATTAGATACCATGTTTAGGGCGATCCTCTCCATCCGAGTTCCCGTTTTAGGCTCTTTAAGGATAGGTTTCATCACTTTTGCACTTTCCAAAGAGACTGTAGAATCTCGTTCAAATCGATCCATACAGACGGTTCTTAGGGGATCCCCATTTAGAAAATCCAGGTTCAACCTCCCTCCAAAAAGGGGAACTTGAGACGATTTTACCTTGGTTTCATAGTAATTATGGAAGTCTTTAATATCGATCTCTTCACCAATTTCTACCATCGGCTCATTTTTCACGATGTGGATTTTGGCACTCACTAAGATACCAAAGTACCCCATAGTCCCGATCATACATTTGAATTGTTCATCCTCGGGTCGGAGCACCTTCAAGGTCCCTTCTGCATCGATTATGGTCATCTCAACGATCGTTTTAGAGATCGATCCCACGTCGTGTGCCCAGCCATGGCAATTGATTCCAGAGATTGAACCACCAATGCTAAATGGATCGGAAGCCTGTTTCACAATCACCGATCGGTCACACCTATCCAATTCAAGCTGCAGTTGCTCCCATGTAGCTCCGGCACCAACAGTAACCGTTTCTAAATCGCTTGCAATCTCAATTTTATGCAAATTTTTACAATTGATCACTATTTGCTTATCGTCCAAAGGAACTGTTTGTGTCCCTTGGCTGAAACCAGCCCCAATCACAGAGATTTGCTTTTTCTCTTCTTTAGCTTTTAAAACAAGCTTTTGTAATTCTTCAACAGTATCGGGGGTGTAGATTTCTTTAACCTTTAATCCATACTGCATTTCCACCCCAAAAGGGCGCACCGCTTTTTCCGGAAGCTGCTTCACGTAAAAAAGAGACAGAGCGTCTGCTGAGCGCAAACCTAGAGGAAAGAAAATAAGCGTCAGCATCTTCTTAAGAATTTTATCCAATCGATGGGAGACCCCACCTTTGAAAAAGGAGACCATCAACTTGGGGATATCCTTACACACAAGTTCTAAAGCAACAAAAACAGGAAAAACAATGACGCTTATAAGACGACTTAAGGCAAAAGCCGAGGATTTAACAAAGATATTTTTGCTATTGTTTTCCAACAAAATCAAATTCTCAATTCCTCGGGCCACCGTCGCTGTGGGATGAGTGAGAGCATGGAGATTCATCTTATAATCCTTTAAAATAAAAACCGAAGTTATAATTATAATGTTTTTTAGAATTTTGGTTGAGGAAAATCTTAACATCATTTAAACCAGCATCTTACAAAAAAGCACTGATAGGCCCTAGAGGAGTTTTTGCCGTTTTTTGACCAAAAAAATAGGCCTTAAAGCGTCGATCTGGCGAGCGATTTGTTGACGTTGGCTATCGAGTTTTTGCATCTCGTCATCGCTAAGTAGGGGAATTTTTGCATCTCTTTCAGCTGTAGACTCATAGCGATAGGTCGTAAAGGGATTTTCGCTTAACTTTTGGCGAGTCTCCTCAAGAATCCAACCTTTGCCCTCTAAAGAATACACCCTGCCTCTTAACGGCAGATCTGTAATGGCATCTGAAATGTCGCGTAGGTCAATTTCGTTAGTTTTTTTTAGCCAATCCTCTACGGTGTCGTTCATTTTTTTGAATTCGAGGCAAGCGGTAAGAATTTTCTTAGCTTCTGGTCTATGGGCTATTTTTTGGCACAAAGTCTGTAAATCTGTGAACTTCTTTTTAAACGAAATCAAAAGGGTTTGGGTTTTATCATAAATTTCAATTTTTGCTACAGGATCTTCCTCTTGCTCTTGCCAAAGAGCTTGCACCTCGTCGAGGATATCTTTGCGTATCGTGAACCACTTTTCCCAATCCTCTGAGAGCCACCCAAGAACCTCCAAAGAAAATTTTTCCATATGTTTAGAAAAAATAGCTTCGTAACGGGTGTCTAAAAACCAATGGCGATCATCAGGGTTGATCATATGAATCACATAAGGAATCAAATCGATTGGCGTATGGTCGTAAATTTTTTGGATATTTGCGCCATTAAAAACCATCGGAATAACCCTGGCTAAATAAAGGATAAACGGCCCCTCCCCGATCTTTTCCTGAGGAATGCGATTTAAGAAGCGACGAAAATCCTCATGACAGAACGCATCTCCAGTAGAGATGGATTCGCATAAATACCCTAGATGATTGATAATCGTGTCTTGGTAACCCTCAAAAATCACCTCTTCCTCCAGATAATCTAGATCCAAAGGGCAAAGTTGAGCCACCTCTAGAAATATGTTGAAAGGGTATCGTGTTGCAAAAAAAAACATCTCCTCGTGGGGGATACAACCCTTACTGTATAAATCCAAAAGCCTGGGCATCACCTCCAGGTGAAAAAAAGAGCTTAGCGGTGTCTCCTGAACGAGGAGATTTTTGAGCCCCTCCGGAAGCTTTTTCAGTGTACTTTTAAGAGGATCCTCCCCCTCAAAAGGCACTGGCTCCACCAGGTTTGCTAAAATGTTAAAATCGCTATGAAATTTGGGGGGTACCGTTTCCAAAAAATCGGGATCAGACAATAAGAATTTACCCGTAGGGTACTGCAAGATTGCAATTTTTAAAATGAACTGTACAGGAGTCTCTAAAGGCTGAAAAAACTTCTTGCAGATGAGTAAGACTTTTTCATTTAGACACTCCCCTACCATATTGTTTAGGACATAATTTGTTAAGATGGGGACAAAATTGCTCCCCATTCCCAAATTGACCAGGGCATCAGAAACACCCTCCACAGGACAGAGCTCCAAAACCTTTGTCTCAAGAACGTTGTAATAAGGGCGCATATAGTCACTCCCCAAACAGTTTCTCAAATCGATCACTAAGCTGAAAAAATGGATCAATCGCTCTGATTCAAAATAGTAGCTTATAAAGCCTTCATGGGTCAGAAAATTTTTGACAAACCACTTTTTATCCTCATCTTTTAGATGTTGAATTTCTAAAAGCAGATCTCTTTGTTGTAACCGAGGATAAATATCCTCTGTCGCTGTAGTGGCAAAAAATTCGATACATACAAGTGCGAGTGTTAAAATGGACGATAACGGTTGACCTCTTCTCTTATCTACCTCTTTTAAAAATTCCGCACGTTTGTCCATGGACAAAAACTCGATCTTACCTTTTAAAATAATCTCCAGAATAAAATCTTTTTTTTCCTCTAAGTCTAAGGTATCGAATTCTCTCATTAATTCTACGCTATCATGGTCGTGAGGCAATAAAGCTAACCGATTTGCAATCATAAATTTAGCTAAAGGAGAAAGAGGGATATGCACAATCTGGGGTCTATAAATGGAATGTTTAACCCAGCTTTTGAGAGCTTGTGCCCTTTTTACAGGGGATTTAGGATAAACGAGATTGTAGACACACATATCGGCATTTGGCTGACTACAGTAGTTATTAAGGCTCTCTAACAATTCGTATATCTTGCTCTTAGAAATCTTTATTCCTCGAGCGAGTTCTATCTGGTGGTCGATAATACGAAAGGCTGCGTTATCTCTTTCGTGAGCAGGATAGGCACTTATAGTTGTTTCTAATTGAGTGGCATCTTCTGAGCAAAGAAGTGGAATCATGTCATGTAAAATTCGAATCACCTCAAAAAGAGCATCGCCACCAAAAAGGGCTGCATCACGCAATAAATCTTTCGGTGAGTGGCTCCACAAAATCTCTAATAAAGAACCGCTGCCAATTTTTACCGGTAGAGGTGTACGAAAAGAGAATAGGTCGGGTTGCTTTTTGAGAATGGTTTTTTTTTCTTCTGTACCAAGGTTATAAAAAATGGGCTTAAAGATCTCATGATTCCCCTCAAAAGCTTGAATCCCTATAAGGGCTAGACGAAAGGCCTCAGCACTCATAGTAATCGTACCCTCTTTGAGAGGTAAAGATTTAACTCTATCTAAAAATCTTCTGGAGTAGGTATCAAAGTGGATTTCCCCTTCAATCCTACCGAGTCCATATCCAAGAGAAGGGCAAGGCAAAAACTCCTGCACTATTTTGGTTAACCCCCTATATGTCCCAAGCTCATTCCCCTTTTCGAAAAACTTTGTCTTGAACTTTTCGACTAAATCGGGAACCTGCCTAATATCCAATGCCTCCTCTAATCTGAGATTTCCCTTTCCAAATTCGACCCAACGAGCCCATTTTTCTACAGACATATAGAACCTTTTACAAATACAATTGAGGATTGTTCATGAATTTTGCCCTTCCAGGCTTATAAGCTTAAGTACCGCAAGAAATTTGAGGTTGGGCCACAACGCCACTCCTGAGTCCACGAAAAAAAGACGCTCTGGCGTAGCTCTTTCCATTCAAGAATAGGTTTAAAGGCATCCTGAGTGGGAGGTTCACTAAGAAGCCACTTCAAAGACTCATAAGTGGGAAGATCTTCTTTTAGCATAAAGTTATGGACTTTTCTTAAAATATGCTGGCTAGAATCTGAACTTAAAATGAGCTCGGGTAACGACGTTTTTAAAGAGGATGAAATGAGATCATTCAGATTTTCAAAGTATTTATTCTCGAAAACTTCCCCACATGAGGGCATTACAAGCGCTTTTTCTTGAATATAAATTTGTTGCTGTCTAAGGCTGAGAGACGCTGTTACAATCAAAGGAATACTCGTCTTACTCGCCGTTTTGAGGGTGGGATTTTGAATAAATTCTGCTATTGCCTGCTCATACAGTAGGGGTGGTATGTGCTCCAGCTCTTTTGAGCGTAACCATTCTAAAGCCTTCTGTCCCTCCTCATCACTCCACAAAGATTTTAAAATGCTGATCCACTCTCCCTCTTGTGACCATTTTTGCATTTCGGCAAGTTGAAACTTTGCTCCTCGGGACTCCTTTTGAAGAAAGGATGGGCTGGTTCTATTTTCGGCTACCTGAATTAGTTGCTCGATAGGTCTTAAACTGCTACTTGAAAATCATACAATATAAATCGAGATGAAATGCAGAACATATTACAACTGAGTCTCTTAAAAAACCATATATTAAAATACACCATAAAAGGGGCAAGTGTTTGCCCACTCCCTTAAGCCACAGATCAGCCTCTTTTTTTAAAATATTTTTTTGAATTCAAAAATTTCTAACCCCCCTCTTGCGGTTCAACCACTTAAAGGTAACTGATCGGAAAAAACCATTTTTTTATTAAAATAATATATAAAATATGTTATATTTTTTGCCTTAAGAAGGTATTTAATGAGTTGCAATAACTTATCGTCAGATTTTAAAATGAATTTTTGTAATCTTCAGACTAAACTCTGTACAGAAGTTTTACCCGAGTTCGCTGATATCCCTCATTTCATACAGGAAAAGGCTGCCCTTCTCCCCGATTTAGAAAAGGTAAAATCTCTATGGGATCTGGGTGTCTCTTTTTGCTACCTCTTTTCCCTTAAAGATCTTCCTCGCTCACTAGAAAAATTAAAACAGAGGGTGCATTCAAAAGACTTTGCCAAGATCGCGCATGAGGCACTAAAAGTAGCCAAACTTGCCTCTGATGTCTTGATTGGCCTAGAGGGGTGCGCTTTAGTTTCTTTGAGCTCGACCCAAAAAGAGATGCTCTATGAAACGAATCTGGCCTTAGTTATTTCTATAGCCCTGATGGAGCTTAAGACGAAAAAAGAGGAAGGGCACAGCCTAAAAAAAACTTCACGAATGCTCTTGGCTAGTATACCGGTAGCAAACGAGGTTTTAGGTTCAGCTGTAAAAGACCTAGCAGTAAAAACTGCTTATGTAGCCTCCTCGGTTTGCTCTTTTTTACACAAATCCAAAACAAAATGCGGATAGAAAAGCTTTTTTTTCGTCCCCACTGGATATCATCTTGAGAAGAGAAGCTTTTGAAACTCTTTTTCTAAGCTCTCTAAAGGAAGATCGCTATCAAAAACAGTTATATTTTCCCCTTTAAAAGTCTCTAAAAGCAAGGGCTTAATCTCATGGTGGTAAGTGTTTAACCGCTTCAAAGTCACTTCTAGATTATCATTCATCCTCAAAGAGAGCTGGGTCGTTAAGCAATTTGGGCAAACCGCCCCCTCTCTATGGCCTATGTGCTTACTGGTAATATACCCACATTCCACACAAATTAGTCTGCCTAGAATACGTTCCAAACAAACTTTTTGAGAAGCCTCAAAAAGGATTACCCTTCTCTTGATGCCCATCTTTTTTAATAGTGCGCTTAGCCGGTCCCAATCTTCTCTAGTCCTCCCATATCCATCGATGATCACAGGAGTTTTTTTTTGTAAAAAAGCCTCTATTCTCCCTGCAACGAGGCGAAATAGTGTCTGTGGTCCAACATAATCCCCCCTCCCCACAATATTGTTGAGCTCCAAACCAAGCTCAGTTCCACTGAGAATCTCTTCACGAATTACGTCCCCTGCACTCACATGACCGTACCCGACGCTTTTGGCGAATGAGGAGAACGTCCCTTTCCCGCTTCCGGGTGGTCCCATTAATAAAATCGCCTCATTGGCCTGTAGAAATTGGGCTACACTGAAAATAAAAAGAAAAAATAGCTTTCTAGGATTTAGCATGGACAATCTTCTCTTTGAACAGATTCAACTTTATGTATTCGCTCTTTTGCCGCTGCAAAAAAGAGATCTCTCCACTCGGTGTAGGGACTATTTGTCGAGGGGTTTTCCATTTGCACATGACACCAAACTGCCCAAAAAAGATCCGATACGATGCGGTACATGTATATACATTCCTTATCTTCTTGAGACGAATTTCCCAGATAATTGTCTAAAATCTTCCACATATCATGATCTGACCAACGCTCAATCGAGGCCATCGAGGCAAAGATGTGGTAGGGGTGGCTCATCGCCGCATATTCCCAGTCGATTAAAAAAAGCCTATCCCCTTTTTGGAGAATATTTTTGTGATGTAAGTCTAGGTGGCAAAGAGTTTTTCTTGGATTCTCCCTAAGCTTTTTTGAGATTGTCTCTAGAGCAGATAGCATCCCATCAAGCCCATGTGGTAAAGGGGTCGTGGCCTTTTTTGCAAGGACGAGCGTATCCTGATAGGGATCAAATACCCTATCAACGACAATATTTTCCTCTTCAATCGACTTAAGCATCCCACAAATAGCCTCTTGCACCTTTTGATCCTTAAGATCTAAAGTGACCTCATCGTGTTCGATGTACTCGGTAATCATCAATCCCCTTTTTGAATCAAAAAAATAGGGGCAAGGTGCAAACTTTGTTTTCTCAAGCTGCTTGAGTACCAAATATTCGATATCTTGACTCGAGTAAAGCTCTTTTGCCAGGTTTGCTGAATGGCGAAAAAAGTAACTCTTCCCCCCCTTTTTTACCTCGTAGTTGATATTTGTCGCCCCTAATTCTAAAAGGCGTTTAGGGTACTGATCGCTATTTTGAAAAACTCCTTCGATAAGCTCTTCGTAATCGATATTTTCGGCAAGTAGAGAAAAAGAAAAAATGCATATCAGGGAGCTTGTAATATATTTAAATAGACTAGCCATTGTAATAAAGCTCCGTGGGTGTTTTATTGAGATATTCTTCTAAGCGCACCTTTGTTTGACTATCCCAATCGCTCAAAGTCCCACTTAGACCTGAAATCTCAGGATCGATGTAGCGTAATTTGCGTAAGACGGGCAATCGCCCATTTTTACATGGGGATAACCCTTTTTGGGTGTGGGCTCCTATAGCTTCAAAATCGGCTTTAAAGCGGCTATTTCTAATTTTTTCTAAGAGGTTTTCCTCGCTTTTTTCAAAGTCTTCTTCTTTTATGGAGCCCTCTTTGAGCATTTTTTTGAGTATTTCACTGAATGCGACTGACGCAGCCTCCACTTTCGGATCGAAGTAGACCTCTTCATTCACCTCTAAAAATTTTTCAAATAAAAGTTTAGCAGTATCAATATCACGACATTTGATCCGCCCCTCCTCGACGACCAGATTGTTCAGGATCGAAGAATACTCTGGCTGAAAAATCCTCCCCACCGCTTTGAGATCTCGTATCATATAGTCAAGCCGATCAATATTGATCCCATTCTTTTGAAAGAACAAAGAATCTTTAATTTCTATATCTGATAAGGGAATATCACATTCGAAAAGGAGATTCTGGATCCATTTTTGGCTCAGGAAACGGCCTTTGTGTCTTTCATGATAGTCCTGTTTTTCATGACCGTAGACAAGATCAATCAAGTGCGAAAAAGGGGTGTGTGAAACATCGTGTAGTAGCGCTTGTATTTGTTCTTTTTCTGATGCCCCTAACATCTTAGCGAGCGCCATAGTCCCCAAAGAATGCTCATACCTTGAGGTAGATTGCCTCGGATCCACAAGATAGGCTATCCCGTTTTGATGGATTGTTTTTAATCTCTCCATCAATGGTGAGGCTAAAATTTTGGCAATTTTTGGAGTGACTTTTATTGGGCCATAGATCGAATCAATCACCATAGGGGTCTCCTTGGAGTTAGTGGAGAGTGTCTTAGGCTGCAAAGTGCGGCTATATTCACGATAAATCGTAATCCCTTTCATGTTTAAAGCGCAAATAGCAGATCGAAATACCTCATCTACATCTTTTACAGTGGAGTTTTCCACCAAATTTACCGTTTTGGAGATCCCCTCATCCGTGTGGGATTGGAAAGCAGTTGTTATAGCTATATGTTCTTGAGCAGACATCTCCAAAGCTGTTCGATAAACACGTTTAATCGTTAGGGGGAGATTTGTTTGTTGTAGACTCCCCGTTTTTTGGATGGAGTCATAGACAGCCCCTAAGTCCTGGAAATATCCCTCTTGTCTTGCCTGTTTTTCAAGGATAGTTTTAAATTTTTGATCCGCTACAAGGGTAAAGGGGGGCTCTATCGACGCAGTAACTCCTGCGATCAATGAGCTACGACCTGAAGGGGGAATAATAGTCGTAGACAAGTTTCTTATCCCAACCTCTTGGATTTGTTGGCTCAAAGCTTGCCAATCCTCTCTTGTCGCACCATCTGTAGGTACGTTTTCAAAAGGTTTTGTAAAAAGATCTAAACGGGTTGTAGAGTTTTTAAACTTCTCAAAAGGGCCACGCTCTTTTGCAAGTTTTACAGAGGCTCTTTTACTCTCCAGATTGATGAAACTCATCAGCTCCTTAGCAAAATTTTGTGCCTCTAATGAGCCGTAAACTAACCTTTTTGCTTGTAAAACTTCAGAGAAACCACAAATTCCAATACCCACTCTTCTCAAGCTTGAGATCACCTCAGCGCTTCTTTTTGTAGGCATTCTTTCGATATTTACCTCAACAGCATTATCAAGAATCATCATGCAAATATGAATGCTTTCTTTGAGTGCCTGCCAGTCGATCTGGTCACCTTTTAGAAATTGGGGCAGATTCAGATAGGAGAATTGGCAAACCTCGCCCGAAAAGAGGGAAACTTCTCCACAAGGGACCACAGTTTCATATTTGCCCATTTGGGGTACACGGTTGAGGCGATTAATCCTATCCATGAAAATCAATCCAGGATCTCCAGTTGCATGCGCATGCTCAGCAATCTGGCTCATAAGAAACTCTGGATCTACTTTATGGCCATCAGAGAGTTGGAAAGGCTCTTTTCTTTCGAGTGCCTCAATGAAGGCATCGGTAATGTTGACCGAAAGATTAAATTTCCAATCCTTGATATGAGGATTATCCTGTTTGACTTTGATAAAAGAAAGCACCTTTGGATGATGAATCGATAAAACTCCCATATTCCCGCAAGAGCGCTCAATCATCCCCTTTTGAACTTCGGACATCGCTACATGATTGAGGTAACAAACCATTTCGCTCGGCTCTTTCACGTCATCAAGACAAAAGCCTGTCCCCATCCCGCGAGTATGATAATCCCCCACCATACGAGCGATTTCTTCTCTTTTCATCTCGGATAATTTTAGAGGGGGTACAGAGCAAGCTGACACACTTTTATCCCTTCTTCCGGCATTAGTAAGCATCGGGCTGCCCAAGATGACTTTAAATTCAGATACAACTCTTAAAAACTTCTGGTGCCATTCTAAGGCTTCAGATGAACCATAATAATTTTTCCCGGCATCTGCCAAAAATTTGGTAGAACGGTCAAAAACCTGAAAAACCTCCTCATCTTTATCGGCCAATCTGTTGGTGTGTAAAAAATTAGATAGGTGTTGACCGGATGCTAGGATTCGGGCAGCTCTAAGATATTCAGTAACCTCTTGGGAGTGTGCCTGGCAGATCGATTTGAAAATGGTGCTCATAAAATTTTAGTTCTAATAAAAGCTAAGGATTTTATTTTTTTACACAATTTTTATCAAATCTTTGCTATTTTGGGAAAAAATTTTGAAGAAATATATTCTCTGTGACATTATTATGAACTGATATTGCATCACTTTTTCTATAGAGATATTTTTAAGAGCTCTTGTAAACTCCTACCGAATAATTCTTGCAATTCTTTTTTCAGCTCATTACATCTCAAAAGAATTCTTTATTCATCATGAAAGAAAACAAAGTCAACTTTTCAAAAAAAATAGAGGTCAAAAAGGTCGGGATAATTACTTAAACTCTAACATTTACCGTCATTTTCGATTCTAACCCGCAAATTTACCTTGAGCGCTCAATAGGGCTGTTACAATACCTTTCCAACGTTCCTGATTTGGGAAATTTTCTAAAAATTCTTCTTTTAAGGTTGGTAAAGACTTACTAAGAGGTTCTCTCCACATTTCATCGTTAAGAGTACCGAGAAGAGACTCGATAAACTTTTCACTGATATAACCATTAGCATCCTCTTGACCTTTTATTTCCGTGTAGTCAATTATCGCGGAAGTCAATTCATCAAGTGCAGCGCTCACCATATATTTTAGTGTTGCTACTATATCATTTATAAGCGACTCGTCGATCTTGGGATTTAGGTTATTATTCAGTTCAGCTAGAATTTCAATGGGGTTTTTATTCAAAAAACTTAGAAAAGTCTCAACAATTTGTTTTAGATTGTCTTTGTAAAATCGATAAGATTGAGGGCTTTCACAAATGTTGCTTAGTGTCGGAATAATGTGAAAAACAAAATCATGAAGCAATTCTTGATTACTAGATAAAATTATATCTGAATCTAGAACACAGTGTACAAATTCATCCGGTTCTTGTACACCATCCACTAGTTTAAATGTAAGTTCAGGAAAACGGGGATATTTTTTTTGGTAGTTGTTGTAGTTGATTACCAACTGCTCTCTTGTTGGGGTAGAAAATTTTTTATCTCTAGCTTTAAAAACAAAGCCCATTTGTTTCAAAAAAGCATTATTTTTTATGCAATTTTCGTCGTCTCTAAAAAAACGGTCAACAAACAAATCTTCCAAAAACGGATACGAAGGTTGAACTAAGGGAAATTGCTTTCTATTCAACCTATCTATATCAGAATCAGAAACACCCTTCAAGGGTTCCCAAATGAGAGTTTCCGTTGTTTCTTTTCTAAAACCCCAACACCATTCAAAGGGTTCCAAGTCAGCGGACTCAACCCTTGCAGGGGTAAGAGGTCTAGGGGGTGGATCAAAAGATCTAAGGACAGGCAAAGCAACCTGATACTCTTTTGTCAATTGTTCACCCTGATCCGCCGGTCTGTCGATTGACCCACTAATTGGAATCTTTGGGCTGCTCGGGATGGGTTCGCTCATTCCCAACCCTCTAACCAAAAAGTTTTTTTCCTCAAAGTTAAAAGAGTATAACCCCTTTTCTAAGACTAGGGGTTGGATGAAAGCTATGCTCTTCTATCTCTATGGCTTCGCTATTGAAAACCATCAACTTCCACAACTCCAAAAAAGCTACTCAGCCTTTTTTTATCACGATGGTCAAAGAGGCAAGCTCAATCGAGGGGCTAAAGGGAACTTTTAGGGGCCTAATGATAGCTCTTGAACAATTCGGTTAGATTAGCTATGGAAAGGGAACATGCATTAAAAAGGTTTTTTGTAATGCCTAAACCTGTAGGTGGATCTCCAGCTCATTCCGATCCTTTTAATGCTCCTGGTCAGCATCCCGTATCGGGTGGTGATGCATCCAGTCAAATAGCTGAGGGTGTTTTACATTCTAGAGAATCATCGCGGCCCCCTTCTTTGTCCTCTCATGAAGTTCAACCTGGTGGGACTGGACCTTCTGGAGTGGGAGGAGAACGATCTATAAATAGCCGCAAAGAGGAAATACTTCAAGCTTGGAAACGGTCTTTGCCCTTCTGTGGAATTTTTTCTGAAGCAGATAATTTAATTCGCATTTTGTCGGGCATAGATTTAGACCAACCTTTTACAGTAGATTTAAAAGAACCCAACTTACTTGGCTCTATAAGTTCCTTACCGGATGTTTTTCAAAATTGCACAAAGTTCTGGTGCACGGACTATAGTAATCTCAAAACCTTACCTCCACTTCCGAACTGCCAAGACCTATGGTGCTACAATTGTCGCAGCCTCAAAACCCTACCCGACCTTCCGAACTGCACAAGGCTTACCATATATAACAACTACGAACTCCGAAATCTACCACCCGTCCCGAGATGCACAGATCTCGACTTAAATTTCTGCCGTAGCCTCCAAAAGCTACCACTCGACCTTACGGCATGTATTAAGCTTAACATCGAGCATTGCGAAAAGCTCGAAAAGCTATCCGAGCTTCCAAATTGTAGAGAGCTAAAATGCATAGATTGCTATCGCCTCCAAGAGCTACCCGATCTTACGGAATGTACTGAGCTTTACTGCACCAAGTGCTATAATCTCAAAACCGTTCAGGCTCTACCAAAGCTTCAAAAAATAGTATTTGACACGAACCATTTAGATGAAGCAACTCGAAACAGAATACATTATATAAAAAAGGTCGAGGTAACTCGAAACAAAATGCTAAATAAAATAAAAAGGGTAGAGGCAGAAAGAAGTTTTCGCTCAGCCTATAAATCTGAGAAAGTAGGGGACTCCTTCAAATTCATCCAAACAAAGTCTTATGATGAAATTCGTGAATTGAATCAAGAACAGTTTCCGGTTCTTCAGCAAAGTTTTGCGGTTATTGATCATCACCTTGGTAAGCCTGGATCTAATGTTTGCAATTTTTTTAAAGAATTAGGAATTTTTGTAGACTATTCCGACAAAAGTCTACACTTTCCAGATAAAGAGACACTTGAGCAAAAACTTGTTAGTTTTAGACAAAAACACTCCGACTTCCCTCTCCTTTCGATAGCCCAAGTTAATGAAATAGTTCAACCTGATGCATTTTTAAAGATTTTGCTGGAAAATGATTTTATTTATTCTGATCCCCCAGAGCTTATACATGATATTTGCTATCATCTAATCCCCATGCTCAAAAGAATTTTTCTAAACCCAAATCAATACGAACCTTTTAGAAATGAAGTTGTAAAAACATTTAAGGAGTTAGGGGCCACCTTAGATAGGGCTGAAACTGACTTTGAGGGTTTTATCTCGCCAATCAATAAAATTTTACAGAGACAAGAACTAAGACCAATCACAAAAGAAGAGTGGACTCTGATGCAGGGTATTTTAAAATATACCATAAGCGCTTGTTTGGATAATCTAGCGACCGTTTCCAACATATTTTTGCCTGCAGGACAAGTAAGAGAATATTTATTTCAATTGCAAAAATCTTTAATACAACCCTCTCCCAAAATACCTGGTCAATTTAGTGGAGAGGGCTGGCCAGAACTTTGGGCTCAAGAACTTTCTCTGTCCCAAGAAAACCTGGATAAAGTGCTTACGATTATCACATCTGGTCGGCATGTGGATTTTCTGTATGCTCTCTACAAAACTCCTCATGTTCAATAGAGTTCGGCAATGAAATCCATATTTAATAAGATTTTTATAATTAGCTCTTTTTACAGTTAAAACTTAAAGATCAACTAAAGCTTGCTTTCGCTTAGTCAAGAAAAAAAGCCCGCATCTGAACCTCCTATTGTGTAAAAAACTTTAATACAAAAGCAAAACTCTAGATTAGGAGGTATATTTAAAAAGCTTGAGAGCGAATAAGGCTCCTTCACAGATTGAAACTTATTAGCCCTCTTCCATGTAAAGGGTTCTATTGACAATTTGATTCCTAAGAAAATTCTTTACTCAAATCCATTCAGGTAATATAGTATTTTATTATTTTTTGGGCTTTAAATGGGTTTTTTTAAAAATTTTCTCCCTATGGGTTTTTTGGCTAGTTCTCTTTTAGGATCTTCTATTTTTTGTACTATAAGAGAGATAGAGTTCGCAATGAAAGATGGAGAAGGAGTAATAGTAGAAAAAGGTAAAGGTCAAGGGATTTTTACACGTTCTAGCGATCAGAGTGTTTGGCACATTTCTAAAATAAATGGGATAACCTTTTGGGTGCTCGAAATAGAATTTGGAAATGGAATGGCAAAAACCTATTTCCCGCATAACCGAACTGATAAAGATCATCCAAAAATATGTCCAAAAAATAAACCCTTATTGCAAGAGTTTACTGATTATAAATCTGGTAGGAGTTTTGGTTCTATAAATAGTAAATTTTGTCAAATCGATGGTTTAAATGGTTGGAAATTTTTATATGAAGAAAATCTCTTTTACGAGAATAATATGGACGTAGTGAGTGTTGAATTTAAGGAATATTCAGATCACACCAGTTACATTGCTTATTTGGATTACATGGACAAAGAAATTTTCTTAAAAAAGAAATAAGAATCAGTCCCCTTTTGGGATAAAGTTAAAGAGCAATCATCCAAGTTTTTCTAAATTGATTTTTAACCTTCCCCCTTACCGTAATAAAGCACCCTTTCGTCTAGGCTTTTCTCGACTTGCCTTAAATCCGAGAGGGTTGAGTTTTTTAAGGCTTCCGTTCTCTAAACGACCCCGAAACTGGTCTGTATTTTCTTTATATGCGTAAAGATAGGCCTTAAAGCCTCGATTTGGCGAGCGATTTGTTGACGCTCTAAGGGCCAAGCTCAATTGAGCGGTTTAAGGGCATCGGGCGATTTCTTGAATAAAATGTTTTGATTGGTTAGATGAAAGGCAACTTAAAAAAATGGCTGTTTTTTATGTCTAGTCCTGTACGAGGATCCCCCTCTCAATCCAATCCTTCTAATGCTCCTGGTCAGCAACCCGATTCGGGTGGTGATGCAGCCAGTCGAATAGCTGAGGGTGTTTTACGTTCTAGAGATTCATCGCCGCCCCCTTCTTTGTCCTCTCATGAAGTTCAACCTGGTGGGACTGAACCTTCTGGAGTGGGAGGAGAACGATCTATAAATAGCCGCAAAGGGGAAATACTTCAAGCTTGGAAACGGTCTTTGCCCTTCTGGGGAATTTTTTCTGAAGCAGATTATTTAATTCGCACTTTGTCGGGCATAAATTTAGACCAACCTTTTACAGTAGATTTAAAAGAACCTTACTTTTTTGGCTCTATAAGTTCCTTACCGGATGTTTTTCAAAATTGCACAAAGTTTAGCTGCACGGACTATAGTAATCTCAAAACCTTACCTCCACTTCCGAACTGCCAATACCTATTGTGCTTCATGTGTAGCAGCCTTGAAACCCTACCCGACCTTCCGAACTGCACAAGGCTTGACATATATTACTGCCATGGCTTCCAAGAGCTAACACCCGGCCTTCCGAAATGCACAGAGCTTAAATTATATTCGTGCCAAATTCTCCGATCCATACCCGCACTTCCGGTTTGCATAAAGCTTACCTGCCACGAGTGCCCAAATCTCCGATCCATACCCGCACTTCCGAGCTGCACAGAGCTTAAATTATATTTAAGCCGACAGCTCCGATCCATACCCGCACTTCCGGTTTGCATAAAGCTTACCTGCCACGAGTGCCCAGATCTCCAATCCATACCCGTACTTCCGAGCTGCACAGAGCTTAATTTATATTCGTGCGGACATCTCCGACACATTCCCATCGTTCCGGAATACTGCATCATAAATATAGGAAATTGCCCTTTGCTATTCCCCCCCCAACCAACAAACCCATACCAGGATAGAATAGATCTTGCCGCACAAGGAACGCTTCAGGGTGCTTTATCTTTTTGGAGTAGGCTTCTACCTCAGGGGCAAGCGCCATTGCATAGAGCTGAAGATTTAAAATTTAATGACAATACCCGCGCTAATGATCAACGTTTATTCCAAATTTTCCTCAATCGGTTGCAAGAAACGGCCGATTTTAGACAGGCTAGTCCTCGAAATAAACAGAATTTTGCTATACGGGTAGCGACCATCGTGCGCGATATGGCTACCTCGGAAGAATTTTGTGAGAAAGCTATTTGGGCGTTGGACAGCGCAAATACCGCCTGTGGAGATCGAGTTACAACCGGCATCGAAAGCTTGGAAACACTCAGCTTGATATACGGGCAAAAAAAACCACAAACAGATGTCGATACAGCTTGTTTAGCTATACGATTGGACCGCCTTGACCAAGTTCGCAAAAAAGCACTAGCGCTTGACCCAGGCCCTGAAGGGTTGGAAACTGTGCTCTTTTTACAGTTAAAACTCAAAGATCGTCTACAGCTACCGCTTCAAACCGGAGGTATGTTGTACGAACGAATCGGTGGAGTATCAAAAAGTGATGTAAATAATACTGCCCAAGAAATTTTAGCCGCTACTTCAACGGATGCGCAAGTAATCGAAATTCTTGTAAACTCCGAAGTGTGGACAGATTTTTTACACCGCGAGCCTAACGCCGTTTATTACGATGATGTCCAAGAAGGTCTTAGAATAATTGCGGATTCAGGAGAAGGGCTCGATTATTCAGCAAAACTCAGAGCTTTAAAAAAAAAACCTACTTATGAATGGAAAGAGTTTTTAGATAACGTAGGCCCATTAAACACTCCACACGAAACAAGAGGGGCTTTTCAAAGGGAAGTTTTGCAAACTCTTGAAGAGGCATGCCCTTC
Organism: Chlamydiota bacterium; assembly: GCA_016866495.1. Taxonomy (GTDB): domain Bacteria; phylum Chlamydiota; class Chlamydiia; order Chlamydiales; family RGXB01; genus RGXB01. Next base: position 4,697 of record VGMG01000015.1, on the reverse strand, counting down.
TTTAACGGGGACAGAGTACTCTGTTGCTTTGACAACATTAACCCAACAGATCGACAGGAAGAAAACAACCGATTGGTTAAAAGCGAATGGGAACGCTCTAAGGTTCAAGCTCAATTGAGCGGCTTAAGGGAATTTTTAAGAGCAACTGCAAGTTCTTGATGAAAATGGTTTGATTAGCTATCAGAAGGTTAGTTTTAAAAAAAATTGGTTCATCTCGTCATGTTTAATCCTGCAGGGGGGCCAACTGACCCAAACCAGCCGCCTTTAAGTCCAAATCTACAAGGGAATACCTCTAAAAGAGTCGCTTCAGTTGCTAATGAGGTTTTTTCTAGTAGTGGAGGAGCGTCATCGTTGCCCGATTCTTTATTCTCTCGGGTATCTGCCGAAGAAGTTAGACCATCAAAAGAGGATATACTGAACGAATGGCTAGCGTCTCAACCTGAGGCTGCAAGATTAGATGCCGAGCGAATCCTTGTTATTCTTCGACAAAAAGATTTAGACAACCCTTTTGAACTTGACATACAAAACTACCGTAACATCACCTCCTTACCGAACGTTCTTCAAAATTGCACAAGGCTTAACTGCCAAACTTGCACCAGCCTTCAAGCGCTACCCGAGCTTCCGGTTTGCATAAAGCTTATCTGCAGGGATTGCACCAGCCTTCAAGCGCTACCCGCGCTTCCGGCTTGCACAAACCTTGTCTGCTCCAATTGCACCAGCCTTGAAACCCTACCCGAGCTTCCGGTTTGCATAGAGCTTAACTGCAGGGATTGCACCAGCCTTGAAACCCTATCCGAGCTTTTGAGATGCGAAACGCTTTTTTGCTCCAACTGCACCAGCCTTCAAGCGCTACCCGAGCTTCCGGATTGCAAAAAGCTCGACTGCTGCCATTGCACCAGACTCCAAGCCCTACCCGAGCTTTTGAGATGCGAAACGCTTTTTTGCTCCATCTGCACCAGCCTCCAAGCGCTACCCGAGCTTCCGGTTTGCATAGAGCTTAACTGCAGGGATTGCACCAGCCTCCAAGCCCTACCCGAGCTTCCGATATGCGAAACGCTTGACTGCCGCAATTGCACCAGCCTCCGAGAGCTACCACCCGAGCTTTTGAGATGCAAAAAGCTTTTTTGCGCCTACTGCCCCAGCCTTCAAGCGCTACCCGAGCTTCCGGTTTGCACACAGCTTAAATGCCAAAACTGCACCAACCTCCGAAGGCTACCATCCGAGCTTCCGGATTGCACAAACCTTCTCTGCGCCTACTGCCCCAGCCTCCAAACCCTACCCCAGCTTCCGGATTGCATAGTCCTTGACTGCAGCAATTGCACCAGCCTCCAAGCCCTACCCGAGCTATCGATATGCGAAACGCTTGACTGCCACAATTGCACCAGCCTTGAAACCCTACCCGAGCTTCCGGATTGCAGAAAGCTCTATTGCCGCAATTGCACCAGACTCCAAGCCCTACCCGAGCTTTTGGTTTGCGGATGGCTTGACTGCAGCAATTGCACCAGCCTCCAAACGCTATCCGCGCTTCCGGTTTGTAGAAGGCTTTACTGCACGGATTGCACCAGCCTCCAAGCCCTACCCGAGCTTCCGGTTTGCATAGACCTTGACTGCGAAAATTGCCCTTTGCTACCCGCCCAACCTCCAAACCCATACCAATTTCAAATAGATCGTGCCGCGCAAGGAACGCGCCAGAGTGCTTTAGATTTTTGGAGTTTGCTACCCCTCCAACGGCCAGCCCAACCTCCAAACCCATACCAAAATCAAATAGATCGTGCCGCGCAAGGAACGCTCCAGAGTGCTTTAGATTTTTGGAGTAGGCTTCTACCTCAGGGGCAAGAACAATTGCCTAGCGCTGAAGCTTTAAAATTTGATGACGATACCCGTGCTCGTGATGAACGTTTATTCCAAATTTTCTTTAATCGGTTGCAAGAAACGGCCGATTTTAGACAGGCTAATCCGCAGGATTTTGCTTTACGGGTAGCGTCCATCGTGCGCGATATGGTTGCCTCGAAAGAATTTCGTGAGAAAGCTATTTGGGCGTTGGACGACGCAAATGCCACCTGTGGAGATCGAGTTACAACCGGCATCGAAAGCTTGGAAATACTCAGCTTGATACACGGGCAAAAAAAACCACAAACAGATGTCGATACAGCTTGTTTAGCTATACGATTGGACCGCCTTGACCAAGTTCGCAAAAAAGCAATAAAGCTTAACCCAGGCTCTGAAGGGTTGGAAACTGTGCTCTTTTTACAGTTAAAACTCAAAGATCGTCTACAGCTACCGCTTCAAACCGGAGGAATGTTGTACCCAGGAGTCGGCGTGGTGCAACCTGAAGTTGTAGACAGAACAGCCCAAGAAATTTTAGCCGCTACTTCAACGGATGAGCAAGTATACGAAATTCTTGTAAACTCCGAGGTGTGGACAGATTTTTTACACCGCAAGCCTAAGGACGTTTATTACAATGATGTCCGAGAAGGTCTTACAATAATTCAGAATTCGAAAGAAGGGCTCGATTATTCAGCAAAACTTACAGCTTTAGAAAAAAACCCTTCTCGGGCTTGGACCGATTTTTTAGATAACGTAGGCCCAGAAAACACTCCACGCGAAACAAGAGGGGCTCTTCAAAGGGAAGTTTTGCAAACTCTTGAAGAGGCATGCCCTTCTTTAACGGGGACAGAGTACTCTGTTGCTTTGACAAAATTAACCCAACAGATCGACAGGAAGAAAACGATTGAATGGCTTGAAGCGAATGGCGACGCTCTAAGGGCCAAGCTTAATGGAGGGGCTTAAGAGAATTTTTAAGAGCATCGAGCGAGTTCTTGATGAAAATGGTTTGACTAGCTATCAGAAGGTTAGTTTTAAAAAAAATTGGTTTATCTCGTCATGTTTAATCCTGTAGGGGGGCCAACTGACCCAAACCAGCCGCCTTTAAGTCCAAATCTACAAGGGAATACCTCTAAAAGAGTCGCTTCAGTTGCTAATGAGGTTTTTTCTAGTAGTGGAGGAGCGTCATCGTTGTCCGATTCTTTATTCTCTCGGGTATCTGCCGAAGAAGTTAGACCATCAAAAGAGGATATACTGAACGAATGGCTAGCGTCTCAACCTGAGGCTGCAAGATCAGATGCCGAGCGAATCCTTGATATTCTTCGAGAAAAAGATTTAGACAACCCTTTTGAACTTGACTTACCAAACGCGCGTAACATAACATCCTTACCGAACGTTCTTCAAAATTGCACAAGGCTTAACTGCTCCTTCTGCACCAGCCTTCAAGCGCTACCCGAGCTTCCGGTTTGCATAGAGCTTAACTGCAGCAATTGCACCAGCCTCCAAGCCCTACCCGAGCTTCCGGCTTGCGAATGGCTTGAATGCACGGATTGCACCAGCCTCCGAGAGCTACCACCCGAGCTTCCGGCTTGCACAAGGCTTGACTGCAGCAATTGCACCAGCCTCCAAGCCCTACCCGAGCTTCCGGTTTGTAGAAGGCTTTACTGCTTCAACTGCACTAGCCTCGTAGCCATAACCGCGCTTCCGGATTGCATAAAGCTTGACTGCAGCAATTGCACCAGCCTCCAAGCTCTACCCCAGCTTCCGGTTTGCAGAGAGCTTGACTGCACGGATTGCACCAGCCTCCAAACGCTATCCGCGCTTCCGGTTTGTAGAAGGCTTTACTGCACGGATTGCACCAGCCTCCAAGCCCTACCCGCGCTTCCGGTTTGCACAATTCTTTCCTGCAGCTATTGTACCAGCCTCCAAGCCCTACCCGCGCTTCCGGTTTGCAGTGAGCTTTGGTGCGGGAATTGTACCAGCCTCCGAGAGCTACCACCCGCGCTTCCGGCTTGTATAAGGCTTAACTGCCCCAACTGCACCAGCCTTCAAGCGCTACCCGAGCTTCGAATTTGTCAGATCCTTAATTGCGAAAATTGCCCTTTGCTACCCCTCCAACGGCCAGCCCAACCTCCAAACCCATACCAAAGTCGAACAAACCCATACCAAAGTCGAATAGATCGTGCCGCGCAAGGAACGCTTCAAGATGCTTTAGATTTTTGGAGTAGGCTTCTACCTCAGGGGCAAGAACCATTGCCTAGCGCTGAAGCTTTAAAATTTGATGACGATACCCGTGCTCGTGATGAACGTTTATTCCAAATTTTCTTTAATCGGTTGCAAGAAACGGCCGATTTTAGAGAGGCTAATCCGCAGGATTTTGCTTTACGGGTAGCGTCCATCGTGCGCGATATGGTTGCCTCGAAAGAATTTCGTGAGAAAGCTATTTGGGCGTTGGACGACGCAAATGCCGCCTGTGGAGATCGAGTTACAACCGGCATCGAAAGCTTGGAAATACTCAGCTTGATATACGGGCAAAAAAAACCACAAACAGATGTCGATACAGCTTTTTTAGCTATACGATTGGACCGCCTTGACCAAGTTCGCAAAAAAGCAGAAGAGCTTAACCCAGGCCCTGAAGGGTTGGAAACTGTGCTCTTTTTACAGTTAAAACTCAAAGATCGTCTACAGCTACCGCTTCAAACCGGAGGAATGTTGTACCCAAGAGTCGGCGTGGTGCAACCTGAAGTTGTAGAGAGAACAGCCCAAGAAATTTTAGCCGCTACTTCAACGGATGAGCAAGTATACGAAATTCTTGTAAACTCCGAGGTGTGGACAGATTTTTTACACCGCAAGCCTAAGGACGTTTATTACAA
>VGMG01000014.1 GCA_016866495.1 Chlamydiota bacterium | reverse complement strand
AACAAAATGAGGGGCATTCCAGACCCACACAGGTGATGGGGTTGAGAGTGGGTGATTTTGCCTTTTTGACCGATATAAAGCAGTACGATAGCCGTTTAATTAGAGAATTAAAGGGGATCAAAACTCTTGTTTTGGGGGCGATTCGGGATGGAGAATCTATTGCGCATTTTACTTTTGACGAGGCTTTTGAATTCAGTAAAAAGCTCGCAAGCCCAAGGACTATTTTTATCCACTTAGATCACTCAGTAGACTATGAGATTGCTTCAAAGCGATTGCCCCCCAATGTAGAACTCGGATATGATGGTTGCAAAATAGCGATCCACGGATTCAAAAAATAAACTTTTCGATTTTCTAAAAGAGAAATCATGACAACGGTATTAAAAAAGGCGCTTCTTGTGGGCCCATATAGCGGAACTTCTCAAAAACATGCCTGTTTAGAGTCCTTAGAGGAGCTGAAAGCATTGGGGGAGACTTACGGGATTGGCGAATTTGGGTTTGAGGTCTGCCCAATAAAAAAAGTTGAGGCGGCAACCTATATAGGAGAGGGGAAGGTAGAGGAGATCCATCAGAGAATGGAGACCGAGGGCTACGATTGCATGATTTTTGATGAGGAGATTTCCCCAAATCAACAGCGAAACATTGAAGTGATTTTGAAAAAACCTGTGATAGACCGGACCGGGTTGATCATTGAAGTCTTTGCCCAAAGAGCCCACACCAAAGAGGCACGTCTTCAGGTGGAATCGGCAAAAATCCGCTATGAACTACCCCGTTTGAAGCGTCTTTGGACCCACCTTTCTCGGCAGCGCACCGGTGGAGGGGGAGGAAGCGGTGGGGGCGGCTATTTAAAAGGGGAAGGGGAAAAACAGATTGAAATTGATAGACGAATTCTCGATCGACGTTTAGTAATGGTTGAGCACGAGATTAAAGAGGTTAGAGCTCATAGAGCATTACAAAGACAGCAACGTCTTCGCTCTCACGTACCGGCTTTTGCGATTGTGGGCTACACGAATGCTGGGAAATCAAGCCTTTTGAATAGTTTGACAAATGCCGGTGTTTTATCTGAGGACAAATTATTTGCGACTTTGGATACCACAACACGCCGTTTTCAATTGCCTAATCATCAGAATGTCCTGTTGATCGACACTGTTGGATTCATCCGTAAACTTCCGCACAAGCTTGTCGATGCATTTAGGAGCACACTTGAGGAGTCAGTCTACACAGATATTTTGCTACATGTTGTTGATGCCTCACACCCCGATGCGATAGAACACGCGGCAGAATCGATTCGAGTTCTAGAAGAGATAGGAGCCAAAAACAAACCTATTATCACCGTCATAAATAAAGCCGATAAAATTGAGGATAATACAAATCTGGAAGAGCTTCGTTACCGCTACCCAGACACGGTGGTGATTTCGACCGTCACACGGCAAGGATACGAGGAGCTCTATCGGTTGATGATTGAAAAGATTCAATCTTTGAGAAAAGTGATGGAGTTAAGAATCCCGCAAAGTCATTACAACGTAGCCTCCGAGCTAATGAAAGAGGGGAGAGTTCTTGAGACCGATTATGAGGGAAACGATATCCTTTTGACAATCGAAATACCCCAATCCCTAGAATACAAAGCTCTCCCCTATAAAAAAGGGTAAAATGGGGTGAGCTTTGCTAAAAAAAGGGCCTTCATTAATAAAAAAATGGGAGTTATACGGAGAGGCTCATCTCAGTAACGAGGAGCTCTGGGCTCTATTTTGGGAAAACGGCAGACAAAATTTGGGCGAAGCAAAAGCACAATTAAATGCAGCCGGTGGTTTTAGCTCATTGATGCATTCCTCTTTTGACCCTATGACCTCAAACTTGAAATTTTCTAAAAAAAAGGTTTTTTTATGGAAAATTTTTCAGGAGATTATAAAAAGGCAATCGACTTACCCCAAAAAACATATTCTGAATAAACCTGAAAAGATCTTTGATTTAGTAAAAGGAGATTTTTTGGGCAAAAATATTGAAATCTGTATGGTTATAGGGAGAAACAAAAATAAAGAGTGCATGTTTAAAGAGGAAATAGGCTCTGGAGATAGCCAAAAAGTTTTTTGTCAGACCAGGGATGTCTTTAGATCTTCGCTAATTTATAATGTCGAAGAATTTATTTTGGTGCATAACCACTCTTCACCTTTTTTAGCCCCCTCCAAAGAAGATTTGATAACAACAAAAACAATCCAAAGAATTGGCACCCTCTTGGGGCTGGAAATGATAGATCACCTGATAGTCCATGAAGAGAACTTTCTTTCTTTGTACCAATTAGGCTATCTTCGTCAAAGGGAGAGTTACTAAATGCCTCTATTTGATCCTGCAATGCTCGAGGAGCTGAAAAAAAAGATCGATATTGTCGATGTTTTGTCCCCTTACGTCCAATTCCAAAAAGCGCCCGGCGGATTCAAAGCATTATGCCCTTTTCATTTTGAGCATACACCCTCTTTTGTTGTGCAAAGAAAAGATATGCATTACCACTGCTTTGGATGTGGTGCTCATGGAGATGGGATCAGTTTTTTAATGCAGCATTTGAAGCTGCCATTTCAAGAGGCTGTACAAACTCTTTGTGAAAGATTTGGCGTTGAGATGCGCTATGTTGAGGAGGTGCATAAAGGGCCGAGTTTGATGCCGCTCAAACAGGTACTCAAAGAGCTCAACCGTTTTTATCATTTTCTTCTTTTACACACGCCTGAAGGACAACTAGCACTGAGCTATCTATATGAAAGGGGAATGGATCTCTCATTCATCCGCCTTTTTGAAATAGGGTTGGCTCCAAAGGATCCAAGAATTTTTGACGCATGGAGGCAGGACTTTAAAATTGACCTTGAGGCCCTATTTGAAGCGGGCGCTATGAAAGGAAAGGGAAATCTCCCTTTCTTTATGGATCGGATCACGATCCCTATCAAGGACTCCCACGGGAATGTTTTAGGATTTACAGCCAGAAGGTTTCAACAAGAGGACAAAGGGCCTAAGTACATCAATACAAAAGAGACCCCTTTGTTTAAAAAATCGCAAATCCTTTTTGGGCTTTACGAATCAAGAAAAAGGATTGTTAAGGAAAAAAAAGCGTTGATTGTCGAAGGACAAATAGATGCTATGCGGCTAATCCATGAGGGATTCGATTTTACAGTTGCTGGCCAAGGGACCGCCTTTGGAGAGATGCATGTTCAGCAAGTCAAAGATCTTGGTGTAGAAAGTGTGTACATCGCATTCGATGGAGACTTAGCCGGCCAACAGGCTGCGCTGAAAGTGGGACAACTTTTCCTTAAACAGGGGATAGAGGTAATGATTCCGATCCTGTCTAAAGGAGAAGACCCGGATACCATTTTACTAAAGAAAGGGAAACAGTTTTTTGACGAGCTTTTAGAAAAATCGCTCTCCTACTTGGACTTTTTAAAATCTGTGCTCGTTAAAAATAAAGATCTGAGTCTACCAGCGGTAAAAAGCGGCGTGATTAAGGAGATGGCAAGTATTGTTAACGCTTGGATCGATCCTGTGATGCGTCATGAGGGGAGAAAAAAGATTGCAGAGATCTTCCATATCCCGTTGGATTTTATTGAGGCCAAAGAGGAACTCAAAAATGAAGAGCCTTTAGAAAACAATAAAGAGGTTGTCGATTTCGACCTTATACTTGAAGGAGACCTTGTCCGTTGGCTTATTGTTGCCCATGAGTTGACAAGAGAGATTGCTTTGAAAAACTTGGAACAAAAAGATCTTTTCCATCCTGAAATGCAAAAACTCTATGAGCTTTTAATCGAAAAAAAAGGGGATTTGATGGGGGTCCTCTCTTCTTTAGACTCCATCAAATTACAACCCTTTATTGATAAAGTTTTGTCTAAGAAAATCGCTATCGAAAGAGCTGAGGTTCTAATGATCGAAACAGTGCGCAAAATCTTGGAGCGTAATTGGCTCAAAGAGCGTGAGACGATCATAAAAAAAATGCAAGAAAACACTCACGATGAGGCTCTTTTGGAACAATTGGCAAAAAGCTTTGATCTTATAAAACAAAAGCGTCCTATTGTAAAATAAAAGAGCCGGCTCCAAAAGCATAAAATGAGCTTTGTTTTTTTATTATCAAAAAAGTTTTTTCCCTAAGTTGATAATTACTGAAGATTTGAATATGCTGTTTTACATGTAATTATTGTAAAAAGGGATTATGCGTACTTTTTGTAAATTTATTTTATTGGGTGTGGCGTGTTTGTCTTTAGCCCCACTCAAAGCTGAAAATCGTGAACTTCAAGGCCTTTGTAAGTTTCAAGAAAGGGGGCCAGGAGATATTCATGAACATCTCAAACATCTTCGACGAATCTCATCTGAATGTTCCTCTGTAATGGAACTTGGCGTAAGGGCAATGGTTTCTACTTATGGGGTACTTGCAGGCCTAGATTTAAGCAAAGCACCAAATAAAAGTTATATTGGTGTAGACTTATTTTTCCCCCCAATTAATACGTACAGAAGATTAAAAAAAATTGCCGAAAAATCGAATATCTCTTTTGAGTTTATTATGAAAGATGATGCCTTTTTAGATCCGATTGAGGTAGATATGCTTTTTATAGATACATTACACACCTATGCACAATTGACGTTTGAGTTGGAGAAATTTTCCCCTTATGTCAAAAAGTACATTACAATGCACGATACGGATGAGCCATGGGGATTTCAGGATGAGCCCTATCCTTATGGAAATTCTCATGATTTTTATCCTGAGTGGATTGATAAAACAAAAAAGGGTCTTCTTGCTGCGGCAGATGATTTTCTTGAAAGGCATCCTGAATGGGAATTAGCCGAGCGCTATACAAATTGTCATGGATTTACGATTTTAAAAAGAAGGTATTAGGTGCTTTCCCTTTTTAAAAAAGCCTGTGGAATTGTTTTCTTAATGTCTTGCCCCTTTGGTGAATTATCCGCAAAGGGCGGGGCAAAAAAGTTTTTGGAGCAGAATTACCTTGAGGAGAGTAAAAAGAGTTTTCTTTTTAACGAGGTAAGCGATTTTATGCCCCGTTTAAAAGAATTAGCAAAAGAATGCTCGAGTGTAGTTGAGTTAGGGGGCGATCAAAGAGCCGGATCGGTGAGCATAGTTTTAGGCCTTATGGAAAACTCAAGAGAAGAAAAAAAATTCGCCCTCTATTGTCCTAGAGGGTTTCAACGCCAAGACAAAAAATTCTTTAGAAAATTTTCTTTAATGCCTATAGAGTTTGTTCGCGATAATAGAGAATTTTTATTTCAAACACCCTTTGAGGTCGATTTAGTCTATGTAAATTCCTGGCATACCTATCCCAGGCTCTATAGCGAACTCTGCCATTTTGCCCCTTATACAAAAAAGTTCATCGCTATCTTGCATACACATTCTCATTGGGAAAATGAGGATGAGCCGGACTATGCGCTTTTAAAATACAGTCCGTTTAAAGAGCTTTGTAAAGATAAAAAAGGGCTAAGACTAGCCATAGAGGATTTTTTGAATTCCCATACTGAATGGGAAAAATTTGAGGATCATGCAAATAGTCATGGATTCACGATCCTAAAAAGGGTAAAATAACTTTATTCTATCTTTAAGATTTGAAAAGATTAAAAGATTTTTTGGTGAAGGAGACTATGATTCGTCAGGCTGTCCATTTTTTTTTAGGAACTCTGATTAGTCGTTTGGGGGGACTTTTAAGAGAATTATCCATGTCTGTCTGTTTTGGGGCGAGCGCCTTAGTCGGAGATTTTTTTATATCTTACAGGTGGTCAAATATTTTTCGCCGCCTCTTGGGAGAGGGGGGGGTAAGTAACGGATTCATACCGGTCTACGAAAAGTATCGTCAGCAAGAGCCTAAAAGGGCAGACATCTTTTTTAGAGATCTTTTTTGGTCCCTATTCTTTATATTATTGCCCACTATTTTTGTGGTAGAGCTGATATTTTTTGGTAGCGTAGCCAGTTATATGTTGCCCGGTGTCATCTTTATAGTGATGTACGCCCTTTTTATGGCTTTTTTGCAATGTCATGGCCATTTTTTTCTCCCCTCGGTAGCTCCTACTATATTCAATCTTATTTGGGTGGGGGGCTGTTTTTTCTTTGCATCTTATGAACAGTCTCAAGCTTTGAAGGGGATCGCGCTCAGTATTTCAATCGCTTTTTTATTTCAGTGGTTAGTTCTTTTACCCAAAACAATTAGATGTCTTCATATCGGGTTAAAAGAGTGGTTTCAAATACACCCTTTTTCTAAAGAGGTAAAAGAGCTGTTGAAGCCCTTATCTCTTACTCTAATTGGAGTAGCAGCCACACAGCTGAACGGAGCGATCGATCTTCTTTTTGCTAAATGGGCAGATCCGAAAGGGGCTGCTTTTTTGAGTTATGCAATTAAACTTGAGCAAGTCCCCATGGGGCTTTTTGGGGTTGCGGTAAGTCAGGCAATCGCCCCTCTACTAGCAAGGGCTTACCAAGGAAAAAATTTAGATCAATACCACTATCTCACCGAAAAAAGTTTAAGACTTACTTTAAAGCTTTTAGCTCCTTTCACTCTTCTATTTTTCGTAGCAGCACCCCCTTTTGTCAGCTTGATTTATGGTAGAGGAGCTTTTCTAGATACCGATGTCACTCTTACTGCACAAGCTTTGGCATTTTATACAATCGGACTTATCCCCTCCGGCCTGATTCTGCTTTTAGCCCCCTCATTTTACGCGACTCAAGATTTTAAGACGCCTATGAAAGGGACACTTTTAGCTGTTGGAGCAAATACCGTGCTCAATACAATTTTAGTATTCGTACTCCATTCCGGGCCGTGGGCTATAGCGTTGACAACCTCGATCAGTTTTTGGATGCAATGGGCTTATCTGGCCTTAAAATTGCAAGCCCCTTACCCTATTCGCAGTTTAGTGAAACATCTTAGTTTGGTGACGTTGATTACTCTAATCTCTTTCTATATTTTTCCTGATCTCTATTGGTCGACAAGCTATCCAAGACCTCTTTGGGATAAAGCTAGCCAGCTCACTAGCGTTTTATTGGCACCCTTTTTTCTTTATATTTTAGGCGCTATTTGGTTTAAGGATGCTCCGATTGTGGAAAAAGGGGAAAAGATTGTTGATGAAAAAAATCTTAGCCCCAAATTGGATGCTTAATCCCTAAGAATCAGTGGGTTATATTGTTCAAAACTTATCAACAAAGTTGCAACAATGACCAAAAAGAGCGCTGTTTGGTATTGTGATCAATAAGTACAAATTAGGATGAGGAATATGGCAATTTACAACATCTTTGACTACGGCACACTGCAAGGGCAAAAAGAGGAGCAACTCTTTATCCCTCAAGCGCCAAAGGCTGTTGTAGAGGATAAGGGGAGTTTTTTTAGCGCATTAGCGGCAAGGCTTTTCTTTTTCGTTCTTTTAATTGCAGATGTTGTTTGGGGTCTTTATTCTGCTTGTGCCCTAATCGTTAAGGTTCTGCTTATGATGCTGACCTTTCATAAATTTGAATCCTTAAAAGAGTCGATGGGTCGTTCATTTCTTTCGTTTAAAAGATCTTTGGTTTGTGCCATAGCGCTCATGGTGGCTTTATTTAGTCCGGCTTTAGGAATTATGTTTTCTTGCATGTATTTTTTGATGTATGACAAAACAGGGGTGGATGAAATCGTTCCCTCCTCTCTTAAAGATCAGTTCAGAGATATTTTTCCCAACGTTTAAAAAATATTCAAGATTCGCAAAAAACCTTTTTAAGGTTTTTTGCAATTTGTTTCTTATGGCATACAAATTTTTTCTCTTTTTTCTTCTTAATTTATGCAACCTTCATGCTCTGGTTGAATATTCTTTAGAGGAGAAAGTAGGTCAACTTTTCATGATCTCTTTTGAGGGGGAAGAGGCAACTAAGGAACTTAAAGAAATCGTAGAAACAGCTCATATTGGTGGGGTGGTTTATTTTAATTTTTTAAACGGTGAACTCAGCCGATCTCAAGTAAAGAGCCTATCTCGCCAAATCCAAACCTTACAGGGAATTCCTCGTTGGATTGCTGTGGATCAGGAGGGGGGGAGAGTTCAGAGGCTAAGAAATGGCTTTAGTACCATCCCTGATCCCTCTTTTTGGAGTTTTTTGAAACCAGATGCTTTGGTCTACATGGGTGAAAAGATAGGAAAAGAACTGAAAGAGGCGGGGATTTGCGTAAACTTTTCTCCCGTTTTAGATTTGACCAACCCAAAAAGTACTGTGCTACAATCTAGGACGATAAGCGCTTCAGCTAATGAGGTGATCGCTGTGGGAAGATCTGTTTTGTCGGGGTTCACAAAGCAGGGCCTAATCGGGGTCATAAAACATTTTCCCGGCCATGGGGCAGTTGATGAGGATTCTCATACGGAGGTTCCAATCACAGAAAAAAAATTCTCCCTGTTACTTGAAGAGGATTTAGCCCCTTTTATCTGTTTAAGTTCAAATGTGGATGCAATCATGACAGCCCACATGATAGTAAAAGATTTTGATCCCAAAAACATGATCTCTTTTTCCTCAAAATGGATCGATTTTATCAGAAAAAGCATGAACTTTTCGGGCCTTATTTTCACTGATTCCTTAGTGATGGATGCGGTAAAAAAACAGTATGAGAGCTTGGAAACGGCTGCTATTTGTGCAATTGAGGCTGGCGCTGATATCCTCCTTTTTGGGGGAGAAACACCAATAGGATCCAAAAAAACGCTCCCCTTTTCTCGTATTAAAGAAATCTACGAAACTCTCCTCATGAAGGCAAGAAACGATCCTGTATTTCTTAAACGTATAGAGGAGTCTTTTTCAAGAAACCTCATCTATAAAAATAAGGCAGGAATTCTCCCCTCAGCTTGCCTTCAAAAAAACTCTTTTGCCAAACAAAACGATAAAAAGGGCTGTATTCAAAAGAAAATAAAAGAAGAGCCCCTCTTTAAATTGTAACTCCATAAAAAATGGGGCTACAATAGGGCCAATTACGCAACCTATTCCATAGGCCACCACACCCTTTGTAACAGCGCTAATCGTCTGGTTTGAGGGAATTTTTTCACAGAGGCTATTGATAGCTAACGGGTACAAAGTGAAGGCTAAAGTTCCAAAGATAAACATCACGATACACATTAAATAAAAGGGGAGGTGAGTTCCGAAAAGCATCGGGATCGAAATAATAAAAAGGGTAGAGGCATTCAGCATTAATACGCGATCTTTTGGAAAAAGATCAGAGATTTTTCCCATAGGCCATTGTCCTATAAACCCCCCTGCGATTGTAATTCCCATCAATAAACCGATCTGCTGTGTGCTTAACTCCAAAGTCTTTCCGTAAAGGGGCACAAGACCATAGAAAACGCTCAAAGTAGACCCAGATAAAAGGTTACCAAAAAAACCTAAAGGGGCCACCTCTATGACTGTACGGGTCGATAGCTCTGGAGATTCTTCAGAACCCTTTAAATCCTGGGCCTTATTTTGAAAGAACAAAACCCCCATTCCGATCGTACACGCTAGGATTGGAATCAAGACGTTTAAAGGGTAAAGTTTTGTTGTATCCCCTAAAATCATTTGTCCCAAAGACGCGCCTGAATAGAGTCCGATCATATACCATGACATCGCCTCCCCCTTTTTTTCTACAGGAGCTAAAAGGAGAATCCAACTCTCTACAATAACAAAAATCCCACCAAGAACGACCCCTAAAAAAAAGCGTATCAAATACCAATAGGAGAGATCTTCACTTAATGGAAATAGGGCGATGAAAAGAATATTTAGAAGAACAAGCACCAGGTAAGAGCTGGAAAAGCCGAATTTAAGAATCTTTTTTTCCAAAAACCAGGACCCAAGCATCATTCCAAGATAGTAGATGGAAACAATCCCCCCTACAGCCAGATTAGAAAATCCTAGCTCTCGTAGGTCTAAAGAGAGTAGTGTGCCAAAAAAGCTGTTACCAATGGTTCCCAAAAAAAGGGAGAGGATGGGAGCTAAAAGTTTTTTCTTAAGTTCTTTCATTTTTTTTCTTAAATCGTTTCTATTACAAGTTTGTCATTTTTTCTTGAGATGCGGATATGGCTTCTAGATCCTATATTCCCAGAGAGGATTTCATTAGCTAATAGATTTACAATCTCTTGGCTAATCAATCTTTTCAAAGGTCTTGCACCGAAAATGGGGTCGTATCCTTTTTCTGCAAGATATTCGATGACACTTTTACAGAGCTCAAGCGCAATTTTTTTCTCTTCGAGCCTTTTTTCTACCTGCTTCATTTGGAGGTAGACAATCTTCTCCATGTCCATCAGGCGCAAAGGATGGAAGGGGATGATTGCATCTAGCCGATTTAAAAATTCGGGTCTAAAATAGCTTTTCAAAACAGGCTCTAGAATTTTTTGCATCTCTTTAGTGCCCAGCTCTTTTCTTTTTTCAAGCTCCTCTAAAATTTTGTCAGATCCGATGTTTGAGGTGAGGATGAATACAGCGTTTCTACAGTTGATAACTCTCCCTTTGCTATCGGTGATTCTTCCATCGTCAAGAACTTGTAAAAGGATATTGAAAACATCGTGGTGCGCTTTTTCTATCTCATCCAAAAGAACTACTGAGTAGGGATGGCGTCTTATTGCCTCAGTCAGCTGCCCCCCCTCTTCATATCCAACATACCCCGGGGGTGAACCGATCAGTTTTGAAACGCTATGTTTCTCCATGTATTCGGACATATCGAGGCGTATGAGCGCCTCTTCCTGATTAAAAAGAAGCTCGGTAAGGGCTTTTGCTAGCTCCGTTTTTCCAACACCTGTAGGCCCCATAAAAAGAAAAGAACCGATGGGCCTTTTAGGATCCGAAAGACCACTACGACTTCTTCTAATCGCTTCTGCAATCGAAACAACAGCGTCGTGTTGTCCAATCACCCTTTCGTGTAGCCTTCCCTCAAGCTTCAAAAGATTCTCTTTATCCTTTTCAACCACTTTTTCCACTGGAATTCCTGTCATGCGGCCGATAATCTGGGCTATGAGAGTGTCATCCACCTCTTCACGAATAAGTCTTGAGGGGAGCTCGTGAAGTTTTTTTTGTAACTCATGCATCTGTCCCATAACCTCGGGAAGATCTTTATAGCGCAATTTTGCCACAAGTGTATAATCGGCGTTTCGCTCCGCAAGCTCCTCTTGGAATTTGATTTTTTCTAATTGGTTTTTTTTGGCGTTGATCTCATCAATAAATTTCTTTTCAAGAGTCCATTGATCGGAAAGGTCTTTTAGGTGGCGTTTATGCTGCTCAATTTGCTGGTGAATGGCCTCTTCATCAGCCTTCACACCTTTAACATTTTCCAGTTTGATCATAAGGGAGGCGATTTTTCGTTTCTCTTGATCGATTGGTAATGGAGTCGATCCAACCTGCATACGAATCAGGCTTGCAGCCTCATCAATCAAATCGATCGCTTTGTCAGGCAAAAAGCGGTCACTTATGTACCGGTAGGAAAGATGGACTGCAGAGCGTAATGCCTCTTCAGTGATCTCAACTCCATGGAAAGACTCGTACCTCTCTTTCAGTCCGCGCAAGATCGCAAGGGCCTCGTCTTGTGTAGGCTCCTCTACAAGAATTTGTTGAAATCTTCTCTCGAGAGCCGGGTCTTTTTCAATATATTTTTGGTACTCATTAAGTGTAGTCGCTCCTATCGCATGCAAAACCCCTCTGGCAAGTGCAGGCTTTAACAGATTTGCTGCATCCATCGAACCCTCAGCTGAACCGGCACCCACAAGAGTATGAACCTCGTCGATAAAGAGGATAATAGAGCCCTCCTTAGATTCGATTTCTTTGAGAACCGCTTTTAACCGTTCCTCAAATTCACCCCGAAATTTAGTGCCAGCAACAAGCTCTGCTAAATCGAGTGCAAGGACCATCTTACCCGCAATTGCATCCGGCACCTCTTTTTGGACTATTTTTACAGCTAGTCCTTCTGCAATTGCTGTTTTTCCAACACCCGGTTGACCAATCAGGACGGGATTATTTTTTGTGCGCCGACACAGGACTTGCATGGTGCGAAGGATCTCCTCATCGCGTCCAATGACTGGATCTAACTTTCCTTTAAGCGCAAGATCTGTGAGATTTTTTGTATATTTTTCTAGAGCTTTGAGTGTTTGGTCACTTGTGGGACTATCCATAGATCTACCCGAAGTACATTCTTCAATTTTTTTTATTCCCTCTTTTTCACTGAGTCCAAATTTCTCTAAAAAAGGGGGGAGAAAGTGGGGCTCACTGGTGTAAGAGTCTTTAAAGTGCTTTTTGATTTTTTCAGCTTTAGCAAGGACCTGGCTTAAAGAATTAGAGGGCTTAGCCTCCCCACCACCATCAATAAATCGAGGAGTCTTTTTTATCTCCTGATTGAGGATCTCTTTATAATTGGAAAGAGGGGTTTCAAAATCTTTAACCAAAGACGAAAAAATCGCCCCCTCTTCTAGAAGAATTTTAAAAAAAAGGGAATCTGTAACCTCAGTAAATTTTTCTTCATGAGCTTTAGAAAATGCCTTATTGAGAGCATGGATAATCGACTCAGAAAAATTTAGGTCCATGAGAGCCACCTTTTCATAATCTTTTACCTAGGCCTATTTAGTTATTTCTTTTTTTAGGGGAATTCTTGGGTTTTTTTGAAATTAGTGAAAAACCCTCTTCTAATTAGACAATTTTTAGCCTATTTGGGTCTATAAATTTCCAGGTTTTGTATCCAAAATAATCTTAAAAATTTTTACCACAAATCAAAGAGGTATGTCGATACATACCTCTTAGCCCATAAGATGTAAAAAAAGTTTAAAAAGCCTTAAGAGTTGCTGCGTCTTACTTGCTTCATCAAGATTTTTTCACCCGGTTTCGTTTTGATTTGGTAGAATTCTACTTTCTCAATAAAAACCTCTTCACCTTCGATTTTTCTATCTGGAAGAACGGTTTGAGCCTCAAACACACTTCCATCAGAAAGTTTTACTACACGGTCGTTTTGGCTAATGACAGTTAAGCGTGAATGATTCACAGGCTTATCAATTTTGACAACCCCACTTTTTTTCATAACGCTTATTTGTCTCCACTCGGTCTTTTCAGCGACTCTTTGCGCGAAAAAAGTACCTGAGGAATTTTTGATTTGCGTATCAAATGTTCTTCTTCGGTCGGACTTTTGAAGGCGTACTACATCAAATGTACCCCCTAAAGATTTTTCAGAAAAACGGGAAACACTATCTTTATTTAGACGATAAACAGATCCATCCTTAAAGAAAAGTCTTGGTCCTTTGATATCTACGAGCACCAGTGGTTCAGCATGCAACAACATACAGAACACAGAAAAAAACAAAATTTTTTTCAGCATTTAGTTGATCCTTTTTTCCCTTCCAATAAGGATTTAGATTTTTCTGTTCAAATAATTTCTTAAAAAAAATTCTAAGATGGTGCGAGATACATTCCTGAAAGTGAAATGTTTTTTAAAAATCAAAAGTGGGATCTTCTTTTTTGTATGCCAAATAGAGATCTTTAAGAACATTTGGAGTGTAAGATTGTTGTTTCAAAAGCTCTTGGGCTTTTTTGAGATGCACTTTCCCTGATTGTAATGTCAGTCGATCTAGAGCTAAAGCGGCAAGGTAGTATTCTACAACAGGGTTTTGCGAATCGATTGCGTGATATTTTAAAAGGACTTCAAATGCCTCTTTTGAGCGATTAAGAGCAAGCCAAGCGCCTGCAAGATGAAAAATCCCATCACGAAATTTAGGGAATTTGGTGAGTGTATTTTCTAAAAGTTTGATTTGCTTTTCAATATCACTACGTTGGTTTCCCTCTTTTTCATACAAAAGCTTGATCCCTTCGGCATCGATATTGTTTAACATGAGATCATCGATTTGCGTATCTTTATAGGTTGAACCCTCTAAGGTCACATTACGTATTTTTTCAAAAATATTTTTAGCGGTCTCTTGTTCACCTAAAAAAAGGTGTTGCAAACCTTTAAATCGCATCAAAAGGGGGTCTTCACCCATATATTTTTCTGCAATCGTGTAGGCTTCTACTGCTTTTTTGTGGTTATTTTGCTGCCAATAAAGAGCACCCTGGTTCATGAAATTTAAACCAATCACCTCACGAAGCGTTCTACGTTTCAACGATTTAGTTTGAACCGATAAATAATGGGAATCGGGAAGATGGATTCCCCGCGCCGTAGTCTCAATATTGATAACCGCATCTTTGTGTTCAAAACGGACAAAAATATGTCCGGGAGGTGTGATAGGAACTAAAGGGAGGTCTAGTCTTTGGGCTAGAGCTAGGTAAAGAGTGCTCACGCCCAAGCAAACCCCAAATCTGCTATCCAGGATCGTTGGAAGTAAAGTATAGGAGTCGATTTCCTCAACCCATATGGATTGGGGTGGAAATCTATATTCCATGTCGTGGAAAACATAGGAGGAGATTTTTTCTAATTTTTCCTCAAGAGTGGCCCCTTTTGGTAGATGAGCCAAAATTTCAAGTGCCATAAGATCGACTGTCGCCTCGTAAAAGAGGCGCTGTTTAGGATCTTCGACGAGCTCTAGAAGAAGAAATCTGGTGAGATCAATTTGGTCTGTTTCGATGGATTTAGCCTCTTCGAGGTTTTGTACATAGAAGCCCTTTAGTCTCCTATTGTGTAGGTGAGAAGCCATTTTTTTTATCGTCAAAAGCTCCTCTTCTGTGATATTTTCCATCCCTTTTTTGGGAAGCTGTGAAGATAAACTGATGATCAAATTGGGGTTGAAAGGGGGTATTTTGACTTTGCAATCGATTTGATCGGAAAGGGGGCGATGGATATTTACTAAATCCAAAGCTCTCTGCAAGGCTTTTTTACCAATATCTGTATCGGGGTAAAGCTCATAAAAAGCTAATTGCTTAGAAATGGAGTAGGGATCGATTTTATGGTAAAGTGTGTCTATTTTCTCTTTGGGAGTTATCGACAAAAATAAAAATAAAAGGGTCTTTACGATCATAAATCAGACTCTAGCAAAGATGCGATCTTTGTTGCAAGGTCTGTATTTACTTCTATCTCTTCTAAAAAAGGGCGCATCCTGATTGTCCAGTTAATGGGTAAAACTGTTGCAGGGATGTTGATTTGCTCCATTTCGTCATAGATGAATCTAAATTCTGGAACAAGCGCTAGATATTCTTGTAAAAGATTCACCTTAAACTTCGAGGGTACGTCTAGCGAAACTTTTAGCAGTGTAAACCGCTCCTCTTCATTTATTGAGTGACCGGTTTCCTGCCGAAACCAAGAGGCTAAAAGAGAAGTATCATGTAGTGATATTGTGGATAAGCTATTTACCGGATAGTTGTCGGTATCCTCTTCCCATCTTAAAACTCTCATACCAGGAATGTGCAACTCCTCCAAAAGTTTTTCCATCCCAACAGGTTTTGTACCCAAATCTTCGGCTATAGGTTGTATTTTTACCGGTTTTGAGGGCTCTAAACTTTTTTCTAAAAGTGCTCTAAGCCTTTTTTTTGCTTTTGGAAGATACTCTTTAGGATCTTTAACGCTGAACTTTCCTTTTGTCCCTTTTTCGTTTCTTGGTATTTTCCAAAATCGAAAAAAACCGATCACATGATCGATCCGATAATAATCAAAAAATTCGGCTAAAAGATCTCTTCTATTTAAAAAAAAGGCGTAACCCTCCTTCTCATGAGCTGCCCAGTTATAGATCGGATGTCCCCAATTTTGCCCTTCAGGGGCAAATGTGTCGGGTGGGGCTCCGGCTTCATAATCTAAATCAAATAGGTGAGGATGAAAAAAGACCTCATGGCTTTCTCTGGAGACAAGGATGGGTAGATCCCCCATTAATTGGATCTTTTTTTCTTGTGCATAGAGTTTTATTTCCTTCCATTTTTGAAACAGATGTTGTTGCAATCTCAAATGAAAATCGACTCTTTTTGAAAAGGTTTCGTCATTTTTTTCAAGGATACTTTCTGGATCTAAACCTTGATAGGGGAAGGTCTCATGGCTATGAAAATGGAACTTCTCCTTTAAAGATTTGTAGACGGCATATTCCATTAACGAGGGGAATTTCTCTAAAAAATCGGGGTCAACAGGTTTTAAATCAAGAAGAGATAAAAGGCGCATTTTTTCATGGTAGACGCTTGTATAGCTCACTCTATCTTGTTGATTTAGATAGTCTAAAAAGGGGGTTGTTTGGGGTAGTCTTAGATAAATGGGGTGAAGGGCAATCGAGGAGAGTGCAGAATAGGGGGAGCTCTCAGTTGCAGTGTCGCTAATCGGGAGAATCTGAATAAGATCGATATTAGATCGGCTCGCCCAGTCGATCAGTTGTTTGAGATCTTCCAGGTCTCCGATACCTTGACTATTTTTAGACCTCAAAAAAGACAGAGGTGTTGCAATACCAATCATTTTTTGTTGAAAGCACCGAAAATCGAGGTTCTGGGAAGATTTGGCTCTTCAAAAGCTCCTTGTGGTGCGTTTTGTCCGGAGCCTAAAGCCTCAATCCAGCTCCTCGCTTGTTTAGAAAGAAGAACCATCTCATCAAAGACTTTTTGCGCTGTTGCAATCGATTGAGGTATGTAACTAAAAAGGACTAGAACTCCCTTTTTTTCCACAAAACCAAAATGTCCCCCGTAAGGGCGGAAGGTGTGATTAGATTTCAAAGCAGCTTTGAGAACTTCTTCACGGCGTATACCCTGGTAAAGCTGGTCGATGGAAAAAATAATGCAAAAGGATTCCTTAAAGGAGTGAAATTCAAGCTGCATTTTTATTGTGCGATCTAAAATGAGTTGGACAACTTTATTTTTGTCGATAACAAGCTCCATTCCCAAAAGTTCCGAAAGCTCATCCACAAGGTCGTTGAAATTCATTCATCCTCCTCTTCATCTTCCGATTCCTCAATCTTTTCATCGAGCTCACTTACACACTCGACTAAAGCCTGCAAAAGATCTTGGCGCTGCTTTTCATTTTTAAAGAGCCGAGGGGAGACAAACCTCAACGAATCGCGATAGTTTGAAAATACGATCGCCTGGGCTATTATCGAACTACTGATCCCCAGTTGGTTAGCCATCTGAAGAACACGCCCAACGCTTGGGTACTTTTCAGCTAACAGCTGTACAAATATTTTAGCGAGTTTTTCAAAATTAATCTCTTCGGGTTTGGGTTCACCGTAGCGGCCAAATTGGCGCTCTAAAAAGTTCATGCGCCCCATGAAAAAGAGGTAAACTCCCAAAATCGCCTGAACGGTACGAGTTTCAGCAAAAAGTTTTTGTAATTCTAAAGGATCCATTGAGGGGCCTTTCGATTTGATATCAGAGCCCAGCGAGTGCAATAAAAACGCCAGCACTGATTTCATCTGGTCATAGGGGAATTTTTTTACCAGATCCTCAAAAACTTTTAAGGGCTCTTGTTCTGTCCCGGTCATCCACTTGTAAAGATCCCTTAGCCCCGTTGCATTACCCAGACCTTTTTCTGAAAATTCTCTCGCCTCTTGAGAGATATTCCTTCCTATGAGAATCTCTCTTTCAAAATTTTGCTGGAGTAAAGTTTTAGCTTGAAGAAGTTTGCCAAACAGCGAGTTAGACTGCTGGGTAATCCGTAAAAGAAACTCGATGGCCTCATCGACTAAATAGGCATCGGGGTAGCTTGCAAATAATTTTTCTAAAATCGTCTCTACCGAATCCTCAGAGGTGACAATTAGACTTAAAGCTATCAGTGCACGGGTATTAAATTCTGGGTTTTTTCTAGAAAATTCTTCAGCTATTTGGGAAATCTCTTCAACAATTTGGTGCTCGATTTCCTCATTTTTTGCCCCTTGGGGTTTCTCTTTTTCAGGGGGGCGAAGCCTTTTGGACAGTTCTTGTGCAAACTTATTGGCGGCAACAGGATTGAAGGCGGCATAATCGCATAACTCTTCAAATCCTTCAGAAGAGGCTTCTTGGTAAACCTCTTGTGCAAGCATTTGAGCATTAGCTTGCGCTTGCTGCTGCTGGCGAATGTTTTGTGCTGTATTTCCGGTGGGGTTGACCCCTTGTACCCGCTCTTCTGACAAGATTTATCTCGCTCTTTTTCTCTCTTACATATAGAAAAAAAGAGCGAAAAAAGGAACTACTTTCTCAATTTGAGACGTATGATCAAGCTTGTGTAACGCGCTGTATCTGTTGTGTTAAGGTAGTCGAGTAGTTTTCTGCGTTGTCCTACCATTTTGATCAGTGCTAAACGTGTTGCGTGATCTTTAGTATAGATTTTGAGGTGTTCGTTGAGCTCAGCAATTTTTTCAGTCAAGATCGCAATCTGTACATCGGCCGATCCGGTGTCTTTTTCATGCAATTGGAACTTCTTTGTGACTTCTTGCTTTGTGCCTTTATCTAGCGACATGTATAATCATCTCCGTCAAGACTAATCTCAAGGATTTTAACATATCAAAGTGAATAAAGCAACCATTGATGAGGGGTTTATGCGAATAGCCCTAAAAGCTGCAAAGAAATCTTTTGAAAACGGGGAAGTCCCGATAGGGGCCGTGCTAGTGGATCAGGGAGAAATTCTCTCGATTGGTTGTAATGCATGTGAAAAAAACGCCTCACAAATCTTCCATGCCGAGATGGTTGCGCTGATGCAGATTGAAAAAAAAGAGCTTTTAGACCCGGTGGCTTACATCACGCACGAACCCTGCCTAATGTGCCTATCGGCTCTTGTGGAAAGGGGAATAAAAAAAATTGTTTATGGTGCTAGGGAGCCTCGCTGGGGTTGTCTTGGGGGAGTTGTCGACTTAGAAAAAAAACTTGAGCTAGAGGTGACTAGGTTTGTTTTAGAGAAAGACTGCAAGGAAATCATTCAAAGTTTTTTTAGAATGAGGCGAAAAAAATGAAAACCATCGACGAGTTTGAGGCAATCTATAGTAAGAGCGAGAAAAATTGCGTTTGGGTCTTCCATTTAGGGGAATTTAAACAGGCTTTTTTTTCGTCCGATCCAGTTTTTGAGGCTGTCCGTTACCTGAATCGGTATCTGAAAAATTTTCGTCTAAAAGGGGTTACGCTATTTTGTGTCTTTGAGCCCTCTTTAAAAGAGACCGGTTTGATGCTCTTGTCTAGAGTTGAAAGAGTCCTATATTTAAAAAAAAATCACCCGGAAGACAGAAGTTTTCTAGATAAGTTTTTAATTCACAGGCTAGAATGGGAGCATTATGAAAGAACTTGAGCTTCTCAAAGAGATAGAAGAGGCTATTTTTCACCAAAAAGAAAAGCTTATAAAGATGGGTCAAAAAAAAATGCACCCTTTTACTGAAGAGGAGCTTTACCAGCCTTTCGACTGCCCTAGTCTAGCAAATGATCCCGAATTTCTGTATGAAGAGGGGATTTACCACGGGCAGTTAGGGGTTATGAGCCTTATAAAGGCCTTTATTTCAGAATCTGGCGCCCGGTCTTAAAATCGACAATCACACACTTCTGGCGGGCTTTGAAGACTTCAAAAAAGCGAAACAACGTTTTTTCAAATCTTTTAAGAGTTGTAAAAGGAGAGTGTCTTTTGAGTGTTTTCAAACCGTACAAATAGCCGTAAAAAACCCCTGTCGCGGTCGCGATAAGGGGTGTATAGTTACCCGACTCGATCGAGAAAAATAGGGAAAGTCCAAGACCTAACCAAATGAAATTGCGCGCTCGAATAGGGAAGATGAAAAAGAGGAGTTCCAGGTCAGGAAGAATAAAAAGGCTATAGCTGATGAGGGCGTAAAATAGAGGTTGTGGTCCGAAATAGAGAAAATTTGCGCCCGTTGCCAGATAGATCCCGTAAAGGACAACAAAGGGGGCGACGCAAGAGCCCAAATAGAATTTAAAAAGATTCTTTGGGCCCTCAACTTCAAGGAAGAAGTTTGCTAGCCGAGCTACAAATACCATAAATAATGGGGCCAAAAGGGCCAAGGCATCCATGCGGATGTCAAAAGAGAAGAGTAGAGGGTAAGTAAAAATTTGAAAAAGTTTCCATTCTCTGATCCCGTAGCTGGATAAAGATAACCACTCTAAAATTGGGGCATGAATTTGGAAAGCGCGAAGCAGTGTCGGCAAAAGGCTTACGATCACGGAAGCTATAAGAATTCTTTGGATGTATTTATGCATATTACCTTACGAAAAGTTCCCTGGACGATTTAAGACCTTTAGTTTACCGAAAATACTTGTTTTTATCCACATCGATTGAGTAATATAAAAGCCTTTTAGAACAAAAAAGGGCACTCATGAAAGAAGGTAAGCACCCAGAATACCGTGCGGTTCTATTTGAGGACCAGACGACAGGGGACAAGTTTGTGGTCAACTCCACACGTAAAACAAATTTGACAGGCAGCTACGAGGGTAAAGAGTATCCTTTTGTAAAGCTTGCGGTAAGCTCTCACTCCCATAGTTTTTACCTTGGGGACAAAGGGCAAAAAGGCTCGCAATACGGCAGAGCGGCGCAGTTCTTGAAAAAGTACGGCAAAAAAGGGGCGTAAACTCCCTTACCTATGGGTCTGCAAGATAAAATACGTCAGCGTCTAGATCGTTTAGAAGAAGTTGAAGCGCTTTTATCCACTGAGCAAGTGGCAAGAAACGTCAAAGAGTTTAAAAAACTTTCGTCCGAACACGCAAGACTTTCCCAGCTTAAGCAGACCCAAGACATCCTGATTTCTTCTCAAAATGGAATCCGCGAAAGCAAAGAGCTCCTTGAGCTCGAAAGCGATCCCGATATGAAAGAGATGTTAAAAGAGGAGATCTACCGCTTGGAGGTCTCCATACCTCTTTTGGAAAAAGAGCTCGTTCAGCTTTTGGTTCCTCCCGATCCCGATGATCATCGTAATGTGATTTTAGAGCTTCGTGCTGGTACCGGTGGGGAGGAGGCAGCTCTATTTGTCGCCGATTGCGTGCGCATGTATCGCATGTATGCCGATTCTAAAGGGTGGAGTTTCCAGACTATGTCAATTTCTGAAGCAGATATGGGTGGGCTTAAAGAGGCTATTTTTTCTGTTAAAGGGGAAAACGTTTTCAAATTCATGAAATTTGAGGCGGGTACTCACAGAGTGCAAAGGGTTCCCAAAACTGAAGCTCAAGGGCGCATTCATACCTCTACGATAACTGTAGCGATCATGCCAGAACCGGACGAGGAAGAAGAAATTGACATCAACGAAAAAGACCTTCAAATCGATACCTATCGCTCGTCAGGTGCCGGTGGGCAGCACGTCAATACCACCGACTCCGCAGTGCGTATTACCCATATGCCGACAGGGATGGTTGTCTACTGCCAGGAAGAGCGCTCCCAGATAAAAAACAGAGCTAAAGCGATGACTTTATTAAAGGCGCGTATGTTAGACAAACAGCGTCAAGAAAGAGAGAACGAGCGGGCAAAACTTAGACAGGATCAGGTGGGTTCAGCAGAACGATCTGAGCGCATTCGCACCTACAATTTCCCACAAAATAGACTGACTGACCATCGGGTGAATTTCACCTCTTACAACCTTGATAGAGTCATGGATGGGTACCTCAATGAGGTAACGGATGCTCTGCTTTCGGACGAAGCGGCTAGAGCTCTTAGCGAAGCTTTGTAGACATTACGCGAACTCTGCATCCTAACTTCCCTTTCAAAATTTATCCAATAAATAGGTTTTAAAAATTTCCATGAAAGAGATCGAATTTTATCATAGCCGGTTACTGGTCGACTCGACTAAATGCTTGGAGCCAAGATTGGAGACAGAGCTTTTGGTGGAAAAAATTGCGCTCAACCATAAAAAAAATCCCCCAAAATCGTTTGCGGACATTTGCTCAGGTTGTGGAACTATTGGAATTCCACTAAGCCTTGTGTTTAAAAATTCTATCGGTTTTTTTTGTGATATCTCTTTAGATGCGCTAGACATCTTGAAAAAAAATTTGGAGCTGAACAAAGTTGCGGCCAAAGTCTTTCATGGTGATCTATTAGAGCCACTAATTGCAAATAAAATAAAAGTTGATCTTTTGGTTTGTAATCCACCTTATGTGGCGTTAGAGGAGATTGATCTTTTGGATGAAAACGCCTTGAAAGAACCTAAGATTGCTCTTTTTGGGGGTGCGGACGGCTTAGATTTTTATAGACGTTTAGCCTTAGATCTGCCCAAAGTTCTTAATCAGGGGGCTTTTGTTTATTTTGAAACAGGGTATCGACAAGGTTCTAGCCTTTTGAAGATTTTCGACTTGCCCTACTACCACAACCAAAAAGTAGAGAATGACTATGGTGGACACAATCGTTTTTTTTCCCTTGTTTTTCAGTCTGAACCTCTTTTAGAATCTTAAAGCATGTTTCAAGGTTTATCGGATAAATTCCGCAATATTTTTTCCTCTTTGACAGGGGTCACTAAACTAACCGAAGAGAACGTCTCGGAGGCGGTTCGTAATGTACGCATGGCGCTGTTAGATGCCGATGTGAGTTACCCTATTGTTAGTGCATTTGTAAAGAAGGTAAAAGAGAGGGTTTTAGGTTCTGAGGCTACACACCACATCAAACC
Organism: Chlamydiota bacterium; assembly: GCA_016866495.1. Classification (GTDB taxonomy): domain Bacteria; phylum Chlamydiota; class Chlamydiia; order Chlamydiales; family RGXB01; genus RGXB01. Next base: position 3,409 of record VGMG01000014.1, on the reverse strand, counting down.
AAAAGACCTTTTTGTAAAAGTTGTGCACGACGAACTGGTGTCGTTGATGGGAGCATTAGAACCCTCAATTCGCATGAAAGGGAATCCGTCTGTATGGATGCTTATAGGTTTACAAGGGGTCGGAAAAACAACCCAGGCAGTAAAATTAGCTAACCTTTTAAAAGGGAAAAAATACAACAAAAGTCCGTTGGTTATAGCTGCCGATTTACAAAGGCCTGCCGCAATTGAACAGCTAAAAATATTGGCGACAAGAGCGCACGTTGCGGTCTATGCCGATCTACAGGAAAAAGATCCATTGGTAGTTGTGAAAAAAGGGCTAGAGCATGCCAAAAAAAATGAGCATGATGTGGTTTTAATAGATACAGCGGGACGTCTTCACATCGATCAAGCTCTCATGGAGCAAATACGCCAAATAAAAGAGATGACCCACCCAGATGAGGTTCTTTTTGTTGCGTCGGCGGCGTCTGGTCAGGATGCGGTGAAAACTGCGGATGAGTTCAATAAGGCGGTAGAAATCACCGGCTCAATTTTAACGATGCTTGATGGTACCGCAAGGGCGGGTGCGGCCATCTCTATTTTAGAGGTGACAAAGTGCCCATTGAAATTTGAGGGGATCGGGGAGGGTATCCAGGATATCCAGCTTTTCAACCCCTCATCCATGGCGGATCGTATTCTTGGCATGGGAGATGTGATCAATCTAGTCAAAAAAGTACAAAATACTTTTGACGCAGAAGACCAGCCCGATATGGAAAAAAAACTTTTACAGGGGTCCTTCACATATCAAGATTTTCTTGAACAGCTCACTAAGCTGAGTAAATTAGGTCCGATGAAGGGGTTATTGAAGATGATCCCAGGGCTGCCAGACCTACCTAATGATATCGATTTTGAAAAAGATTCGAAAAAAGCTAAAGCAATTATTTACTCTATGACCGCTAATGAGAGGCAAGGGGAGACCGAAATCGACCACGGCCGTCGGCAGCGGATTGCTAAAGGTTCGGGCACATTTATCGAAGATGTTAACCGTTTGGTGAAAGGATTTAAGCAGGCGAAGCTGTTTTCAAAAAATATTCCACAATTAAAAAAGAAATTTAAATCATTTGGAGGGTTTGGAGGTCTTTTTTAACCTCTTTTCTCTTCTCGTTATTTCCGTTTTACTGTAGAATCTTAAACATTTTAAGGAGACTATTAACCAATTATGGCAGTGAAAATCCGTTTGTCGCGAACCGGTCGCAGAAATTGCTCCAAGTTTCGCTTGATTGCTGCGGACACCCGCTTTCCAAGAGACGGGCGTTTGATCGAAAATTTAGGCAGCTATGACCCTCACCAGGTAGAAGATTCTTTAAAAGCGCAATTTGATAGAGAGCGAGTGCAATACTGGGTAAGCGTTGGCGCCGAACTCACTGATAGCGTCCATGATCTATTTAGAACACGCTTCCCTGAAGTTTTGGAATTGATCCGAAATAGAAGAGAAAAGCAGTTAAAAAAGAAACGTGAAGATTAGCATTTTATCGCTATTTCCCGACTTCTTTACAAGCCCCCTCAATGCGAGTATTTTGAAAAGGGCCCAGGAAAAGGGGATAGTAAACATCCAGAAGGTTGATATCCGTGATTTTGCAGATAATAAACATCGCAAAGTCGACGATCGGCCCTACGGAGGTGGACCGGGGATGGTTATGATGCCTGAGCCGGTACAAAATGCTATAGATTCTGTGCGAACTGAGAATGCTCACATTGTGTACTTGACGCCTCAAGGAAAACTCTTTGATGCGAAAAAAGCCGAAGAGCTAGCAAATAAAGAGCATGTAGTTCTGCTGTGTGGCCACTACGAGGGGATAGACCAGAGAGTTATAGACCTCAATGTGCACGAAGAGATCAGCATCGGTGATGTTGTACTTACCTCTGGTTGCCCTGCAGCGTTGATTGTTATGGATGCCTTGATACGATTTATTCCTGGTGTTCTTGGCGATGAGCTCTCAGCGTACGAAGACTCGTTTCACACAAATGACGGGGGATTTGATTGTCCCTCATTTACCAGACCTTACACATTTCGTGGGGTCAAAGTGCCCGAAGTTCTAACCCAAGGAGATCATAAAAAAATCTCTGAGTGGAGAGCTAAAGAGGGGAAGGCTAAGACACTTCGGGTTAGACCCGACTTGAATTTTGAGAAAAAAAACTATGAACCAACTCATTGATAAAATTAACGAAGGGCATGTGAAAGAATCCTTGACCCATTTTGTTCCTGGCGACACCGTCAAAGTTCTCTTGAGAATCAAAGAGGGTGATAAAGAGCGTACGCAAGTTTACGAAGGTACTGTAATCGGTCGTAAAGGTCGTGGAATCTCCGAAACTTTCACAGTTTTGAGAGTTGCTGGCGGATACAAAACACAACGTACGATGTTTGTGCACAGTCCTAAAATCAGTGTAGAAGTGAAGCGTAGCGGTAAAGTGCGTCGCGCTAAGCTGAACTACCTTGAACACAAAACAGGTGCAAAAGCTCGCGTTAAGGACAAGATTCGTCCTAGAGCAAAATAGAGTAGCTCTGCTTTAATGATTTTAAGGCTTCAATCTTAAAGGGAAATCCTCAAAATATGGATTCAGAAAGTGCAAACATTGCTTTTGGGCAAGGCACCATAAAGAATGCATATTTTGAGGATGCTGGTTTACAGGAGCCCCAGGATCTTTTTTTCTATGAAAATCGGGCTCGTGAATCTGGCTTCCATTCCATCGCCGGTGTCGATGAGGCTGGTCGTGGTCCCCTTGCAGGCCCTGTAGTCATCGCTGCTTGTATTCTTCCTATGGATTTTCCCATAACCGGTCTTAAAGACAGTAAGTTATTAACCGAAAAAAAACGGGAAGAGTTTTTCGCACTCTTAACACGACGAGACGATGTGGTCTATGCACTCTGTATTTTGGATCATGAACAAATCGATCGCTTGAACATTCTACAGGCTACTTTACAAGGGATGCAAAAAGCTTTAAAAAAGCTTAAAAAACAGCCGGACTTTGTTTTGATTGACGGAAATGTAGCGCCATCTATCCCTTTTCCTTGTCGAACAATTGTCGACGGAGATAAAAAATCGGCTTCGATAGCTGCAGCATCGATTCTTGCTAAAGTCACGCGAGATCACTTGATGAGGAAAATGGATAAAAAGTATCCTGATTGGAATTTTCTAAAACATAAAGGGTACGCAACAAAAGACCATCTCGAGAGGTTGAAGCAGTTTGGCGTAAGTCCAATACACAGGAAGAGCTTTGCTCCCGTACGCCTTTTATTGCAAAGGTCAAAGTACCCCCATGAAAAATCGTTTGAGCAGATGGATTGGGATATGTTGAACCCCGTTGATACCGGATGAAAAAAATGAAGCACATAGTATTGTCTGGACCCTCTGGAGTGGGAAAGTCAACCATA
>VGMG01000013.1 GCA_016866495.1 Chlamydiota bacterium | reverse complement strand
ATCGTTTACTCTGGGAAAAGAGCCTATCTATTTTTTCGTTGGAAAATCCCCCTTTTGAAGTATACAAATTTTTTTTGACGCTACTTTGGTTATTTTGTAGCCCATGGGTTTTTTTCCTTTACCCCTTTTGTCTAAAATTTACTCAAAAAAAATCTTCGGGTGTTGTCTAATAATTTACTAAATGCTATTGTTTCGCGAGGTGTAATTAAAAAAATTCTGATTTTGAATCTTCTCGTAAAAAAATCCTAGGTTTTTGGGATTTTATGAGTCCCGCAAAAAAAGGAGTGTCTTATGTTTCATCAAATCTCTAGGCTAGAAAAAAATGAGCGCATCTGGAAATGGATTTTTATAGCTTTTTGCGCGTTCATGATATTATTAAACATAGCCTTCTTTGTTAATTTTCTTCCCACCAAAAAAATTCTAAAAATTGATGATTATGCCACCTTATTTCTGAATTTAGCTCTCTACTTTTTTTTACTTCGAAACGCGGGTTTGAAAAACGGTATTATTCTACTGACGATTGTCCTTGGAAATATTGCGCTTTTTCTAATAGGACAAACCCTATTATATCTTGGAGTTTCCTTTGGATTTTTATTTTCCAATCTTGCGTCCAGTTTTAACCCCTCATCAAATTTTTTTCATGAAGGTATGGCTTATGGATTCTATGCTCTAGTTTTTTTTCTTTGCCTCAAAGTAAGAAAAATTAATCAAGCTTTTTCAAATAATTAAAATTTTCTTTAGGTAAATTTAAAATGTAGAGGTAACACTTTGGTATTGACAGACCTGCTTAAACATCCAAAAGAGCTTTTTTACAAGAAAGGTTTCATTCTTTTTACAATAATACTCTTTGTAGTGCTCCCTTTGTTGGGGGATTTAACCAATCTGACTGCTTCAATGAGCAATCCTATATACCAAAGGTTTACGTATCCTCCCCATTTTGTTTTTTTTATCTTTTTTGCCCTTTCTCGGACTTTTTCCTTTTTAATCACCTACTTAATGATTTCCTATGCAACCACCAAAAACAAGACGGGAATCCTCACTTTCTTTGCCTTTTCCCAATCGCTACGCCTTTTCATAAACGCTTTGTTTCTATTCTTTATTGTAAAGGGATCTGCATCTACACACATCGCCGAGCTTTTTTTCAAAAACCCTTACCTTTTCTGTTTAACTGAACTTCTTTTAAATCCCCTTTGGCTCTTTTTTGCCTGGTCTTTAAGAAAAATTATCCAGCTAAATACTATTAGAGAGTCGATTATTTCCAGCCCAGAGGCAATGCAGCATCTAGAAAACCTTGAAAAGCCGACATCTGTAGAGGTGATAAAACAAGTGATAAACTATCTCCAATTCAGGCTTCCCTCCTCGCAACAAAAACTGATCGCACCGCTCGAAAAAGAGGCTTATAGACGCTTTGATTTTTTGTCATCACAAGAATCTCGTGATGAAATTTAGCTAAGTGACGCAATCGCTGCATCCACCTCTTGTAACTCATTCAGCAAAAAAGCCCTGTTTGCCAAAACTTGGGCAGGAACCGGAGTGTTATAACTGAAGGTCTGCTGATACAAGGTATTTAAAAAAAGCTTTGTGTTATTTAAAAAGTTCACAGTGGTCGAATTCACTGGTACTTGATACGAGGTCAGTGTTAGGTAAATCTGAAAAAAGTAGGTTCCTGCAATTTGGGAGGCGAGATAGTCAATAGCAGCTTTGGGTATCGACAGGGTATACTGTACCGATTGGGTGGCAGTTGTACCTGTCTTATTTTCTAGTATGTTGTAGTTGGTGTAGGAATTTCCCAGTAAAAAAGCGATAGTAGTTTGTGGCGTCGACGAATTCCCAATCACTGTTTGCCCTTGGTACCAGAGTTTTACAGCTTTATTTGCATGGAGAATACTTGCATAGGCGTAAAGTGTATTGGCTGCTGCCGCCCCTACCTGTAGAGGATAGAATTGGGATTTGAAATAGAATGGGGATAAAAATCCTACTATATTGAAACGCTGAATTAAAGCTGCTGCCTGCAGCTGAAAATTTTCTTTAGCCGTTTGAACGGGCCTTACCTGAATTTCAAATGTTAGATCGATCTTTTGACTGGCAGCAATCTGGGCTGCTGTGAGAGTTTTAGTGACAGTTGGTATCAAAATATAGGCTAGATCATCCTGGTAACTCGTATATTGTGTATTTTGAGATGCTGTAACAGTGACACTTTTTGCGGTGTCACTGTTTATGGTAACCTTCAAGTTTGCGTACTGCGTTGCAGCATTCTGCCCAAATATATTAAGGGGCAGTATGGCGAGTAAGCCGATCGACGATCGCTTCAACATTAAATCCGAAAAATTTCAAGTTATCCTTTATTGGAGCTGACGCTCCAAAAGTATCTATAGCGATGTGCTCTTTGGCATAACGGCACCAGCCAAAACTAGATGCCATCTCAATTGAAACTGTAGTTTTTGCAAGATTATGGGCATCTTTATTCTCTTTACTCTGTTTTTCAAGCCAAGCATCGTATAGCTTGAAACTTATCACGGAAATTACCCGCACAGAATGCCCCTTTTGTTGCAAATTTTTTGCAACATCTACAGCTAAAGCCACCTCACTGCCGGTAGCATACAAAATAAAATCCACCATAGTCGCTTGTGGCATAGAATCAAAAACTATTGCATGTCCGGATGAGACATCCAACCCCTTCAAATCGGGTGTACGATTGTAGGCTTGCCGGCTAAGAACAATCGCAACTGGCACATGTTGCCCCATAGCAAAACAGATCCCCATGGCCACTTCAAGTGGATCAGAAGGTCTAAAAAGCAATAGATTTGGCATCGCCCTTAAAGAGGCCAAATGTTCTATTGGCTGATGGGTCGGACCATCTTCACCTAGACCTACCGAATCGTGTGTAAAGACAAATAAAGTATTGATGTGTGAAAGAGCTGCCAGTCGCAATGAGGGCCTCATGTAGTCAGAAAAACAAAAGAATGTTCCTGTAAGAATCCTTAATCCTGTCAATCGCATCCCATTGGCAATTGCGGCCATTCCGTGCTCTCGAATTCCTGCGCGGATTACCCTCCCTTCAAAACTACCGGTACGCACCACACCGCCATCTTTGATTGCAGTACGATCTGAACCCGAAAGATCTGCAGAAACTGTAAAGAAGTTTTTCTGATATTTTGCTATCAGGGGGAGCGTCATTTTCAAAGCATCACGACCTGAAATGGCTTCGGGCCAGCTGATTTTTTTGATCTCCTCCAAAAGCTCTTTGGAAACGGTTTCTTTCAAAAACATCGCCGCTTCAATAGCTTTGGATTGCAGAGCCCAATCTCCACTTTTTGAAAGCTTCTCTTTTTTTGCATACTGGAAAGTTTCCCTCACCTGTTGATCAAACCAAAAAGGTTTATCCAGGGGGATTTTGTGAAATTCTTTTACATTCTGTAGCTCTTCAGCTCCTAAAGGTTCCCCATGAGCTTCGTGTGTGCCGGCTTTTTTCTTAGCTCCATAGCCAATAATTGTTTTAGCCAAAACTAACACGGGTCTTTGCTGATTTTCTCTTAAGGGAGCTAGAATTCTGTGGATATCTTCGTAGTTGTGCCCATCGATTTCAAAAACATCATAATTTTCTGCTCGATAACGAGCTGCTACATCTTCTGAGGCCGAATCTTCACGAAAACCATCCAAAGTAACGCTGTTGTAATCGTAAATAACAATCAGGTTGTTTAATCCTAAATGCCCGGCTAAAGAGAGCGCCTCTTGTGCCACCCCCTCCATAAAGCAACCGTCTCCTGCAACCACAATTGTTTTACAATTAAAGATCTGTCCAAACCGCGCAGCTAACATTTTTTGGGCTAAAGCCATTCCCACAGCGTTGCCAACCCCCTGACCCAATGGGCCTGTGGTGCACTCAATTCCATACTCCAGATCAACCTCTGGGTGTCCGGGAGTTTTAGAATTTAGCTGACGAAACTTTTTCAAATCCTCAAGGGTGAATTTGTAGCCTGTTAAAAAAAGGGTTGAATACAACATAGCGGACGCATGCCCTGCCGATAAAACAAATCGGTCTCTTGCTAACCAATTAGGATCATCTGGAGAATATTGTAGGAATTCCTTGAAAAGGTATGCCATAATATCTGCAAGACCTAAGGGTGCCCCAGGATGACCCGATTTTGCATTTTCCACCATGTCTATCGAAAGAGCTCGAATCGATTTTGCAAAGCTTGATAAAAAAACTCCTGACTCTAGCGCCATAATACCCCTTGCTTTTACCGGCATTTTCATTTATTTTTAACCCTAGAGGTCAATCTGTGCAAGGTAAAACAATGCATGTATCGCAGATAAGAGAAAAATTTATTCACTATTTCGTCAATAAAGGGCACATCCATATCCCCTCATCTCCAGTTATCCCTCAAGACGATCCGACACTTTTGTTTGCCAACGCCGGAATGAACCAATTCAAAGATATTTTTTTAGGCAAAGAAAAAAGAGACTACTTGCGCGCCACTACTTCCCAAAAATGTATCCGTGCGGGAGGAAAACACAATGACCTCGATGACGTGGGTTACACATCGCGACATTTGACCTTTTTTGAAATGTTGGGCAATTTCTCTTTTGGCGATTATTTTAAAAAAGAGGCAATCCAATTCGCATGGGAGGTCTCAACAGAGGTTTTCCAGCTTGATCCCAAAAAGATCTACGTTTCCGTTTTTGAAACCGACGATGAGGCTTTTGAGCTTTGGAAAAACCACATCCCTGAAAATCAGATTGTCCGTTTTGGGGCAAAACAAAACTTTTGGGCGATGGGAGATACAGGTCCATGTGGCCCTTGCACCGAGCTTCTCTATGATCGGGGTGAAAGATTTTCCTCTGCTAAAAACCCTTATGAAGATGAGTCGGGAGAGCGCTACCTGGAATTTTGGAATTGCGTCTTTATGCAATTCGACAAGGGTCCTCACGGTCAAACGCCCCTCAAGCGCCCCTCAATCGACACGGGGATGGGTCTTGAGAGGATAGCAGCCCTCAAACAGGGGGTGGATAACGTTTTTGAAATTGACCTTTTCAAAAGCCTCATTCAGGATGCCGAAAAAATTTTAAATAAACGTTATGACGATCATAGAGTTGCTTTCCACGTGATTGCAGATCACATCCGCTCACTCTCATTTGCGATCGCAGACGGAGCCATTTTAAGCAACGTTGACCGAGGATATGTTCTACGTAAGATTCTACGCAGAGCCGTGCAGTTTGGTCGCCGCCTGGGTAAAGAGGAGCCGTTTTTGCACAAAATGGTTCAGCCATTAATTCATCAAATGGGTGACACTTATCTTGAGTTAAAAACTCAACAAGCTCTTATTGAGGAGATGATCCTGAATGAAGAGGAGGGTTTTTTAAGGACGCTTAAAAAAAGTGGGGGCCTTTTACAAAAGGCTTTTGAAGAGGCAAAACCCAAAAATATCCTTGATGGAGAGGTAGCCTTTAAGCTTAAAGACACCTACGGTATTCCATTTGATGAGCTCGCTTTAATGGCCAAAGACATGTCCATTCAAATTGACACTCAAGGCTATCTCAAAGAGGAAGAGCGTGCAAAAGAGATTTCCAGAAAAGGTTTTGAAGTCAAAGAGCAGATTTCCCTTGAGCCTCTTTTAGATTTTGTTGAAAAACATGGAGCGTGTGAATTCGTAGGTTATGAAAAGATTTCTAACACAGCTACAGTGACCGGGATTCTTTTGAATGGCCAATTCGTCGACACCTTAGTCAAAGGGCAAAAAGGGGCATTGATTCTCAATGAGACCCCTTTTTACGCTGAAAAAGGGGGACAAATTGGAGATAGCGGAACGATTGGATCTTTTGTTGTGGAGACAACAAAAACTCCTGTAAAAGGTCTCATAGTTCACGAGGGGAAAGCGCTAGAAACGATCGTATTGTCAGACATTCTTCAAGCTCAAGTGGATAGTTCTTCACGAAAAGAAACAGAAAAACACCACACCGCAGCGCACATTCTCCACTATGCGCTACAACAAGTGGCAGGTTCCGGAGTGCGCCAACAAGGATCTTTTGTAGGAGCCAATCGACTGCGCTTTGATTTTAATTCTCAAAAACCGCTCTCTGAATTGGAGATTAAAGAGATCGAACGGATCTGTAATGAAAAAATCCGGGAAAATCTTGACGTGGTCGCCTACGAATTGCCCTATGAAGAGGTCAAAAAAGAGCCTAAGATCAAACAATTTTTCCAAGATAAGTACGATGCGATAGTGCGTGTTGTTCAGATCGGGGATTTTTCGTATGAACTATGTGGTGGAACGCACGTTCAAAACACAAAAGAGATTCTCCTTTTAAAGGTGATTAAAGAGTCGTCAATTGCATCGGGTGTGCGTCGTATAGAGGCGATCTGTTCTCAAGAGGCAATCTCTTTACTTTTACAAAAAGAATCGACACTTGAGAAATTAAACCTTCTTTTAAAATGTCCTCACGACAAAACGTTGGATACTTTGGAGGCTCTATTACAGCATTACAAAAAGATGCAAAAAGATCTCGATGATCTCAAAGAGGGTGAGAAAAGAAAAATTTTTCAAGATCTTTTAAATGAGCCCCAAGGGAAAGTGATTCGTGAGCTGACACTAGACCTCAAAGATTTGGTAGATATTGCGTGTCCTCTGGCTAAAGGAAGGAGCGAAGCGGTGTTTCTTTTTAATGAGAACCGGTTTGTCCTAGCTACTCCCCCAAAGCTTGACGCAAAAAAACTTTTGGAAGATCTAAAGGGTTCCATCACCATTAAAGGTGGAGGTACAAAAGAGTTTGTTCAAGGCACTTTTGATGTTCATTTGAAAGGCGAGGCGCAGTTGAAACATTTACGAGGATTGCTTGAAGCTGTTTGCTGCTGACGGGCTCACCTCCAGTACGAAAGCCCACTTCATCCACTCTTTTAAGAAAAAAGACCCGCTTCCCTATCTTATCATTAGCGAAGGGAATCCGGATCTTTTTCATGATCTCACCTATTTTTTCCAAAGCGAACCTTTGGAGTTAGTTGCCAAAGAGGCAAATTTAGATGTGGAAGGGCTTCGATATAAAGTGGTCAAAGCTTTCAAAGAGGCGATAGATCCTCCCCCTCTTTTAGTCTCTATCCAAACTCTATTTGATCCGCTACCGAACCCAGACTCCCTTGTTTTTATAACGCTTGAGGAGGGGCAAACCCTTGAATTCGACCCTTTTCTATTTCGATTGGAAGCATGCGGCTTGACTCGAAAAAAAATTGTTGTAGACAAAGGGGATTACGCCATTCGTGGGGGACTTGTCGATCTTTTTCCTATCGATGCTTTAGAACCGATTCGGGTAGAATTTGATGCAGACAAAATCGCCTCTTTGCGCCATTTTGATCCTGTTTCTCAACGCTCTACCTCCTCAACAAAAAAATTCAGTTTTCTACCTTCTACTACAAAAGGGAATATCTCTTTAATCGATCTTTTCCAACTTCCCTTTCGCATTTTTTTAGACCATCCGACACATCTTGAGGATCGAATGGTGCAACTTAAAGTAGAGTTAGCCCCATTTTTAGAAAAAGCAGAGGAGGTCTATTTTCTTTTTGATGAAACGCTTGAGACCCTTATACACGATACCGATATCGCACCTGTCGGGCGCGATTTTTATCAGGGAAAAAAAAGTCAAATAGTCGATTTAGAGCTTTTCAAAACAAAGTATCGCTTACAGCAAGACTTTTTATTTTATGAACCGGTGGAAGCGCACTTGGATTTGAACAAGGTGGGGTTACAGCTACATAAATCCCCCTTTGATAAAATGGATGTGCACCTTTTGGCGCAAACTTCTGTTGAGGAAAAATATTTTGAGGAGCTTCTCCCCGACCGCTCCAAAAATGTCACGATCAAAAAAGGTTATCTGTCGCAAGGGTTTATCTACCGTCAAAAAGAGCTTTTTTTACCCCATACAGAGTTTTCCAAAAGAAAAAAAATTCATCGTAAAAGATGGCGCGTTCATAACCACGTTCCCGTCAGTGAATTTCATGAATTAGAGCCGGGTGATCTAGTTGTTCACTATCACAATGGCGTGGGTAAATTTTTAGGTTTTGAACAGATGAGTAATCTTCAAAAAGTTCAAGACGATTTCATTGTTTTAGAATACGCCAACTCCTCAAAGCTGTATGTACCGATGTCGCAATCTCATCTAGTCAGCCGTTATATCGGGGCGAAGGAGGACCATCGTGTCACTTTGAATGCTTTAGGTACAAACACTTGGGCTAAAACAAAACTTAAAGTTGAAAAAGCGATCGTGGGTTACGCCCGCGAGCTTCTCCACCGCCAGGCTATGCGACAAATAAAAGGGGGATTTCAATACCCTAGCGACTCTTTAGAGATGGAGCTTTTCGAGGATGCCTTTGTTTTTGATGAAACCATCGATCAAATCAAAGCAATCCAAGATATCAAGCAGGATATGTGTTCTACAGAGGGTATGGATCGATTGATCTTGGGGGATGTAGGTTACGGCAAAACAGAGATCGCTATGCGCGCTGCAGCAAAAGCTGTTTTGGATGGGAATAAGCAGGTTGCAGTGCTTGTCCCCACCACGGTTTTAGCGGTGCAGCATTTTGAAAATTTCAAGTTGCGCATGGAGGGGTTTCCGATCCGCGTGGAGCTTGTCTGCCGCTTTCGCTCCACCAAAGAGATAAAAAATACGCTTGAAGAGACAAAAGAGGGAAAAGTCGACATCTTGATAGGAACCCATCGGATAATCTCCAAAGATGTCCTTTTCAAGGATCTTGGGCTGATCATTGTTGATGAAGAGCAGCGTTTTGGGGTCAGAGCTAAGGAATGGCTTAAACAGGCTACTATAGGTGTCGACTGCTTAACTCTATCTGCCACACCTATTCCGAGAACGTTACATCTTTCTCTAGTGAATGCCCGAAAAATGTCGGTGATCTCGTCCCCTCCCTCCGATAGACTTCCGGTCAAAGTTGCTGTGGTCGAAGAGAGCGATTCGGTGATTCAAGAGGGGCTATGCCATGAATTTCAAAGAGGTGGCCAAGCCTACTTTCTTTATAATAGAGTCGAGACCATCCATGAAATGAAAGATAAGCTACAAAAGCTTGTTCCAAAAGCTCGTGTTGGAGTGGTTCATGGACAGATGGATCCCGATGCAATCGACGAGATTTTTCATGGATTTAAAAAAGGGGCTATAGACCTTTTACTCGCTACAACAATTATTGAAAACGGTATTGATATCCCTAACGCAAACACCATATTTGTACACCGTGCAGATACATTCGGCATCTCAGATCTATACCAGCTCAAGGGGCGTGTGGGGCGATCAGATAAATCGGCCTACGCCTACTTCATGGTTCCAAAAGGCCAAACCATGAAAGAGAACTCGACCCAAAGAATAAAAGCGATTGTGGATGCATCCGGCTATGGTGGGGGATTAAAAGTTGCGATGCGGGATTTAGAAATACGAGGAGCCGGTGATATTTTAGGTGTACAGCAATCGGGGCATGTGGCCTCTATAGGTTTTCACCTCTATTGCAAATTGCTCAAGCGCACTATAGATCTCATGCGTGCCAATAAGCAGACGAACTTTACCGAAACCAAGGTGGAAATTCCCTTTGAAGCTAAGCTCCCACCCTTTTATGTGGATGACAAAGGTCTTAGGATGGAGATTTACCATCGCTTTGGTGAGTGTGTAGAGTCTCAAGAGGTGCATGAGCTCTTTAAAGAGATTCTAGATCGATTTGGACCAGCTCCGATTGAGGTGAAATGGCTCTATGTTGTTGCTTTGATCCGTACCGAATGCGCCAAGGTCGGTGTACAACTTGTCAAACTCAAAAACTGCACTCTAGTTATGGAAACAGAGGGAAAATCCCTGAGCTTTTTGGCTCCTGTATTCAAAACTCCAAAAGAATTTAAGGAATTTATTCTACAAAAGCTCCCTTTATTTAATTGAGGTCTATCGCTTATAGTTTCTTTATGATCAAAATTTCTGCATTCTTTGAAAATAACCCCTATCCAGGTCTCTTTTTTTCTGTACCCATGGTCATCGCGGCGGTAACAAGAGTAGCTTTTTGTGCTTTGTCTCATCTCTCAGAGATATTTAAGAACCGCCTTTACTCTTTTTATCCTAGCGCTCCCCTGTTAAAAAAAATTGCTGTTACAAAAAAAATGAACCTTCCCTTCCCACCTTTTTACTACCAAACCTCTTTTAGTAGGAATGAACAGCTCTCATGCACAATTTATGACGTAGCTGGAAATGGGAACTGTTTTTTTTATGCCCTACACCTCTCTTTGCAAGCTTTAAATCATCCTAAAAAAAATCTCACTCCAGAAAATCTTAGACAAGCCCTGACCGACTATCTCTTGCATAACTTGGGAAAAGATCCCGATATTGAACTAAAATTACGTTTAGAATTGTCAGAAATTGCAGATCAGAAAAAGGCTATGCTACAATCAAGATTGCTCTCTTTAAAAAAACTGCGCCTAGAAGCTTTGACAAAATCGGAAGATACTAAGTTGACCCAAGGGGTGGAATTCTGGAGCGATGTAGCTGCAACTTGCTATCTTCCTAATAGTGAAGATGCTCAATTAATGGAAATGATTGATAGCCAAATCAAAGAACTTGCCTATGAAATCGGTCAACCGGGGGTCTGGGTAGGTTATGTAGCCCTCGATATCTTAGCCAAAATATTGAATATCCATATATGCGTCCATAATCCGGCCCCCCCTCTACCCATAGTTTATGAAGCAGGCGACCCTTGCCATCCAAAAGTAGACCTCTTAAGAGCACCAAATCACTACCTTACAATTATTTACGATTAGCTAAGTCTAGAATTATAAAAATTGATATAATATACCCTTTAATCAGAGGTATATTATGCTATCTAAAATTGCAGCTCTGCTCCTTTTAAATGAATTTGGAACATTACTTTGTACCAGAACACCCCCTTCTTTTTCCACCCAAGACCCAGTTTCGTCTTTAGGGACACAAATCCTCTGCTCCCAAAACCTCTATTCCCCCCTACAAGATCCCCTTATAGGACCTGTTAGTTTGGAAAATAACGCCGATAGTATAGATAAGACAGAATACCGTTTTCGAATTATACCTACTGAACTACCAAGACCTGCTCAAATCCCAGCTCCATATGTTCCTCAAGAAGAGTCTATTGGCCATGCATTACCTATAAAGGATGTTCAGGCTCCAAGGGGTGCAGAATTACTCTCATGCCCCATATCCACTGAACACCCTCAACACCCTGAACTACCAAGACCTGCTCAAATCCCAGCTCCATATGTTCCTCAAGAAGAGTCTATTGGCCATGCATTACCTATAAAGGATGTTCAGGCTCCAAGGGGTGCAGGACTAAGTTTAGAACCAAAGTTGCTAAAATTTAACAAAATAACGGTTCCTGACGATGGAAACTGTTTTTTTCATTGCCTTGCTCACCACTCTAACAGCTCTGCAGCTGAACTAAGAGAATGGATAGTCTTATTTCTTGATAGCCTAAATCCGCAATTAGACTCTGTTGTGATTCAGGCGATTCATGCTGAAGTATACGATATCGCTCTCGACCTAAAAGAAAAAATAAAGCAGCTTAAGGAAACCATTGGTTTTTTAACGAGTCTGGGAGAAAGGCTTCCCCCACTAAAAGATTCATTAGACCACATTAAAGAATTCCATGCCTTTGAGACTCTCTTGGGCTTAAAACAGGCTCAAAGTGAAAAAGATTTGGCTTACCTTCAACGATATAGCGATCAAATAACCCAATTTTGCGATGCATTTTTTCAATCCGATTCCTTAAGTCCTGCACTCCTACAATCCTATAGACAACTCGTAACAAATGAGAGATTTCACGTTGGAAAAGGGGTTATAGAAATAATGTCTCGAATACTTGATGCTCAGATACTTGTACATAGTTGGGATGAAAGGGAGCAAAGTTACGTTTCATCAGATGAGGCAAGCTCTGCCTTTAAAGGAAATTCTAAGATCCATCTAGAAAAAGTCGGTAAACATTTCAACTACTTGGAATTAGCGCACTAAAAACTTTTAAGCTCTCACCCTTAAGCGCTTTTATCCCCTTGAATATGAATAGGTTTGATTTATTTGTAATTTATTTTACTATATGGTAAAATTAAAGAGAACAATTGGGGGTTTATGATTTCAACTGATGGTAACCAAAGTCCAAATAATCAAACTGTGCCTCAAATAAAGGCCAACGACGACGAAGCCAAAAGCCTGGATTTCATTACAAAAAGTATCCAAGATCTTACCGGATTCTCTGATATTGAACTTTATAAACAAGCCGAAGAAAGTTGGTCTAAAACCCGCTCCGTTAAAGCTGGCCCAATACCCACTTCCCTATCAAATATCAAGATTCGCGAGATCGATAAAGATGGAAACTGTCTTTTGCATTCGGTGATCAAAGGATTAGGACTTCCTATTAGTCATCAAGAACTTAGAAAAAAGGTCGTAGCAAAAATTGATACAAACACTCCCTCCTTCAAACAGGAGCTTTTAGAATATTTTGAGGCCCTTCCTGAAAGAACCCCTTTTTTTAATAATAATTGTACAAAAGAGGATCTTCTGGAAGCTTTGAATCTAAATATCTCTGATCTCGATCCAGATAAAGAAAAAATTCAACGCGCCACACAGCACTATCTAATAGTTATTCAGAAAGTGGGAATATCCCTAGGTGGGTCGGTAATTGAGACTCTTCAACGTCTCTATAAAGTAAATTTCGATATTAGAGACAAGAATTTTAATAAAATTCAAACGTTTTACAATCCGTTATTTAATCAAACCCTGACTTTACGCTTACGGGATGAGCACTATGATATAATCGAAAGGGACTAAAATCTAACTTTTCTTTTTCTTGGTTTTTTCTCTGTCTTTAAGAAGAAGCCTAGCTTTAACTAAAATCTCCTCCCCGAGGCTGATATGAAGCGGCATCTTTTCTCTATAGAGAGCTTTAACCGATTCGTTAGATTTTGCTCTTAAAAGGGGCAGATCAGAAATCAGTAATAGGGCCCCTATCGATAATTTTCTATAGTATCCTCCAATAAAAATTGTTGCACACTCCATCTCAATTGCCTGAGACCTTGATTCTATCAATTTTTTTTTAAATTCAGGATCGAATTCCCAGAAACGGATATTTGTTGTGTGGGTGATACCAATATGGTGTAGCAAGTGGTGTTTATCTAGGGTTTGGGATATGGCACTTGAGACGGTGAAATTCGCCATGGCAGGTACATCAGGAGAAAAATAGTGATGAGACGTACCTTCCCCTCGAATAGCTGCTATAGGCATAAAGAATTCGCCTACCTTGTATTTACGCCTCAAGCCTCCGCAAAGCCCCAACATCAAAGCAGCTTCTACCTTTATATAGGAGAGTAAATCGACTACAAGAGCTGCTGCGGGAGAACCTATTTTAAAGTCGCAAATAGTAATCTCATTTTTAGGATCGTGAGCTACTTTAAACATGCTCCCTTCATGGATCTCAACGCCATGTTTTTCAGCAAAATGTTGAACATAGATCGGGAAATTGGTTAAAAGAACAAGTGGTTGAAAAAGGGATGGATGGCAGCCAGCGTAACGCTCTAGTGTCTGAAGAGCATACTCTTTTTCGTTTAATGGTTCCTCCTCTAAAAAATGGTGCTCAGTATCTTCGCTGGCTTCAACGTGGGCTCTGAGTCTAGATATATCTTCCTGATCGTCCATTATCTTATTAAAAAAACCGTAATTTTATTAATTTTTGTATACTCTTTCAGATCTCTTTTGTAAAGAAAAGGGTTTAATTAATGTTTTGTTCTTTTTATTCTAGTTATTTAAATTACGCGTTCTTTATTCACTTTTAATTCTTTTTTTCAAAATTTGCCCGTATTTCTTGTTTTCTTTTTTATTAAATGATTTACTTGCAATTATTTAACGTAAATACAACATTAAAATTTAAATATTTTTAGGAATCTCTATGAGTGCAGTATCGCCTATCTCAGTCCCTAGTTTCGTAGTATCGGGATGGAATTTTTTTAGTAAAATCACTCCGCAACCCACCTCAATAAATCGTATGGTAGCGATTGGGATCATAGTGAGTGCCGTGGCAATGGTTCTTCTTGCGAAAATTTCTTTTCTTGCGGGCTTTACCCTTACCCTAGGTGCCTACACCCTAGTAAACCACTCTGATCTGAAAGCCTTCACCCGAGCCCAAAAAGAGCTCGAGGACAAGCTCCTCAGCCTTAATGGTGGCAACCGTTCGATCCTCCCAGCTAACAAGGATTTTAAAGAGGTTCTTTCTAAATTAACAACAGAAGACAATCTTCTTATTGAGGACATACGTTCAATAACTAGACAATTACCTGAACTACAGGAGAATTATATAACATGTTTAAATTTAGTGCAGGAATTACAACAAAACACAGACATAGTTGATTCAAAGTTAATTGAGAGCCTAAGAATTACAGACGAAGTTTCAGCTGGACTCAAACTTTTAGAGAAAAAAAATTTAGATTTGGATGCAGGTTTAGTAGCAGTTTTCAAGGAAGTCGGTTCTTTTAAGGAGGACCTAGATGCCTTTAAAGAAAAAATTTCCTCTTTATCAACAGTTAAAACTCAATTCGAATCTGTTGTTCAGCAAATTGATTTAATTCAAGAGGTTGATAGAGGAAACTATGAAAATTTGAATTCTTCTTTACTTGAAAGTAGTGCAAAATTAGAACTGGTAACTCAAAAATTAGAAAAATTTACATCAATCGATAGTCAAATTCAAAGGATGGATCAGCGGCTTAGCGAATGCTGGGAAATTTCTCAAAGATTCAACCAGCAGCAGGG
Organism: Chlamydiota bacterium; assembly: GCA_016866495.1. GTDB lineage: Bacteria > Chlamydiota > Chlamydiia > Chlamydiales > RGXB01 > RGXB01. The sequence continues at coordinate 11,328 of VGMG01000013.1, read as the reverse complement.
TCAAAGGATGGCTCCAGCCCAGCAGTTTCAGCAGGTAGTGAGAAGCGCTCAAGGCTTGGGGTATCGCAGGTAGAATATAAAGAAATCTTCACCCCTTTTTTTTTTTGTTAAAAAAGGGGTTTTTTTCCTTCCATTTCTAAAGACCAAAATTTGCCTTATAAAAAGTTTTTTTCAAGTGGAGTTTAAGTATAAAATTAACTCCTTTTATGTTACCCTATTTTCGAGAAAAACTAAAAAAGAAAGGTCCATCCATGAGCGATATCGGCATGAACGATCTAAAGGCCGGAACTAAGGTAGAGTACGAGGGAAACCCCTATAACGTCATAACCAACCAGTTTGTCAAACCGGGAAAGGGTCAGGCTTTCAATCGAGTACGCATCAAAAACTTGCGCAACGGCAAGGTGATTGAGGTCACTTTTAAATCCGATGAGAAAATCAAGATCGCCGATGTAGAAGAGCGCTCGATGCGCTTCACCTACAAAGATACTGACAGCGCCGAATTCATGGACGATGAAACCTTTGATCAGGTCTCTATCCCATTAGAAATTATTGGTGATGATCAGCAGTGGCTTAAAGAAGACATCGTTTACGAGGTCGTCTTCTACGAGGGAAATGCTTTAACCATTCAACCCCCTACCTTCATGAACCTCAAAATTGTAGAGACTCACGATGCCGTTCGCGGGGACACAGCTACTGGCGGTAGAATTACAAAAGAGGCCAAATTAGAGACGGGCGCTGTCGTCCAAGTGCCAATCTTTATCGACCAAGACGAGACAGTAAAAGTAGACACACGCACCGGAGAGTATGTCTCAAGGGCTAACTAGAATTTCCTCAAAAGAGCTAGTGAAAAAAAGGGCGAATTTCTTCCAAAATATCCGCTCGTTTTTTTCTCAAAAAGGTGTTTTGGAGGTGGACACTCCTGTTCTACTCTCTTTTCCACCAAACGATGCGCACATTGAAATCATGTCGGTCGACACAAAGCTTGAAAAACGCTATCTGACCTCCTCTTGTGAATACCTGATGAAAAGACTTCTAGCCACAGGATCAGAGGATATCTTTCAGCTCTGCCATGTCTATAGAGACAATGAGATCGGTCGACTCCATAGCCCTTTTTTCACGATGCTCGAATGGTATCGAAGAGGTTTTGATTTAGAGGCTCTCATAAATGAAGTTCTAGAGCTTATTCGATTTTTAGGATTGGAAAAAGAGATCGAACGAGGGGGCTATCGTGCTCGATTTCTCAAAGCCACCGGTCTTGACCCGCTTACTGCAAAAAGAGATGCCCTTATCCAAAAACTTGAGGGGCACTACCATCAGCCACAAAATTTAGAAACCGATGAGCTGATCGATGCCGTTTTCGTCACTTTTGTGGAACCCACTTTTCAAAAAGGGATTCAAATTATTGACAGCTTTTTACCCCATCAAGCCGCTTTGGCTAAAATTCAGGGTTCACAAGCGCTTCGATTTGAAATCTATATCGATGGCGTAGAGGTAGCAAATGGTTATGAAGAGCTTAACGATCCCAATGAAATCCAATCCCGATTCCACCAATGGAATCTTAAAAGAACAAAGCCCCTTGTAGTAGACCCGAGATTTTTGTCATCTTTGGAAAATCTCCCCTGTGTAAGTGGTGTGGCCGTAGGTGCTGACCGTCTTTTAATGCTCAAAGAGAAGGCGTTAGACCTGAAATCTATTCTTCTTTTTGATTTTCATGCCTGCTAAAGGTTAATAAATCTCATCAATCTGTTTTGAAGATAACGTAAGCGGTTTTCTTCGACCTATTCCAAAAGATTTGACCGATACCCTTAAAGGAGGAGCCGATTGTCTACGCTTTGGCTCTGCCATATAGATTTTTTTGATCAAAGCCTCAACGACCGATTTATCCAGCTGATAATCTTTTGCAATCTGATCCACAGTTTTGGACTCTTCTATATATCCTGTCAAAACTTTATCAATCACATGATACTCAACACCCTCCTCACCGTGTTTTGGGTGGTACCTCTCCTCGTGAGTGGGCGTCCTGTCGATGGTTTCTCGCGGAATCACCGGGTGTCGTCTATTGATCCACTCACACAGCTCGTAAACCTGGCTTTTTTTGACATCTGCAATCACTCCAAGAGCTCCGCACATGTCACCATAAAGAGTACAAAATCCTAAAGCCATTTCGCTTTTATTCACGTTATTTAAAAGTAAAGCGTCAGATTGATTCGAAAAAGCCATTAAAAGTGCGCCTCGTACTCTCGACTTTAAACTCTCTAATGTCTTCGGCTTCATCTCATGGACCGAATTTTCAAGCGCTTTTTTGTAAACATCCACAATCGGGTCGATTTCGAGTTCGAAATATTGGATACCCAAATTATTCGCCAGCTCATCCACATTCTTTTTTTGTAAGGGCTGTGTTTTTTTCGAGGGCAGAAAATACCCGGTGACATTCTCTTTCCCCAAAGCCTCGGTAGCAAGAACTGCAACTAGTGCAGCATCTACTCCACCCGACAAACTCACCAGAGCTTTTTTAAAACCGGTTTTATGGAAGTAATCCTTTATTCCCAGTTTTAGCGCCTCATACAAATCATGCATCGGGTCAAAAGTGAGATTGAGAGGGCGTTCTGTAACTTCTGTATCTATAAAAATCCGATCCTCTATAAACCCTTTGCCGAGTTTAAGAAGCTTCTGATCTTTACTGATGTACATACTGTAGCCATCGAAAATCAGCTCAGAGTTCGCTCCCACCTGGCAACAATAAACGACAGGACATTTTAATGTTTCCGCCGCCTTTTGACAGACTTTTAGGCGGATGTCTAGCTTCATGTACTGATAGGGAGAGGCGGTAAGATTGACAAGAATATCAGGACGGTAATCGACAAGCTCTCTAACCGGATCTCTCGGGTAGGTGGCCTTGGCGATATCGGACGCATTTTGCCACATATCCTCGCAAATAATCACCCCGACTCTTTTGCCAAAAATTTCCCAGATGTGCATCTCGTGACCTGGGGTAAAATACCTCCTTTCACTAAACACATCATAATGGGGTAAAAGCCACTTGTCTTGAAAACCTAATAAGCGCCCATCGCAAATCACTGCCGCAGAATTTAGTAGCCCTTTTTCCCCATATCTTGAGCTGCGACGTGCTAGGCCCACGGTAACCGCTATCCCTTTTGAGGCTCTTACGATCTGATCCAAACAGGCACTCATCGCATCCAAAAAATTGGGATGTAAGAGCAGGTCCTCGGGGGCATAACCGCAAATGGATAGCTCGGGAAATACCAAAAGCTCCACACGGTCCTTTTTGGCCCTTTCGATCGCTTCTAGGTGCTTTTGGGTGTTGTACATAAGATTCCCGATAACTGGGTTCATCTGGTACATCTCAATTTTCATTAGGCCGACCTTTACTTTAGGCAAAAAGCCCTTCTTTTTCCCTCCATGCCAGTTTTTTTTTGACGAATCAAGGGGTTTGATGCACACCCTACCGTTACCCTTTCATGATCTTGATTTTACAAAAAAATCCCCTCTTTTTCTTTTAAAGCGTCTTGATTTCTTCTACCCGAGCGTGGTATTTTTTTAGTTTAGCCTCTAAAGGGTGAAAAGCTCTCTTTAAAAGTCCGTTAAAAATTGAAAAAGCCCCAAAATTTTTTTGGCACAGTAAAGACTTTTTTAGATAACACGTTGAACAAAACAAACTTGGAAGTACCGTTTATGGCACAAGGAACACTCAAGATTCATAGCGAAAATATCCTCCCGATCATCAAAAAATCCCTGTACTCCGACAAGGAAATTTTTATTCGCGAACTCGTATCTAACGCCTCCGACGCAATCACCAAATTGAAGGTGTTGATCGAAAATAATGAAGCCTCTATCAAGGATTATGCTCCCGAAATCCGTGTAAAAATAGATCAAGAATCCAAGACCATCACGATCACTGATAATGGTATCGGGATGAGCGAAGTGGAGGTTGAGACCTACATCGCCCAAATCGCTTTTAGTGGCGCTGAAGAATTTGTCAAAAAATACGACTCTTCTAGCGAAAAAGATAAGATTATCGGCCACTTCGGACTAGGATTTTACTCTGCATTCATGGTGAGCAGTCAAGTAGAGGTGATCTCTCAATCTTTCAAAGCCGAATGCCCCTCAAGCCACTGGGTAAGTGACGGATCCAACACCTATGAGCTCAATCGTATTGATTCTCAACCGATGGGGACCAAAATTGTACTCCATATTGATGAAGAATCCCAAGAATACCTGGAGGAGAGTAAACTCGAGGCAGTTATCAAAAAATACTGCGCCTTCCTCCCCCATCCCCTTTTTGTTGGCGATAAAAGGATTAATGAAAAAGAACCCTTATATCTGAAATCTCCACAAGAATGTACCGACGAAGACTACAAAGATTTTTACCAGCAACTTTACCCTTTTGAGCCGGCACCGATTTTCTGGATCCATTTAAATATCGACTATCCTTTTAACTTAAAAGGTATTCTCTATTTTCCAAAAGTGACCGAAAGATTAGAGTTTGGAAAGTGCTACACAAAACTTTTCTGCAACCGGGTCTATGTCTCAAGTGACATTAAAGAGCTCCTCCCTGAGTACATGACTCTTTTGCGAGGTGCAATCGATAGCCCGGATTTACCATTAAACGTCTCCAGAAGCTATCTCCACATGGATAAAACGGTGCGACAATTAGGAAGTCACCTTTCGAAAAAAATTTCTGATAAACTGAACCAGCTCTACAACCAGGATAAAGAGGCCTATATCCCTCTCTACAAAGAGATGGAGGTTTTTCTCAAGCTCGGTAATCTACAAGATGAAAAATTTTATGAGAGAACAAAAGATCTTCTCCTTTTTGAAAACAGTCAAGCAGAATGGGTGAGCATTTCCCAGTATCTTGAGGCGATGAAAGAGAAAACAAAATCTAAAGTTTTCTACCATATTGATACCAGTGAAAGCCACTTTTTAAAGCTTTTCAAAGAAAAAGAGGTGGACGTATTACGCTCTACCTCCCCTATAGACAGCCATCTATTTCAACACTTTGAATCTAAAATGACCGATGTAAAATTTCAAAGGATCGACGGCGGTTTAGATGATTTATTAACCGATACACAACAGGCCGCTCCTAAAGAAGAACTTTTACAATTTGCAAAAGACTCCTTCAAGGATTTAAAAGTTGAAGTAGAACTGAAGCCTTTAAGCTCCTCGTCGGTTCCCAGTTTTGTAATGATTGATGAAGATCAGCGTCGCTTTAGAGATTATATGCGACTACAAAAGCCTGACTTTTCGCAAGATCTTTTCGGGAAAAAGACGTTTGTTTTGAATGCGAACTCTCCTATGATTTCAAAAATTGAAGAGATCCAAAAAAATAAACCTGAGCTGGCAAAAGAGCTTTTGCAGCAGCTGTATGATCTCTCTCTTTTATCTCAAAAAGAGCTTCACAATGATGCGCTTCAACCCTTTTTGAATCGTTCAATGAAGCTTTTTGAAACACTTCTTTGCAAAGAGTAATCCTTTAAAAAAGCCCCTCACCTGAGGGGCTTTTTCTTTTAAAAGATCTAGGAAATAGGTTGCTGGTCCTCCTCCTGAGGTAGATCTACGTAGTTTATTGCTAATTTTAGAATTTCTATTTCTGCAGTGCCTGTAGAAAGAGTGCAAGTTCTTTCTGTAATTTTTTTGATTGTTCCGACAATTGCCCCTGCATAAACTTTTTGTCCCACCCTTAATCCATCTTGCATCAGTTGGTAGTTTTTGCGCCTTTTTTGCTCAGGTCGGATAAAAAGAAAGTATAAAAGCAAGAACATGACGGCAAGCAAAATCAGATTTTGAGCCACAGATTGAGTAGTGCTAACACTTGAATCCAAGAAAACCATTTTCTATACCCTTGATGAATAAAAACAGATCAAAAAAAGAGTATAGAAAAACCCTTTTAGTGATCTAGTTGTTTTTTAGCTTAAAAAGGGCAATCATTTCTAGATGTAGAGTTTGAGGAAATTGATCAACGGGCTGCAGTATCTCTACTGCATAACCACAGTTTTCTAAAAAAACAAGGTCTCGAGACAAACTCTTTGGATTACAAGATATATAAAGAATTTTTTCCACACGCATTTGTTGAAGAGTTCTTATTACTTGCTCATCAAGTCCGGCCCTCGGGGGATCTAAAATGATAATATCAAAAGGGGTATCTTTGTGTTGGGCTAGGCTATCTTTGACATCGCCTACAGTAACCTCAACATTTTCCAGATTATTTATAGAAATATTGCGTTTGGCATCACAAACGGCGTAGCGATTGAGCTCTATGCCCACTACTTTATGGACGCGCTCTTTGAGGCATATCCCAATCGAGCCCACACCGCAATAAAGATCTAAAACAGAATCTGAAGGCTTAGGTTGCAGAAGATCAAAAGCTGTTTTGTATAAAAGCTCAGCCTGCTTGGGGTTTGGTTGAAAAAAACTTTGGGGTGAGATATAAAAAGTTTTACCACATAAAACTTCAGAGATATGGTCCTTTCCAAACAGATGCATTTCTGAGGTATAGGTAGGAACACCTTTTTCTACATGGGTCAACACTACAAAAACGCTTAAATTTTTACAGCCCTTGTTTGCGTTTAAAATTGCCTCTTTAAACCCCTCAAGCTCCTCAAAGCTTAAAGCAAACATGGGGTTTCCAGATAAACCCAAAATCACCATTCGGTCGGCGGTATTCACACCTACACGACATGTCAAAGTTCTCAAAGAACCTGTATTTGTATGGAGGTAATACGCATCTAGTGAGGTGCCGCACCAGTGGTCAAACACAGATTTTAAGGTAGTAATCATCCACTCTGGGCAAAGAGCACAGTCTTTTTGTTCAAAAACTTTCCCCCTAGATTCCTCTTCTACAAGGCCAAGATATTTTTTTTTATCCTTGTCCTGGGAAAAAGAGAACTCCATTTTATTGCGATAATAGAAAGGCTCTTGGGCAGTAAGAATGGGCTGTACAGGTTGAGAAAAGAGTTTCTCTACATTTTTTTGTTTCATTTGCACTTGGGAATCGTAGCTCAACCCATGAAGATTGCACCCTCCACAAATAAGGGTGTGGGAACATTTCTTTAAGACCCTTTCCACTGAGGGGTTCAAAATAGATTTTAAAATCCCTTTTTTACCCCCCCTTTTCCCTTTCTTTAGATCGACTTGGACAGTCTCCCCTACAAAAGCCCCCTTGATATCGATAGCCTTACCCTGTTGAAAGGCTCTTCCATGCCCTTTTTCGGTCCATTTTTCAATAACGCACTGTTCCATAGGAGAAAAATTTTAGCAAAAAAAGGGAATAAAAAACCCGAAAATCTCTTTTCGGGTTCAATTTAAAAAAAAGAAGATGGGAAAAGATTATTTTTTCTTTCCCTTAGCAGCAGGTTTTTTTGCCTTAGCTTTTGTCGCTCTTTTCTTTTTTGGCATCTCTTTTACAGATTCTTTTCTGAAAAGTTTTGCTACCTTCTCTAGTCTTATTGAACCTGTTCTGACGCGTTGTGCAGCAGCTTTGTTCTCTTTTTCTACAGCTTTTACAAGATCCTCATAAACCTTCTCTAAAAGCTCCATCATGTGCGTTGCAGTTTGTTTTAGTGCCATAAATGCCCTCTATAGTTCGTCTATAGCTCTTTCCATATTAAGAGAACGATTTTTTGTGCAACAACTTTTCAAAATATTTTTTTAAAACCTATCTAGAACCTATTTTTCTTGAAAAAAAACCATCACGGTTTGAAAATCGAGATTTATGTCCTTACCCATTTATAAAGGTCTTGAGCGTATTGAGGGTGCTTTTATTTCCCTTCACGATATCGGATTTTCGCGTGGTGTTGCAGTATTCGATTTTTTACGCACTTACAATAAAATCCCTTTTTGTCTTTTAGAACACTTTAGAAGATTAGAATTTTCCTGTGGAACGATCGGGATCACTATTCCCTATAGTTTACCAGAAATTGAGAAAATAGTCGAATCGGTTCTAGAGGAGTGTCAAGAGGATGTTGCCATCAAACTTATTGTTACAGGAGGAGTGCAATTGCAGGGTTTTCTACCGTCAAATATAGAGCTCTACACTGTAGCCCTCCCCCTACCGCAGCTTTCACCTGAAAAAAGATTAGGGGGAATCTTTGTGGATTTCACGCACCATGTTCGTCAATACCCTCAAATCAAATCTTTGAACTATCTATCGGCCTCATTGGGAATGCAAAATGCCCAAAAAAGGGGGTTAGCTGTAGACGATATTTTGTATGTAAATGAAAAAAATGAGGTGCTTGAGGCCTCTACAGCAAACCTTTTTATCGTAAAAAACAACACCCTTATAACACCTCAAGAGGGAATTCTTTTAGGTATAACCCGCCAAATTTGTTTAGATTTAGCTCATGATCTGAATATTTCAGTTGAAGAGCGGGCTATTGATGTCAAAGAGGTCCTTGAGGCAGATGAGATTTTTTTAACCTCCACGACAAGAGAATTACTTCCCGTAAGACAAGTTCAAAATGTCGAGAAAAATGTCCAAGATTTCAAAGTTCTTTCAAAACTCCAAAAAGCTTTTAGTTTTTTTATAGAAAAAACTCAAAAAGCACCGCTCTGAAAAATCAATGAAAAAGCTTTTGAATCGTTTTTTCTCTATACGCAAATATCTCCTCTAAGCGAGGCCTTACAACAAAGGGCTCAATCAGTCTACCAAGAAAACCAAAAGGGAGTTTATAGTGGACGATATCGACCATTTTCACTCGGCCAGCCTCCTGGGTAAAAAAGTGTTTGTGGTGCCAAAAGGCGTAGGGGCCAAATCTTTGCTCATCTACAAACATTTTGAGATGCTCTACATGGGAGATTTCGGTTACCCAGTGGACTTTAAAAAAAGGAAAAGGGCGGACAGTGTATTCAATAATTTGCCCGGCAAACATCTCTTTGCTTAAAGAGCGATCTAAAATATGAAAATCAAGATTTTTTGGAGTGATCACAGCTAGATTATCGGGTGAGCTAAAAAATTCCCAAGCTGTTTCTAAGTTTGTATCAAGCCAGGTTGTTTTAATTAAACAGTGCATACATCCTTCTAAATTTTTTTCAGTATACATCAAACATATTTTTTAAACGCTTTGACAAAAAAAGAACCAAATCACTAATTTCCACTTATATAAATTGGAAGAAATAATGATAGGAACTTTTTTATTTTTTTCTTTTCTTGTAGCGGAAGACCCAAAACTTGCAGATAACGCAAACTATCCTATGAAAGAGGGCGTTTATCAAGTCCAATCCCAAACAGTCGCTACCCCCCGTTATCCAAACGGTATAACTGAAACGGGAACAAGAAAAGTGCGTAATGAAACTTTTGGCCAAAAATGGGTGACAAACACCACTTTTGTTTATACGGATAACAACAACCAGTCTTTTAGAAAAACGGCTACCTACGAGACCACCTTTTTCAAAGACTTTAATGGCCAACAAAAAGTCTTTATGCTAGGGTCTCAGGGCTCCTACGGTATGGGAAATGTTACCATGCAAAAAGATGGGACCTCTATTCAAGAAATTGATGGCATGTCCAATGCTGTAGGCAAGATGATTAAATCCAAGGTGGTAATTTCTCCAACGAAGAAGGGCTACGATGCAGTACAAACCTACTACGACGAGGCATCCAAAAAATGGCTCCCCTTGCGCACTAGCACCTATACCTTTACCTCCCCTTCTTCCAACTAAACAAAACCCTCCCAAAAGGAGGGTTTTAATTTTTTTAGCTAAATGGATGAATCATGATGAGAAACGCCATAGTCATCGCAAATCCCGCCCAAAGAAAATAGGGAGTTAAAAAATAGAAGCTTCTTCTATCTAAATCGAAGGTTTTTAAGAGCAAAAGCGCTAATAAAACAAAAAGAATGAGGGTGTCTATAAAACCCAAAATAGGGCTTTTTAACCCAAAGAAAAGGGGGGAAAAAAGTGCGTTGGCAATCAGTTGGGCACCCCAAAGATTCATAGCAGTGCTTCTATTTTTCCCTTTTGATAAATAAATTCGAGCACCTGAAAGGGCTATGAGAATATAGAGTATGGGCCAAACGGTCGCAAAAACGATCTCGGGTGGCACGATCGCAGGTTTATAAAGATTTTCGTACCATTCGTTACTTGAGTCTACACCAAACATGGAACCTAAAAAAGCCGCAAAAGCGGTCAGCATGAAAAAAAATGCATAAACAGGAAGTTTTGATGTCCTCATATCACCTCTTTTTTTTCTCATGATAGACAAAACCCCTTTATTGAAAAGAAGAGAGCTAGAAAATATTTTTTTGACTGTTATTTTCTCAAAGAGATAAATAAATCTACCGATTAAGGGAAGAAGGGTCTAAAATTGTCCTATTTTCGAACAAACAAAATCTTTTTCTTTCTCTATTATGACCCCATCTCTTAGTGAGTGCCTCGAAAGCTTCAACCAATTTAGCCCATCAAAAACAAATCCCAACTATTGTTTGTATCCACTGACAAATGAAGAGGGCTCTTTAACTACAATTGAGAAGATGGCTCTACTGCCAACTGAAGGGGCATTAAGTTTAGGAGTTTCGGGCTTTTTTTCGTGGGATGTGGCTGCAGTTCGCCCGGATGGGGGAGATACACAATTACAATACTTAGCTCTTTTGGACTGTTCACAAAAAGTAGAGCATTTTATGAAAAGGATGCTCTCTTTTCTAAAGATTTGCCCCTCAAAAGAGGCGATGCAAAATTTTGTTATGGCCACCCTATCAAGTGAGTATCGCTTCTATTTCGAGGGGCTTGAAGATAGCGACCTTATAGCGAAAAGTTACGTTGACGCCTTTCGTCGTTCTCTGGAGGATTTTAGTCTTCAAGAAACGATGCCGAAAACAGGGTTTGTCTCAAGCTCATGGCTTTCAGATCGGTACCGTTTCGAAAAAATGCAACGGATGGCTCAAAAGGGGAATATCTTTTTTTCTTGTGTGAACTTTAATGATTCTTTAGCTCTTGATAGTTGGGTATCTAGAGTAAAAAAACTTGGACCATTAGACTTCATCTACCTCTCCAATATCTACTTCCAAGGAAAAAAACCTATGGAGCGAGCAGCTGTTTCTTTGGAGCAACTCACAAGTGACCGCTCCTATGTTATTGATACTAATCGGTTTTACTATGATCCGCACCCGGGAAAGAGTCTAAAACAAAGATTGCAGCAAATTGGCGAGAAAACTCTTTTGGAGATTATCTCTAAGTCTGATGAAGAGACCTCTACCCTGTTTAGTGCTAGTAGCGATGGGATAGCCAAATTTTGCCCCTAGGTTGCGGACATTTTTAATAAGTTTTTATACCAAAAAAATTGTTTAAAGTGTATAATATACCCTTTGTGGAGAA
>VGMG01000012.1 GCA_016866495.1 Chlamydiota bacterium | reverse complement strand
TTGTGGCAGGTGCTGCCTTTTTTCACATGGTTTCTCATATTTTGCTTCCATTCTACGTGAATCTTCCTTACGAGTTCGGTTGCATTACAATCACTAGTAATTTCAACAATGCAATAATCGTTGTCAGTGCAATTGTTACTGCAGCCCTTTTGTATGCTGGAGTAAAACTTAAAAGATAGTCGTGCGGTGTAATTTTTAAGGAAAAACCCTGTCACTTGATGAGGGTTTTTTTATTTTTGATAAAAAACTCATCTAAAGCACCTAGGGGAACAAGTCTTTTCAAAAAAGGTGTCTCTTAAATCTCATTGTTTGTAAAGTGAGAGGTTAATTAGGCATTGAACGGAGACTTTCAAGGTGGCAAAGGTCTACTTCTATTACTCTGCAATGAACGCAGGTAAGAGTACAACTCTTCTACAAGCAAGCTATAATTATATGGAACGGGGGATGCAGACTCTGCTTTTCGCTCCAAAAATCGACCAGCGTTTTGAAAACACTGTGATCTATTCAAGAATCGGTCTTAAGCAAACGGCTGTTCCTTTTGATGAAAATTTCGATTTTATGTCCTACGTGGAGCACCAATTAGAGCACACAGCTAATATCCGTTGCATTTTGATCGACGAGGCCCATTTTCTAAAAAAAAAACAGGTAGAGGATCTTTTTGAGGTTGCTAATGACTTAAAAGTAGCGGTTTTGTGTTATGGCCTGCGCTCGGACTTTCTAGGCGAACCTTTTGAGGGTAGCCGCTACCTTTTAGCTTGGGCTGAAGAGATTACCGAAATCAAAACGATCTGTACCTGCTCAAAAAAGGCCACCATGAATTTGCGAATTGACAAAGACGGGAAAGTAGTCACAAAAGGCTCACAAATTCAGATCGGAGGAAACGAAAGTTATATTTCCAAATGCATGCGCTGTTTTCGAAAAGAGGTTTTTAACGTTCAACAAGAAATTAAAATGGAGAGCGCCTTATGAAAAAACTTATGCCTTATTTTGTCTGTTTTTCTGCAGCTCTTTTTTTGGCGTATGAGCTAATGCAGCTACATATGATGAATGCGATCTCCCCTCTATTGATGAAAGATTTGGGCTTAAGCGCCACAAGTTTTGGCTACATTAGCGCTACATATCTCTTAGCCGACGTATTTTTTCTTCTTCCAGCCGGGATGATTTTGGACCGATTTGAGGTGAGAAAAGTGATTCTATCAGCTCTTTTTTTATGTGTTTTGGGAACAATAGGGTTTGCCTCTGCACACAATATTTGGACAGCTGCAATTTGCCATTTTGTCTCAGGAATTGGAAATGCTTTTTGTTTTTTAAGTTGTATGATCCTTGTGACTCGATGGTTTGATGAAAAAATGCAAGGGCGTATTATGGGGTGGATTATCACAATAGGGATGCTAGGAGCATTTGTGGCACAATCGCCCTTTTCTCTTCTTGCTGAACAATTCGGCTGGAGACAAGCACTCTATTTAGATGCCCTTTTTGGGGTGGGTTTACTGGGTTTATTATATTGGACCATACATAACCCTGAGCAAGAGAAAAGAAAAAGTAGGGGTCAGAATCTTTTAGTTGAACTCAAAACAGCTCTAAAAAATCCTGTTACTTTGAAAGTTGGACTGTATACGGCTTTTCTTAACCTACCTCTCATGGTGATCAGCGCCGTCTTCGCAAGTCTTTTTTTGACACAAATTCATGGCATCTCTCTTGCAAAAAGTGCGTTTATAGCGAGCATGATTGCGATCGGCACTATTTTTGGTTCACCGATGTACGGAACACTCTCCGATCTTTTCGGGATGCGTAGACGCTGGATGGTTTTAGGGGGAATTTTATCCAGTATCACGATGTTTTTGATCCTTTTTGCCCCCTCCTCTCTATTTTATCTCGGTTTTCTTTTCTTTTTTCTGGGACTTTTCACCTCTTCGCAAGTCTTAGGTTACCCTACCATCACTGAAAACAGTCCAGAGCATTTGAAAGGGACCTCGATGGGAATTGCTGCTGTGATCATCATGGGGCTTCCGATGCTGATACAGCCTTTGACAGGGACTTTGATGGATCTTTTTTGGTCTGGCTCGATGACTGAAATGGGCAATCGCCTCTACCCGTTTGAAAGCTTTTTGGCCTCCTTTTCTATCATGCCCCTTTCATTTCTTTTTGCCTCTTATCTAGTGAGTAAACCCTTTGATAAATACGCTGCTAAAAAGAAGATTTTACAGGCCTAAATTTTAAGTTTGTGTGATTACTTTTTTCGATGCTTTTTTTTCTTAAAACCTTTACTATAAACTAGTGAAATTTAAGATAGGAAATTGAGGCATTTGAGTCTTTGGAAAAAAGTGATTATTGGACTGGTGTTAGGGGTTCTTTTCGGCTTTTTTTTAGGAGAGTGGGCCACCTATCTTAAACCTTTGGGGGATATTTTTATCCGCTTGATCAAAATGATCATCATTCCTCTCATCTTTTTTTCAATTGTGACCGGAATCACCAACGTAAAAGACACTAAAACTTTGGGGAGGTTAGGTTTAAAATCCCTTTTTGCTTTTCTTGTTACCACATTTTTAGCCATTACAATCGGCTTAGTTATTGGTTCAATTTTGGAGCCTGGAACAGGCCTTAAACTCAATTTAGATAAATCGTTTATGCCTGATAGTGCCCCCGCACAAACGACTTTACAAATTTTTGATACCATTTTGAATATTGTCCCCGACAATGCGATTGGAGCTATGGCACAAGGGACTATTTTACAAGTCGTTTTCTTCGCCCTTTTTACCGGTTTTACCATCAATACCATCAAAGGAGAAATTGCGGATAAAATCTCCGATTTTTTTCGAGTGGTTTCACACATGGTATTTCAGATGGTACATCTAATTGTTCAGCTATCGCCCTTGGCCGCCTGTTTTTTGACTGCGTGGGTTGTAGGAAGCCAGGGAGCTACTGTACTTCTTTTACTCCTAAAGCTTGTAGGTTGTGCGTATCTGGGTTTTTTCATCCAGTATCTACTTTTTGGGGTTTTAATATGGATGACGACCGGACTCTCCCCAATCCCCTTCTTCAAAAAAAGCTTTGAATACCAGGTAATCGCTTTTTCCACCTCAAGCAGTAAGGCAGCCTTGCCTACAACCATGCGTGTCGCAAAAGATAATTTAGGTATTTCCCAAGTCAGTTCTTCATTTGTTTTACCTTTGGGTGCCTCCATAAATATGGTGGGGATTGCGATCTACATAAGCCTTGCAGCCCTTTTTTTTGCACAAGCTCTGGGAAAACCTTTATCGTTTTACGATTACGTGCTCATCGGATTTACAGGCTCTTTAGGCTCAATTGGCGGTGCGGGTATCCCAAGTGGTACGATAGTAATGTTACCCCTTGTTCTTGGTGCTGTCGGTTTACCCATTGAGGGGATCGCCCTTATTTTAGGAATTGATAGAATTGTAGACATGATGCGCACTACAATCAGCATTACCGGAGATGCAACGGTCGCTTTGATCGTAGACCATTCTGAAGGGCTTTTAAATAAAACCATTTATAACGGCTCTAATATTATCGAGAGCTAAATAGCTCTGATACGGCTTTTTCAATTTTCGTGCTATTTTTCAAAAAATTATGATCCATATCATCTCTTGCTTCTTTTTGTTTTATGACTTTATAGTAAATGAAAATCATGAGACAAACATGCGTGAAGGTATAGTGGAGAGCAAGGAAGCGATCATAACAGGACCTCAGCAAGAAATCGGGTTTCAAATTGCTAGAATTCACATGCAAAAGTGCGCCTTTGCTGTTTTGGAGGATTTTAAAAAAGATCATGCGGTAAATTTGGAAGAAACTTTTTTGGGTTGCCCCTTTGCTATCCAACCTATGAAAAAGCATGGAGAAAGTATTATAAACATCTCCTCTCGATCGACAAATGTTGGTGTCCCTACAATGTGCGGTTATGCTGCATCTAAAATTAATGTGAGAAACCTCACAAAATCGGTAGAATTGCAGTATTACTCACAAAACTATCCCATTCGCTGCAACTCCATATATGCTGGGGCCATCGATACCCTTTATTGGGATCCGATGGAAGCTGGACAAAATGAGGAGTTGAAAAGAAAAAAGATCGCCTCAAAAATCCCTTTTTGTCGGCTGGGAAAGCCCATAAGACTAGCCAGGGCGGTATCTATCTTTGATCAGAAGAGTCGAAATTTATCACCGGCTCTAAATTAATCGTTGAAGGAGGAATTCTCGTAGGATTACATGCAGCACCCGGAATCATTTTAACAAAGGAGAAGACATGAGTCGCATTCACCCTAAAAGCTCTTATGACCCTCAAGTAGAGACGCACTTAGCTGAAATGAAAAAAAAGCTAGGTTTTACCCCAAATATCTTTAAATTGATGGGGCATTCTAAATCGATGTTTACTGGTTTTACCTCTTTTTCTAAAAGCCTGGAGCATGGCCATCTCACCCCTCAAGTACGCGAAGCAATAGCCCTTTGTGTTGCAGGGTTTAACTCTTGCTCCTACTGTACTGCAGCCCACTCCAAAATTGCAAAATCTTGTGAAATCCCCCATAAAGAGATAGAGCAGAACCTTAAATGTAAAAGCGAAGACCCTAAAACAGCGGTTCTTTTACAGTTTTGCCATAAAGTGCTCGAAAAAAGGGGGCATGTGTCCGATAGTGATATCGAAACAATGCTCCAATACGGATTTAAAGAGGAGGAATTAATAGAGATTGTGGGAGTGATTGCTCTCAATATCACCACCAATTACTTTAACAATGTCTTTACCCCGACTGTGGACTTCTAAACTGTACCGGTTTTCTCAAAAAAAAAGAAAAACTCATTTCTTTTTTTTATCTCATGTGCGATGGAACCCTTATGATTAAGGAACAAACATCGCACATGAAATGGTATAAAATAATAGGGATTCTTCTGATTCTTTTGGGAATTTCTTCTTTTATTGGGTCTTACTATATCCGTTCCCAAGTAGACCAAGGAAAACGCAAGGTGAAAAAAGCGCAATCGGCTGTAAACGCAGCAAATTCAGCTGCTTCAGGAAATGCAACCCTTTATTTTTTTAGTAGAACGGCTACAGGTCCAATCCAAAACCAAATCAATGATGGGAAGAAAGATATTGCTTATTTTCAATCGGTTGCCAACAATCTAGACATTGCTGGCTGGGTGCTGGTGGGTACAGGAGCTTTTTTAACAGTTTGGGCCTTTTATAAAGGTAGAAGAGGCTAAAGAAAACAATGCAATTCAGCTGTAACGGGCAACGCAAAAACTTTTACGTCCTAGTCTATACCTATATGGTGGACTGGCTAGGGTTTTCACTACCGTTTCCTTTATTTGCGTTTCTAGGTTTGTATCCAAATTTTCTTTATTTTTCCTACAACGACTCTGTTCTTTACAAGATGGCTATAATCGGTTTGCTCTATGCTTTTTTTGGGATTGGGCACCTTTTGGGAAATTGGATTTTTGGTCTTTTTGTCCAAAAATTCTTGAGTTTTGGGTGTTTGATTACGTCAAGCCTTTTGTCGATTTTAGGATATGGTCTCTTAGCTTTTGGTACGGTTGAAGAGAGCCTTAGTTTTTTATTTGCCGGACGCCTAATGACAGGGTTAGGTTCTGGAACAGTCTTAATAGGTCAAAGAGCGGTACATGACTTATTAGACCCACCCTTCAAAAAAGAGGGTGTTTATATTCTTTTTACCGCTGGTGCGCTTGCCTTCATGTTAGGTCCTTGGATCGGGGGAAAACTTTCCAATTTTTTTTGGATCCATGGATCTGGAGGTTTCATTTTTGGTTCCTTTCTTTCTTTGCTTCAATTTTTTTTCACTCTTCTTTTTTATAAAGAGAGGGGGTTTGTTTCATCCTCTTATTTAAAGGCCGCCCCCCCCTCTTTTTTAGGGCAGGTTCTTTTGATCATAAAACAAAAAGAGTCGAAAAGACTCTATTTAGTTCTTTTTTTCTTTATTTTTGGCTGGACCAACTTTCTTATCTTCAACTCTTTATTTTTAGTGGAAAATTTCTCTTTAGCCGTTGAAACTCTTGGCGATTTTTTTGCATTTTATTTTTTCATCTGGTTCTTTGCCTTTTTTATTCTTATCCATTTTTTTTCTTTAGATAAGATGCGTATCGTCTCTTTAACTTGCCTTCTTTTGGGAGCTTTAGGGATTTTTGCCTTTTGCCAAAATTCGATTCTTTGGATCTTTTGGATCATCATACCAATATTAGTAGCAAGCTCATCCTTATCTTTGGGATCATTAGAAATTCGACTGCAACAGCAAGAAAATCTTGAAACCCCTCTTTTTTTTCAGAGATCCACCCTCTTTTGGATCCTGAGTTGTACTTTGGGCCCTATTCTTTTAGCCCCTTTATGTGCCATGCAATCCCCTCTTGCTTTAGGGATAGCCTCTTCCTCTGTTTTGATAGCTTTTTTATTTGATGCAGTAACTTAGAAAAAGGGGCCGAAATGAAAAGACACCATCCTTTAAATCCTAATGAATCCAAAGTGATTTTGCAAAAAGGGACAGAGCGTCCCTATACGGGTGAATACGAAAAAAATAAAGAGAGTGGTATCTATGTATGTCGCCAATGCGATACCCCACTCTATCTTTCCCAGGACAAATTCGATTCCCATTGTGGCTGGCCCGCTTTCGATGATGCGATCGATCAAGCGGTCGAGCGGGTAATGGATATTGATGGAAGGCGAGTAGAAATTCTTTGTAATAGATGCAAGGCACATTTAGGTCATGTGTTTCTTAATGAAGGATTCACCCCAAAAAATACCAGGCATTGTGTTAATTCCATTTCCTTAAGATTTATCCCATTAAAGACTCCCAAAGGGCTAATGAGAGCCATTTTTGCAGGAGGCTGCTTTTGGGGGATGCAATATTATTTTGACCGTACCGAGGGGGTTATAGAGACAGTTGTGGGATACACCGGCGGAAATGTTGTGAACCCCACATATGAGGAGGTTTGCTCCCATGAAACCGGCCACTATGAAGCGATTGAAGTCACGTTTAATCCCCTGAAAGTAGATTTTGAAGCTCTTTGTAGGCTCTTTTTTGAGATTCATGATCCCGCCCAAGAAAATGGACAAGGACCCGATATCGGCCCTCAATATAGATCAGCGATTTTTTACCTATCGAATCCGCAGAAAATGCTGGCGCTCAGATTGATTCAAGAGCTATCAAAAAAGGGAATAGAAGTCGCAACCGACTTAATACCGGCCACGACCTTCTATCCTGCTGAAGAGGTTCATCAAAAATATTATGAAAAAACCTCTAAAACTCCTTACTGCCACTTTAGAACGAAAAGATTCTAAAGAATAACAGTTACCAACCGCAAATTTGCGCCCCTTTCGTTTGAAGTCCTAAAATCAAATCGACCAAGCTTTTATCCGAATTTAATAAATCGGGGTCTTCCGCTAAAGAGGTCATAAAAATTTGCCCAAGCCCTATTGAGGAGAAAATCTCTTTTGCTCTTGAGGTGTCTCGGATTTGTGCAAACAAAGATCTTAAATAGTTATGAGGATCGAGCTCTTCAATTTTATTTAAGGGAGTATCTATACAGCTATAAATTTTCAAAAAGCCGTCGATTTTACTCCTTTCTAGGCTTATTCTTTCAATTTCTGCAGCATAATCTTCTTGAGGTCCCACGAGCTCGTAATCATGAGTCCCCTCAAATTTTATTTCCAAAACTCCTTTAAATAAAAGTTCGATGATCTCCCTTTTTTCTCTTGGAATAAAACTTTTAATCTGATGAAGGAGATTTCGGTTCACCTCTTTATATTTATCTAGATGAATTTGAGCCCTTTTTTCATGGATAAGATTTAAAGCCCTCATATAAAGATTCCAGGGGCCAAAGCTTACAAGCTCTTTTTTATTTGGATGTGCCTCTTTTAGAACCGAAAAAGCCTCTTCAAGACCAAGCGATTCCATCATTTTTTCTATTTCCTCAAAATCCCAACCCCTTGAGGAATTCAATAATTGCTCTTCTTTGACCTTGAGGATCTTCAAAATAGCCTCTGTAACCTCTCTTTGAACCGCCTCGCTCCCATCAACGCGCCCTTGAAATATCTGATGAAAATCGCTCACCAATTTAGCCTCTTTGGGAAGTAAACTTTGAATCAAAAGATGTTCAAGAGCCGAGAATTTTAGAAACCCTGTCTCGAAATAGTCCTTGATAATTTGTTGGCAAGCTTGCGTTTGAGGGGGGAAGTGTTTTTCAAAAAACTTTCGATAAAGAGATCCTATTTTTCTTGCTCCACCATCTATAAGAGCCATGAGTTGCACATTACGTCTACTGTTTAGAGCAACATAAGCCATTCCACCGATCAATACGCCTGAAGATAGTAGAGATAAGTACGAAAATCGGGTTTCTTCTTGAACCTCGTTACATAAACTTACAAATACTGGGCCATTCCAAAAATACTCACATTTTGTTTGAGAAAACTCGCTTCGCATAAATCCCTTATAGCAGACTAGAACTCCCTCTTAAGATATTCAGGATGGGTTTTTTTTGTGAAGAAAAATTTAAAAGATATAGTTAAGAACAGTTTAAGATAGGGATTTTTCTGAAAGTTGCCCGTCTTCCATATGCACAACTCTATCTGCATAGGAAAAAATTCTTGGATCATGGGTAACAACGATGATGGCTCGATCTTTGTTCAAGACCTTGTTTTTTAAAATATCCATTACCATATCCCCTGTTTTGTGATCTAAATAGGCTGTTGGTTCATCACAAACAATCAATTTGGGCTCATGAATAAAACCACGAGCTATCGCTAAGCGTTGCTGCTGACCTCCCGAAAGCTCTTTTGGGCTGATATCAAGCTTGTCTTTGAGATCTAGTTCAGTTAAAAGTTCTCTAGCTTTTTTTTCTGCATCGGGGGGCAAAATTCCGTTTAGCAACAAAGGAACCGCTACGTTCTCTGTTGCAGTCAGCATGGGGATCAAATTAAACGATTGAAAAACAAACCCGATAGTATTTTTTCTAAAGGTGGTCTTTTTTTCCTCCGTCATCTCCTTATATTCTTCCCCAAAGACTCTACATTCACCCTCTTCGTAGGGAAGAATACCGGCTATTAAAGAGATTAAAGTCGTTTTGCCCGACCCAGAGGGTCCTACAATCAAAAGAAGCTCTCCAGTATTCACCTGTAGATCAACTCCCCTTACAGCCTGAACCGCATTTGGACCTGAACCATAAGTTTTACAGAGTTTTTCACAGCGTATAGCTTCCATGAAATTTGATCCTAGCTTTTAAAAACGATGGACGCGTCCATCTTCTGAATTTTTCTTAAAGATATAAAGGAGGAGAGGGTTGAGATAAATCCTACAGCCAGCATGGAAGCTAAAAAGAGCCACCAGGTTAAAACAAAAGAGAGCTCACTAAACTTGGATACAAAACCAAAAATAGATGCTGCACCCGTGCCTAGTCCCCAACCAATCGCACCGACCCAAAAAGATTGCAAAAGAATCATTTTTCGCAACATCCCTATAGGGGCACCCATCGCGCGAAAGGTTGCAAAATAGCGAAGATTATCTAAGGTAAAATTGTAAAATGTTTGCCCCGCAATTGCTGTCCCAATAATGAAACCTAAAAGAACCGCTATCCCAAAATTGATAGGAATTCCCGTGTATTTTAGATAATAAGAGATCGTCAACCATCTAAAATCTTTTGCATCAAAGGCCTTCAGTCCTGTAGTTTTACGAATTTTTTTTGCAAGCTCTTTGGGGTTTACACCCTCTTTACCTTTTACCAAGACAAACGAAAGAAGTTTTCTTTCGTTTGGGGCAAAATTGAGGGCTCTATTGAAAGTGGTATAAACTACTGGTTGAGATTGAAAAGTTCTAGCAGAATTACAGATTCCTACCACCTTTGCCCTATTATCATTGATCTCGATAACATCTCCCACAACAAGGGGTTTTTGATTGATGGGAAAATCAAAAGAGAGTTTGTTATTCGCACCCACATAATCCACAATAATCGCATCTGGATCTCTAAGCGAGACAATATTCCCCTCTAGCATAATAGGAGGAGCACCAATGAGGGTGCCACTATCCACTCCAATGAGGTTACAATTTTGGTAGTTCCCACTCGAAAGTCTTGCTTTAAGAATTCCTTTATAAAGAGGAACTGCCCAGGCTACACCATCAACGCCTCGAACCCTATAGAGGTTCGTATCGCTCATCGGTTTCACATCATCAATAAATTGCACTTTCTCATCCATCACCCAAACGTCTGGTTGAGGGGTATCCTGAATAAAACCCACCGTTCTTAGCATCAAACCGACAAAAATAGAGGCCTGCTGGACAATAATAAATGAAGCAAAAGAGAGCCCCATGACAATCCCAATATACTTCGCTCTGTCATTGATGAGCATTTTTAGGGCGTAGAGGAACATTCCCAATCCCCGCCTAAAGATTTATAAATGGCAATAAGACCCTCTGATAAAACTTGATTTGCCTCGATCCACTCATATTCGGAACCTAGATAGTACCATTCTTGCAATAACGCCTCAGATAATGGGCTCAACCCCGATTGAAATCGGCTAAGTGCCAGTTGATAACTCTCAAAAAAATCATGCACTTCCAGATCCAAAGTGGTGATTTTTACCTGTTGTTGTAAATAGGTAAATAGATTGTTCTCTACCTCCTCCAAGGCTTGCAAAACAACATTTTGGTAATCGTAAAAGAGCTCTTTTTGTTCTGCGTATTTCAGATCCACTTGGGCCTGTATCCGTCCAAAATTGATCAAAGGAAGAGTTAAGCCCGGTGTTATGTCCCAGTAACTACTTTGTGGACGGAACCATTTGTAAAAACGGCTCGCCTCCCAACCATAAGATCCACTTAAAGAAAAGGTAGGAAAAAAGTCGGCAACAGCCGCCGCAGTTCTATGGGTTGCAGCAGCAAGCTCTCTTTCTTTTTGACGGATATCGGGTCTACGCCTTAAAAGATCCGAGGGTAGGCCCAACGGAACACGCCCCTTGGCAGCTAAAATCTCCCCCTCCCCTTTTAAGGTGAAATTTTCGGGCTGCTCACCAATCAAAATAGCGATACGATTGTTTGCGTATTGCACCTGCATTTCAAGCTGAGGGATCTTCGCCTCTATGGCTCGAATTTCAGCACGCGTTGTATAATATTTTTCCCAAGATTCCAGACCCGATTTTGCTAAAGAGAGATTCAATTCATTGATCAAAGTGCGCACTTGCACCTGTTTTTTGAGATTATTCAGCTTTTTTTCAAACGCTCTATACAGGGTATAATTGCGCGCTACATCAGCTAAAATAGTGATGTAAAGGGATTGAAAGTCCTCTTTAGTAGCAAACAGATCCATGAGAGCCGCATTTTTTAAATTTCTCAAGCGTCCAAAAAGATCAATTTCCCACTGTACATCGAACCCTAATTGAAAAAGATTCTGTACTCTGGGACCTAGGAAGGGGGAATCAAAAAGGTTCTGGCTTGTTGCGTAACGGCTAAAAGTTCCATTGAAATCTAAGGTAGGGAAAAGGTTAGAGGTCTTAATGTTGTAATAAGCTCTTACCTGTTTGATTCTCTCAAATGCGATCAATAGATTGTAATTTTTTTGGATAGCTTGGTCTACTATTTGATCTAAGACAGGGTCTTCAAACTGTTTCCACCAAGAGCTCAAAGAGATATAAGAGGGATCCTCTGCATCCACACTCCCCTCAGCGTTTTTATAATCTCTAGCGGTTTCAATTTTCGGCTCATGGTATTTTGGACCAACGCTACAACCCCAAAGTAATCCAAGGGCTATAAATCTAGTTTTTCCCATTCATAAACCTTGTGTCGGCCGGTATCGATTCTATGTACACATCCATCACCTGCCCGGCATAAACAAAAGGAGTTTGACAGTCGAATTCATAAATCACAATCAAAACACGCGTATCGACTCTTTCCGAGTTATCCCCCGTCAAATTTTTTTTGGGGATCATTAAAGGCTCTGTACGCACCCATTTCAAAGGAAAACAAATTGAACTATTGCCTCTCACAAAAGCGGTTGCGGGGGTGTTGGATTTAAATCTCCAAGCATCATCTTCATCGATGCTCACCCTAAGGTGAAAGGGACAAATCGGACCAAACACTACGAGACTTTCAGCAACGAAAAGGTTTGCGGTCTCGCCTTTGTTAATATTTTTTTGCAAAATTTTCCCATCGCAGGGAGCTATAATGAATGACCGGTCGATAAATGTTTGAGCAGTGCGTATTTTTGTCTTTTGCACCTCAATTTGTGCCAACGCAGCCTGTTTTTTATAAAATATTTGGTTATAGCTATTCAAGCTGATCGCCCGTTTATCTTTAAGAGAATCATACAAAGTAAGCTCGGTTGCCGCATTTTCCAAATCAATTTGAGCCCTTTCTTTGGCAGCCATCGCCTCAACAAGTTGCGCCTCATAGGTTCTGGTATCAAGCTGAAAAATCGGATCCCCTTTTTTGATTACATCCCCCACTTTAACAAAAATATCCCATATAATCTCGTTAAAGGGAGTGCCGATGTGAATATCGTTCGAAGAGGCCTCTACAACCCCGCTTCCGGCTATCGTGTGTTTATAGGGAGACACTGACGGAGGGAAAAGAACCGGGCGTAAGGGAGCTTTTTGAGCGCCTACAACCATGGCGCTTACCGCCAATAAAACCCCTACAACCGATGCGATCGGCAACCCTAGCTTGATGACCATTAAACTTGGCTTTATCTTTTTTTCCCTAAAAATGCAAGAGCCTGATCTTTACGTGCTTAAATTTCAGATAGTGAAAAAAATAATAAAATATGATATATTTTACAGGATGTCTGTGAATAATGTTCCTCTTTTTGAGGCTAAAAAGCACCTAGAAGTGCATCTGAAAGAGAAAAAAGCGAACCAAGATTGGCTATTTGATCTATTATTTTCTGAAAGTGCGACCCTCTCTACCCATTTCCCCTACGCTTTAAGCGAGAAGGGGTTGGCTAAATTGTCCTCAAAACGTTTTGAGACTTTAAAAACTCCCATCCAATCAGAAAAAAGTGTAGATCAGTCGGAAAATGTCTACTGGGTGACAATTCCCTCTTCCATGCAGCCCCGTTTACACTTAGAGGGTGAACAGATCCCCTTATACAAAAAAATTCAAGACCAGGTAAAGATACTCGCTCAAGAGGGTTTTTACGAACCCGGCAAGGTTGACTCCTCTTCTGAGGCAAAGTCGAGACTTTTTGTCTGTTTTGGGTTGAACCAATACAAATCAATTGATCGGGCTTTGAATAAGGAATTCATCAAAGTCGTTAGAAATTTTGTTCCCCCTGATAGTCTACACATTGAGGCTGAGGGGTTTTTCTGGAAAATCCCCTTTAGCTACAAACAATCTAAAAAAGCTCCCCCCTATCTCGATAAAGCGCGCAAAGCTTTCAAGAAAGTGAAGATGCTGGATCCTTCGAAGGGCGCCTTATTACGAAAAGAAATCGAGCTTACTGAACAGGGAAAACTAAAGCCCTCTATTCTCGATAGAATCCCTTTTTGCAAAATCCGAAACCGGATCCTAAAAAGTGTTGCAGCCCGTGAATTAACAGATACTATGGCAAGACTTGCTCCTGACAACACCCACTATTTTCTAACGATGGACGATGATGCCATCTCTTTAAAAGGAGAAAAGGGGTATTTTAGACTTTTGGACGACACAATTTTAGATTACCTCGCAGAAGGAAATGCCTTCCCCTCTGTTGTCAGCTTTGGCTACAATATGCCGCAATCAGCAGGTAAACTTTCAAAGGCAGCAACAAAAATAGACATGGCTGTGCGCAGCGCTATGAATAGTGTTTTTCCCCTTTCTTGTTATATGCCTGAGCCTGGTGTTGCTTTTTTCAGCGGCTACGGTAGCGATGAGCTGAAAGAGTTTATGCAACGCGCGACCTTTGAACCCCATAAACCCCCGTCAAGGGATATGGAATCGAGGCGTTTGATTGAGAGTCTTAAACAAGAATCGCACCTCAAGTCTTCAGACACGATTTTTAAAAATATTCGGGCCTTGATTACCTCTGAGCCTTATAGAATGGCTAAGGCCTCACAAAAGATGGAGAATATTGTCCCTATAGATTTGAAAAAACTTTCTGTTCAAAAAAACCTGAAAGAGCTTCCCCAAAATCATTTCAAGGCAAGAAATTTTGCAAAAAATCTCTATTTTGCCCTTCCTGATAAATTTAAATCGTTTACCGGTTCTAGCGGGGCTATTGTCGTCCCAGTTTCTGAAATGTTTAAAGTCTTTGATCCCCTACAGCTACAAAAACACCTTAGTAAAAAGTACGCTTTGGATGAAGAGACAGCTTTTGATGCGGCCTTTGAACTTTACCTTCCTTACATCGAGGCGCTTACAGACGAAAACAATACTCCATCCGAAATGTTGAATCACTCTTTTTTAACAAATGGACAGGTTCAGGAGGTTTTGGCTCATGGTAGACAATCTCTACTTAATGCTTACAAAGCCTTTCAAAACTACTCTTCGCAACACAAAGTTCAATGGAAAAACAACGAAAGGGCTAAAGTCGAAAAAACAGCACAAGCCGCCTGTTTAGCAATTTATGAAACTCTTTCCGATATAGTGGAGAAAAACTCTTTTGATAGTTTCTAGCACCCTTTCTTTAGCCAAAAAAACCCCAAGGTTTTAGCTACTGGTAATTGCCCACCGTATTCATCAAATCATTGAAAGCGTTTTGATATTGTATATTCAAATTATTGAAATCATCGGCATGGCTACTTCGTGCAGGCTGGCTGTAGTCTATTTCAATAGCTTGAAATAATTGCGAATCAGCAAAATTGGTTTTGTTCTTAAAATAACTGGAATTTTTTTAAATATTTTCCCGCATTTGTGTCTTGGCTAAACTGGGTCCAATGATTGTGAAATTCTTCATAAGCTTAATCCATTTCACCCAACTGCCCACCGGTTTAATTTGAGTGGGGATGGGAATTTTTTGATAGATTCATGAACGCTAAGAACTTGTTATTAAGAGCCTCATATTTGTCTAAGAAAATTTAGCTTACCCTGATCTTTAAAGGGTGCAAGTTTATCGTAGACTTCCTGTAAGCTTGAGGAATTGCTTCTTAAGTTTACAAGATTTGGTTGTTTTTGGACGTCGATCAGAGCTTGATAAAAGTTCTGCATCAAAGTTTTAAAGTCGGGACTATCTCCAAATTGGTAATAACCCCCTACACCCCCCCATTTTGAAGGTGGTTGTATTTGTCCTCCCATGTCATCCTCCTAATTTTTTAATAAACACCTGGAAAAATTTTATATGGGACTTTTTTGCAATAAAGATCCCAATCCTCTTTGTACCTTTTTTTACATCTTTGGTCGTTGCGATTGGCTCGATCGACCAGCAATATCAATAGAAAAACAAAATAGAACCAAGGCAGAGCTAATGAAAACCCTGCAGGGATAGTCCATAAAAATGCCCCTAAAAGCTCGAGAACATACCTAAAATTTCTTGATATTCCCCATAGACCACCTGTTATAAGCGGATAAACATTCCCTTTATCCTCACCCTCCTTGGAGATGGCTTCAATATAATCTATCTCAAAAAGTTTGTGTTTTTTCTGGAATTGCTCTCTTAAGAGCATGCGCTGATAGTCACACCAAAAATTCATGATAATTGCGATAGAACCCACTATAAAGATGAAAACGGCCGTTAGTAAATGTAGAGATTCGGGCAATCCTACTAAAAAAAGGGGAACTGAGGTGTAGATGACTGGCAACCATACCAAACAACCCCAACAGATATAATAACCCGCTCTGTCATGCATGATATCAATAGAGCGCATATACCCCTTTTCCCAAACGAAGAATTTGGTAATATAAACGAGCTGTAATCCAACACTTACCAACATAGCGTACGTGAATCCGCTACTCTCTTTTTGGGCGTATAAATAGGATAAAATGATCAAAGGCCATCCCATCATTCCAAATCGGCAGTTTGTCCATTGCTTTAGATCTATACCCCAAACACGCGGATAAAGCTCTGTACCCCAATAAAAATCAAATATGAGGTTGTTTGTTTTACTATGATCCGAAGTAGAGGGAGAAAAGATCCCTTTAAGGTATAAAAAAGCGCAAAAAAGAAGGCTAAAAAGGTTCATGGCCCCTATGAACTCACCAAGATGAGAGTACAGGTATTCGGGACGAAAAAAAGTTGTTGCATGAGTCAGGACAAAAAAAAGCGCTAAAGTAATTAGATAACAGGCTAACCCATTTTCTTTGTATTCAGGGATATTCCCTTTGGCTGTTGTGGGTCCAAAATACTTTTTTCCCGGAACAATTTTCATTAAAAGGATCTCAAAAACCATGAAGCAGGCGATTGTAATCCAAGCAAACTTAGAACCAAAAAAAACGGGGGCGATTATTGCATATAACCCGTTGATAAATCCCTGTTGTAAGAAAAACTCTTTGAGATTGAGCAAAGATCCTTGGTACTCGGTAGCTGTAAACCAAAAAACAAATGCAAAAATCGGGGTCGCTACCATTAAAAAGAGTGGAGCTAAAGTATAACGAAAAAAATGGGCCATTAAAGCGAAATCCTTACCTCAATTGAGGCGTTTTTTTGTGTCACAATTCTTGGGTTTAAAGCTGCAATAGGCTCTATGCAGATAAAAGGGCTATTTTCACCTCTATAGAGCTGAAAGGAAAGATCGGGAGAAGCTTTTGCTTGAATAAGGAATGTAGAGACCCCTCTTTGGACCTCTACCTCTCCAAACCCCTCCTTATCGAGCTGGGGTGAAAAGGTATAATCTAGGGGCTTATCGAGAGGTATTCTTAGCCCGCGGGCTCCGTACCACTCTGGAGGAACCGATTTTTTTTTGAGCTTATCGTAATAAAAAGGGCTTCCGACCAAATCTATGGTCTTCATCGAATCTTCTAAAGCGTAATAGGTATGCAAACCTACAACAACAGGTTGAGTGGTGCTCTTAGCTTTATAGAGAATCCTGAGCTCGCGTTGGTAAACAGTCGCTTCAAATTCCATAACAAAATCAAAACCCTCGATTTCCCCAAGAGTAATCCCCTCAATCGTATCATGAGAATCTAGAACAGCATGAAAAGAGTTTTTCTGCTCTTTTGTTACCTTCCAGGGTACATACCGGGCAATCCCATGGGAAAAGGGCTCTGAATCCCTCCTAAATCGGAGTTTTTTTTGAAGCTTATCGAGAATATTGTCATCTAGGTAAGGTATCGTGTCCGCTACTCTATGGTAAAAATGGGGGCCAATAAGAGGACCTAGTCCCCTAGAGCTTTCTAGAAAATCTTTTTTCGTCGATTGTTCTATTAATTCATGCCCATCAATTATGAGGCTTGTCAAATTTAAACCCCTTTCAGGATCAAATGTAGCCCTGATCCCTTTATCCTCTAAGACAATCATGAAGACACCCTACAGATTTCATCGATTTTTTTGGCTAAGATAAAATCATTTAAATGCAGTCCGTTGATTTTATGGGTAGTAATTCTTACGAAAAGCCGCCCCCACGAGAGCTCCATATCAGGGTGATGCCCCTGAATCTCACTCACGAAAGCTACTGCGTTTAAAAGTTGAAGAGGTTTAGTGAAATCTTTGAAATGGAATGTTTTTTCCAACCTTTTTTCCCCCTCCACGACCCAGCCATCTAATTGAGCTAAAAGGGGAGGGATCTCTTTCGAGCTGATCGGTTCAAAAAGCCCTGAACAGGCAGAACATTTTTTAGACTCTAAAAACTCTTTGCCCATCAAAAAGAAATCTCCCTTCAGTTTATCCTCGGTGATAACTGAGAGGAGCAATAGGAATCAAGACTTTTTTAAACGTAAAATCGGACTTGCAGTACTAGAAGTTCTCATGACTTTGGTTTTAAAAAACACCCATATCTTAAAAAAATCGAAGAATTTGATCGGTAAGGTATAAAAGCCTACACCCTTCTATATCTTCCCTATCTTCAAAAAAAAGCTGATTGAAACCATTTTCATGGGCCAAAAGGAGCCTTTCGTTGTTGATTGTGATCCAGTCTTTAAGTTCTTTCATAATACCTAGCCCAACAGCTTTAAGCTTTATGAGGTCCTTATTTGCTATTGGTGTAACGACCTGTAAACCTCTTAAAAGGCAAAAAGAAATGTCTTTGCCCTTGTTCACTCGAGGTTGTTACGGTCCTTATGGTAAAAGCATCTACAAAAAAAATTCAGCTAGATGGATTTTTTAATCTTTTGTCTATCTGTATCAAAAGAAGACTCCTCACCACAAGAGGAAGATATTTAGTTGCCGTGCACCAAAAAAAAGTACTAAAACCATCGTTAGGACAAAAAAATGTTGTCCTCGGTCTAATTGCCGCTGTTGAGAAAAAAGGTCGTTAGAGTATGTGCGTCTAAAAATACTTTAAGACTCGCTCATGTTTTTTTCGTCAGGATTTATAGGTTTGAATTGAAGAATTTCTTAAAAATCGAATTTAAAAACCCTCTATTTCACATCCCTATAACAGGGTGTTTTCAAAAATTTTTGCCGGCAAGCTTTTGAACCAAATCACGGGTGATCAACGGCTCAAGTCCTAATTCCTTTGCCTCACCCTTGATTTTTTCTAAAAAAACGGGCTCGATAAAATGCTGCAAAACGTAGGCCCAGAATGCTTTTTTACACCCTTTATCACCTTTAGTTTGGTATTTTGAAGATTCTAAAACCGACTCAAACCTTTCCCGGCGTAACATTTGGTAAAAAGACTTCAGCTTCTCAAAATTCTCAAGGCGCTCAAGAGTCAAGGACTCCTCTTTTTTCAAGGCTTTTAGTTCCTCTTCCTTTCTCTCGATTAAAAGGGAAGATGTACGCTGGTTACCAACCAGATCCACAGAAAGCAAACTAAGGATTTCTCGCTCCAAACAGAGGATTTTATTTTGTCTATCGGTCATAGTAAATGTTTGAATATGGTTGATGCAGCGCTTTAAAAGGTTTAATCCAGCTTGAGGTTGGGGCAGATCCTCCTCATTTTGTCCGGAAGATAACCTGAGAATAAGATCGATAGTCCCCTCTTCCATGATGGGGCGGGAAGGGTGTTTTAAGGCGAACTGAGACAAGATCAGTTTTGTTTCACTTTCTGTCGATCCCTTGAGGAGTATAGGCTGAAATCGGAGGCTGAAGGCTCTATTTTTTTCCACGTATTCCGCATATTCTTTATCGGTGGTGATCCCGACCACATGTGGGAGCTCTCCTCCCTCATCCAACATGGTTTTTAATACATCGGCAAGCTTTTCCTCCCCTTTGGCTACCATGTGTATCTCATCCAAAACCAGAATGATATTGTCTCTGTGACGCCCCATCCTTTCGCTAAGCGCTTTCAATGGATGGACACTGGCCCAGCTTGGCTGCTTCTCAACCAAAATGGAGCTATTGACATAAAAAACCTTCTTACCTTTGAGCTCGGGAATTTTCCCCTCGCCGACCGCCTTTGCAAAAGCTTTTACGGTGTGGGTCTTTCCAACTCTTGAGGGGCCTACCAGTATCGGATGCTTTCCGATTTTTAGAATATTTCCAATGGTCTGAATCACCTCTACTCGTCCAAAGTATTCCTTATTTCCTTTCACCTCATCATCCGATAGATTTTGACATTTCGGTAAAAATGAGGGAATCGGCTCCAGCTTATCCCAAATTAGGCTCAACAAAATAAAAAAAGCACTAAACATCGCGAATCCGATTTTGTACGGAACAGTCAGTATCTCGGAAATAGTAGCCCTCAGCATCGATATTGTATGGACTTTTTGGCTCGCGCTCCACTCATGCTTCGGCGGATCAAATAAATCTTTTATCCCAAAAGCTTGCACCATATTGTCCATTTGCAGGACGATACTGGCTAATAAATCTTTGGTTTTTGTTTTCAGTGAGGAGGGGGGGGGCAAAAGTGCCTGTTGGAAAACACTGGCAAATTGCAGCTCTTTTTCAATAAAAGATTTTACTTCCTCTAAAGAGATATGTATTTTGGTTTTTTCGACTATC
This sequence comes from Chlamydiota bacterium, assembly GCA_016866495.1. Classification (GTDB taxonomy): domain Bacteria; phylum Chlamydiota; class Chlamydiia; order Chlamydiales; family RGXB01; genus RGXB01. The sequence goes on along the minus strand of VGMG01000012.1, from coordinate 8,826 downwards.
TTCTCAAGGGATTTTAAAAACTTTTCGGGATTTTCCATTACCTCTTTTTCAAAATTTTTTGTGTAGTTTTGCTCAATAAGCTCTTTTGTTTTTTCTATTGAAGCAAGACTCTCGAGGGTTGTTTCCTGAGATTGCGAAAACACAGAAGGCAAAAAAAGATTTAAACCGTTCATTCTCAAAAACTCCAACTAAATAATTAGAATAAAGAGGTATTCTAACAGATCATTTGATTAAACTTTACTACTATTTCCCTGAGTTAGCCGAGGCAGTCCATTGGTAAAATGCTAAAAGTTTAATGTTTAATTATCTCTTAAGTACCCATTAAGGCAATATTTCCGTTGCATGGTTGAAATACTTGCCAGACTGTAGAGAAAAATAGGAATCAAGACTTTTTTTTACGAAGCTTTAACTCTAAGGATACCTGCATCAAGAAGGACCAAAGCTGCCCCTTTTTCAGTGAGCTGAAGATATTCTTTACCCGAATCATCTAAGGTAGAATGGAAAAAAGCGGGATTGTATTCGTAATTCTCATTAATAAGCGGATACTTATCCTGATTTTCTCCAATCCAACTTAAAAGATCTTGCGATGGGATTGTTTGAAAAGACTTCACCACTTTTTCAAAGCCATTTTTTTGCTCTACAATAGAAATCTGTGGCTTCATAGCCCCGTGAAGTTCTTGAATCCAATAATCGGGTCTGAACATTTGAGGGGCAAGCACGCCACCTTTTAAATGTATACGTTTATAGATCGGATTTAGCACGAAAATATCAATGAAATCTTGTTGGTTTGCAGAGGAACTTGTCGCGAATTCTGCAAGCTTCGTTCTCCATGTATGTCGTAGGATGAGATGTAGATTTTGCATGTAATGGACATCATTTACGCCCCCGCCCAAATCTATAAACTTATTTCGCACAGTGCCTATGAATGTTTTCCGATTTTCTTGATACAAAGACATGACAAAAGCATTTAACAAGTTAGTCCTAACTTCAGCAAAATAGGCATGGATTTTATTCTTAAGGCCAGAATGCTGAGTATCGGGGTAAATGGCTCCAAGTTCTCCAACCCAAGCATCGACACAGTGACTGCCAACATCTTCAAGATTTTTAAGGATTGGCGTTAGCTCCTCTTCATCTAGAGTGATTAAATGTCTCAAGAAAAGGCCAAACATCTTTTCGAATTTGCTCCATTGTACGGGCAATACGTCGGAACTGTTCCCAAGAAGATAGCTTTTCTTTAATCTTTCAAACCCCTGTTGTGCGTGTTGTTGCAGGGAAAGCTCCTCGATTTTTTTTGAAAAAGCCTCTAGTATTTCCTGTTTTGTCGCGTTCTGAAGTTTGTCTTGGATTGTTATGTCTAGGTACTGGGGTATCCTGTGAACCGAAGAGGTGTCAAATTCCAACTCACGAAAAAAATCTATATTTTCTTGAGAACTGAGCTTTTGTACGTAGAGCTTTAACTGTTCGGGATCTATATCGCGAGGTTTAGTAGTATTTACCAACGTAAAATCAATTCCTCCCTCTTTGGAAACTAGATGATTATTGAATTTTTTCCCGAGCTCCAAACTTATTAAGATTTTTTCAACTAAAGAAAGAATTCCAGTGATGGGTCTCATAAAGAAATTCCATACAAGAAGAGGTGTACTTAAAAACCGTAGTATCTCGTATATAGAACGAGGGAGCTTAGTATTTTTTTGCAAATACGCCAGCGATAATCCGACTACTATACCGATTGCTGCTTCAAAAGATCTGAGATAGAAAAGAGCTACAATACCGACAAGTTTTGCAACATCTAACCATTTAGATCCGTTTTTGATTAGATAGTCAAATTTTTCCAGGTAGATCGGTTTTTTATAAGAGATTCCGAGATAGGCAAAAGGCAAAAGTTCTAATCCTAAATGAACATTCCTCCATGAGCGACTAAAAAGGGAGGTTGGTTTGGCTGCCTTATTAACAAAATTTCCTAGTACATCTAAACAAATGCATTCAGTTGCGAGAACATTTAAATTTCGATTGCCGTCAAGCTCTTCTTGTCGTTTACAAATATCATGAAAAAAAAAACTTCTAGATATGGCTAACGTATTAACAACACTGCGAGCTACATGCATAAAACCTCAAGAAATTATATTAAAAAATTTATATATTTTCCTGTTTTATCAAAAATAAAGTTCAAAAAGGGCAGGGATGAACTATCCTATCAAAAAAAGGATATTACTAGGGTATAGTTTATCACAATCTTCGTTAAATCTTCAAAGTAATTCAAAAATAAGCCATAAAATAAATATTTTTTTAGATTCAAGTTTTCTGCATCAAGAAAAAAAAAGGGTGTTTATTTGTTTTCTAACGCCGTTTTGAGTTACACTCTAGCCTTATGCTTGAAACTCTTGCCGGAACGATCGATCAGATTGTCTTTCAAAATGAAGAAAACGGCTACACCGTTGCGCGATTAAAAAGTCCCAGTCTTAAAGAACCGGTTGTGGTAGTAGGAAACATGATGCCTATTTCTTCAGGAGAAACGATCACCGCTGAAGGTTTATGGAAACACCATCCTGCATTTGGCCGACAGTTTGTTGTGGAGGCATTTCAAGTGAGTCTGCCCAAAGATCTGAAAGGGATAGAGCGCTATTTGGAGTCGGGTGTTATTAAGGGAATCGGGCCTACATATGCCAAGCGGATTGTAGAATATTTTGGAACAAAGACATTTGATATCTTGGACCGAAATATTGAACGTTTGGAGGAGGTCGACGGGATTGGAGAAAAAAGATTAGATAAAATCAAAAGTTCATGGACTGAGCAAGGCGCCATCCGGAACGTGATGGTTTTCTTGAGGGGGCACAACGTGAGCCTCTCTTTGGCTCAAAAAATCTATCGTCGCTATAAAGAAGAGGCGCTTGAGATCATTCAGACCAACCCCTACCAGTTAGCAAGAGATATCCCGGGAATAGGATTCAAAACGGCTGATGCGTTAGCACAAGAAATTGGAATAAAAAAAGACTCCGTTGATCGGATCCGTTCTGCAATAGAGCACATACTCAGAGTTCTTTGCGACGAGGGGCATACCTGTTATCCGATCAAAGGGCTAGTTGAGCATGGAAAAAACCTTTTAGAGGTGGATGAGGATTTGATTGAAAAAGAGATTCAGCCGCTTGTGAATGAAGGTCGCCTTGTATCGATCAGGCTTTTTGAGAGTGCCCAGGATGAAATGCTTTGGACGAAATCTTCATTTGAGACCGAAAAAGCTATTGTAGAAGAGCTCAAAAGGCTAGAGGGGCACTCTTGTGGCTTGCGGTCAATTGACAGCTCAAAAGCGATTCCATGGGTAGAAGAACAGTTAGGGCTTGAATTTGCCAATGAACAAAAAATAGCCATTACAAAGAGTATGGAAGAGAAGATCCATATCATCACCGGTGGGCCGGGTACCGGTAAAAGCACCATCACTAAGGCTATTTTGACACTTTCGGAAAAACTTACCTCAAAAATTCTTCTTGCTGCACCTACTGGACGAGCTGCCAAACGATTGAGTGAAATCACAAAAAAGAAAGCATCTACTATCCACAGCTTGCTTGAAATGGATTTTACTCAGGGCGGATTCAAAAGAAACAAGATGAATCCACTCGCTTGTGATCTACTTATTTTAGATGAGGCAAGCATGATCGATACGCAGCTGATGGCACATCTTTTGAAAGCTGTACCTCTAAAAGCACGCCTCCTCATCATTGGGGATATTGATCAACTCCCCAGCGTGGGTCCAGGATGCGTTTTAAAGGACCTTATCGAATCGCAAAGAATACCCACAACTCGCTTAAAAGAGATCTTTCGACAAGCCAAAGGATCAAGAATTGTACGGAATGCACATAGAGTGAATCAGGGCCTATTTCCTGAGCTCGAGGAGGACCCAAAATCGGATTTCTGGTTTATCCCACTGGAAAAACCAGAGGATATACTCAATAAAATCCTCGAGCTTGTATGCACAAGGCTTCCTCAGGAAAAAAACGCCCATCCTTTTGAGGAGATCCAAGTCTTGTCACCCATGAAAAAGGGGGTTTTAGGGACTTTAAACATGAATGTAGCTCTTCAAGATAAGCTCAATCCCTCTCTTAAAAGAGTGACCAAAATGGGGCGCACCTTTCGCCTTGGAGACAAGGTCATGCAAATCCGCAATAATTACGATAAGCTTGTCTTTAATGGGGACGTGGGGAGAATCGTAGAGATTGATGAGGAAAAAGAGGGGCTTGTTGTTCTTTTTGATGGGATGGAAGTCGAGTATGATTTTACTGAAATAGACGAACTCATTTTAGCGTATGCGGTGAGCGTGCATAAATACCAGGGAAGTGAATGCCCAGTTGTTGTCATGCCCGTCCACACAAGCCATTTCAAACTCTTAGTAAAAAATCTTGTCTACACAGGAATCACAAGAGGCAAAAGGCTTGTCATCTTGGTAGGCTCGAAACGGGCGATAGCTATAGCCGTCAAAAGTGTTGCTGTCGATCAGAGATTTACCGGATTAAAGCATTTTTTAAAGGAGAATCTCGAAAAAGTAACACCATTGGTTCAAGAGCTGACTCAAGAGCAAATTTTTATTTGATTTTGTAATCTCTTTTGTATTCGATGAATTTTCAAAAGTATGTACCTACTGGGTTCTTTCTATCAAAAAAATCATGAATTACATTGAAAATTTTTTTAATATATTTTTGAAAATTAAAAAAACGAAAGTCGATTTTTCGCCTAAAAATAAAAAGATTATGTTCTTAAACGAGATCTAAGGAGGGTTAAGGTGCGAGCTGCAGTGATTTTTTCTGGGTGTGGTCATAAAGAGGGCACCGAAATTAGTGAGGCGGTTTTATGCCTTATGGCCCTAGAGAAAAGGGGGGTTCTTTGGGAGGGTTTTGCCCCTGACAAGACATTCATGGCTCGCTCCTATCTTAAAGGGAGTAAAAAAGAGCTTCAACAAAGAGGCGTAATTGACGAGGCGTCCCGCATAGCCAGGGGTAATGTACACCCCATAGAGGAGCTCAGGGTAGAAGAGTTCGATATTCTCTGTCTACCGGGGGGATTAGGGGCTGCTGAAATACTTTCAAATTTTAGAACACGTGGATTTGAGGGAGAGGTCCTTGAAAGCTTAAAAACGATTATCCTTGCGTTTCACAAACAAAAAAAACCTATTGTTGCTATTTGCATATCCCCTGCTGTTGTCGCTATCGCATTGAAAAATGAGAAAAATTTAATTATAACGATGGGGATGGACAGAAATACTCAAAATAAATGCTCTTGGGTTACAATCCAAGAGGCTATGGCGAATGGTTGCGTTGTTGATCCGATCAACCGCATTGTTTCCACGCCGGCATTCATGGTAGAGGACGCTAACCGCTACGAAGTAGCAACAGGTATCGATAAAGCAGTAGAAGAGGCGACAAAATTTGTGTAGCCTCTCCTAAGAGATTTCATAGATGCTTAGCTAATTTTGCCACCTGAAGGAGCCTTTTCAAAGGAGAGCATTTCAAAAGTTCCGTTTTCGACGACGGAAAGGATCATTCCATGGCTCTCTATTCCCATCATTTTACGAGGTTTTAGGTTAGCAACTATAGCAACTTTTTTTCCTATCAATGACGCAGGGTCTGCCACAAAATGGCGTATGCCCGATAAGATTACCCTTTTACTTCCGCCAACATCGAGAGTAAATTGTAGAAGTTTGTCACTTTTGGGTACGATTATGCAGTCTAAAACATCAGCAACTCGAAGATCTATTTTTTCAAAATCCGCGAATTCAATCATGGGTGATTGAGTTTCTAGGGGATGAAGAATCGTTGCATTTTTTAGAGAATCCAAATTACAGCTCAAGGAAGACTCGCTCACTTTGCCCTCTTTAATTTCTAGTTCTAATTTTTGAAACAGGGGTGAAGGGGCCCTCAGTTCCTTTATCTCTAAGGCAGTCGCCATGTTTCTGGATGGAGTATTAGACAGACCTAAAAATCCCCAGGCCTCTTTTGTTGCAAAAGGGAGGATTGGCTGCATTTGGGCTAATAGGAATTGCACCGCCTTGATGCAGACAGCAAGTATTGTCTCTAATCGATCGGCTTTAGAAGGCTCTTTGACCAGACTCCACGGTTTTTGGTGGTCGAAATAGCGATTACATAATTGAGCCATTTCAAGAAGAGTCTCTGTCGCTTTTTTGATAGAAAAATTTTCGTAGTGGGCTGCCCCCTCATCAAGAAGGGTCTGGATTTGTTTTAGAAAAGTTTTATCCTCCTCTTCAAGAGCCTTTATTAAAGGGACACACCCCAAACGAGATTGGACAAAACTTAATGTTCTATGGATGAAATTTCCCAACTTCCCAACAAGCTCAGAGTTGACTCGAACCACAAGATCTTCAAAAGAAAAATCGCAATCTTGATGCTCAGGAGCAATTAGGCTTAAGTAAAAACGGAGCTGATCCGGTGATATCCACTTGAGCATCGCCTCAAGGTCAAGAGAATTACCCGATGATTTGCTAAACTTTTCACCTTTGAGGTTAAGAAATTCATTCACTACAAGGTCATCAACGAGTTTGTACAAAGTATTTTGACCCATCAACATCGCAGGAAAAAGCACCGAATGGAATGTGGTATTATCCTTACCTACAAATTGAACATAACGAGTTTTTGGATCTAGCCAATAGTCGTTAACAAGTTGGGGATTCTTATCATACGTTGCACTAATGTAGCCGATGGGAGCATCGTACCAGACATAGAGAACTTTGCCTTTTGTTCCCTCTATAGGGAGCGGAACACCCCAGTCAAGATCTCGTGTGATGCAACGGGGTTTTAGATCTTCTATGTACTGGCGACTAAAGTTCATCGTAGAGGGTTTGAAGCTCTTGGTCTCAAGCCATTCTTTTAGGCGCTCTTTGAAAAGATCGAAGCGAAAAAAATAGTGCTCTGTTTCCTTTAACTCAAGAGGCATTTTCGTCATTTTAGAGACAGGGTGCAAAAGATCGGTCGCCTCAAAACTTGCACCACATTTAGTACACTCATCTCCTCTCGCCTCATGGTAGCCACACTTAGGACATGTTCCTAAAACGTAGCGATCGGCTAAAAAACGCCCCTCTATAGGTGAGTAGAGTTGATGAATAGTTTTCTTTTCAATCCAGCCGTTTTTGAGATGCTCTTTGAAAATTTGCTGCGTCCTCTCAGCATGATGCTTCAGTGTCGTTCTTGAATAATGACTAAAATCGATCCCCATTCGTTCGAACAACTTTTTATTGATCTCATGAAAATGGTCAACTTGCTCTTGCGGTGTCCTTTTCGCCTCTTCCGCTTTTATGGTAATTGCAATTCCATACTCATCGGATCCACAGATAAATAGGCTATCATCCCCTTTACTTAAGAGGTAACGATGGTAGATGTCTGCGGGAAGGTACGCCCCGGCAAGGTGGCCGACGTGGATTTGGCCATTTGCATAGGGCAAAGCAGCGGTGATCAAAGTTTTATTGTGTCGTCTCATAGGTGCAGTCAGTGTAGCATTTAACCAAGATTTTTTGTTAAAAAACAAAAACTACTTGTGAAAAAGTGCATGGAGTTTTATCTCTTTGCCTGCTCTTATCTCATGACGCGCTTTACCAATAAGGGACTGAGCCAGCTTGAAAAGGTCTTTTGTTTCTACAAGGTAAGATTCTGTTGTCAATGGTTTATGTTGGCTTTTCATGGGATAATATAAACTCCTTCACTAAGTTGTAACATTTTTGTAAATCTTCATTGACGACTTGCATGTCGTAGAAATCTTTTTTCGTCATTTCGTAAGCAGCCCTCTCAATTCTTTGGTTGATCTCCTGGGATGAATTCGAATCTCTACGGTTTAGGCGCTCTTTTAATAATTCTAGATTGGGGGGGAGAATAAAGATACTGATAATAGGCACTTGGGCATTTTTTAAAGAGAGCATACCATCTACATCGACAACGAAAAGAAGAGGTTTTTTCGCCTTTTGAATTCTCTTTAATTTCGTTCCGTAAAGATGGCCAAAGATCTCTTTGACCTCGACAAATTCCCCATTTTTTGCCATATCATGAAACTTTTCATCATCGACAAATTCATAGTCTAACCCTTCTGTCTCTTTAGCTCTTTTTGGGCGAGTGGTACAAGAAACGCTTCGTTCACAAATGCCCTCTCTAATAAGGCGTTCAGCTATGGTTGACTTTCCCACTCCAGAGGGTCCAGACAATACTATGTGCTTCATTTTTTTCATCCGGTATCAACGGGGTTCAACATATCCCAATCCATCTGCTCAAACGATTTTTCATGGGGGAAATTTGACCTTTGTAATAAAAGGCGTACGGGAGCAAAGCTTTTCCTGTGTATTGGACTTACGCCAAACTGCTTCAACCTTTCGAGGTGGTCTTTTGTTGCGTACCCCTTGTGCTTTAGAAAATTCCAACTAGGATACTTTTTATCCAATTTCCTCATCAAGTGATCCCGCGTAACTTTGGCAAGAATCGATGCTGCAGCAATCGAAGCCGATTTTTTATCTCCGTCGACAATTGTTCGGCAAGGAAAAGGGATAGACGGCGCTACATTGCCGTCGATCAAAACAAAGTCCGGCAGTTTTTTTAGCTTTTTTAAAGCCTTTTGCATCCCTTGTAAAGTAGCCTGAAGAATGTTCAAGCGATCGATTTCTTCATGGTCCAAAATACAGAGTGCATAAACCACATCGTCTCGTTTTGTTAAGAGTGCGAAAAACTCTTCCCGTTTTTTTTCGGTTAATAACTTACTGTCTTTAAGACCGGTTATGGGGAAATCCATAGGAAGAATGCAAGCAGCGATGACTACAGGGCCTGCAAGAGGACCACGACCAGCCTC
>VGMG01000011.1 GCA_016866495.1 Chlamydiota bacterium | reverse complement strand
GTATTTATAGGCTTTACATACCATTCCGCTAACTTTTTATAAGAGCTTGGCAAGATGGTTCTATTCTCCCTTTTCAACCCGAGAAGCTTTTCAGCAACTTTATCAGCTCCATCGGCCCTATATTGACAGATCGTTTCAGACACTAGGAGTCTGGCACTTCCTTGCCCAAAATTAGATAGTGAATTGCAAATTTCCTCATCACTCATATTAAGGATAGAAGTCCCAGTCGGTTCAGGGTTCTTTATTTTTTCAACTAAAGTATCAATATTTTGGTTAAATTCTTCGACACCTTTGTTATGTTGCTTCATTCTTTCCCAAGGACCAGGTCTTTTTGGCAATAGTCTTTCTAGCCCAGAGATCACTTCCCCTTTTTGGGCAGCTGTCAAACTTTTAAAATCCGTATTTTCGACAGGTACAGCGCGATTTACTATGGCACAGATTCGATTTATTTCTGTCTGAGAAAAATCTTCATCCAAAAATTCTCTAAGATTAACTGGGAAATTATCGTTATTTATTCGGTTTATAAGATCCTTGATTTTAGCGGCGGCGAGTGCAGAGATTTGAGCGGGAGCTTGAGAAACTTCGCCCTCGCATTCGAAAGCAGCCCTCTCCCAGTCCGCGCAAAGGTCTGAGGAATCTGTTATATTTTCTTGAGAAACTTCCTTAAGAAGCTTTTGAAGGAAAGGTTGCACAAACACCCTGAACTCAGGAGATCCATCATTGCGGTTAAAAGTGCCAGTAAAAGTGCCAGCGTCGTTTTGTGTACAATGTTTCTCATTATATGCTGTCATGGCACGATTTAACGTTGTCACTATAGCTTCAACTTCACTTTTCCCCAAATCACCAGTATATTGCTTTAAGCCTTGATCATCCATTGGGAAAGGGTTGGATCCAATCAAATTCTTGAGTGCAATTGTAAGCGGAGTTTCCGCTTGAGTTGCTGCTTTGGGTACTGCGGTCTTGCTGCGTGAAAATATACTTCCAAAAAACTGTCCAAATCGTGCAAACAAATTTCCACTGGTTTCGGGATTACTATTTGTTGCATCCACTACTTCACGCCCCGTTAAAACTGGCTCTGCATTGCCCACGACTGGGCTTTCCGAACGGCTTCCGGCTGGGCTATTCGATTGGCTATCCGCTTGGCTTCCCGAAAATTGAGGATTTAAAAAACTCTCCAATCTGCGTGTTGAATCGTCTCGTAGGTTTAAAGCTTCTGCCGAAGCGTATGTTCCTGGTCCTAGTTGTACTGCTGCATCTAATCCTGACATATTATACCTTATGGTTATGTATTTTTCTGTTACAAATACAATTATAATATTAATTTACATTTATTATAAATAAATTTATTTTTAGTTTTTGTAAGTAATTGGCCTTCAATGCGAAATGAAAAGATAAATTTTAAAAGACTAAACCGCATATAGTTAAACTATTAGTTTTATATTAAAACAATTTATACTATAATTTCCTTGTTGAACATAAAAAGCGTTCGTAACAGCTCTGTTGTTATGGGGGTTAAAAGGATAAAATGTCTAAACAAGAGCTTTTAAACGAGATAGCAAGGTTGCAGACCAAGCTAGATCACTTCGAGACCGAGTGGAGCTACTTGGACCGCATTTTGCTTGAATGTGGTTTTCGTAAGGGTATTATGACCCTGAAAAAGACCGTCGAAAACATGATTTATGAAAATGGCAACTCAGTTGACGAGGTCGGTTTTTAATCCTTAAAAACCTCTTTCACAAGGGTTTTTATCCTTTTTTTTAGATCTCTCTTCATTTTATTCCAAAAACTCAAACATTCTAAACGCCTTTTTTCAAGGAGGATAGGATCTTTTAAGAGTTTTTCTACTATTTGGGGCGCCTCTTTTTCAATCCTCTATAATAATCAGGGGATGGGGGCCTAAAAGATCGGTGAAATAATCCTTTTTGTGGGTACTTTGCACTATGGGGATACAACCCGCCTCAAGCGACTCATAGATTCTAAAACTATCAAAAGAGGTGTTCCCTCTTGGGCATGGAGAAAAAACCGTTTCGAGAGAAAAGATCCCTGTATTGAGAGGTGCTTAGGGCATTTTTCCTGGTAAATCCACACGCATGGTGCACCCTATATCTTTCAATAAAACCCATATGTCTAGCCATTTTTAGCCTCCAGGGGCGTGCTATATTTTTAGGCAAAACTCCAGGGTTAAAAGCGTTCACAGGCCGATTTACTCCTTCCTTGATACCCCTCCCAAAAATTTCTTTTGTAACCTAAGGGGAAAAAAACGACCCTGGGATCTTTCAGCATCAGCGGGCTCGACCAATAATTTTTTAAAATAAAAGCGGCCTTATGATACTCGAGATCAGTATAATGGAGCTCCTCATCCGAAAGCTGAATCAAAGCAAAGGGGGCATTTTTTTTAGAGTAGGCCCTCAAAAGATTGTCTAGTTTTTCCCTGTCAGGGTTTGAGAAAATGAGGATTGCCCTGGGATAGATCTGTGTGTAGGTCTTTTCCACGATATCCACTATAGGGGCCGAAACCTCCTCAAAAAGCTCATGAATCCAGGTCTCTTCCCAGCTTTTATGGGGATGTTGGTTCACCCACACCAACCTTATGGGTTCTATAGCCCCAACCAAAAGAGGGCAGATTAAAGATAAAAAAAGGAGGGAGCGACTCATTGTGAGGATATTAGGATATGGAAGGATTTTGAGAAAAGAGCTTTGACGTAAGTGCCTTCTATTTTCTAACTTTTTTTAAAAGCTCAAGCCAACGTTTGAGAAAAAGGTCGTTTTTAAGGGTAGACTCTCTATAGGTCCTGATCGCCTTTTCCTGCTCCCTATTTCTCTCTTGGATTTTACGACTATTTTTGATGACGCTTTTTTGCATGTCGCAGACAGTTTTTGCCAATCTCAAAAGGGGATCAAAAGAGGGTCTTTGTTGAGTGGTTGCCGAACCAAAGGTTTTTTTTAAGCTTTCTAAAAAGATCATAAGAGCCTCCCTTAAGGGTTAAGAGTACCACATTTTTGTTTTAATGGGGATAATTCTTTACCAAAATTTCAAAAATTTTTATCTTTCTTGCAAAAAAAAGGGGGGCTTCTATCAAAAAATAGGCTTACCATCATTTTCCAAACAAAAAATCAACTTTGATCAGATAGAGTGAAAAGCGATTCCATAGAGATTTTTCCACACCTGGTTAGTGGATCGTCTGCGTAGTTATTAGGAAGATGGTATATCCAGGCATATTTGGGGCAATTTAAGGATTTCAAATCCACCGGAACCACATAACGAGACCCAAAAGAAGTCGGGACATTTTCTTGCATCAAACCCATAGCGGACATCTCGCGAATTAAGTTGTTTTTTTTCATACTGCATTTTTTATCAAAAGCCCTGGATTGCACATACTCTTTAGCTAGATCCATATCGAGAACGTAACAGGCCATATACGTGTTTACGGTATTCACAAAAAGCCACTCTTTGTAAGGGATATGTGGGATATTCGCAACATTCATGGAGACCTCATTATCCGTATTTACAAATTCCCCTTTTTTATTCACTTCAACACGTAAAAAAGAGGGGAGGACCCCTTTATCTTTTAAAATCTCTCTAAAGTGGACAAAATAACAAAAATTATTAAAATCTAGAGCGATATCATCCTCTAGATAAATAAAGTGGGTATATCCTTTTGTGTTGTCGATAAATTCTTCTGGGATCATCTCTTTGTGGCACCAGGTAAGATCATAAGGGTGATCCAGTAGGTAAAAACTTCTTGTCGATACTTTTTGATTTTTGGTTCTATTCGCAAAAGCCTTTACATGACACTCTTCAATCTCCAAAAGCTTTCGTGCACTGCATGTGTTTGTGATAATGACAATTTCTATCTTGGGAAAGGTAGAGAGAGATTTTAGAACTTTTTCAAGGTAGCACAACCGTTTTTTATTATAGTGAAAAGCTATCGTGACCAATGGAAAAGAACTCTCTTTGAGTACTTCGTAGGTTTTTTTTTCCAAAAAATTCGGAATATTCTCCGCACAAAGATTGAAAAAGGATAAAGAAATAGAACAAAAAACGAAAATAAACTTCATAAGGACCGTCTTCTTGAGGAGTAAAAAAGAGAATTTATAGAAATTTTTCCAGCAGGATGATTTGGATCGTTAGCATAATTATTCGGAAGGTGGTGGATTAAACAAAAATTTGGACAACAAATTGTAGCGCTATTTACAGGTAGTACGTATCTGGAAGAAAAATAGGGTGGGATATTTTCAAAGGTGAGCCCCATAGCAGCCCGCTCCCGAGTGGGCCAATTGAGATTTTTTGACCAAATTAACAATTGACTTTGATTATTATCAAATGAGGGAGAATCCACGTATTCTTTAGCCAGTTCCCGATCAAGAATAAAACATGCCATATAGGGATTTTCAGTGTTGAAAAAAACCAAATTTTCGTGAGGTATCTTGTACATGCAATCTATACTGTATCTATAGATAAAATCTGAAACGACCTCATCTCCAGAGGGTGAAATCTCAAAACGTAAAAAGCCGGGTAGAACCCCTAGATCTTTTAGAACCTTACGAAAATGAAAAAAATAACAAAAATTATTGAAATCGAGAGCTATGTCATCTTCTAAGTAAACGAAGTGGGTGTAATGATTCGATTCATTTAAAAACTCATCGCGAATCATACCTTTATGACACCAAGTCAATTCATAAGGGTGTTTTAAAAAAAGACAACTTTTTATCGATGTAGAACCTCCTCCTACCCCATGGGGGAGGATTTTTTTTATGCTTTTTTCGATCCTAGCTATTTTGGGACCAAAACGGGTATTTGTGAAAATAGCAATGTCGGCTTTTGGAAAACTACTCAAACATTCGAGGACCTTTTCCAAGTAACAAAACCTAGATTCATCATAATGAAATGTGATCGCTACAAGAGTGTAAGTGTCCAAAGCCTCTTTGAAGGATTCTTTTTCCTCAAGATAGGGGCAAACAACCCCAAACACGGCACGATAAAACCCCCATATAAGGAATAAAAAACATTTTTTCTGAAACATGGAGGTAATATGATCTTTTGAAATATTTAGTTCAACTACATCATTTTCAGTCAGTTGAATAAAATAAATAAAAGATTCCAAAAATACAGTCTTTCAAACATTTTTAAAAAATCCTTTAATCGTTTTAGAAAAAAGCTCTTGCAGGGTTGCTTTAACGACCGCTTTTTGGTAAACTTTGAATCTTAATGTTTATTGCCGGTCAAAAAAAATAAAAGGGGAACCTTGCCCTCTGAATTTTTACAGGTCGGTTGAACAACGTCTTATTGGGAGTAACTAACGTGTCACATACAAAATTGGTAGTTTTGGACCGAGGCAAAGAGATCGAGCTTGGGGAATTACAGGAGGGTGCGTCTATCAAGGGATGCTGTGAAGAGGCTGGGGTACCCTTTGCCTGCGAAGAGGGGATCTGCGGTACTTGCATCATCGAGGTAATGGAAGGGGATGAACACCTCACCTCTTACAACGAGGAGGAGGAGGCATTTCTAGGGCCTAAGCCAGAAAACTTGAAGCCTGGACAAGGTTGCGAAAGGTTAGCTTGCCAATGCAAAATTACCTCCAAAGGGACCGTGAAATTTAGATTTTAAAAAAAGGCAAAAAACCATGATTACAAAAGAGATGACGATCGAACAGATCCTCAATGGCTTTCCAGAAAAAAGCCAAAAGCTCGCCCAGTCAATCACAGATGCAGGTCTTCATTGCGTTGGCTGCCACTCAAGCAGTTACGAAACTCTAGAAGCGGGGATGCTATCCCACGGCTACGATCAGGAGGAGATTGAGAGTCTTGTACGCACATTGAATACCGTTTTAGAGCAAAAGTTGGACCCTAACGGGATTTTGGTAACTTTAAAGGCCGTCGAGGCGTTCAAGGAGATTGCAAAAGCAGAAGGCATTGAAAATGCGGCTCTTAGATTCGACTGTATTCCGGGTGGGTGCAGCGGGTTTCAATATGTTCTTGATTTTTCTCAAGAAGCTGATTTAGAACTAGATACCATTTTTCATTCAAACGGCTTGGACATCCATGTGGATAACCACAAAGTGAAAATGCTTCTTGGGGCAGAGATAGACTACCACTCCGGCTTGAATGGCGCTGGCTTCAAAATCTCTAATCCTAACGCCAAAAGTTCTTGCGGCTGCGGTAAATCGCAGTCCTATTAGACTAAAAATCCCCACACCCTGCCTCTAATGCATTTGAGGTGGGGTTTTTTTCTCCTTAATTATCAACAAGTTGCACAAAGATTGTAAAATAAAATATTTTATTTTATAATATTCTCTTATGGCAACCGCAGTAAACACTTTTACGAGAATAGTGGGCCCTCTTTTTTCCCATAAAGAGGACAGAGAGAAACACGGTAAAAACACCTCGAAAAAAATCCTCACTATTTGGAACGGTTTTAACGGTTCAGATTCAAAACCTGTGAACCAATCCAACCCCCATTTTATGGGTTTTGATATCGATAATTCGATGGCAAAAACGGTACAAAAAGACAAGGTTGCCGCATCGAATAATACCAAAAAATTAAATAACCTTTTAGCTACCGGTGATGTTCTTACAGCAGCGCAAAGTTTAACCCCCTTTTCCCCTAATAGAATGTTTGCCAAAGAGGTCACCGTGTCCAATTCTGTTATCAACGTTTTTGTCGCGGTCTTTGGATTTTTAGGGCAGTTTTTCTCGAAAAAATCGGCTCAAAAAACTACTTTTAATGAGGCCAAAGGAGATTTAAGCGCTGAAAAAATCGCCAGGTACGGTCAAATGCGCTTTGGTGCAAGGTTTATAGGTTCGTCTTTTGGATTGGCTGCCGGTATTGGTGCTTATACAGGGCTGAACCAGATCTCTGGTCGAGCCGTTTTTTTAGCAGGAAGTTTTTGTTCTTCAATTGCGATGGGCTGTTTTTTTCTTATTGCGAAAGAGCGTTCAGGCTGGATCCAGAATGTGCGCGAGGAATTTGATAAAATAGGGATAGAAGGGATCCGAAATAAACTTGTCACGATCTCTGAAGAGGATATTCAGCATATTAGCGCCTTAGTAAAAGAATCTCCACCTATTGATTTATCTGAAAAAACTCAAAAGCTTGAGAATTTCAGGGGACGTAATATCCTTCCTCACGAGGTGATAGAGCGTTTTCAGGATAAAATAGAGCTGCTGGAAGGAATCGAAACCTTTATGCTTGCCCGACGCGATCACTACGCCCGTTTTATGGGGCAAAATAACATTCATAGAATCCTTAAAAACTCTGCATTTGAGTTTAACAGCAAAAATGCTTCCTATTTCGAGAATGAGGATCTTCTTGTAAGTAAAATTCAAAAAACACTGAAGATTCAGTCTACACTATGGAAAGTTGTGCAGGTCTTTTCCTTATTAACGATTTGTGTGAGCACAATTTCTAATTATATCGCAGCAGGAATTCCGCAAATTGTCATGGGTATTTTAAACCTTGCAATTGCAATTGGATGGTCGATTGTAGATACCTATTTCTTCATCTCGGACATGCTTGAAGGGGGGTTTAGCAAAGATCAATTTTATGCGTTTTTAGTGACACAAACCTCTTTTATTCTTTTGACAGCGGGAGCTTTGTTCATCCACCCGCTCGCTAATATGGCAACTCAGGCCTCCCTCATGGCGATCGGCTTATCGGGCATATTATATAACCTTATCGTCGACCTAAAAAAGAAACCGCAAATCCCTACGGCCTCGGACCCCAAAGAAACTCAGACAAACTAGAAAAATTCTCTAACTTCTACAATTTGAGAACTATACACTTAAAAAAATCTTGGGCTCTAAAAATATTCATCCATAACTAAAAAAAAAGAACCCGGGCTCTCGTGAGGAAAATTCTTTAAATACTACAAGTAGAATGACTTACGATTTTTGAAAATAATTAAAAAATATGTTATAATATAAGGTGAAAAGAGAATTTAAGCTCTTTGAGGTGGTAAAATGATCATCCATTCAGAGCCCATCAACCAGGCATATCTCAAACAGCCGCTTTTGCCCAAAAGCGGTGCGAACATAGAATTGTCTGCCATAGAACCGTCTTCTAAAGGACTTTCTACAACCGACAAAGTCCGCCTCCTAGGATCGGCTTTAGAGCCCATGTTTTCATTGGGTGACACAATCGGTTTAGCCTCTTCAAGTACGCAATTGGCAACTCCTCCAGAAACGATGCCCCTTTATACCGACTTAGGTAGTTATTCTGCCCTCTCTTTGGGTGGAGCTCTAAGTATTACAGGGATAGCTTTTCACTCTTTAAATTTACAAAGAGCAAAAAAAGTTCAGGATGCGGAAGGGGTTAAAGTATCTATCTTTCAACTTGCCCGGTTCACCGCAAAAAAAATTGCCGTAATTACCCAAATAGCTTCAATGATTCTTAGCAAAAGTAGAGAAGCCGTGGCCTCAGGTCTCCAAAAAGCCTCATCCCTTTTAGGAGCTGCGTCCCTTGGTTTTGCTACTGTAGCATTTTGTTTAAGATTGTATGATATGCATAAGCTACAAAGGCATGAGGGGAATATAGAAAACATATATTCTGCTTTTTTTGATGATAAAGAGGATGTTTTCACACGGGAAGGAAAAATTGATAGACTTGGGCGCGCTTTAGGCGACCGCAGTCTAGCCGACAGAATTTCTAAAAAAGACCCACATATAACGGCTGAGGAAATTTCTAAAACGCTTAAAAGCACATACAAAACTTTTGCCTTCACAACACTTGTTTTTATACTGTCAATCACCGCAAACATAGTGTCGATAGTGATACCCCTCATTCAACCAGTGAAATTAGGACTCTCAATAGCGACCAACGGACTTTGGCTTGGTGTCGATGGAAAGTTCTATTTTGATGAACTTAAAGGACAAAAACAGATCTCTACTCAGCTTAAAGTCGCCTATGTAGCACAAATCGCTCTTAGCATCACCTCGATTGTCGCCTCATCTGTATTTACGTTTGGTGCAGTACCGATAGCAATCGCAGCAATTGCTATTGGTTCAACAGCAGTTCCCCATCTCCTTCGATATTTCCATCAAAAAAACCAAGAGAGGGCATCAAAGACCAATCTCTCGACCGATGCAAAACAAAATCCTCAAATTGAGAATTTAAAAAACTCTCCAGTCACCCCTCAAAGTACTTCAAAAGATCTAAAAGCTGTAGAAAGAGGGTCTAGTTCAGACCTTATCTTACCACTTCAAAATCAAAAAAAGAAAGATCGATTCCCAAAGATTGCTCCAACAATCAGTAAAAGGCCTACCACCGATTCTCGAGGCAGGGGGAAAATGTTAGCTAAATACAGATCACAGCCTTTTACTCTGCATTTAACTCAGAAGCCAAATCAAAAGAGGCAGGAGGTAAATCCTAGTTAAATAGCAGATCACAGCCTTTTACTCTAGATTTAACTCACAAGCCAAATCAAAAGTAGAAAAAAGGGGGTGCTGAGGTGCTTAGCAAATTTAACAGATGATTGCACTAATCCTCAAAAATTTGGTATTTTCAAAACCTATGGATTGGAAAAACCGTTTTCTAGATTATCTTGTTGCTGAGCGTGGGTTAAGCCAAAATACGATTCAAAGCTATTCTAGAGATTTAGAGAAGTTTTCTATTTTTCTTTATCCGCAGCCTTTGGAAAAAGCCACAAAACAGGATATTTTTCGTTTTGTTAAGTCTTTGGAAAAAGAATTTAGTGTAGCAACTCAACAGCGTCAAATAGTTGTTCTACGTAGATTCTTTCATTTCCTTTTGAAAGAAGGTGCCATTTTTAAAAACCCTGCCTCACATGTAGATCCTCCTAAAAAGGGGGTCCAACTGGTGAGACCTTTAACAGTTGAAGAAATAGAGCTTCTTGTAAGAGCTTGCAAGCAGCCCATTGAGAAAGCACTTATCCTTACGGTTTATGCAAGCGGCCTTCGAGCCTCTGAAGCCGCATCCCTTACAATTTACGATGTAAAAGAGGGGAGCATTAGGGTCAAAGGGAAAGGGGGGAAAGAGAGAATTGTTCCCATAGCTCCCATAGCTCTTGATGCAATCGATTTATATCTTAAGCAAAGAGAAGACTCCAATCCCTATCTATTTGTCATTCGAAAAAAAAATCTAAAGAGAGAGCAGATCTTAAATATTATCAAAAAAATCGCTAATGAAAGCGGTTTGGAAAAAAACGTCTACACCCATCTTTTAAGGCACAGTTTTGCTACGCATCTTCTTCAAGGGGGAGCGGATCTAAGGACTATTCAAGAACTTTTAGGGCACAGCGACATCCGCACTACAAATCGTTACACCCATCTTACAAAAGATCATATCAAATCGACATTTGACTTATTTCACCCCAAACCTTAATCTTCACTAAATATTTACAATATTTAGTTTTCATAAATGAATATTTCTTTTAATTTGGTTAGAAAAAAATCTAAGGGTAATTCCCATGAGCTTAGCAATTATTTTCAGCGAGAAGAAAATTTTAAATGTCCCCTTTATGGACCTTAAAAATTATGGAAAAGTTATCATGACTTCGATAATCAACGGAGCATTTTTTGATAATTTTGGCCCCCCTACAATGCGTCATCTAAATACATTTTTAGCGAATAATTTTTCAAACTCGACAGTTAGCTTTTTTAAAAGATCCATCGAATTGTTGGTAATAGGACCCTCTAAACATCTTATATCCTATTCAATTTGCTATAGCTTTATATATTCAAGATTCGGTTATCAAAGACTCTCTTTTTTGCAAACTCTTAACAGTCACTTAAGTGCTCTTTTCTTAGGTTGGGCTGAAAAAAAAGTCGATTTGTTGACCTCAGATTTTTTAAAAAATAAAATTATTACGCGCCTCGATAAAGAAAATGGCGCCTTGAAGCCCTTAAATTATTTTCTTATTTGCCTTTTCAAAGCTCTCCTCAGATACCCTTTTAAATTCTTAAAAATAAGAGCGGATATGCTAGATACCGGTTTTTTATGTTTTAATGACATAAAAAACGGTTTATCCGAGTTTTCAATCAATCTCCGGTCCAAGACCTTAAAAAGAAATGCAACAACAGATTTTTATAAAGGTTTCGAGATGTACACTCTTTTGACTTTACTACAAAGCGTTATTAAGCTTCTAGCTCTTGGACCCGTGCCAATTCTAAGAAATTTTGGCTATAAAAATGTCTTTTAGCATCGTCTTTTTTTTTGGGAGGTAAGGGGGCTAAGCACTTGGTCTGATGTTCTTTTATCTACTGCATAAGGAGATAGATCCGGATGAATATTCGACTCAAAAGATAAACCGTTATCTAGAGATCTACGAACTTGAGGGGAGTGGAAAATAGATTTATCAAAGGCGCCGTTTTTTTCGATGAGCTCTTCAATTTTACGACATGTTCTTGCCAAGGCGCTAGTTTCAATCGAAAAGTAGGGATCTTGAGAGAGTGTCGATAGATTAGAAGGTATCCCAAAACTGGACTCTACACTTTTCAGGTGGTTTTCACTTTTTTTTCGTTCTGCTTTATTTGAGCTATAGGGAAATGAGTAAAAAACCACAGTATTTTTTAAAAGATTTTTGAGTCTTAAATTGCAATTTTTTCCATGACTACAGGGCTGTCTTTCGGTGTACAGGGCGATAATTTTATTTCCCTCTCGCTCTTTTCTTACCGCTTCAGGGATATAATCGTAGACAACAAGCTCTGCGTGCGCTCCGCAAGGTATTTTTGAAAAGGTCTCAGGGCCTAAATCTCCGGAGGTTCCGAAGGCATAATTCATTTGATTATTGGAACCATTTTTGTACACTAATAGAGCTACATTTTTTGAGGAGGAGATGTGATGTTTTCTTTTATAATTCACCACCATCTGACTGAATATATCAGACCCGTATTCTCCTAGCTGACAAATTTTTACTTGTGTTTCAGAGCAAAGGTGCTCTCTAAAAAAAAGTATTGAAGTGCTGATAGCAGATATTGCAGCGGAAATTTCTTTTCCTTCCGAATTTTTTAACGAGCTTTTTGGCGTCGTAAAGTGTCTTATAAATTGTTTGGGGGAGGGAGTTTTGTAAGAACTACTCAAGACTTCCCCGTTTTTTTTGGGAGAAGTTAAAGGGGTAAGCAATAGGGAGTCCTTTTGAGATTCACAACAATTTAACTCATCGTGTGCGATCAGTCCTTGTGCGGCAAGGTCGAATGGGTTCGACGACGAAAAAGTACAAGATGGGCTTTTATCTGAAATCACCTAAGACCCCTCTTTTGTGATCGCAGCGATAAGAAGACTATTGACAATCTCGGGATTGGCTTTTCCTTTTGTTTTTTTCATCACTTGCCCCACAAGTGCGTTGAAAGCCTTCTGGATTCCGTTTTTGTAGTCAGTCACGGAATGGGGATTTTCCTTTAAAACCTCAGACACAAGAGCTTCAATCTCTTTAGTATCACTAAGAGGTTTGTAGTCGGGGTTTTGATCAAAGATCTCTTGGGGGTGTTTTTTTGTAAGACACATCTCTTCTTTGATCTCTTTTGCAATTTTACCCGTCACCACCCCATTTTCAATCATCGATACAAGATAGGCCACATTCTCAATCGGGATTTTGGAGTCCATAAAATGCACTTTGTCTTCATTAAGCCTCCCCACAAACTCCACAGTAAGCCAATTGCAAAGGGCGACCGGATTTTTTACTAGATGGATCGCTTTTTCAAAAGCATTTGAAAGTGCGCGATCAGCGATCAATACTCCGGCAGAATAGGGTGTTAAACCCAAAACCTCTGTGTACCGGATATAACGTTTATGGGGAAGTTCAGGCAGGTTCTTTTTAACCTCTTCCACGAATCTTTGCGTGATCACTAACGGGGGGAGATCGGGATCGGGAAAATAGCGATAATCGGCGGCCGTCTCTTTCCTACGCATAAGCACAGTTCTTTGCTCGACCGGATCAAATCGATAGGTGCTATTTGGCATGACTTCTGCAAAAGGGACACCCGGATTCTCCTCATACACTCTTACTTGGCGTCTAATTTCATAATCTAGAGCTGTAATCATGTTTGAAAAAGAGTTCATGTTTTTGATTTCCACTTTGGGACGCAACTTTTCTTCCCCTTTTTTTCGCACCGAAATGTTCACATCTATCCTTAAAGAGCCCTCCTCCATGTTACAATCAGAAGCCTCTATGTATTCCATGATAGATTTGACCGTCATAGCATAGGCAGCGGCCTCTTTAGGGCTACGCATACAAGGGGTCGAGACAATCTCAATCAAAGGGACGCCTGCACGATTCAAGTCTACACCGGCAAAGGGGCCAAAATGTTTTAACATTCCGGCATCATCCTCTAAATGGGCACTTTCGACTAAAAACTCTTTTGTGACACCATCAACGTCGGCAACAACTTTTCCGCCCTCCAAAATCTTTTTAAAGGACTGGGTGATTTGATAATTGCGCGGACTATCTGGATAGAAATAGGATTTACGGTCAAAGCGCGAGGTGAGATGAATTTTCGCGTCGATAGCAATCCCAAGCCTCACAGCTAGTTCTACCGCTTTTTTATTCAGAAGAGGAAGGGAACCGGGTTGAGCTGTATCTGTATACCGGATATTCGTATTCGGTTCTGCCCCAAACTGGTTTAAGGCCCTTGAGAACAACTTTGTTTGTGTGTTGAGCTGAACGTGAATCTCTAACCCAATTACCGGCTCGTACGTTTCGTATTCCATGGATTTAGTCGTCCTCTATTTATGGGTTAAGTGGTGCTTTGTTGCCAACTCCAGCTGTCGGCTTATGCGGTAAAGATCTAATTCATGGTGATAAGGAGCCACAATCTGTAATCCAAGAGGAAGACCCTCCTCCATTCCCATCGGAACGCTAATTGCAGGATGCCCTGTGAGATTCGCAAATATTGTGTAAATATCTTGAAGGTACATCGTCAACGGATCTTTGATTCCCCCAATCTTAAATGCCGTGTTGGGTGAGGTGGGCATCATGATAAAATGGACCTCTTTCAATACATGGTCAATTTTTTGCTTCATCATCTGGCGTACTCTTGCAGCTTGCATGTAGTACTCGTCAATTTTTCCTTGCGAAAGAACCATAGTACCTAAAAGAATTCGCTGCTTTACCTCATGGCCAAGGTATAATGAACGGGACGAATCGTAAACCTCTTCAAGCGTTTTAGCCTCTTGATCCCGTTTGGTAAAGGTGATCCCATCGTAGCGTGCCAAATTAGCCGATGCCTCTGCTGTCGCCAAGACGTAATAAACCGATACGGAGTGCTTCAAGATAGAAAGATCCACATCTTTTATTTCGTAGCCAAGATCTTTATAGTGCGCTATTGCTTGATCAAAATGGTGTCTTACTTTGGGATCCAACCCGTCAAGAAATTGAAATGGGACTCCAATCTTTTTTTTCGAAACATCAGTTTCGATCTGATTTTTATAGTCTATTTCCGATAAACGCAGGTTGGTGGGATCTTTTTTGCAAGGGGCACTGATGGTTTGCAGTAACCAGGCGTTATCGTAGACTGTTCTTGAAAAGGGGCCAATCTGATCTAAAGAAGAACCAAACGCAATAAGACCATATCTTGAGACTCTCCCGTAAGTAGGCTTCATTCCTACAAGACCAGTAAAAGAGGCTGGCTGACGAATAGACCCGCCCGTATCACTCCCTAAAGAAAGCGGGGCAAAATGTGCAGCAACAGCTGCAGCAGACCCCCCCGATGATCCCCCGGGAGTATACCCCTCTTTCAGGGGGTTTTGTGTGACTTTATAAGCTGAATGTTCTGTCGATGATCCCATCGCAAATTCGTCTAAATTCGTTTTGCCGACAAATAGAGCATCGGCTTCATCCAGAGCCTCAATTGTAGTAGCGGAAAAAGGGGCCACATAATTTTCCAAGATTCTAGAGCCAGCTGTTGTCTTTTCCCCTTTAATGTGGATGTTGTCTTTTATCGCAATCGGAACGGCCGCCATCTTGCCCAAAGGCTCCCCTTTGGCCAATTTTTCATCTAATTTCGCCGCTTTCGCAAGCGCTTTGTCATGAAATACCTGTAAAAAAGATTGTATTTTAGGATCGTGTTTATCAATTTGGTCTAGATGAGCTCTAGCGATTTCTACTGCAGTCCATTCTTTATTAAGGAATCCATCATGGAGCTCTTTAGCACTTTTTCTTGGTAGATTTTCCATAAAACTCAAGCCCCTTTGATAACTGTTGGAACGCGGATGAAACCCGATATTGAATCGGGTGCATTTTGCATAAGTTCGGATCGGGTCATTAAGGGCTCCTTCTCATCCTCAAAGAGGGGGCAAATAAGATCTTCTTGAACCGAGAAGCATGGTTCAATCCCTGTAGTATCTACCTGCTGAAGCTGGTCAATGTGCTTTAAGATTTTTTCGAGATTTTCCTCAAGACGGTGAATTTCGTCTTTTTTTAAACTAATGCGTGCAAGCTTGGAAAGCCTCTCAACAAACGCGGCATCGACATGACTCATTCAGGGAGCTCCGGATTTAAATTTAGTGTTCATTTTACCAAAATAAGGCGTAGACTGTCAACGCAGAAGGGATTGACCCCTAAAAAATTGCTGCGCCCTGAAGAAAAAAAAGATAGGCGAATTTTTTTACTGTTGAGCCAAAAGCTCAAGAAAAAAGGGGTCATAAGCCTCCCTACACAAATCAATCCCTAAAATATTTTTGCTAATTTTCTAAGTTTTTCTTTCTTGCAAAAAATTTCTATTTTTAGAGATATTTAGCTCGATATGAAGACATTAAGTTTAAAAACCCATTTACCTTTTTCGGTTAAAGAGGTGCAAAAACGCCATCTAGATCCCGAGGCGGTCTTCCGATGGGTCATGCTTAATGACCGATTAACAGTCACAGAACTTCTACCGGCTCAAAATGGTCAAAGACTGATCCGTTTTCGCCTGAAGCATTTTATCCGCTCGCTTATCTCGGACATGAAGGTCCATTTTGACCCCTCAAACCTTTTTAGAATAAAACAGGACAAGGGGGTTTTTAAACAGTTTGAGTACTACGTCAATTGTCAAAAAGAGGGAGAGGGGACTTTAGTTCTCGATGAGATCCAATTTGAGCTCCATCACAAATGGTTTTTTTACAGACGTAGAGTTCGACGGGTAGAAGAGGTTTTAAAATCTATAATTGAAGATAAAAATACGATTATTCGCCAAGAGCTGGAACTGCTTAAGCGCTATCCCGCCAACTACCCCTTAAAAATTCTTCTTTTAGGCTCTCATGGTTTTATTGGGCACGCTTTAGACCTTATGCTGACCTCTTTTGGACACCAGGTTTTTCGCGCTGTTCGCTCGAAGTCTTTATTGGGAGCAAGTCAAACTATTTTGTTCAATGATGAAAGTGGGGAAGTCAATAGGGATCAATTCGAGGGTTTTGACGCCTTTATTAATCTTGCAGGGGCAAATATCGCCGATAAAAGATGGTCCGATCAGCGTAAGCTTCTAATCTATCAAAGCCGCGTCCACTTTACCCAGAAGCTTTCAAAGTACATTCTCAATTTAGATAAGCCGCCCAAAACGCTTATCTCGACCTCGGCAGTCGGCTTTTACGGGCCATTAGCTAACGATGTGAAAGAGGACTCCCCAAAAGGAGAAGGATTTTTATCAGACCTTTGCGCGGACTGGGAGAGGGCTGCAACCCTCGTCAATCATCGCAACTGCCGGCTTGTGCTTTTGAGATTCGGTATAGTCTTAGGCCAAGGAGGGGGGATGCTCGATGTTTTTCGCAAACTCGCGCGTCTTTTTCTACTAGGTCCAATCGGCTCTGGCCAGCAAAAAATGGCCTGGATAGCACATCGGGATATTCTTGGGTCCATTTACCATTTTCTTATGACAACCCCTTTAGCTGGAACATACAATCTCGTCGCAAGCGACCATCCCACCCAAAAAGAGCTTGCACTTCAAGTAGTAAAATCTATTTATGGTCCAAAGTGGAATCTCCTCTCTCTACCTTTGCCAGAATGGGTTGTGGAGACTCTTTTTGGAAAAGGGATGGCTCACGAGCTTTTTTTAGCCTCTCAAACGGTTCAAAACAAAAAACTCCTCGATTCAGGCTACAGGCTATTTTATTCCAAAAGCACTGATCTCATTCGCCCCCGCAGTTTATAACACATCTATATAATAATTAAATCCTTAAAAATATATATAAAAACCTCTTGTTATTTCCCTCTGCCATCGTGTATGAAGAAATTAAAAAGGTTTATATTTTTTTCTTTTAAGGGCTGGTATGAGCAATTTTCCATCATTCAAAGAGCTGCTACAGATTGTAGTCAAACCTAGAGAGGTGATCCGTAAAATTGTGAACGCGGATGCTCGAAAGTACTTCCTACTTATTGCATTTATTTTGGGAATAATCGGCATGTTTGATTTATCAGCCATGAGCGATTTAGGGGATAAGTATGATATTTGGACCATTTTGGGTTTCAGTATCATCTTTGCTTTGCCCTACGGATATGCGATTTTGTCAATTTTTAGTGTTGTTATTTATTGGATAAGTAAACTTTTCAAGGGAAAAGCGAACTTCTACGAGACAAGGGCTGCAATCACATGGGCCTTTTTCCCAAGATTTATCAATCTCATTTTATGGACTGTAAATATCTCCATGTTGGGAGTGGCAGCCTTTTACCTCCAGGATCCGGTGACTATGGCGGGTCCTGTTTTTTACACTTACCAAGTAACAACATTTCTTATGGCGTTAATCGTCGTATGGACTTGGGTAAGTTCATTACAAACACTAAGTGAAGTGAACGGGTACTCCGCATGGGTTTCCCTAGTCGTTGTTGTACTATCCACATTTGTCATAATGGGCTTTTGGATACTACTTTCGATGTTCGCTAATATAATTTCAGCGTAAGGTCGAGGACTACAATGTACTTATTATCACAATTAGCGCTACTCATCACCTGCTTTTCTGCAGGATTGGAGCCTGTAGCTCAAGCCCCTCTTGAGGCCCTCAAAACCTCAGAGCTCAATCAATGGAAAACGATTCGCTCAAAGCGATGCACCTTGAAAATGCCGAATGTTCCCTATGCGAGCTCTCATACTAACCAAGTCCGTGGCGAGCAGTTTAATTATGATGTCTTGGTTGCCCCAGTGGATAACAAAGCTGTTTATATTCTCTTAGTAGCAGAATATCCTAAGCCTATCCCTCAGAGTAATCAACAAACCAGTCTTGAACAGTTTCTCACGTGGATCACTAGCCAAAACCCGGAAAATCGTTTGGACCGTGCAATACTTATTCGCCATCAGGGGCATCAGGGTGTAGATTTTGTCATTCGTAATGGGAGTATCTATTTTTCAGGCCGTTTGGTGATCGCCGATTCTAGGGTCTATTTGATGGCCGTTGAGTGTGAAGAGGCTCAGGTGAAAAATCTTCCTGTAAGCGCCTATGTGGAGTCTTTAGAGCTCTTTTAAAAAGAAAGAAACATCTTTAGAATAAAAATGGCCGAGTTAAAAATCGGCCATTTTTATTCATCTATCAATACAAATTCTGTGAATATAGGCATATGATCGGATGGGTATTGTCCCTCAACTTTCCCCCTTTCGACTCCAAAAAAGAGGGGGAGAACCCCTTGAGCCGCATAAAAGCGATCCAGATAGATTCCGGGTACACCCTCTCCTTCAAAAGCGGTAGAGTCTTGAGCTGAAGCGTTGGTGAAAGTGCTTGAAGGTCCAAACTGCCCAAAAAACACCAACTCTTTAACATCATTCAGCCCCGTACGTAACAATTTTTGATGTAAAAGAGCCCCGTCCCAAAAAGGGAGGTTTTTAATCTCAATATAAGGATCAAATGCATTCATATCTCCACCGACGAGAAATTTTTTAGGGAAATCTAAATCCCTATACAGATTTACGATTTGGTCAAAGGTTTTCTGCCTTTTATTCATATCCTGAAACTCGGTGTGTGTATTCATCAAGTGGAGTTCCTTTTGCGTCTTTTTGTCTTTTAAACAGACATACCTAATCCTTTCAGATCCATTATCTACCCAACAAGAGGTCTTAATAAGCTCAAAACGACTTTTACGAAAAAGGACAGGTAAATTCTCAAAATAGTGCGTCGATGAGGTGACGATTTGGTATTCTTTGGAAAATTGCTCCCAAACCCAATTTTTTTGCTTTTTAGAGCACTCCTGAAGAATGTAGATATCCGCATCCATATGGGCTAAAAGCTCTTTAACCCTCTTTTTTCTTTGATCCCATCTGTTCGTAGGTTTTTGGTGGCGGTCTAATTGAGATAACAAGATGTTGTAACTTACCAGGCGAATTTTTTCGTCCGAATTATACAGACGAAGAACCTCTTCAAGGTGACCTGAAGGAAATTTACCTACAAACTCTTGACCTTGGGAAAAAATGGACTCCACCTCTTTTTTCGTGGAATCGGCAACCTCTGCAGAGAGAATATGGAAGAATAAAATGATTAAAAAATGCATAGCAATTACATTTTTAATTTAACGCGGTTTATTAGACAATTAATTATTAAAAATTAATTGGCAAAAAAAAATCTTTCACCAAAAATGCCTTTTATTAAAGTTATATTTTGGTTTATGAGGCTTTTTTTCTTTTTTTTCTTTTTTTTGCTTTTTGGGGCGAATGTTGAGATAGATCCTATACATCATTGTTTAAACATTTCGGGTCGGATCGCACTGACCAAGGGGATTGAGCCCATATTTTTTTCTTACAATGCCACCGAGGCTTTTTCTCATCTTGAACTTCAATTGAATGCTAACCTTACGGAGGTCCTTTTTAAGGATTCTAATGGGGCGCAAATGAGGTTCAAAAGAAAGCACAGGAAAAACGCTTTTTATCTCGATCTATCGATTGCGAAAAGCCTGAGCAATATGGGAACAAATTTTAGCTCTTGTTCTCACCCCATTTCAACGCAAGTAGAGGTGTTGAAACACACGGAAGCTGTTGTTCTCCTCCCAAATGGAGGTAAGCGGATATACGGTCTTGAAAAACAGCTTAACGAGGCCTACTTTAATAAAAATCGCTTTTATCTACTTCTTTTGAGAGAGGAGGTTCTCCCATCGAGTATGCGATTGAAGTATGACTATGATCAAGGCGTTTTAAGCAAAATAACACTCCTCGACCCAAGCTCGACACAAATAATTGACTCTGTAACTTTTACTTACCAACAAGAATCCCTTATAGCCTGGTGTTATGGAAAAGAGGCTCTTCGATTTGAGCGCACAAATTCGGGCTATGTACTTTTTATTCATGGTCTTTTCGAAGAAAGATTTTCAAGACCTTATGAGGGGATTAGAGGTTTTTATGAACCAGCTCAAGGCGATTGGAAAGGGTTTCGTTCAAAAGATGGATTTATCACCGAGGTGTACCTAAAAGATGGGGAGGGCAAAGAATTTTTACATGAGGTCTACAAAAAGAAAATCTATGAAAATGTCCACTTGGTATGTGATAGTAAAGGGATATTTCAGGTTATCGAACACGATGGATATAGAGTTCTAAAGTGTTCTACTCTCGATAAAAAAAATACCCTTCTTATCGAAAAAGAAATGGAGGATAAGAGGGGAGTTTTTTCTGACATAAAAGAGTTTTTTTTAAAACTTGTAGGTAAAAATGCCTACCAGACACAAGTATTTTTCCATCATCCGACAAAAGCTCTTTTGGAAAAAAAGCTTTTGCTATCTAAAGGATCTCTTCTTCAAGCAGAGCTCTTTTTTTATGACAATTTAGATCTCGTCAGATCCGAACTCTATCAGGATTTGGAAAAAAGTGCACATACTGCTTTAGATTGGGACGAAAAAACCGGGAATCTTCTTCAAGGTAAACCAATCCAAACAATTCTGAACACGTTAGAAGAAATCGACGGAGGTAAAAAAGTCAAAACAAGAGAACTCTCAAATGGCATATTAGAGAAATACTTGTATGACTCCAGCGGTAAAGAGATCGAAATGGAACTTTTTTTAGATAAAAAGCTCATAAGAAAAGAGGCTATCTCTTACGACAATTTTAATAGAGTAAAGGAGCGTACTCAAGAGGATCCTGAAACCAAGATCCAAAAGACTACGCAATACAGCTACAATGAGATAGGTCAAGTAGTACAAGAGTTGCAAAAAACCTTAACGCGACTTCTTCGATCACGCGAGGCTTTTTATGATAAATATTACAATTTAATCGAGGAAAGAGAGCTTAACGGTCATAGAGAAATTCAGAATAGAACCTTCTATAGCTACGATGAGCATTCTAGGCGCACGCAAAAAAAAACCGCACTTGGAGAGGGGGTCGAGTTTTATTACGATTCTAAAGGGCAAATCATCGCCCAGTTGGATTTATTGACCCAAATTAGAACCGATTTTTCTTATGATTCGAGAGGTTTATTGACCCAAACAAGTACACCACGAGGAAGGGAAAAAATTACTTATGACCGGTATAAGCGCCCCGTTGAATGCCATGACGCCAGAGGTGGTGTGCGTAAGCAGAGGTGGAATAGCCAAGGAAAAATCATCGAGGTCACCTTAGAAAAAAGTCCCACCCAGAAGCAAACTATTCGTTACAGGTACGATAGTTTAGGTCACTTGCGAGAGGAGATCGATCCACTCGGCCACTCGATTCGTTACGAAAACGACCTGAAAGGGAATAAAAAATGGATAAAAATGGAGGGTTATGAGGGGAGGTTTGTTTATAATCCTTTGGGGATAATGACGCAAAAGCATATCCAAAACAAAAAAATACAAGAGGACTTTCATGATCCTTTAGGGAGGGTGATAAGGACTAATCTTGAGGGAAAAGAATCGACATTTATCTATAACGGTTTTGACATTATCGAGGAGAACCGTTTTGACGGAACCAGGGTTTGTTATGTTTACGATGACGCGGGTCTGTTAATTGAGGAGAAAATTACAAAAGGGGGTGTTAGCACTACAAAAATCTACGACTACGATGCCAGTCAAAACCTTGTCAAGGTGGAATTTGTGGAAAAAGGGCAAAAAATTTATAGAACTTATGACCACAAAAAAAGGGTAATCGAAGAAAAGATCGAAGATATCCAAAACAACATCTACAGCCATAAAAAACAAATATTTGATGATTTTGGAAACCTCACCGAAATGCATCTTCTTATCGATGAAAAATGGGCAATTACCAAAAAAGAATATGATCTTTGGGGACGAGAAACTGCCTTCATAGATCCTTTGGGGAATACAACCAGATTTGTCTATGAGAATCTTTTGGTTGTTGAGGGAGCTCTTTTGGAAAAAAAGACTAAAATATTTCCGAATGGATCAAAAGAGATCTATTGGATAGATCCTTTTCATGAAGTCGTAAGTTTAGTTGTGTGTGATCCTGCGGGGACGACGATTAAAAAAGAGAACTATACAACAGACTTGAAGGGAAATCTCACCAAAATAGAGGTCATCTACCAGACAACAGAAGGAGAAAAAGAGCTCATCTACGAGTTTACTTACGATGCTACATCTAAACTTTTGAAGAAAGTGGTGGATGCCGGATCTCTTTGTCCTCAAACCTATGAATATGGTTATGACACACAGGGACGACTGGATAAATTAAAAAAACCCTCGGGAGTCACCCTTTTTACCCTCTATACTGAATTCGATGAAATCCAGAGAATTCATGCATCCGACAATTCTGTGGATTACATCTACATATACGATGAGAAGCAAAATTTACTCGAGGTTAAGAACGCTATAAGTGATCAATCGACTTTTTATACTTATAATGAATTAGGTCTTGTGGTGAATGAAACGCTCGAAAATCAACAGCAACTCCAAATATCCTACGACTCAAATCTAGAAATCAATGGGTTCCATTTTTCCAAAGGGGGCTCCATTTATATGGAATCAAAAGCTTTTGGGGTAAATCGGGTTGTAAGAGAAACCTTGCAAAAAGAGAGATTAGAGTTTGTTATCCATAAAACGATGGGCGGGGATGCAGTAAAAAAAATCGATCTGCCTTATGAAATGGGAAGTATCGATTATTTTTATGACGTTGATGGGAGGATCGAGAAAAAAGAGGATTTTGGAGGAGTAGATCGGATTGAAAAAAAGAGCTGCTTTGGATCCCCTTTGCGCAGGGGGGTACTAGACCCATCGGGTGCTTTTACAGTCCGCTATTCCTATAACACCAACGATGAATTGGAAAATTCCTCAGATGACCCTATGGAAAAAATCTACAATGGTGTCGGCGTCCCCGATTTTTTTTCAGGTTCTAAAGTCTATTATGACTCCAAGCTTTTTATTAAAAATTTGCAAGGTCGGTTTTTAGATTATGATCCGCAGGGGAATCTTTTTTCCCAAAAAGAATCTCATAGTTCAACAATATACCGGTACGATGCTTTAGATCGTCTGATAGAAGCCGATCTAAAAGACACCAAAATTTTTTTTTCTTACGATTTCAAGCATCGTTTGATTCAAAAAAAAACGGTGAGCAAAAGGGCTACAAAGACGATCGATTATATCTACCAAAATCTCATCGAGGTGGGGTCCATAGACCGTAAGACGGGAGATCTTTTAGAATTTAGGACCGTTCTTTTTGAAAAGGATAATAGATCGGCGTTTACTTTAATGGTAGAAAAAGGGGAAAGACTAGCCCTTGCTTACCACGACATTTTTCGAAACCTTACAGGGCTTTTTGATCCCAAAACGAACGAATGGCTACATCTATGCCGTTTTTCTCCATTTGGCAAAAAATTTGAAAAAATCTCAAAAATCGATTGCCCCTGGTCCTACAAAGAGGCTCGTTATCAAAAAGAGCTTTCTTTAACTATTTTCGGAATGCGGTTTTATGACTCCTTTACGCACCAATTTCTTTCAAAAGATCCCTTAGGGGAAAAATTTGGTTATTTCGGGCACCGATTTTGTAATAATAATCCTTTAAAATACGAAGATCCCAGTGGTATGGCACCTATCGATACCATCTCGATTGATTTGTCCCCATTCATACAAAGCTTTTTAAATCACCTTTATGAAAGAAAAGATCTGTCATGGGACAGCTTGATAGGGATGTCGAAAGGGGAGGTTTATTTCCCCTTGGAGGCTTTCTCTAAGGTTTTGCTAGAAAGTGGCTCCTACCTGGCAAAAACAATGAAGGTTTTTTTGCAAAAAGAGCGCACTGTAGTGGATAAAAGGGCTCAAAAAGCCTTTCATGAGAACCAAAAAGAGCTCAAAGACAAAAAAAATCCCTCAAATATCCTGGAAGAAGCTTTGCATCCGTTAATTCATAAAATCTACCCCGACGGATTTTTTTCATCAACTGGGCAGAATCTGACATTTGATCTTTTCACCAACGGGGTTGGCAACACATTAGATGATGCGAAAGAGTCTGCTAAAACGATTGCAAATCACATCCAAAAAGAGGTATTTTTAATCTATAATTCGTCTAAATCTCTCTTTCATGATGTTTACAGAGCAACAAAAAACAAGATCTCAAGAGCAAAGGGTGATGTTGTTCACTTGCTAGAAAATCTCGCTAACTCCATTCTCGATGACCCCTCATCGAATCTTAGAGTCTGGGCGCACAGTGAAGGGGCTTTAAACACAGCTTTAGCCTTTGAGCAGTTTCCTGAAGACAAAAAACAGCGTCTGATCGTCCATACTTTCGGTGCTGCAGAACTTATTCCTAAATGTTTTGGTGGTAAGGTCATAAACTACGTAGCAGATAGAGACGCGATCAGTATGGGGGCAAATATGCATATCTTTATGACTCACAGTCGCAGTAAAACAACTATTACATTCACTCAACCCATCAAAGGAATAACAGTGCCGGTCCATGAAATCCAGAATTCTCGCACAGGGCACCGTTACAACATTGTCTTTTTACACTCCAAGAACAAAATGGAACATTTCTTCAAAGGAGAATCGTACCAGTGGGCCTTGCAGCTGGCTCAAGGGTATGAAAAAGTTGCTTGAACCCAATAAATGGACGGTCAAAAGTCCCAAAAAGCGAAGTTTAGTGAGAACAAAAACATGTGCTGGTTATTGCGAAGCGTATGCGACCAAACCGTATCCGTTCCCAAATCGCGTAAACTCACCGACAAATCTCCGTACCAGTTGTAGGAGTATTGAATATCAAAAATTAACCAGTCCCATTGTATAGGAAAACGGGCACCAGCTCCCACTTTTGGTCCAAACAAGCTGTGATTGAAAAACAGGTTTGATTGAGGCTGAATTCCACGAGAATAGGAGAGAGCCGAATCATTTTCCAAACCTAAAGTCCATCTACCAGCAGAAAAACCTGCCAGGCCGTAAATAGCACTATGTTCAGCAAAAAAACCAAGCTTTACTACAGCTCCGCCTAATATCGAATTTTTTGCCTTGACGATGTGATTAGGAATACCTATTGAGCTTGTTAATAAGCCGATCATTTGATCTAAAGTATCATAGTAGACACTTCCCTCAAGTGCTGCGTAGCCCACACCAAAGCGAGCATCAACACCTAGACAGCCCCCTAGGATACCCGATGTGCCACCAGATTCAAAAGCGACCGTATTCACACCCTGTTGGGCTGTGTAACGGCCATCAAAAGCTGCCGGTCCCCCCTGAATACCGATGTATACTGTGCCACCTTTTTCCACTTGTTCTTCATAGTCTCCGCTTAATACCCCCCAAACTGGTAAAGCAAAAGTGCAAAGACAACCCCAAAAAGCATTTTTGAAAGAAAGTTTCATGTACCACCGATTAGTCTAATTTCCAAAAAAGTATAGACCCTTTTTAAATTTTTGACTAGAGAGGCGCTTCAAGTCGCTTCCCATTTAGTTTGTCGAAAGTAAACCAAACCCGATCTAGATTCGTTCCTGTTTTTTTAAATCCTCAACTGATTGACAATTAACACTTTTTTTTCTATCAGCAAGTCATGGTTTATCTTTTAAGAATCGCTATTGCTCTTGCTGTTATTACAGGAGCCTATTCAGTGGCTACCTACATCTACCAAAAACAGGAGCTCAAATCCTACGAAAATTTCTTTCTTGAGGAAGAGAAAATAGCACTCGATGTTATGAAACCTAAATGGGATGAGGCTAATCCTCAACCCAACCAAAACCAAGACAGAATAAAAGTATTAGTTATTGAAGGAGGGGGAGCAAAAGGTCTGTACGCCCTCAGGGTTCTGAATTACCTAGAGAAAAAAACAGGCAAACCCATATCTGAACTCTATGATGTAATGGGAGGAACATCTATTGGATCTCTATTAGTAAGTCTTTTGTCTGTTCCGAATAATGAGGGTAAAGCCAAGTATTCAGCCCAAGAAGTACTGGATGTTTTTGGAAAAGTAGCTCAAAAAACACTTGAGCCCAACTGGAAGCAAAAAGCTTTATCAGGATTTGGTCTTTTATCACCACTGCTGAATAATATAAAATTTATCCAAGAACTGAAAAAAGTCTATGGGAATATGCTTTTTAGTGAAGCGCTAAACCACCTGGTTCTTTATGGGTATAATTTTAACACAACCAAAATTATCGGATTCCATAATAGAGGAAAAAACCTGGAATCTGCCGATCCGGTACTTTATCAACTCATTGGGGGAAGTACAGCACCGTTTGGAATCTCTGCACCTAACAAGATTCTTTTTAGCCCCTTTTATTCATCACAATTTATCGGAGATGCGGCCCTCGTTATCAATAATCCTTTATCGCCCATCATGGTGGATCTTTTGAAAATGTATCCGGGCAAGAAATTTTTGGTCACCTATATTGTTATTGGACCGAAAGAACTGGAGGATACGATAAATTTCCCTTTTTACTCGGGTTGGATCAAGGCTTCAGGAATGTTTAAACAATTGATGATAACGGCACAAAACCAACTCATACGGGAATCTATGGATTCCTTGTCGGCCATATACAAATTCGATTTTTTATTGGAAATCGGACTTTACCAAAATATGGAGTGGGCTAAAATGAATAGCTTCGATTTTTCACAGAAAAACTTGAAAAAAATAGATGAATTTTCAAAGTTAACCCTAAGTCTGAACAAGGTCGCTTTGGACCGTGTGGCAGAAGAGCTGGTCAAAGACTAAACCTCTCTTTTTTCGTAACCCAAGAATTCAAAAAAACAATCCCAGTTGAATAGTTAATTCGCTTTTTATCTTGACATAGAGGTGAAATTTTTATTCACTGTAAAGATATGGTCTTCTCTCGCACGATAAAGGTTGTTGTCTTTATTTCGGTTATTATCGGTGGCTTTTATGTAGCCCACAAAATTTATCGAAAAAAGCAGCTCCAATCTTATGAAGAATTCCACCGTGAAGAGGATAAGCTAGCCCAAGAAATCTTTGAGTCTACTAAAGACAAAAAAAACCCTAAGCCTGACCTTGAGCAAGAAAGGATTAAAATTCTTGTGATTGAGGGTGGGGGAGCAAAAGGTCTTTATGCTTTGCGTGTTCTTGATTATTTGGAAAAAAAAACAGGTAAACCGATTAGTCAGCTCTACGATGTAATGGGGGGCACTTCGATCGGTTCTTTACTTGTTAGCCTATTGTCTATTTCAAAAGATGGGAAACCAAAATTTTCAGCCCATGAAATACTGGATGTTTTTGCAAAAGTGGCCCATAAAACCCTGAACCCCTCACTAAAACAAAAAATCCTTTCAGGTTACGGGCTTTTGTCACCACTACTCGCCAACCAAAAATATATTAAAGAACTTCAATCGGTTTACGGAAATGCCCTTTTAAGCGATGCTTTAAACCATCTGATTCTTTATGGATTCAATTTCAATACAAATAAAATTGTTCCGTTCCATAGCAGGGGAGAGAGTTTAGACGCTTTAAATCCGCTTCTCTATCAGCTCGTAGGGGGAACGACCTCTCCATTTGGAATGGCACCTCCAAATAAAGTTCGTCTAAACTTTTATTCTAGACCCGAATTCATCGGTGATGCAGCTCATGTAATAAACAATCCCCTTTTAGCGATTATTTTTGAGGTTTCAAAAATTTATCCTAATAAAAAACTTTTGATCAACTTTATCACACTACATCCAATTGAGATGGGATACACAGCAGACTTTGCCTTTTTTAGCGGAGAAGTTGAGGCTATTCAAGACTTTCCACTTTACATTCAGGAGGGGAGAAATCAGCTAATTCGTGACTATATCAACACACTAGCTAAAAGTAATGTGTATAAATTCGATCTTTTAGTTGAAATTGGCCTACGCGAAAATAGCGAATGGCGCGATCTTGATAGTTTTGATTTTTCAGAAAAAAATCTTAGAAAAATTGACGAGTTCTCAAGCCTTATCTTAAATGAGAATAAAACCGTAATCGACAAAGTTGCAAAAGAGCTCCTTTCCGATTAATTTTTTTATAAGAAATATAATTATTTTTTTATATACAATAAGCTTTTTTTATTTTTTATATTTAGTTAAAATCCCTTTTTCTGAAAATTTACTAGGAAGAGGCTATGAGTATCAAATCTTTGATTTTAGAGAACCCCTTACTCCAGGATATCAATAATTTTTTTTCAAAACAGAGCTACACCAATAAAACCCCAGAGGCTATGGCTCATTCCCTAAGCTACTTGATAGCCTTGAATCAGCCTGATAGCGTAATTCTTCCCTACATCGATAAGATTGATAAAAGTAAAATTTCTAAAGAATCTCCTTTTCATAAAGTAACCCCCTTAGGCTTGGCGGTAATGAAAGGGCGAGAAGCTTTAGTAAAAAAGCTTCTTGATAGTGGTGCCGATCCTGACACTGAAGACGCTTTTGGTTGGACGCCTCTCATTCATTCTGCGATATCGATCGACTCGATTGCAAAAATGTTATTGTCAAAAAGTTGTTACCAAAACAAAAGGGCTCTCAATGGTCTTACATTCTCTTCTTTAAAAGAGATGACATCCGATTCTGCCACCCATCCGGGACTCGACAGACTGATGGTAGAAGATGATGAGAAGAACCTCGTTAAACCCTCTAGAGCCCAAGCTGAAGCCATCATGGGGATCGATCAGTATCGCACTAAAAGTCTATTTCGTCCTGAAAACTTGCGCCAGTTATGGGATCGCATGGATACAATGAGTACCATGGATAGGGGGTATATGGGGATCTACTTAATGGGCAAAAAAAAACCTTTGCCTAAGGTAGCTATAAAAAAAGACTACCCTTTAGCAGAACTTGGCCTGGAGAGGGCCAAAGGGCTTTATGCCAACCAGTTTATCGAGGAAAAAAGATTTTTGGGAGAGTATACAGGCCTTGGAGTCGAGTTACCTGAAGAGGATCCTTTTTTATCTGTGATGATTGGGATGACTCCACATGCAATTTACCGTTTGGGGGATGTGGATGCAGAAAAATTTGGAAATGAGACCCGAATGATCAATGATGGCTTTCCAAACGTGTGTCCTATTCCAGCGGGTCACGAGAATGTTTTTATAACTTTGAGAGACATCAACAAAGGGGAGGAGATACTTTTTTCCTACGGTCCGGGAGAGTATTTCTTGCGTTGGGGCAAGTATTTTGTGAAAAATAAACAAGAAATTGAAGATTATATGGACCAAGATTTCGATCCTCTTTTTGAAATGGATGAGCTTTTTTTGGCTCAAAAAAAGGCGAGTTACGTCGATTGCGATACAATCTTCGACCGAATTAAACACAGCTCCTCACTCGGATATGTTCTTTGTTCTCCTCAAGTTCTTTTCTATCTGTTTATTTCTAAACGTCTAGAGTCTTCTTTATATCGGGAACTAAAAAAACTCTCCTACATCCAAGAATTAGATAACGTCTACCAGACCCACTCTTTGTGGATCGGTGAGCTTGTAGAAAAGATCGAAGAGCTTTGTGATCACTTGGAATCCATAGAGGATAAGCCTACACAAGCAGAGGTGAGGAAATTTTTCCTCGGTCTTGAGGGGAAATTAGATATGTTTCAGATTCTTTTCCTCATGAAAAAATTCCGGGATAGTATCAAGGACGGGTCTTTTAAATCTGCTTTAGCATGGGATCGACATCTCAATCAATTCTACGAGGAGGCTAAGGCATATTCCTTTCATGCTTTTGACGATAATATGCCCCTTTTTGAAACTACTACTCTTTTGCATAAAGGAGATATGAGAATCCCTCAAATTTTAGAGGCAAATTCTTTTAGATTGAGTTTAGGAGTCTTCGATGAGGACGATGCTTGTAAGGTTTGTCCTACAGAATATCTGGAGACAGAGGATAAAAACCAACTAGATATCCTTCTCTCTAATTGCCCTGTTAGCTAATAATAGAGGGGAGAGGCTTGATAGCGTCAATCCGGTCGTTTATCAGTTGATAGGAGGTACTATTTCGCCCTACGGAATAGCTCCGGCGAATAAGGTTATGCTCAATAGTGGAGCATCTTTACAACTTATTGCGGACGCAGCTGTAATTGTCAATGATCCTCTATTTTCTATAATTCTGACCGTTTCTGCCCAATATCCGAATAAGAACTACCTTGTGACCCACATCTCTTTGACTCCTTCTAATGTGAAGTATGATCCCAATTTTCCCTTTTACGAGGGTAAGATTGCAGGCCTTGCCGAATTAGGCATTATGATTGTTGAAGGAAGAAACGAACTCATACGGGACTATCTCGATATTCTTTCTAAAAAAAAACTCTACGCTTTCGATTCTTTGATCAATATTGGGATTAAAGAGGATAATGAGTGGCTTCAGATCAATCCGTTTGATTTCTCAAAAAGGAATCTGAGAAAAATAGACAAATTTGCCACAAAAATCATCGAACGAAATAAAGATAAACTCGATAAGGTAGTTCAAGAGCTCCAAAAAGAGTAAAAACCCCTTAAAAATGGGAAAACCTCTTTCTTTTGCCCTACAATCGATTATTTTGAGATGGGGGGTATATCGATACCTTTTTTTTCCTAAAACCCCCCCTTTTTCGACCTCTTCAATGTCTGATAATGGGCCTTATGAAGCAAACTTTGGAATTTTTAACCGTTATTCTTCAAAAAACCTTGCACCACACGATGCACAATCCTCAACTAGTGCTTGTCTC
>VGMG01000010.1 GCA_016866495.1 Chlamydiota bacterium | reverse complement strand
TCTTTTATTTTCCCCACCCCCCTTGAATGCAGATAAATTTATTATCGAAATCTGTCATGGCATGAAAAAAAAAGAGCTAACTGTTGTCTCAAGCGATAAGCATCTTTTAGCGTCAATTAAAGAGCTTGATATTCCTACACTCACTATAGAGGATTTCCTCACGCTATTTCGACTGAAGAAAAAAAAGAGTATCACAAAAGATAAACCACAAATATCTCAATCAAGTGAAAAGATCGCAAAATACGTCGACATTTTTGAAAAAAGGGCGAATGATCCGAAAACCTTTGAAGATTTGTGATTGAATAAGCTCTAAAGTTAACGTCGATCTGTGAACTCCATGAAATCTGAACGCCGATTCTACAAGAACTTTGCTCGATTCTACAATCGCAACATGCGATGGGGTAAGTATCAGATCAAGTGGACGCAACTGTTTGATATTGTCTATTTTTATCTCCTCTCCCATCTGGTGAAGCATCGAGCAATTTCTAAAAGTTGCCCCCTCACAAATTTCAAAAAAAAGACCGGAGCAATCCACGCCCTGTAGAATCCAATCTTTGGTTTCATCCGCATTTAAAGGGACTTTTGGCTCAAAATCTTTTAAAAGACGAGGGATTCCTAAATGAAAATTTGCACCGTAAATATACCTTGTCCCCTCTGGAATATTGCGCAATTTTTCAAGCGCTTTTTCATAGGAAGGAAGAATAAAATCTCTTGCACCGCTCTTTGAAAGGTATCTTTCATCCACGAAAATCGGATAATCCACCCCATAATGAGGTGTTCTTACTTGGCAAACACCATTTTCTAAAACCTCTACAACCTCAATTTTTGACCCAGGATAAAGAACCATCTCTATACCTTCTAAAAGCCCTTTCCCATTTTTTTTTGGTGTAGATGTGTACAAACTTAGGATGTTTTTTTGTCCGTACACAGGTAGGTAATCGGTATTGTACAGTATTTTCATAAATTTCCCTTTTAAAAAAATCCTTGCAAAATGTCAAAAGAACACACATAGTATTTAAAAATTTGACAATTGTTTCATGCGTTTACAGCGATTCACACTTATTTGGTTTTTTATCTGTTTTTTCCTCTCTATGTGCTCAAGTGGGTCCAAAGAGTCGATCAAGCTCTCGTTGAATATTGTATCTGAACCCCACTCATTAGATACAAGACGCCTACGCACTCTTACCGATATAAGTATCGCAAATATGATCTACGAGGGGCTTTTTAGAACAACAAAAGAGGGTTTAGTCAAAGCTTTAGCTGAAGATTACAGTATCGATGAAACCGAAACACTTTACCATTTCAAACTGAAAAAATCTTTTTGGTCTAACGGCAAACAAATTGTAGCCCAGGATTTTATTCGCTCTTATAAAAGCCTACTCCATTCAGATTTTCCAAGCGACTATGCCTTTTTACTTTACTACATAAAAGGAGCAGAAAAGATTAAAAAAGGGCGTCAAGACATGGACACTTTGGGAGTAAAAGCTCTAGATGACACCACCCTAGAATTTCAACTTATTCACCCTATCCCATTTTTTTTAGAACTTCTTGCCCTTCCCATTTTTTTCCCCACATCGGGAAGCGAAGGAGTTTATAATGGTCCTTTTTGCCTTTTTAATTGGTTTCACAATTACCAAATCACTCTCACCAAAAATAACCATTACTGGGATAAGGGGGTGGTCCACATAGATAAAGTCGAACTGCACATGTGCGATAATGAAACAGGGTTACAACTCTTTGAAAAGGGGCAGCTAGATTTAGAGGGGTCTCCTTTTGGTGCGATTCCACCCGATAGCCGTGATGTTCTCGCTAAGGAGGGGAAATTAACAACCCATCCTATTTTAGGAACACAATGGATTCGGGTGAACACCAGTCGCGATGAGCTTTCGAATCCTATCTTTAGGAAAGCGATTGCTACAGCAATTCACCGAAAAGATCTTTGTGAGCATATCCTATTTAATTCGCAGGTTCCCTCACTCAGAATCTGTCCAAATTCTTTGACGAAAACTCTCTACCAAGACGGAGGAAAAGAGGTTGCTAAAGATCTTTTAAATAGATGTCCTCAAACAAGAATATTTACACTCACCTATGCCGCTTCTCCCCTTGCCAATAGAATCGCTCAGGCAATACAATCTCAACTTGATGGGGTCGGGATTCAGATCCAACTTGAGCGTTTGGAGCCAAAAGTCTTTTTTTCAAGAATATCCAAAAAAGACTATGATCTAGCATTAGGAAATTGGATTGCCGATGTCCCGGACCCTCTCAACTTCTTGCAAAATTTCAGAACATCCGATACAGGTACGAACAATACTTTTTGGGAAAATTCTGAGTTTAAAGATCTGATTGATAAGGCTCTGTTTTGCAAAGGGGAAGAGCGAGTGATGGTTTTGGAGGCCGCTGAGGAAATTCTGCTTGAAGCCTCCCCTGTAATACCACTCTATCAAATGTCTATGCAATATGTAAAAAGCCCCCGCCTAAGAGGCATCCATATCACCGATCTTGGGCTTATTGATATAAAAGGAGCCTATTTTTCAGATGAGGATTGACAATCGAATCATTCAGAATTAGTATCCAAATTATGTTGAAGTGGTTCCCTTTATTGTTAGTCTTTTCTCTTTTTGGTCAAACTTTAAGACTTTTTAATGACTCTGCTTTTGATCTACATTGCACCATTTATGCTTGGGATGGGTCTAGATTGGAAACTTTAGACATCGGCCCCCAGGTGACTCTTGTTTGGGAATTAGGTTATGCAGGTTTTGATAAAAACCCAACCTGGACTACTACACCCTATAGAGTCTCGTTTTTTTGCGATACAGGCGAACTTTTTGGTGCCTGGGCAGAAGTTCCGAGTGGAGCTTTCGTAAACGCGATGGGATCACCACAGGGCCCCAAAGGTTGTAAAATCAAAAATCCGAAAAACGAACAGCCTAATCAAAATACTAGACCATTCATTGAATACTAGTACCTCACCGACAAAACGAACAGCCTAATCAAAATACTAGACCGTTTATCCCAACCTATTAAGTCTTCTAGAAAACGAAAATTTTATCTAAAGGTTCATCCCACGGATCTATGGGGAGTGTAAGACAAAGCTGTTCTTTATAGACAAAAGATAGGCGTGGAATCGCACCATCGACCCCTTTTAAAAAACGGTCATAATAGCCTCTATTACGCCCCAACCGGTGGAAAAAGAGGTCTACGCCTAAAGATGGGACAAGTATTGTTCCAATATCTATAGAGCTTGCAGGTATTGCTTTTTGACAGATATATGTTCCCATAACACTTTTATGTAGCGGCTCAAGCTCCACTACTTTGTAAACTTGAAGCTCATCCCCCACAATCTTTGGAAAATAGAGGCGCCCTTGTTGCCATAAATATTGATTCAGAGAAGAAATATCGAGTTCATCTTCTAAAGGAAAATAACTTAAGACGTTCCCGGTTAGAAAAGGGGCTACTTTATGAACAAAATCTGACGGGACTCTTTGGTTTTTGGGTAAACGAGCTTTGATAGTTTCTCTAGCCTCTTTTTTATTCATGAAAAGGCAGCCCTTTTTTATAGGAAATTTTTTTCAAAAAATAGCCTTTTGCATCATATAAAGTAGCTACCCCTTCACCCTCTTTAACTCTAGAAACAGGCTCTTGATCCCCTTTTTTGTAGTAGCGCCCCGTTATGAGAATGTCATTTTCGTATTCTTCAATTAACATCCTAGAACCATCTTTATACCAGGCAAAAGCTGTCCCCTCTTTTTTATTTTGAGCATACATGCGCTCGCTTTCCACCATCCCGTCTTCGTACCAGGACTGAACAATTCCATGAATCTGATCATTTTCCCAATAGATTTTCAGCTTGAGTTTACCGTTAGAATGAAAAAAACACTCCTCGCCGTCTTTCACACCGTTTTTTTGTAAAATGGTGTGCTCGAGCTGGCCGTTTGAAAGATAAAAACTGATTTTTCCTTGTATTGTCCCGTCAAAAATCTCCTCGGTACGTAAGAGCTTTCCCTTTTCAAAAACAGTTCGTATCCCCTCCCCATTCGTCACTTTTGAAATAAGAGCTCCATCAGGTGTTCTATACTCCCCCTCTATAAGCTTTCCCGATGCAAATTCCTCTACACTGCTTAGGCCATTTGCTTGTGGTCCGAACCAGGATCGGCCCTGCTTAAGCCCTTTGTCGTATGTGATCACCCCAATCTGTTCCCCTTTTTTTGAAAAAAAGAGCTCTTCTCCTTGAACAAACCCTGCTACAAAAGGGGTAGTTTTCCAAATAGTCCCGTCCTCTTGAAAATAGGTGCTTTGTCCGTGCAAAACTCCCTTTTCGTACTGCACTGTTGCTTTTAGTTTCCCGTTTTCATAGTAGACTTTCGAAAGACCATCAAAAATCCAACTCTCCTGAGCTATAAAAGAAAGATCCCCTATCCCCTCGATCACTTCGGCTTCGACCTTAAGGCACCCGTTATCAAAAAATTCTCTATAAGCACCTTTGGCGCGTGAAGAGACCACCTCCAAAAACTGCATCACAGCACCATTTTTATGATAAGAGAGAACTTTTGATTGAGAAAAACCTTTGTGTTTATAATGGCATGTTACTTTTTCGTAAGGTTGTGGATCAAAAAAATTGACGTTCTCAAATTTTTTAAGCCTTTCCGGTTGTGATATCGTCTCTTGGACACCATTTCTATCCATTAATTGGATAGAGACTAAGGCTTTTTCTTGAGAAAGATTTTTTTGTGCGCAGCTCGTTAAAAAAAATAGAAAAATGTAACCAAAAAATCTCATAGCACCCCTCTTCTCTCACATATTTTAGCATCAACTAGAAAAAAAGTCCCAAAGGGATTTTTTGTTTTTTTGATATGAAAATAGGGAAAAAAAAGTTCACCTGAACCATTCGACTCTCTTTCGACAAAAAATTCCTCCTCAACTTTTTTTAAAAAAGCTAAAAGATCTTTTTGATCCATCAAAATAGGGTGAGTAAAACCTTTTTCTTGGTAAAGATAAGGCCGAGAAATTTTCGTCTTCAAG
Organism: Chlamydiota bacterium; assembly: GCA_016866495.1. Lineage (GTDB taxonomy): Bacteria > Chlamydiota > Chlamydiia > Chlamydiales > RGXB01 > RGXB01. Next base: position 27,332 of record VGMG01000010.1, on the reverse strand, counting down.
GGACCAAAAAGGAGTTTTTGTTTCAAAATTTTCCCGTTTTGAAATAGGAGTTTTTCCAAAGGTGGATTATCTTGACACCTTTTTTCAAGCTCTTCAAGAAATGTCGTTTTTTCAAAAGCTAAATCTAGATCGAACGTCTTTTTTTGGGGGTGGTTTTTCAGAAAAGTCTCGTAACGAGTTTTTTCTATAAAAGCTTTGGCAAGACGCAATTGTGTTTGTGAAAATAATTTTTTTGTTTCATGAAGAGAAAATCTTGAAAAGAGAATGAAACTGCATAAAAGTATTAAAGGTAAAAGGGGGAGGCCAAAAAACTTCAACCAAAATAAATCCCTTTTTTTAAAGGGGAATTTTGAGAACAAAATCCCCTTTTTTTCCTTCAGGTAGTGGCTGCATTTTTGATAAAATGGATCCAGAAATTTTTCTGATTGACTGTGCATATTTTTCCATTTGTTGGCTATCGCCCTCTACACGAAAGTATATTTCTATAAAGGGTTTTTTTTCCGTCAGTTCCTGTTTCAAATCAAATTCTACTAGTTCTAATCCAAAAGGTTCTAATGAGCCGTGAAGATCTTTCAATAATAAAGAGACTTTTTTGGGACTTTTCGTGTGAATATTTGAAAAATCCTCTGTCTGCTCATAGGCCAAAATTTCTTGTTTGATCTCTTTTATCTTTTGCTCTGTATCTAAACGCACCAAAACGCAAACTGAAACTACAGCAAGGCTTAAAGCAAAAAAGAGATTTTTACTTATGGATAAAAGTTTTTGGCGAAACTCTTCACTCTCCAAAGGGCTGTGAAAACAGATTCCTTTGGGGTCTAAAGCCTCTATTGAGGCCCCAATAGAAAGCGCCTCTAATGGTAGGGACTCGACTTTTTCTAAATTCAAAGCATCTTTGAAATTTTCTAGAGAACCCAAAACAAAAATTCTTTCAAGGCCCCAAAATTTTTGTATTTCCGATAAACTTTGACAAGACTCATCCCAAATTCCAAATCCCCCCCATCGCGTTGGGGTATAATGTAAACAAACATGCACCCCTTTTTGTTCCACGATCACCAAAGCAGGTTCAAATAAGGCTTTGAAATCTTTAAGAAACCTAAAAAGGGCCTGCTGTGGGCTTGTGATAAAATCGAAATCCTTTTTGAAGGCTTCGAGCCGCTTTTTTTCTATAAAATGCACCTCTAAACCTAAAGGAACCTCCTTAAAAGAAATGTTTAACAAGCTTAAGTCGATCATGGGATCGCTAGCCAATCGTGACAACAACAGTTTTTTTTGATTTTGGCGCGATGTTTTTGGCAAAGGATAAAAGCGTACCTTGGTATCTAAAAAATCGACTGCAAGGGCTTTAAGTGGTTTTTCTTCAGCTTCTAAAGGATATTCTTGACAAAGAGCGATCTCATCCCCCTTTTTTTTCAAAAGGACCTTAGCCGTGTTGTACCCAAAAAAAGATATCCCAAGCGCTTTCATAGATTTCGAAAATCGGTTATTCTAGATGATAATTTGAAGGCACTCACCCGTTCATTCAAGTTTTCTTTTTTTGAAAGCCGACGGGGGCCTTTAAGAAAAGACAATAGCACAATTTAAAGTTAAGGACCAATATGCTTTCTTGGATAGACCTGCTACTTACTCTATACGGGTTTTGTCTTATGATGAGGATTATGCTCTCGTGGCTGCCGGAGCTTAGGAAATATTCTCTAGCAAATGGGTTAGAAAAAATTACAGACCCCTATCTGCTTTTTTTTAGAAATCGTATCCCGACGATTGGTGGAATCCTCGATCTCTCCCCTTTATTTGCCCTTTTTCTTTTACAAGGTATCCAAACCCTTTTAAGGCAATTTCTATGATAAAGCCTTTGAAATTAAAAAATCTCCAGCTCCCCTCAAACGTATGGTACGCTCCGCTTGCTGGTTGCTCTGATTTCCCTTTTCGCCGAATGAGCGCAAAATATAAACCGGGTTTGATGTTCACAGAGATGTGCAAAATGGAGGCTCTGGTTCGTAAAGAATCCTCGACATTTCGATTCCTAGATTTTGATCCTTCCATGCATCCTATTGGTGCACAATTATGTGGTTCCGACCCTTTAATAGCGCCAACAGCTGCAAAAATAGTCGAGGATCTCGGTTTTGATGTAGTAGATTTAAATTGTGGATGCCCTGTTGATAAAGTCACAAAAGACGGAAGTGGATCGGCCCTTTTGAAAACTTTGGATAGGCTTTATGAGATCCTGATTGCTTTAGTTAAAAGTGTAGAAATTCCCGTCACAGTAAAAATACGAGTTGGATGGGACGATAAGCATCTTATCCATTTAAAAATGGTTGAACTGGCAGAGGCTGCTGGGGTAACTGCCCTTACAATCCATGGACGCACTCGCGAACAGGGCTATCGCGGTTTTTCAAATAGAGATTTGATTCAAGAGGCTGCTAGTAAAGCAAAATCGATTCATATCATCGGAAACGGAGATATTTTTGATCCAGAATCTGCTAAAGATCTTCTTATACGTGGATGCAGCGGAATCCTGGTTGCAAGGGGAACGATGGGAAAACCCTGGATCCACCAAGAGATCGTGGAATCTTTGACAGAACAAAAAGAGTTTAGTGTTACCCCATGGCTGGTAAAGAATACTTTGATGGAGCACTATGATGAAATTGTGCGCTACGAAGCTCCTCGAAAAGCTTTATTGAGTTTAAGACGCGTTGGTTGTTGGTATTTAAGAGATTTAAGTGGTGCAAAGCAGCTCCGAGACCTTGTCAACCGCTCTCAATCCCTTGAGGAGATGTATCACCATATCGCCTCTTTTGACTTCTGTGGCCTCTCTTTTGAAAAAACGGATGCCAGTTCTATACTTGCTTAAAACTTCAGCTCGTTAGAATGTCACACCAGCTTGCAACACAAGCCCCTGTATTCCATATCCTGCACCATTTTCACTTCTGAAAGCTCCCTCAGGGTTGAGGGTACGAATAAGATTAAAATAATAGGCGGTTTCATAAGCTATTAGAAAATTTACTTGGCTCTCTTCACCCTGAGCTAAATAACAATAGTTTATTCCAATCAGATAGCGCATAGAGGGGGCAAATTGGTTCATTAGATTTTGTATAGCTGCTTCTTGAGCTATATAGCTAATGTTTCCTGTAACAACATTGACACGTTTACTAAAAGTTGCGGTTCTTGACGATGAATTTCCGTAGGTAATAGCGCCGTAACCATCCATTACAAAGTAAAAGTGGCTGCCAAGATCCCATCGAGTGTTAAAGCCTACACACGGACCGGCACCCCACCAGGTGATTTTTTGGTAATTTTGAAAAAAACCCCCAAGAGTTGAAATATACCCTTGTGTTGTGGAGTCTGTGATGGCGTTTGTAAAAACGTTAATTTGTCTTCTTTGTAAAAAATTTGCGTCGAACCCAAATTGTGTAGTGAACTCTAAACGGGGGGTAATCAGACTTGGGCGACAAAGATACAAGCGAAAATTATTGAATAAAGTGTAGGTGCCCATTTCTAGATTATTGAAAATGGTATTGGAAAAAGGGATGTTATCGATCTGGGTATTAGCGTAGGCAGATGGGGCAAAACCCTGACCGTAAGGAAGTCTTGGACCTGAATTTGTAATGGCTTTATAAAAATTGTATTCGGTGTGGGCCAACCAATTACCATCTTCTATTTTCTGGTCTAATTGTATCTTGAAACCCCAAGCTAGTGTTTCAGGAGGTTGCACTCCTAAACCGCCCACTGGAAAGATGGCATTATTTCGGTCATTTGTGATGCAAGCAACGTCAACTCCTTGTAAAGAGGAGATGAAATAGGTAGCTGCCGCATTCAAATTATGAGAAAACTCACAACCCACTAAGGGGGCAGCATATTCTAGATATTTTCCCTGATGATCCGGCTTTTCTATCTCTTTTTGAAACGCACTTAAAACGAAATTGTGATGAGATTGAAGATTTTGGTTTTTAAAATATTTCTCTATGCTCGGAGCTATAAAAGAGAAAGCCACAATAGAACTTATTGTGAGCGCACCTCCAAATAGATAGGAAGTATTTTTGACCATAACACCCTCTTCTAGAGATTAAAAAAATTGTATTCAAGTAAATATTTTATTTTCAAAAAAAAAGGATCGGCAGTATCCCTTAAGAGTGTTTTTTAAAAAACAAAAGACCCTAAAAATTGGGTCTTTTGTTCGAAACACAAGCTGGATCGTTGTGTTTTTAGAAATCTACCGATGCATCCAAGACAAGACCTTGTATTCCGAAACCGGCACCGTTCTCAGAACGGAAAGCCCCTTCCGGATGTATAGACCTCATCAAATAAAAGAAGTATTGAGTGCTGTAAGCAAGTCTTAGAGAGAGCCTTGACTCACTGCTATCAAGAACTTTTGACCAGCATACCCCTAAAAGATATTTCATCGTAGGTGACCATTGGTACAACCAATTCTGTACAGCAGCTTCTTTTGCATCATAAAGTAGAGTTGTACCGTTTAGGACATATTTAGCAAAAGTAGCCGTTCTCATACAGCTTAGGCCATAGTTTAATGATCCTTTGGCATCAAAGAACATAAAAAAGTTAGACCCTAAATTCCAGTTAGAGTGGAAACCAATATAAGGTCCAACACCCCACCATGTGTATTTTTGATAATTTTGAAAATATCCACCCAGGTTAGCGATAAAACCTTGAGGAGTACCAGAGAGTACATCGTTGGTACCATTTGTAAATATAGAGAGATGTCTTCTTTGTAAAAATTGCGCGTCAATACCAAATATTGTTGTAAATTCTATATTTGGTGTAATCATGCTAGGTCTTTGAACCGTCAGCTCAACATCATTAAGTAAGGTATAATTTCCAAGCTGTAAGTTATTAAAAAGAGTCTGTGAAAATGCGGCGTTTGGAGTAGCTTGAATTCTATCAATTTGGATGTTAGCGTATGCTGTAGGGACAAATGCTTGTCCAAAAGCAAGATCAATCGGTTTATTGAATATCGCTTTGAAATAATTATATTCTACACCGAATCTCCAGTTTCTTTCATAATCGGTGTAGCCTGCACCCACTCTGAAACCCCACGCAAAATCATCATAGGGCTGTACTCCTTGTCCCCCTACAGGAAAAATGTTGTTGGTTCTGTCGTTTTGAATCAAAGCTTGATCTCCCCCTTGAACACGCACTTGTTGATAGGTTGCGGCTGCTGAAATATCCCAGGGTGCGTCACACTCTTGCATAGGACTTGGTAGGCAAAGGTAATTGCAATCCCTTGCCTCATTTTTGTCGATCTTTTTTTGATTTGGCGCACTTGCGGCAAAAAGACCTGCCGATGCAACCAGCATCGGAAATATTCTAATTTTATTTAGACTCATGATTCACCTTTGAAAGGGTTAAGCTTATATACGGCTTTTTCTGCTATCTTCCATTTACAAAAACCTTTTTTTAAAAAAAAGATATATGTTGAAAAACAGCTTCTGTTTGTATCCTTAGACAATTTCTAAAGATGTTCCAGATTTAAATAAAAAAAATTCCGGCCTTAAAGCCGGAATCTTTTATTGTACTTGTATTCTTCATTTTAGAAGTCGACAACACCTTGAAGAACAACTCCTTGAATTCCTAGCCCTGCTCCATTTGTAGCTTTAAAAGCTAGTTCTGGAATCACTGGTTTGATTACTTGACTATAATAGGAAGTTTCATAACCAATATTAAAGGTAATTTTGGTTTCAAATTCCTCTAAAAGCTTCATCCAGGAAAATCCTAGTGCAAAACTGTAATTAGGTGAATAGGTATACAACAAGTTTGTAAGAGTCGCTTCACGATTAGTTACGACGTTATTAGACCTTGAAAAAGTCGCAGTTCTTGAGCTAGAAAGCCCGTACTGTAGAGAAGTATAAGCATCCCCATAAAAACTCCAATCATAGGCTAAATACCAGCTACTATGAAGTCCAAGCATAGGTCCTACGCCCCACCATTGCATCTTTTGGTAGTTTTGATAAAATAGACCGCTTGAAAAAGCATAGGTGCTATTAAAACCATTTGTAAAAACGGGGTTCGCTCTTCTTGTAAAAAAAGAGACGTCAAATCCCACAAATGTTGTTAACTCCAAATCCTTTGAGATTTTTGTTGGCCTAGACAATGTAAAGTTTAAATTATTAAAGATTGTACTTACACCCCAATCGAGGTTTCTGAATAACTGCTTTGCTGATATAGGCTGTCCTGAAGCGGGAAGATTCGGAGAGGTAATGAGCTCTTGTCCATTAATAGCCTGATTTGCGTATGCTGATGGATTATATCCTAAACCGTAGTTAAGATTTTGGTTGGTATTGTTTGTTGTGATTTTCAAATAGGTGTATCGGACGTTAACCTTCCAATCATCGTACCAGGTTCTATAGCCGATACCAACTCTTCCTCCCCATCCAAAATCCTCAGAATTTTCAACGCCAGTAGCATTCAGAGGATAAACCGAAAAACCAAAAAGAGCCTGTTGATTAACGAAATTAAAGGGGGCACCTGACGTATCCTGACTTATAATCGCAACTTCTTGCGATTGTGTTCGAAATTGCTGGTAGATAGCAGCACCTGTGATCTCCCATGGAGATTCACATTCTAAAAGTGGGGTTGCATAACACAAAGGAGCGCAATCTTGGATCACTTCCTTTGTATTTTTGGAGCTATTCCCCGCAGCTCCAAATAAACCGGCTGTCACGAACAGCATCGGTAAACAGCTTGATATTTTTCTGTTCATGGTAAATCCTATAGAATTTAAAACAGTATTTTTTACACTTAACTTCTATTTACAAAAGTTTTTAATTAGTGGAAACATTTTTTGAAAAAAAGGAAAAAATAGGTTCTATAGGGGCATTGAAAGGGTTTGTTTTTGTTTTTTAATCTACCATAATTTTATATAGATCGCTTGGATAAAATTTTATTGAACCAATATGTGTTTGTAATTTTTTCCCTGTACGATAGATTTTCTGAAGCATCTTGAAAAAGATGGAACCATTTTTCAAGATTCTCATCGTCAATCTCGTCCCAATCATTCACGATTACCACTGGTAGTCCGTGATAGAGAGGATCTAAGGAGGAAGTTTTCACAATTACAATACAGCCCAGCGCTAGATCTTCCCATGTTCTATGGCAGTCTAAACCATTTCCCCAGGGGCTTATAGAAAAAGCATACTCACACTTTTTTTTCCATAAAGCTTTTCGATCCAACTTTTTTGAAAATTCCACGACGTTACTTTTAATAATCTTTTGGAAAATATCTAACCTATCTTCATCAAAATCTTTGTACCTTTGAAAGCTTGCGCGCATCGATTCACTATGCTGAAAGTCGACAAAAGCCTTTATTTTTCTCTTTCTTGTCGGGAGCGAGGTCGCTAAAAGATCCTGTAAGAATTGCTGCTGCTGCTTTGGAGAGCCTTTCTCTCCCCAATAACCCCCTTTAAAGGCTATGGAATGGAAATCGATTCCTATTGGGATCAAAGAAACTTTTTTAGAGGGGCCCCTGTAATCGTAATTTTGTGTAAAAACATGTAAGATAAATGGGGAATTCAAAAGGTTTTCTAATTCAGTGGGGGTTAAGCCGCAATCTTTTGGAAAAGATTCATCTCCATCACAAATCACAAGAACAATTTTTTTATCTAAACCTTCTATAAAATCTTCGTAGAAACGCTTAAGAAATGAAGGTCGTATCCACACTAGGTCATTCTCTTTGATGGATAGGTAATTTTCTCTTTTGTATGGAAATTCAAGAGTCGAAAAATACTCTTCTGGCTTGGCATTAACCCCTACGTCACAATCATAACGTAATCCAAAATTCCATATATAATCGGTTTTCTCCCAAGCGAAAGGGGCATTCGCATGTAACATAGCTGACCAAAAAAACAATAGAAAACAAATTCTATTTACTTCACATTTCATGTCGATTATTTTTACTTAAATTTAAAGTAAATGCCAATCCATTTTTTTAGGAAATATTGTGCTGTTAACAAGTCTAAATTTTGTTTTCCTCTCTCTTTCTCCATTTCACATCGATTACTCTCAAAAAAAAGAGGGTACTTTTCAAGATTATGAAAGTATTGATGCTCTTTTAGATTCTTGTATTATCAATAAGCGTTTAGAAGAAATGTACGTCTTAGAAAAAATTCTTTTTGGCTCTAATGACGATGTTATTTTTCACAATTTTTATAGTGCAGTTCTTGACCGGATGTTGATTGCTTCAAGAATGCGTTTAACTGATCCTTTTAAAGTTGAAACACCGGTAAAAAACCTTGTTCAAATCAACCAAGGGGGAAAAAATGTTGTAGTGAGTTGCGTAGGTTTTGGAAAAAGAAGACCTAAAGACCTTCTTAAAAATCTACAAACATCACTAGAAAAAAGCGGTTTTGATGGCTTCTTTTACTACCGAATTGGGGGCTTTCCCACACCAAGAGGTGTGGAACTAAACTTCTGCGCAACACCTTATGCCTTTAAAATTTTTATGATGGAAGAGGCGAAAAATTTAGGCTTTGAGAATATCTTATGGCTAGATGCACGTTTACAAGCTTTAAAAAATATCACTCCACTTTTTTCTATCATTGAAGATAACGGAGGTCTATTTAATCTCACTCATACTATGGGAAGAGATAAGGTTTTTATTCTGGCACAAAAAGCTTTATTCGATCTTACACAGACCGAATACCAAAAGAATCGAGCCCTATCGACACCCGTTCTAGGATTGAAAATGAACCATCCTAAAATAGAAAAAATTATCGATGGCTTCTACGAAGCTTGCGTTCTGGGAACACCTTTTTTTTCCTGCTATCCTGAAGAGATTGTCCTTGCAGCACTGATTCAAAAACATTTCTCTGATGCTATTTTTTTGAATCAAAAATACCCCCAAATCTGGGAAAAACTTTACCTTTACTCTCCAAATGCAAAAATGGACAAGAAATTGGCCGTTTTTTCTAAAAGGAAAAATTTCTTTTTTTTCGGAGTTTCTAATGAGGGAATCGATAGGTCTTTTCTATAAACCGAATACGTTTTTTATGTTGTATTTTTTATTTTTACTTCCAGTTTATCTCTATTCTAATCCTTTCTTTTTTGAGGTTCCGCCTCCCCAAACAGACCAAGGGGATTTTTTTAAAAAAATTGAGGAAAGTATCCATAAATCTCACATTTTAGAAAACATTAACAACCTTTTTGAGGAGGAAAAAAAAGAGTTTTCACTTTCTGAACTAGAGCTACTTGATTTGAAAAACCACCTTTTCAAAAGACTATTGCGAGGAGTAAATCAGCATCTTTTTAGCCAAAATCAAAAAGCTGAACTTGTGAAAATACACAAAGGTTCTTCTTGTTGTATTGTCACAACAGTGGATGGTTCAACAAATAGAAATCCTGAACTTATTTCTCAAATGATTAAAAATCTGGATGCTTTGGGTTTTAACGGTTACCTCTACTATAGAATAGCCGGTTTCCCAAACCCGACAGGCAAAGAGATCCAATATGCCTCCATTCCCTATAGTTTTAAGATTTTTTTAATGCTTGAAGCCTATAAAATCGGATTTAAAGAGATCTTATGGGTAGATTCCCGATTGATGCCCATAAAGGGTATTGAACCTATATTTGATGTAATAAAAAAACATCATGCTTTCCTTGTAAAAGATAAAATCATGATGAGAGCTAATTTTTTAAGCCGAGCTTTGGTAACACTGACTACTTTGACAGGGGTTAATCCTTTGAACCATTACAGAATAGCTACTCCTGTTTTTGGTCTAGACTTTTCCTTTTCCACAAATTTAGAGGTATTAAAAAAATATTATGAGTGTTGTGACACTGGTTACCCGTTTTTAAGTGTATTTCCAGAAGAACATGTCCTATCTTCTATTTTTGCTCGATACCAGAAGACTTTCCCTTTTATAGATTCTCTAACCTCCTCAAAATTCAAAAATTTATGGCTTTATGATGAAGATATTTCCTTAGAGGAAAGCCTGAAGAAAGCTCAAAAAAAACAGTTTTTCTTCTTTGGTCTTGGAAATAAAAGTCAGTTTCAGCTGTCTGAGCTTCAACTTGAAAAAAAGATTCATAAAACTAGAAATTCCTTATTCTCATAAAAAAAGGGTGCTTTAAAAAAGCACCCTTTTTGTTGAAACACTGCTGGATCTAAAGTGTTAGAAATCAAGTTGTGCTTGAATCACGAGACCTTGAAGTCCTAAACCGGCTCCATTTGCTGTTTGATACGTTAGAGAATCATTCACAATTGTTTTCATGACTAAAAAGTAGTAAGCCGCTTCATAACCTATGTTTATACGTACTTGTTTAGAGTCATTGTCAAATCTGTCTTCATAACGGACTCCAACTTGGAAATTCGCTTCTGGAGAGAATTGAAACATTCTTTGTTCAATAGAGGCTTCAACAGGCACGTAGTTCCCTAAAGCTCCAATAGAAGCTGATCTTTTAGAGAATGTGCTAGCCCTCGTTGAGCATTGGCCATAAGTTAATGAACCAAACGCATCCCCATAAACACCAAATGTGTCACTCAATTTAAACGATGTATGCACCCCTACCATCGGGCCTACTCCCCACCAAGTATATTTTTGGTAGTTTTGAAAAAGAGCTCCAGCTACTTGTGAATAAAAGTTTGGTTGTATAGCAGAAGAAGGCGGAACGGTCACGTCATTTGTAAAGACAACGACCTGACGACGGGTGATTATAGTTGTATTCACCCCGTAGAAAGGAGTCACCTCTAAATTTTGCGTTACCAAAGAGGGTCTTTCTAAAGTAAAGTTAAAATTATTTACAATTGAGGAGGTTCCCATTTCCATATTTGAAAACAACACGTTTGTAGCGGAGGCATTTGTAAATGGTTGGCCTGTAATCGGTACACTATTTGTCGCACCTGTGGTAAAAGCAGTCGTATTAACAATGCTAAAAAGAGCACGATTTATGTAGTAAGAGGGGGCGTAGCCAAACTGATAACCTGACTCTAAAGAGCCATTTGTCACAGCTTTAAAATAGTTGTAACGAAATTGTCCTGTCCAATCACTAATCAGGTCTCGATATCCTACTCCCACTTTGAATCCCCATGAAAAATCTTCAGGATACTGAATGGTCACAGCATTTTGGGGGTAAGTTACAGATACGCGACTTGTTTGCAAATCCTGCATTAAAGCTACATCACCTGCTTGTACACGCACTTGTTGGTATACAGCTGCTCCCATGACTTGCCAATTATCATTACAATCGAGCACGGGTCCTGCATAGCACATATCTACACAAGCTGGAGTATTTCCGTCTCCGGATCTATGTTCTTCTGCCTGAAGTCCAGAGGCCACCGCCAGTGATACAACAATTGCAGGAAGATATTGACTAAAGTAAGTTTTCATCTTTTCCTCTTAAAGGTTAGATATTCATCAAACGGCTTTTTTTCCTATTAACTCTTCTCATACCTGAGATCAGAATTTTTTAAAACAGAAAATTAAAAAAAATATTTTAATTAAATTTTTTCATCGAATTTTTTTCGTTTTATTTCTGTTTTTTTAACTTACCATGCGATAATCAAGTTAAAAAATTAATATAACTAATAATTACAATTAAGATATAAAAAAAAGGCCGGAAGTTAACCGGCCTTTTTTGAATATTTTTTTAAAACAAATTAATCAAAAATCTAGTGTAGCTTGTAGCACTAAACCTTGAATTCCTAATCCTGCAGAGTTTTCGTTTCTATAGGCAATCTCAGGTGTCAAAGTTTTGATCACTTGTTGGTAATAGGCTGTTTCGTAACCTATGTTGAAGGTAGCTTTGATAGAATCTTCTCTATAAGTTTGAGACCAATTCAAACCAAGTTGTAAATTATACTCAGGTGAGAATTGATACATCTTATTTTGAAGAACTGCCTCTAATACTTGAAAAGTACTAGATATAATTCTTTTTGAGAAAGTAGATGTGCGTACATCAGACATACCATACGTAAGTGCGAAGTAGCAATCACCATAAATTCCCAAACCTCTCCCCAGATAGTAAACAGAGCGTAAGTTTACCATAGGTCCTACCCCCCACCACATGTATTTTTGATAATTTTGGTAGAAAGCGCCAGAGGTTGCTGCAAACTGGTCAGGAGTAACGCTAGAATTGGTAAATACAGAAGTTTGTCTTCTAGTCATCCATGTACCAGTAACACCGTAGGATGTCGTGAGTTCAAGATTTTCTGTGATAAGAGTCGGTCTTCCTATAAGAACGTTCAAATTGTTTAAAAGAACGTAATTTCCTGCTTGTAGGTTCTGAAACGCAAATGTTTGACCAATTGAGTTATTTTCTATAACTTGGTTTGCATATGAGGACGGAAAATATCCTAAACCCACAGCTGCTTGATAGTTCAGGTTAGATATAGCTTTAAACCAAGTATAACGAGCATAGGTTCTCCAGTTATGCTCCCAATTTTTATATCCCAAACCTACTTTAAATCCCCATGACGGAGTTTCAGTTTGTTGAATAATTGAGCCGTTTTGGGGGAAAGAGGTCACTGTTCTTTCAGAATAACCGGCAATTTCTCCACCCTGAACGTTCACTAGTTCATAGATAGCACCACCAGTCACATCAAAATTTATATCACAATCCAGTACTGGACCTGCATAACATAAAGGAGCGCAATCTGATCCTTGTTTGTTTTCATTATAATTTCCAGCCATCAATCCTAGACTTGCTACGATGAGTGGCAGTTGAAGAACACTACGGATGTTCATTTTTTACCTCAAAAAGGTTAATGGTTAAGCAACGGCTTTATTTTTTAATCTACCTATAATTCAAAAAACAACAATTGTAAATACTTTTTTTTGAAAATTTTTTTTTAAATTTATTTAAATAAAAATGGAGACCGAAAAGATCTCCATTTTGTTGTTAAGAATTTTTAGCAAGATTTAGAATTCAATTGCACCTTGTAGAACAAGTCCTTGAAGTCCCAATCCAGCACCATTTTCTGCTCTTGTGTTAGTATCAGGTACAGGTGTTCTCATGCTGAAGAAGTAAAATCCATTTTCATAACCGATACCAAAAGAGACTCTGACTTGATCCTCATCAAAACTGTGTTTCCAGTTTATTCCTAGTTCAAAGTCTAAACCTGGTGAAAACTGGTAAAGGTTACTCAACATAATCGCTTCACCACCTGGATAAGTTTGAACTTTTGGTGCTGCAAGTGTTGAGGTTCTTGTAGAAATCAATCCATACTTTACACTACCTTCGGCAACGGCATAAATTCCAATACCCTTCCCAAGATAGTATTCCCCTCTTGACCCCACGCCAGGACCTACTCCCCACCATGTGTACTTTTGATAGTTTTGATAGTAACCACCTTGTGATTGTGGGTATCTAGCTTGTGCAGCACCAACTACTAATGAGGTTTGACCTTCAACAACATCGTTAGTAAAAACAGCAATTTGTCTTCTACTTATGATCGTTGCCTCTACGTTTGAAAAAATCTCAATAGTAACTCTATCCGTAATTTTATTCGCTCTTCCGATAGAAAATTTAATATTGTTAATTACAGTTTTATTTCCTAGCTGCAGGTTAGCAAAACCTGAAGCCGTTAATTCGTTTCCATTATCTAGAAACTGGTTAGAAAATACAGACGGGATAAAAACCGAATTGTAGGCGTTTTGGACAGGAAAATCTGACACAGCTTGGAAATAAAAATACCTTACCCCAGAACTCCAATCATTGCTCCAACCATTATACGCAGCACCTAATTTAAATCCCCATGAACCTATTTCGGGTAATTGGACACCAAAGCCATTTACCGGATAATAGGTCTGGTTTCTATCATAGCTGATAAAAGCAGGCTCACCAGCTTGAACACGAATTTGCTCATAAACTGCAGCGCCAGAAAATTCAAAATCTTTCATACAGTCATAATTTGGTACGTCTGCACAAAGACTTGAGCAATCAGCCGGTACCTTATCTAAGGTTTTATCTTCCGCTTGGATGCCGGCAAAAAGACCCAATGATGCTAAGATCATCGGTATTTTGTTAAGGCTATATTTTTTCATTTTTCCTCTCATGGGTTAAAAGGGTAAAGCTATGGCTTAGTTTTTAAACCCCCTATAAGAAAAATTAAGAATTTTTAAAACCATTTTTTTTAAAAAACCGCATTTTTCTTTTATTTCTTCCTTTTCACTTAAAAAAAACGGGCCATTTTTTTATGACCCGTTAGCGTATTGTAAATTTTTTTACATTCTAGAAGTCTACGAATGCTTGCAATACTAGACCCTGTATACCTAATCCAGAACCATCCTCAATTCTATAACCAAGCTCTGGAGTAATCGTCTTAATTATATTAAAGAAATAGGTTGCTTCATAACCAATATTGAATTGAATAAGTAGATCTTTCTCTTCAGTTAATTTAGACCAGTTAAAACCGAGCTGGTAAGAGAATTCGGGTGCAAATTGAAGAAGAAGATTATCAATTACCGCCTCTTGTGGTAAGAGGTAACCAATAGTTGAAGCTACTATGGTAGTAGAGCTTGCAACATTGATTGCAGGTTTAGAGAAAGAGGCTGTTCTTACACGGCTTGATCCATAATTTAAGGCACCATAGATATCACCATAAACACTAATATCGTAATCTAAAAACCATTTGGTATTTAACCCCACGCAAGGGCCAACACCCCACCAGCTCCACTTTTGGTAATTTTGGAAAAACCCACCGTTTTGTCCTGAGTATTTTTGGGTAGTCGCTCCCGGTATGAAGTCGTTTGAAAAAACAGCCACCGTACGTCTAGTCAAAAAAGATAGATCAATACCATAGAAGGGAGAAATCTCTACCCTTTTATCGATATAAGTAGGCCTTGTTGCACAAATTTGAACGTTACTGACTACGTTGCGTACCCCAACTTCCAGATTGTTGAAAAGTTGGAAGTTAGCAGTAAATCCATCTCCGATAATCTGGTTACTATATATAGAGGGGATAAAAGCCGTACCGTAGGCGGTAATGAGCTCTGAATTTGTTACAGAGTTGAAGAAAGTATAATCTACCGTAAGTCTCCAGTCTTGGCGAAATAGCTTATAGCCTCCTCCGACCTTAAATCCCCACCAAAGAGATTCTTCTGGTTGTACACCAATTCCGTTTACCGGAAAAATGTTATTACCACGATCTTGGGTAACTGTTGCAATATCTACACCCTGTGCTTTTGCCTGGAAATAGATGGCTCCGGCATTGATGTCCCAAGCCTCATCGCATTCCAAACCAGTTGCCCTCCAGCAAAGCTCAGCGCAGTCTGCCGGATTATACTCTTGCATAGCTGTTTTTCGATCGCTTGTCGCTGCATAGAGCCCTAAAGTCGCAATCCATATAGGGAGCTGCTTCAAATAACGTATGTTCATCCTTTACCTCGAATAGAGTTGATGTACAAAAAAGTACCTTGTTAGTTTTTTCTTTTTTAAAGGAATAAACCTTTTTTTGAAACATATTTTTAAAAATTTTCAATCTGTACATTCCTTTTGAAGACCTAGGTCAAGATGAGTCGAATTCTTTTGCCTCTTTTCCAAAACAGGCCCGGTGATTATTAAAACCTGTGATGAAATGCCAAAAAAAAAGCCCCTTATTGTTTAGGGGCTTTTATCTGAATTGCTGTTTAGGAGATTTTTAGAAATCTACTTGAAGCTGCAAAACAAGGTTTTGTAAGCCAATACCTGCACCATTTGTTGCAAAGAAGAATACGCTGTTCGCCAATGTTTTGTTCACTTGGAAGAAATACTGGGACTCGTATCCAGCCTTAAAGCTCACGCTTGCTCTCTCATTGTCAAATGTATGACTCCAGTTGAACCCTAGCTGCAAGTTCATATGCGGTGCGTACTGGTATAAAGAGTTGGAAATTTGTGAGTTTAAAGCGGTATTTGGTTGGGCTACTGTGGGTCTATATGCAAAAGTTTGTGAGAATGAGCGGGCATTTCCATAAGTCACAGCAAAATATCCATCTGCATAGATACCTGCATCATATCCCAGATACCAGTTGGAGCTTACACCGGCCATCGGACCCACACCCCAGCAGAGGTTTTTGTCATAAGTTCTAAAAAAGCCACCATTAGTAGAACTATAAATTGGGGTAGTAGCAACATCATTTGTAAAAGAAACCACCAATCTTCGCGTTGTATTGATGTAATCTATACCAAAATAGGGGGAAATTTCTAAAAGGGCCGTAAATAGTGTTGGTCTAAATAGATAAACGTTCAAAGCTTGCAATAGAGTATATGTTCCATACTGCACGTTGTTAAAAAACGATGCACTTCCAAATAACGAAGGCGAGGTTGTATCTATAGCTGCGTTAGCATAAAATGAGGGGAAGTATCCTCCTCCGTAGGCTGTGTCGTACGTTCCACTATAAACAGATTTAAACCAGGTATAGCGTCCTTGCAATTGCCAATCGTCGTGAGACATACGGTACCCTAAACCCACTTTAAATCCCCATGCTGGATTCTCATAAGGATTTATCCCTTGTCCACCCTCTGGGTAGCTAGAGTTGTTACGGCTAGTTGTGTATAGCGCTATCTCTGTTGCTTGAGCATTTGCCACACCATAAATCGCTGCCCCCATGACGTTAAAAGAGTTATCCTCTTCCAGTTCCGGTCCAGCAAAACACAGGCTTGAGCAATCCTGCATTTTTTTATCCTTGTTGTCTTTTTTACTAGAGTTATCATCTCGAGCAAAAACTCCGCTAAACACCCCTACTAATCCAAATAGGAGTCCTAATTTTTTTATACTCATCTTTATACCCATCTAAATCTATAAGAATGAAAAACTTATTGTGATTATCAGGTATACGTTGTTACGCTTTTTTTCTAAACCTTTTTTTTTCAAAATTGGTAAGAAAACCCCCGCATGCTGTCTTTTGAAGGGGGTAATTTCTACGGATGGACTAATGAATAAGCACCTTTTAGTGCAGTGAATTCATCCAGTATAACGTAAATATTTGGACGGTTGACCAATTCTTTAAATCTTCCCTGATCCAAAAGGGATTCCACAAAAAGAGTTGTATCAATCTCTTTTAAGCGGTGCATAAGAATTCCACCTCCCAAATAAATTGTTTCAGGTAAAAATGTCACCGTCATATTCGCTATGAATCTTGCCAAATTCTGTGTAAATAGAGGTTGAACCCCTTTAGTTCCTAAAATTTGGTTGATCTCCTCTAACCCAGTTCCTGATACAATCCTTTCATACGATACATGCCCATACTTTTTCAAAAGCATATCATGTATTTTTTTTCCCTCTTGACCGTAAGCGGGGCAATCTACGTGTCCGGCTTCTGAGGGGTATACATGTGATTTGTCTTTAAAAGCCACCCCAAGCCCTGTACCGGGAGCGATCAAAAGAACTTTTTTGCCATCGGGCATCGTTCCTTTTTTTAGAAGATAAAGATCCTTGGGCTGTACATGATCCAATCCATGGGCATGCGCCACCAAATCGTTAATAAAGCGAATCCTCACGTTTGGAAATCTTTTTTCCACTTTTTTGGGATCCACCCTTCCCCACTTTTTTATGTTTGGTGGTGAGACCCCCCCATCGTGATCGATGGGTCCTGCCAACGCACAAACAATCTCTGTGGGGCTTGAGGACTGGACTAAAAGGTCCATAAGCTCCATAAAATCGTTAAAGTCGGCCGTCTTTAAAACTGTTTTATCCTGATTTTTTAAAACGCGGATATGTGTTCCTCCAATATCCATCCCTATATAAACAGCCTGCATGACTTGCTATCCTTCGGTAAATCCCGTATAATTCCCCTTTATTCAATAGGGAGTCATTTATGTCTATATCACAAAATGAAGGACGCAAAAAAGCGCTTGAATTAGCTAGACAGCACATCGAAAAACAATTCGGTGAAGGGTCCATTATGTCCCTTGGCAAACACTCGGCGCAACGCCAAATCCAAACAATCCCTACAGGTTCTGTAGCGTTAGATATAGCGTTAGGGATTGGGGGCGTACCAAGAGGTCGTATCGTCGAAATCTACGGTCCGGAATCTTCGGGTAAATCTACTTTAGCTACACACATTGTGGCCAACTGCCAAAAAATGGGGGGAACTGCCGCCTACATTGATGCTGAGCATGCACTTGATCCCTCTTATGCAGCTAAAATCGGGGTAAAACTGGACGATCTTCTTATTTCTCAACCCGATTCGGGTGAAGAGGCGCTCAATATTGCCGAAATCTTGGCCCGTTCAAATGCTGTAGATGTGATCGTGATCGATTCAGTAGCAGCCCTTGTTCCGAAAAATGAACTTGAAGGGGAAATCGGCGATACGCATGTAGGTCTGCAAGCTCGCTTAATGTCACAAGCCTTAAGAAAGCTCACCTCTACTCTAGCAAAAAGCAATACCTGTGCCATTTTCATCAACCAGCTAAGAGAAAAAGTGGGTATCATGTTTGGTAACCCCGAAACAACTACGGGTGGTCGTGCTCTAAAATTCTACTCTTCCATCAGAATTGAGATCCGTAAGGTAAATACCATAAAAGGTAGCGACAACGTCGAAAGTGGAAATAGAGTCAAGGCCAAAGTAGTAAAAAATAAACTAGCTCCTCCTTTCCGCTCAGCAGAATTTGATATTCTTTTCAATGAAGGGATATCTCGTCACGGATCAGCGATTGATATCGGTGTAGAGATGGGGATAGTAGAAAAGAAAGGGACATGGCTTGGCTTTAAAGGGAACCGTTTTCAAGGAAGAGAGATGATGCGCCTCGAGCTTAAAAAGAACGAAGAGCTCACCTCAGAACTAGAAAAGATGATTTTACAAAACGGACCTTCTAAACTCAACCATGTGGAGTCGATTGGTGGAGCAGCAGAAGATTCTCCAGAGGCTCCAAAAGAGCTTGCTGAAGTTTAACCAATCCCAAAGACACAAGGAGCGCTGAAAAGCGCTTCTTTAATTCCTCAAGGTAAACGAAAGTGGCGCTTTCGCCGTTTTGAATCACAAAATTCGCAAAGGGACGCTCTTTAGCGTCCTCCTCAAGATCCAAAAAATCATCCATGATTTGAAAAATCGTCCCAAAAAGGGCTGAGGCATCTTTGACCTCTTGAATTTTTTCTAAACTCCCCCCACCAAAAATCCAACCCAAGATAAAAGAGGATTCAAAAAACACACCCGTTTTTTTATGCATCATTTTTAAAAGCGGATGTCGTAGCGTAGGTGAAATTGTAAGATCCATCCACTGCCCTAAAGGGGCTCCACTGAGCCCTCCAGCTTCAGTAGTTGTTTGTAAAGCAGACTGCAAAATAGCCAAACACTCTTTAGCGCTTCTAGAATCGCTTAACTTTTCTGTTGCAAGGTGCAACTGCCTAAAACTCTCGGAAATCAAACCTACAGCTGTTAAAAGGGCTTCTTGTTGATTGAAGAAGATGTGCAGTGCCGGTTTATTTCTTCTCTCAGTTGCGTTATCCATCATCGGCAGATCATCCAGTATCAACGAGCTTGTATGTGCAAGCTCTAATGCTATCAAAGGATGAAAATTATCAAACCCGGGGGATAAAATATTTGCAATCGAATAGGCTACAAAAGGTCGAATCCTCTTCGCCTCACCCTCTAGAGCATAAAGAGCCGCACTTTTAAGCCGAGAGTCTTCAAATCGAGATATTTCCTCAAATAAAGCCTTTTCAAACGCCTCTTTCATTGCTTTTATCCTAATTTTAATGGAAAAATTTTTCTAAAGGGTTACGTGTTGTTGCTGAACATAAATTTTTGTATGAGGTAGGATCTGTTTGCCTGGATTTAAAACTACATGACAACCCAGCTTTGAATAATCGCCGATCACTGCACCAAACTTGGCTCTATTCATGGGTTGCACTTTAGCTTCATCCAATCTCAGGTTTGCTAAAGTTACATGAGAGGCCAAATTCACGTGGGATCCGATAATAGAATCGGCTACATAAACAAAATGAGCCAGGGATGTGTGTTCTCCAATCAAGACATTTTTCAATTCTGTAGCATGTCCCAAAAGGCTATTTTGCCCTACCCAAACATTCCCCCTAAGATAAGCTCCATGGCGCACTGTAACCCCCCTAGCTAAAAAACAGGGGCCACGAATAAACGCTCCCGGTTCTATCAAACACCCCTCTTCAATATGGATCGATTCTAGATTTTCAAGATGAACACCCTCTGGTATGGGGCTTAAAATTTTACCCGATAGCTGTTGGAAGGCTGTTTGCATACTGTCTAAAAGATCCCAAGGGAACAAATCTTCCACATAAAAATGTGCATCAAACCCTTGTGGAAAAAACTGTTGATTGGATTGGTACAACATGGATCGGAATATAACAGAGGAGTATATTTATACGTATATATTCTCTTCTTTAGGCGCTGTGGAAGTGTTCATAAAAAAACAGTTCTCTATTCTCAAAAAACGGTGAAAAAACCTGTCGATAGTTTGTTCAAGTAGTGTGCAAAAAGGGGGTGGTTATCAACAGGAGGTGTTTTATGTGCAGAGGAAAAACAGACTTTAAACAGTCTTTGAACAGCTTTTTCCACACACCTTTGGGAGGTGTCTATTTTATAGCTTTTAGGAAAAGAATTTAAGAAAGATTGAAAGAATAAATAGGAAAAAAGATTCCTGAAGAGCATTTAGAGAATAAAAAATATCTGGATGAGAGGATTCGAACCTCCGACCTTTTGACCCCCAGTCAAACGCGCTGACCAAGCTGCGCTACACCCAGATAAAAAATACGTTAGATTTTTTCAATCCCTTCGAATTGAAATTCGGCGTCTTTGAACTCTCTGACACCAATACGAGCACACTCTTCAATAATTTTTTCTAGAGGCTCTTGGGCATCAAGTTCAGCTGCGGCGATATCCACAGAAATAGAGGCGCTAAAAGAGACTCCTTTGCGAATACCCTTAACGCGAAAATTGGCTACGATTGTCTCGGGTTTTTTAGTCACGTTCTTAAAACGGACCAGATTGTTCTCCACAAGGTCTTTCATACGCACTAATTTGGTTAAAACTTGGATAAGAATAGCAATCTTCATGATTTAAATCGACAAAATCTTTAAACTCTTTTGGATCTATAAAAGAGCCTTAACCGTGTGAGTAGAATGGAAAATTTTTTTTCAAAGCCCTCCATAAAAGAGAGGCTTGTAGAAATAGAAAAAAGGATAGAAAAGCTAGAGGCAGAGGGAAAAAAAATTTTACCCGTAGCGCACGAGCGATTTCAAGCATTTGATCTCACTCCAATAGAAAGCGTAAAGGTGTTAATTTTAGGCCAGGACCCCTATCACAGACAAAACCAGGCCCACGGACTGAGCTTTAGCGTCAAAAAGACTGTCCCTATTCCCCCCTCGCTCAAAAATATTTTTCAAGAGTTGTCTGTAGATCTTGAGTGCACTGCCCCGCAAACAGGAGATTTGACCTCTTGGGCCAAACAGGGTGTACTTTTACTCAACACGATTTTGACAGTTGAAGAGGGGCTTCCCCTTTCTCATAAAGATTTGGGTTGGCAAGAAGTGGTCTCTTTATATTTGAAAGAACTCTTAGAAAAACAAAAACCTTTGGCTATTTGCCTTTGGGGACAAGAAGCTTTAAAATTTTTTACTCCTTTAATGAAATTTATGTGCCCAGAACATATTCTCTTTATTTCAAGCCACCCTTCCCCTCTAGCTGCACATCGGGGTTTTTTGGGATCTAGGCCATTTTCAAAAATAAACGCTTTTTTAAAAGAAAAAAAACTGAAAGAAATAGCTTGGCATAAGCTGGAGATAGATTAAATGGAGGATCGGAAAAAAAAATCTTTCAAAGAGCACGTGCAGGCGATTCAAAAACGCTATAAAAATCTTGATGCTAAAGAGGGATTTCAAAACGAAAAAGAGATCAAGGCTTACACCCTTTTTCGTACACCCGCAACACAAGCTGCTTTGAAAAAAGTTTTTTCTCATCTGGAGGGGAAAACTTTTAAAACTGCGTTAGAGCTTGGTAGTGGCCCTGGTTCATCATACCCAGTACTCAAAGACCTTTTTGTTGAAAAAATCGTTTACATCGAAAAAGAGGCGGGGTTTCGTCGTGAGCTGGAGGACGTGACTTGGATGATTCGCAATTTCCTAGAAAAGTTCACCTACCCAAAATCTGATCTGATCCTTTTTTCCTATTCATTAGGAGAGCTTAATTTTGAGGAGCAAATCGATGTATTAAGTAGAGCTTTAGAGTCCTCAGAGGACACAATCGTGATTGTGGAGCCCGGCACGACACATGGATATGATACTTTGATGAGAGCAAGAGATTTTTTGATAAAAAATGAATTTTTTATTCATGCCCCCTGCTTCCACGCTAAAAGTTGCCCCAAAAGGGGGGTGGGTTGGTGCCATTTTTCTGTTCGATTGGAGCGGTCCAAAGTCCACAGACAAATTAAAGGGGGAACCTTAGGATACGAGGATGAAAAATATTGTTTTATCATAGCCTCTAAAAAGAGAGAGGAAAATAAATTTTTTACTATATTGGATGCACCTAAAGTTGAAAAGCATCGCATCAGAATGAACCTTTGCACCCCCGATGGTCAAAAAGTTTTTGAATGTAAAGCCAACAATAGAGAGCTCTTTAAAACTCTAAAGAAAAAGGGGTGGGGAGAAATGGTCAGTTCAGGTATACTATCCGGCGTTGACGATTTCAAAAACGACCTGGTATGAGTTATCAAAATTTTGTCTACATAGCCGAAGAATTGCACAGAAAAAAAGCTATCCGCATGCAATGGGGAGAGTGTGAAGTTTCTTTTAAACTAGGTGCTAATAACAACACTTGGAAAGTGCAATCCTCTATTTCGCAAGATCCTCAAATCGCCGAGGACATGAACGCACTGAAAAGCTTAGGGATTCAAAAAAATCCTTGTATTCGTTTCAGTGAGAGCGAAAATAAAGAGTTGCTTTTTGTTAAAGAGTTTCAAAAAACAAATCGCTATACACTATTTCGTCAATTCATGAAAAAATATCTTGAAGAGGCGAAAAGCTGGAAGCTTGCTCTAGATCTTGAAGAAGAAGAGTAGTCAGATTTTCAAAAACCATCTATGAAAAAAAGGGCTGTCATTGACGGCCTCTTTTTTTAAAAGAGAGCTGAGAGGCAATATTTTGGTCACTGGTGCTTTATTTTTTATTGCAACAGACAACAACGAAAAAAGATTTTGTCCTTCACTAGATTCTATTTTTCTAATCCATTCTTCTATTAGATAAAAGGTGTTTTCACTCGGATGAAATAGGAGAAAATCTTCCTCAATAAAATACCTGCTACCGACTTTATTTTGTGAATTTGTAAAACAAGCCATGTCACACACCAAAGAGAAAAAACGAAGTGGATCGGTAATAATTCTCAACGAGGGGGCAAGCACGATAACGCTATTTTTTTCTTCTTTTAGGATTTTCAAAATTTCTCGGGGTATCAAAGAATACCATTCATCTATAAATGGAGTAAAACTCAATCCAAGGCTTTTTAGGTGTAGCAAAAAGCAGTCGATCTCTTCTTGAGTGTAGGTTTGATTTTTATTGATATAGGGAATAACTTTAAGGGTCTGCATGCCCTTTGAAATAGGAAAAAAAGCCCTTTATTGCAATATCTTATTCAAATCGTTTAATAATGCATGTAGGCGTTTTTTTTCGATTTGTGAAAGTTTAAGAGGCTTTGTAGAGGCTTTATCTAAAAGTCTTTCAAGGGATAAAGCGATTTGATCCGCTATCGTTGTCCGCCGCTTGTCCTCTAGAGAAAGAGGGAAGGCGTTTCGGATTTTTTCTAAAAAGACCTCTTTGGATTCCCCTTGATATGTTCGAACAAGTTCTTGCTTCGTCTCAAGATCTCCTTGGCGAGTTGCTAAAGTATAAATTGCTTGCTTAGGAAGATCAGTAAGTCTCTCTTTAAGAGTTTGTGGAAGCGATTTATAAAATTCGTAATATTGCAAAAAATTATAGGGTGTTTGTCTATTGCCATACGCAAAAAGAAGCCATTGCGAAAAAGCACCATCTTTATAGTTCTTCAATAGCTCTTGCGCCTTTTTGATCCTTTCTCCATGTAAAATAATCGCCTGTGAATTGATTGCTTTTACTTCAGAGGTGATAGAAAGAAGTGCGTCAAGGTCCGAAGCGGTATCCTGGTTTTTTCCTTTGTAGAACTCGATGAGGTTGCGTATTTCAGCAACCTCTTGATCTTGGAGGGGAATCACCTTAAAAACTCCGGCAAAGCTAGAAAGCTGACCTTTGTTTGAGCGCTCTGCTAAAGAATCCATTTTCTTTGCTAGACTTTCGTTTTTCTTCAAGCGCTCTTTTAAGATGGCATTCACATCATCCATTAGACTTCCCCTAGAACCAATTCCTTCTCTTCTTCGATCTCTTTTAGATGTAAATCTGTTTTACATCCACGAAGAACCTCTCTGGCCAATTTTTTGAAGTCTTCAAGAGCACGAGATGTGCGAGAAATCTCCACGATTGGCCTGCCACGAATCGAAGCATCTGCTACGACCTTATCGCGACGGATTTTGGTTTTCAAGATTTTTTGCGGGAAAGTCTCTTCAATTACATTTAAAAAGGCTTGATTGCTTTTGCCTCTTTCATTCCAAAAAGAGAGAAGAACTCCCAAAACTTCTACAGGGTGGCGTTTGCTGATTTGGTTGATAAAGATTCCTAATCTATACAAGCCTTTCACGCTGTAAAACTCTGGGGTCGCGCAGATTAAACACTTGTTGGATGCAATCATTGCAGACTCTGTCAACCAGCACAAGGATGGGGGGGTATCGATGATTACAAAGTCGTAATCAGCTTTACCAAGAATCCCTTTAAGCCTCTCATGAGAGTAGCGATCCTGCGCCAGTTGTTCGGTCACTTCGATCCTTTCAAGCCAGGTATCTGCTGGCACAAGATGAAGATTTTTTGTCTCTGTTTCCAAGATCACTTCATCGAGTTGTTTGGCTCCTTGTAAAACAGGAGCCATTGAATCATAAGCATCAGGGTCGAAACCAAGCCCTGTCGTTAAATTACTTTGCGCATCAAAATCGATAAGAAGAACCTTTTTCTTATGGATTTTTGCCAAGACTGCACCTAGATTCAAAGAGACGGAGGTCTTTGCAGTTCCCCCTTTGAAGCTGGCTACGGTTATTATTTGCATGTCGAAACCTCACCAAAAGGTAATAAGGTTTTTAAGGATTTTGTGGCAACCTCTTCTTTAAGGCTGTCTAAAACAGTTTGGAGCTTTAAATCATTCAACATCTCATTGGATCTTGCACGGATCGATAAGGTCTCTTGTTCGACCTCTTTATCCCCAAGGATCAGCATGTAATTGTATTGCAAAAGCTGTGCATTGCGGATCTTTTTGCTTACAGACTCATTCGACGAGTCAATGTCCACAAAGAACCCTTGCGTTTCAAACACCTCTTTGATGCTCTCGCCGTAAGTGGCATGTCGATCGGTAACCGGAACAATAACAAGCTGTCTTGGGCTAATCCAGAGTGGAAATTTTCCTGCGAAATGTTCGACCATGATCCCTAGGAAGCGTTCGATAGAACCTAATATAGCTCTGTGAATCATGACAGGAACTTTTTCTTGTCCGTCCGAGTCGGTGTATTTGAGGTTGAAGCGCTCTGGCAAGAACATATCGAGCTGAATAGTTCCACATTGCCACTTGCGATCTAGAGCATCAAGGATCTTAAAATCGATTTTAGGGCCATAAAATGCACCATCACCCTCATTGATCTTGAAATCGTGTCCCGATGCAACCAGAGCTTTTCTAAGACCGTTAGTGGCCACTTCCCACATCTCATCGGTTCCAATGCTCTTCTCGGGTCGAGTCGATAGTTCGAGCGAATATTTCAGGCCGAAAGTTGAGTAGAGGATCTCCACCAATTTTAAAACATTCAATATTTCCGATTCGATCTGATCTTCTCGCATGAAGATATGGGCATCATCTTGCACAAATGAGCGTACGCGGAAAAGTCCCGATAAGGCACCGGAAAATTCATGCCGGTGTACTTGACCGAATTCCATGACACGCAAAGGAAATTCTCTATAGCTATGTTGCTTGCAACCATAGTAGAGCATGCAGCCGGGGCAATTCATCGGCTTCACAGCAAACGTTGCCTTTTCCACCTCGGTGGTGTACATATTTTCTCTGTAGTTGGCCCAGTGGCCCGATTGCTCCCAAAGACCTTGGTTTAAAAGAATCGGTGTTTTGATCTCGATATAACCTGCCTTGTATTGGAGGTCTCTCCAGTAACCGATCAGTTTGTTGAGCATCAGCATCCCTCTGGGGTGGAAAAAAGGCATTCCGGGGCCAAACTCGTGAAAGGAGTAGAGGTCGAGCTCTGCACCCAATTTTCGGTGATCCCGTTTTTTTGCCTCTTCTATGTGATCCAAATAAGCTTTAAGCTGTTTTTTATCCGGAAAAGAGATGCCGTACACGCGTGTTAAAACTGGATTATTTGCGTCTCCTTTCCAATATGCGCCAGAAACTTTTGTGAGTTTCATCGCGCGCACTTTCCCAATATTGTAAAGGTGTGGACCGCGGCAAAGGTCGAAAAACTCCCCTTGGCGGTAGGCTGTAATAGGAGATCCCTCTTCAAAATTTTGGATTAGTTCGCATTTGAAAGTGTTGTCTTTAAAAGCCTCTAACGCCTCTTTTTTATTTTTAAACACCATTCTTTCGGGTTTAAAATTTTCATTAACTACTTCTTGGACCATCTCCTCGATCTTTTTGAAATCGTGTTCAGAAATGGAGAGGTTGTAAAAATCGTAGTAGAAACCCTGCTCGATAGCGGGCCCGATAGTCGGTTTTGCATCAGGGTAAAGGCGTAGGATGGCCTGGGCCAAAACGTGAGCTGAGGAGTGCCAAAAAGTCTCTTTCCCTAAAGGGGTGGAGAAATCAAAAAATTCTATCACATCCCCGTCAAGTGCCGTATGGAAAAGGTCCGTTTGTGTTCCATTGAGTGATGCGGTGATCGCCTGGTCAGCTGCCGTTTGATGATGGTCTCTGGCAATCTCGATAAGGGTTTTTTCTGCTCCTTTATGTGTGATACGCATAATCTACTCTTTTCTTTATACGGTATGTATCCAACCAGTTTACCATAGCTTTTCTTAAATGACTACAATTGAGCTCCATGCTCTTTGAGAATTGCAGAACTGGATTGGATATAACCGTTTTTATAATCCAGGCTATTCTTTTGGGAATCTAACCTTACAAGGGCTTAACCTAGGTGCTTCGTTAGAGTTCTAAAATAACCCCGTACTGCTCTTTTATCGAGAGCATAGTCTTAAAAAGGGCCTCCGGAAAAAGAGGTCCTTTTTTCTAGCAAAAAAAATTCTATTGAGAGAGAATTTTTTTATGGAACCAGAGAAACATGATTTGAGCCTTTTTTCTCAAGTGCCCTTTGGAGCTTACTCACAAAGGCTTATC
>VGMG01000009.1 GCA_016866495.1 Chlamydiota bacterium | reverse complement strand
AAGACAAAAAAAATTTTCCCGCTTCCTCTTTTTTTTGAAAGTTTTGCTCAATTAGAACATTTCGCTAAAGCCTTTTATGGAAACAATCAGTCAGATTATGAAGCATGTCTAAAAAGTGCACCTAAGCTTACACCTGGTGATCTAAAGAATTTTGGCCCAGAAACAATCAACAAAAAAATTGCAGCAACTCTCCTAGATCGTCCAAAAAAACCACGTCCAAATGAAGTCTATAAACTTTTTAGAAGTCAACAAAAAGAACTGCTCGAAAAATTAACGAAAACGATGAGTTCACAAACTAGCCTTGAGGTGACACGAGCGATCGAAAAAAGAAAGGTCAAAAAAAAACGAAGATGATGGCTGCTGCATGAATAAATAAAACCTAAAAAAAGTATTGGTGGAAAAAAACCGAGGATATTTCTAGATAATCATGAGGGCTGAGCTTTAGATTTGTTTTTGGAACTTTGAAAAAACCTTAATAAGTTTGATTCTAAATCATTCAATTCCCCCCCCCTATAAGCCTTTAATTATCGACCTCAAAGACTTAAAAAAAGAGATAAAGGCTTAAAAATTTAGGGGCCATTCAAAAATTACAAAAAAAGAGTTTCCTCCATTTATGGACTATTAAGTCATTTATAATGAATAAGATGAGCAAAATACAACGGATAAGACTTTAGTATTGCCTGTTTGGAGAATTCGTAAGCCCTTAATTGCTGGTGGCTGTCGGTATTCGTTTTTAACTCTCAATGTTTAATTCTATCTCGGACCATTTTAAAATAGTGCCCAGAGCCCCAAAATCTCAATAATAAAAGCCCTGATTTTCTAATTAACTTGTTGAATTCTAATAAGTTAAAAAATATCCCCACCCCAAAAAACTATTGTAATTTTATAAATATTATTATATAATATTAGTAAAGAGGGGGTTGTATAAATGATTAGTCCAGTTCCGTCACATCAATTTAATTCGATTGGCCTCACGCCTATTCATCAGAATGTCGATAAAGAAATAGAACACAATCAACATATCACTAGGATAGTCCTACTTCTTTTGAAAGATTTTTATTCAAAACTAACTCAAGAAGAGGCTGAATGCCTTAGAAACGGTGTTTTGGACATAGGTCCGGATTTAGATAATCGTTTATCAGAGGGGAATCTAACTTTTAATGTTATGGCGTTTAGCGCCAGTATGTTTTTTAAAACCATCACTGAAAAAATAAGGAAATTAGAAATTCCTTCTATAGAAGGGATGACAGAGCAAGAAAAAGCTTCGATTTACCTGTTGTTTAAAACAGATCGCGTCTTTAAAAAAATTGTGCAAATTGCTTTTTCAAAACCCGATCTTTTGTTAAATTCCCTTACACCTCTGAACAAAAAAGATATTGATAAATTGTGTAGTCCTATGCCAAAGAATCCTCAATATTCAGGCAGTTGTGCTGTAAAGAATTTGAATAGCCTTTTATCAAACGATTTAGGTCCTAATTCTGTATCTTTTATTGGTGGTTGGAATACACACGGAGTTTACGCCGAGATTGTAAAAGGAGAAGATGGACACTTTTTTGGACTTATACATAATTTAGGGGCGGGTTGTTTAGGGGCAAAATATAGACATACAGTTTCGGATGAGGGGAAATTATTCCCGCTACCGATTCACTTTAAAGATCGTACTTCACTAGATACATTTACGAAAGATTTTAAAAGTAAATCTCGAGAAGATTATGAAGAGCTTGTAGCCTCTGCCATTTTAAAAGATCCATTTCAGTTTCAAGAAAAGACGGTTAACCGCGAGTTAGCATTTAAGATTACAAATCAAAATGGCTTCTCATTGAAATCAGATCAATATAAAGAACATAGATTGCATCAAAAAGATTTATCAAAAATTTTAGCAAAAATTAAAGATTCTAATGACGACAATGCAGTTGCAGCTGCATTGATAAATAGAGCAATCAAAAAAACCGAACATGTGCAAAGTGTGAAAAAGGGAGCGATTAAAAGATCCTAAAACCTTAATTATTCATAGGCCACCAAAAAACACTAAGTAAATAATTCACTCCATCGAAAAATTCTTAAGCCATCCAAACTGTATTTTTTGTAGCATGAACCACACTAGAAAAGGCTAAGAACTTATCCTTCGATGAAGCTTCCATCACTATCTTTAAATCTAAAAAATTCGATTAGGTTTTTTTCTTAAAGGTTTCTAACGATTATAATGGGTTGAAGAGACATCAAAAGCAGACCCAAGCCAATTAATATGGACATATTCTCCCGGCTTTGAGGTGAGCTCAACCTGGTGGCTGCCAAAGGCATCCCTTAAAGCTTGAATGACTGTTCCTACCCCTTTTGGAGTGGTGTAACCATCCACAAACGCTAAAGCGGTCGAAAGACACGGTGCAGGTATCCCCATCGCTGTCATCTCTTTCACAACATCCCTTAAATCCTTTAAATGATCTTGTACTGCTTTCTGAAAAAAAGGAGCCATCATAAGAGACTCTAAGCTTTTACTTTGATTGAAGGCTTTTGTTATCTCGTCAAGAAAATCGCTACGAATAATACAACCTTGTCTCCAAATAGCCGCAATTTTTCCGTAGTCAAATATCCAAGAGTAGGCTTTGGCAGCATCTCTTAAAAGAATGAATCCCTGAGTGTAGGAAACAATTTTGGCTACATAAAGGGCCCCCTCAAGTTTTTTAATGATCTCTTCTTTTGAATGGTGCGGTTTATCTAACACCTTTTTAAAAAGAGTAGAGGCCTTCATTCTTTCCGCTTTATTTGCCGATAGACAGCGAGCAAATACGGCCTGGGTGATCACCCCTGCATCCACAGAGAGATCTAAAGCCTCTTGAGCTGTCCATTTTCCGGTCCCTTTTTGGCCTGCTACGTCATTGACAAAATCAATCATCTCTTTGCCATTTTCTTTAAAGCGCAAAACTTTTCCCATGATCTCGATCAAAAAGCTTTTAAGAGGTTTTTTTGGGGCATTATATCCCTCAAAGACTGCAGCCATATCCTGATTGGAGAACCCATACGCTTTTAAAAGCTCATAGCTCTCAGCTATAATCTCAATGTCTCCGTACTCAATTCCGTTGTGCACCATTTTGGTATAGTGCCCCGCGCCATCATGTCCGATATAGGTCACGCAAGGCTCATTGTTGAATTTTGCAGCGACCTTTGTCATCATCGGCTCGATCATTTTATACGCCTCAGGAGTACCCCCAGGCATTAATGAGGGGCCAAAACGTGCACCCTCTTCTCCACCTGAAACCCCCATTCCAATGAAATGTATCCCTTTCCCCTCAAGTTCATTAAAGCGCTTTTGGGTATCTTTAAAATAGCTATTACCCCCATCGATGATCACATCCCCTTTCTCAAGAAAAGGGAGGATCTCATTGATAGTATCTGTAACAGCTGATCCCGCTTTCACAAGTAAAATGATTTTTCTGGGTTTAGATAAAGATGAGACGAAATCTTTCATTTTTTCAAAACCAAAAATCGCTCTTCCTTTGGCGCCGCCATCAAGAAATTCTTTTGTTTTTTCAAACGTTCTATTAAATACACTGACCGAAAAACCATGGTCGGAAAGGTTCAAAACAAGGTTTTGCCCCATTACCGCCAAACCGACTAGGCCAATATCCGTTTTTTTATCCATGATTTTCCCCTTGCAAACAGCTGGTTGAACGTTTAAAATGTTTCATATTTTTGTTCTCGTAGCTCAGTAGGATAGAGCGAGTGCCTCCTAAGCACTAGGCCGCGCGTTCGACTCGCGCCGAGGACGCATTTAGTTCGCTATTTTTGGCCTTAAGTACGCCTCGATCCCATCTACAATCCCTTGAGCTAAACTCTTTAGATACTGATCTTGGCGTATTTTTTCAAGCTCTCTTTCATTTGTCAAAAATCCCCCCTCAACGAGAATCGAGGGAATTTGGGTGTCCCGTATCACACAAAAATTTCCCGTTTTTACTCCACGAGATTTCGCTTTTGTGAGATCCAAAATAAAACGCATCACAAGATCAGCAAGATTCTTTGAATGATTTTTTCTCTCCTGTATCGGATCTTTAAAGTAAAAAATTTCTAAACCTTCTGCCTCTTTAGATTGAGCCGCATTAAAATGAATACTTACCATCAAACTCGCTTTTGAACGATTGGCAAAATCGACTCTGTCCGCCAAAGAAATGAAGATATCCTTTTTTCGGGTCATCAGCACCTCATACCCCCCTTTTCTCAAAAGAGTCGCCACATACTCTGCAGTCTTCAGGTTAATGACCTTTTCGATAGTTTGTCCTACCTTAGTCCCGAAATCGTCTCCTCCGTGACCTGGATCAATCACAACTCTAGCTTTCGAGGGGACAAATTTAGGAACCGTTTTTATGGACGAATGTTTTCGGGACCGCGCTGCATCAGCTAACATCGGAAAAAGAAGGGTTAAAAGAAGAAAAAGGCGAACCATTCGCCTTTTATATCTCAATCAAAAGGTTTTTTGCAACCTCGCTATCAAGAAAAGGGATGGAAGCGGTGCGTAACTTTTGCTCTTTTTCGTGCCCCCTACCTGCTATCAAAACCAGTTCTCCCTCTTCTGCCTCCAAAAGCGCCTGCTTGATCGCCTCTTTTCGATCCAGGATGATCCTATGAGTATCTTGATCAAACCCCTGTCTTATCATTTCTATAATCTCTAAAGGATCCTCTTTTCTAGGATTGTCGGTAGTCACAATAACCTTTTGGGAGTGCTTCTCTGCGATTTTTGCCATTTTTGGTCTTTTCTCTTTATCTCTTTCTCCCCCGCATCCAAATACAGTGGTGATTTTCTCAGCTCCAGCTTTTTTTAAAGATAACAAGAGTTTTTCTAATGCATCAGGTTTATGGGCATAATCTACCATCACAGAAAAACCTTTTTGGGTCGGAATCAATTCACTACGCCCTGCAACAGGGGGGAAGGTGCTAGCCCGCTTACACAATAACTCTATATCATTTACAAAAGGATTTACGAGCATGATAGCTGCCACCATATTATATAGGTGATAGGAACCGATCATGGGGATATAAAGAGGGTAGACTCTCCCCTCGTGGACAAGATTACATGAGGATCCCATCAAACCAAGTTGGATATCGGTTATTCTAAAATCGGCCTGAGGATCTTCTCCAAAGGTTTTAGCTTTTTTATCAAGCTCTTCAAAAAGCCTCTTACCGTAGGGGTCGTCTATACATATTACAGAGTTTTTTTTCGCGATGAGAAATAATTTTTTTTTAGCTTGATAGTACTCTTCCATCGTTTGATGATAATCAAGATGGTCATGAGTTAAATTCAAGAAAGCTCCTCCCTCAAACTCCAAATGCCCGACTCTATTTTGGTCTAAACCATGTGAAGAACACTCCATTGCACAGAATTTTAACCCCCCCTTTACCATTTCGTTCAATACACGACATGTTGTCGTAGGTTCTGGCGTTGTGAGGTGCACCTCGATACAATGATCATAAATCCATGCTCCTAAAGTACCAAGCACACCACAGCAGTCTTCTCCAAGTAAATGGCGGATCATCCAAGTGGTGGTCGATTTTCCAGAGGTTCCTGTCACGCCAAAAAGGGATAAATGCTGGGAGGGGTTTTGATAAAATCGATTGGCAAGCACACCGGCGTAATCTTTAGGATTTTGATGTTCTATTTGGGTGATTTCTTTTGGTAGAAATGGATTATAAATATCGACTACAACAGCAGATGCACCCGATAATATCGCCTCATCGATGTGTGCCCTTTGAGAAGAAATTGAGATAAACAAATCCTTCGGTCTGACCTCTTTCGAATTAGTTCTCAAGCCCAAAATTTCCTTGTCTTTAGACCCGCGAATCACCACAGGGTCCTTAGTATCGATTAATTTCGAGAGATTCATAAGCTACCTTGAGTTCCATGCATCATATAGTTCACTTAAGCGAACCACTTCATCTTTTAAAAGCTGATCTGTCGGATCATCGGGTACTACTCCCAAGTAGGGGAGAAGTTTCTCCCCAATCCTTGAAAAAACACGCGCAGCACATTTTCCTCCATAGTGGTTAAAACCTAATCCGGGGATAATTTGGTACTGCGGCTCGTCAATACCTACAATCATAACGAATCTCGTGTTTTGATAAGGAGCAAAACCTATAAAACTTGCATAATGTTTTGTTCCACAATAAGAACCGTTCACCAGCTTCTCCGTTGTACCCGATTTTCCCCCTTCAGTGTATCCTCGAATATTTCCAAATTGGGCTGTTCCCCCTTTTTGTGTCGTGAAAATAAGAGCTTTTTTAATCTCGTCCAAATCAAATGTATTCAAAGGCAATTTGCTAGCTTTTCTCGGCTGTTGTTCAAAAAATACACCGCTCTGATTAGAAATTTTCTGAATCAAGGTAGGCTTGACAAGGTAACCTCCATTTACAATCGATGCAAATGCCCGAAGTATTTGCACCTGATTGCACTGAAGATTGTATCCCATAGCCAAAGAAAATGGGGTAGGCACTGACCATTCCAAAAGACCACTTTGGTATTTTTTCCCTATCTCAGGAAGCATTCCCAAATGCTCGCTGGGGAGTTCTATTCCACTTTTTTTTCCAAATAAAAACAGATCGCTGAGCTGCTTTCTATACCATTTTTCACCAAGCTTTTTGATCACTCTTTCAATTAATCTGGCAACATAAACGTTTGAGGATTTTTGAAGAGCAAGACGCATATTTAAAAAACGGTGACTTCTGACATCCTTAATAGGCTTCAATCGCCCAGGAAAACTCGTGTCTGTGACATCCATCATCTCTATTGGGGAAAAAATGGGTGAGCGGTTCTTTTCTATAAGTTCTTGATTTGCTAATAGCCCAATCACCGCACTAATAGGTTTCATAATGGAGCCCGGTTCAAATGACTCATTTACCGCTTTAAGCCTTGTTGACTCCATTTTTGTAGCATCATTGTAATAATCCTCTACCTTCCCGGGATGAAAAAAAGGATAACTCGCAATTGCCATGATTTCACCAGTTTGAGGATCCATAATCACGACACTTCCACCCTTCGCCTTGGCCGTCAAAACACCTTTTTCTAACTCTGTTTCCGCAATCGCTTGAATCACAGGATCTATAGTCAATTGTATATCATACCCATCTTTAGCGGGCTCAACCACCTCATCCTGATCAATTTTTTGTCTAGCAGACCTTAAGAGAATTTTTTTCCCTTTTTCTCCCTTAAGAACAGGATCGAAAAATAACTCCAGTCCACCGGTAGGATACCCCACCCCCCTCTTGCTATCATATCGGTAAGTATGTAATACCTGTCCCAAAGATTCGCCGTAGGGGTAGTGCCTTTTATAATCTTGGATGAAAAAAATCCCTTTTTTCGAGATTTTTGTAAGCGTCACAAATTCTTTAAACCAAATGTCAATAGCCTCTTTCTCAGATCGATTTAAAAAACTCAATAACCGACGAGAGCGAGATTTTTTTATCAGCTCCTCTTTTACCTCTTTAGCATCTAGCCCAAATCTTTTGCTGATCTCGCGAGCAAACTTCAACCTGTGCTCTTGGGGAATCAAGTAGGGATCCACATGAAGATGGTAACGATACAAATCTATTACAAGTGGCACCGGAGATTTCGGATTTGAGGGGCACAGCGAACGTCCAAAAAAAATCCCCCTTTTGCAGGGCTCTTCAACCGCCATTTTGTGCTGCGTTTTAGCAATTTTGGACCATTTTTCGAATTCGATAATCTGCACTTTGTAGAATGCTAGTATTAAAGAGGAGAAGAGAAGAAAAACGCCAAATGCCAGTATATTTAAGCGCTTGAGTTCCTTTAATTCTAGTGTACTATTGTCGGGTCTTTGTTCAAGCTCTTGTCGAGACATGATAGGTCTATTGTAAAAATAAGGTCAGCAGTGGGTATGTAATAAGCTTTTTGCGATTCTAAAAGATGCAAAAACAGTCTCGGAGATCGATAGGACCGCACTAGATATTCCAGCTCCAAAAGATCCTCTTCCATAGATTGGTATTGCTCGATCAACTCCGGTACCTTCATTCTATTAAAGGTAAGACTATTCATTTCCTTCAAGTAGCTGTAAACATTCCAACCTAAGGAAGAAAAAACAAGGCTTAACTTTAAAAAAAGATGCCCTCTCATTGGTCTTTTTTTAAAAACCTAACTTAGCCAAAACACGAAATCGAGCAGAGCGGGATCTAGGGTTTGCCCTCATCTCCTCTTTTGAGGGGAGCACAGCCTTTTTAGTAAGTCTTTCAAAAAGGGCTTTTTTTACAGTCTGTCCTTTAAAATCTTTTTCCGGTTCAGAGGCATTTCTAAAAATATTTTTCACGATCCTGTCTTCCAAACTATGGAAAGAAATCACACCAATTTTTCCAGTTGGAGATAAAAGATCCATCGCTTTTTTTAAGGCTAATTCAATCACCTCAAGCTCGCGGTTCACGGCCATACGCAAAGCCTGAAATACGAGTGTTGCAGGATGAATTTTTCCAATCTTTGGAATGGCTCGCTCTAGAATTTTAGCCAGCTGAGTTGTTGTATCGATAGAGCCAGTGCGTCTTGCATCTATGATCGATTTTGCAGCTTTTCTATAAAAGGGCTCTTCGCCATTTTTAAAAAGGTCTATGAGCTGATCTAACGACCAGCTATTTACAATCGTGTGTGCTGATGTTTCTTGTTGAACATCCATACGCATATCCAGCTTTGCCTCTTTTTGAAAGCTAAAGCCACGCTCTTGTTGATCGAGTTGCATAGAGGAAACTCCTAGATCAAATAAAAAACCATCCACTTTTTCCGCGTGAGCCTCTTTGGCAAAGCGGTCGAGATTTGCAAAATTCCCTTGAAACCAACGAATTTTTTTCTCGTAGGGTTGAAGTGTCTTGTGAGCTATTTCTAAAGCATGCGGGTCTTGGTCGCATGCCATGTATAGATCGATTTCGGGGTGTTGGTGAAGAATATGGGAGGCGTGTCCGCCTGCTCCCACAGTCCCCTCAAAGAAAGTTTTTAATGTCCCCTCAAAGTAGTGTAAGACCTCTTTAAGTAAAACGGGTGTGTGGGGCTCTTTCATACTAAAATCTCCTCTACTTCATCGGAATCGTTAAAGATCTCTTCCATCAAAGAAGCCATATCAATCGCATCCCCTTTAGGTTGTAAAAGGGAAGCCATCTCATTTTGGTGAGCCTCTTTAGACCAGATTTCAATCCTATCGATCACACCCACCAGAACTACTTCAGATTTAATCTTTGCAGCATCTTTGAGGTGTTGAGGTATCATGAAACGCCCCACTTTGTCACAACCGGTTGTAAAAAGGGTCGCGAAAAAGAGGGTAAAAAATTTGCGGTATTTTGCAATATGCTGTTTGGCTTTGAATTTTTCTACAATCCGATCCATTTCACTTTTTTTATAAATGGTCAAACAGCCATGAGATCCTAAAGCGATGACAAACTCCAACTCGCCGTTTTCGACAAGTCCGTAGCGAAGCTCTTGCGCAAGAACCATCCGGTTCTTGTCATCCAGCTTTCCCGAGTATGAGCCGCTTAAATAAAATCCCATAATCCCACGATTTCCCACATCCTACCACTTTAAAGTCGATTTATTCAAGAATTGGATTTAAAAACGTTGTAAAAATTTTTTAAACAGTTCAGCGTCAATAACTTGCGATAGTGGGAAAACGTGGGAAAACGTCCCAAAAACTCCCATTTTTTTCCAAAAAATAGAAAAAAGAATTTTTGTCTGTTTTTTTCTCTTTAAAAGTACTTGGGAGAAAATTCCAAGTAGTTTATGGGAAGAACCATGGACGAAAAACTCACAATTTCCGATTTCGGAATTGATCAATCGCAACAGTTTGAACAAAATAGACAATTAGCGCCAGAACAATTCTTCCAAGAGGCGCGATCTATTTATAACAAGACCTTAGTGCCGATTGAAAAAGGAGTTTATTTTTCAGAATTAGATACTCTTTTTGGTACCCAAAGCGCCAATCGCTCTTTTGCCAATTTTTCTATCCCAAAAAGAATCAAAGAGGCGTTTTTTTCATTACAAAGCGGTCAAGCCATGAAAACAATGCATGATGTTGATATGATAGATCGCATGAGGGATGCAATCCATAATTCTAAAGACTCATTAGCTCCCCAAAAAGAGGATCTTTTACAAACGTTTGATGTTGTCAAAAATTATTTGAAGGACTCCCAATATGTCAGAAATGCGATAGTAAGTATAGGGAAGGGATAATGGCATCCAGTTGGTTGGAAAAATTAGGACTTAGCGAAAACGAACTTGAGGATTTACGCATTCTTGCATACAGCTTCATACGTCAGGGCCACTATAAGACTGCGCTCAAGATCTATAAAGGGATTGTCATCCTTAGCAATAAAGCACCCGAAGATCTTGAAACAATAGGGGCTCTATTTCTACAAATCGGAGAAGCTAAGGAGGCTATAGATCCTCTTGAAAAGGCTTTAAAGATCCACAAAGATCATCTTAAAACACGCTTAAATTATGCCAAAGCATTATTGCTCTCTGGTTATAGACAAAGAGGTGTTCAAGAGTGTATTGAGCTTATGCGATCGGTAGATCCTGTGATTTCTTCAGATGCTGAGGCTTTAAAACTCGCATATTCATAATTTGTTCAAAAATAGAACATAAAAGCTTTTTTCGACTCCTTCAATCAAAAGAAAAAAGGTTGCCTTCTATCGAGAAACGGTGGTAAAGTCGAACTATTCCCCAAAAATAAAAACATGTGGAAAAACTGTTTATAAACTGTTGAAAAAAGGTTCTTTCATGTTAACACTCAACCTTGAATCTCTTTGGTCTGAATTTCTGGATTTCGTTAAAACGAAACAGAGCATTGTTGAGTACACAAACTGGCTTGCACCCATCCGCATCTTAAAAAGTTCCGAAAAAGGGCTTGTATTAGGCGTGCCAAATATATTTGTGCAAGAATACCTTTTAGAAAACTATTCTAAAGAGCTAGCAAATTTTTTCCCTCCTGATAACAGTGGAAATCTCCCCTTATTCTTTATAATAGAGGAGGTCGAAGAGCCTAAACAGGAGATTGTTGAAGAGGCCCAGCAGCCCGTTATTGAGCGAGACTCTGTCTTTGAACTACGCTTAAATCGCAATTATACATTTGAAGATTTTATCGAGGGCCCCTCTAACCAGTTTGTGAAATCGGCTGCGATTGGTGTCGCTATGCGACCCGGAAAAACTTATAATCCCCTTTTCATTCATGGTGGAGTTGGATTAGGCAAAACCCATCTTCTCCATAGTATCGGCCATTTTATCCATCAAAATAATAAGAAGTTAAAAATCCAATGCATCACAACAGAGGGATTTATTAACGATTTAGTCGAACATCTTAAATCGAAGTCGATTGACCAGATGAAGCGTTTTTATCGGTCGTTAGATGTGCTCTTGGTCGATGATATTCAATTTTTACAAGGGCGACAAAATTTTGAAGAGGAATTTTCACAAACCTTTGAGGCCCTAATCAATCAAGGAAAACAGATCGTTATCACCTCTGACAAGCCCCCAAGTCAGCTTAGACTTTCTGAAAGATTGACCGCTCGAATGGAATGGGGTCTGGTAGCAAATATTGGTGTACCGGATCTTGAGACTCGTGTGGCGATTGTTCAGCATAAAGCTGATAAAAAAGGGTTAAAAATTCCTAATTCTATAGCGTTTTTCATAGCAGAACATGTCTTTTCGAACGTGCGTCAACTTGAAGGGGCTATCAATAGATTAGGAGCCTATTGCCGCATGTGTGGAATGGACATTACGCAAGAAGTTGTAGAAAAAACATTGTCTGAAATGTTGCAATTTGTTCCAAAGAAAAGAATTACAGTTGAGAGCATTCTTAAAAGTGTTGCTTCCATGTTTAATGTACGCGTCAATGACTTAAAAAGCACCAGTCGCACTAAAGAGATCGCTTTTCCACGCCAAGTTGCGATGTATTTAGCTAAAGAGCTTATCAATGATTCTTTGGTAAAACTTGCCTCATCTTTTGGTGGAAAAACGCACTCCACGCTCATCCATTCATGGACTAAAATCAAAAAACAGATGGAAAATGACGAAAAATTGCGCCGCCAAATTACTATGACAAAGCAAAATCTAGAAATTTAACCGACTGAGGAATCCGTCATCTCTTAAATAGTGAGAGGTAGAAAAGTTTTTTTGGGATCTCTCTTAATCTCAAAGCACCCCTTTCATTTCCTACTTCGACAAGGACTTTGATTTTCTGTGTGCAATTTTTTCTCTTTAAAAAATCCCAAAAAGTCTGGTTCACAGCTTCCAACTTCCACCCAAAAAAGTCCGATACCTTTTTAAGTGGGGTCCAAAGAGGTCCTTTACTATCTGCAATAAGTACCTCGACAAACTGATATTTTGGATGAGATAGACAAAGTAAAAGGATAGAAAAAAGCCAATCTTCACAAGCAAAAGGATTTTTCCATATTTGCTGTATTAAATAAGGATTTTGAGGATCCCACTCTACTCCGGGGTGATTTAAATCCAGAAAAAAAAAGTTCTGACAAACTTCGCAAAGAATCTTTTCTTCTATTTTTTGAGAACACCCAAGACACTTTCGCGGAAAAATACATTCAAAAATATCCAATAAAATAATTTTAAAGGAATCGTTATTTTAATTTAAATGAAGGATTGAGAATGGATCCATCAATGACGATCATGAAAGGCTCGGTAAGTTTCAAAATCACCGATTGTTTCATTCTTAATCGAATCGACAACTTGCCATCCAGGCTTATGTAAGAGAGGTTTTTCGGATCAAGAAAGAAAGAAGAACGATGGTTATCAGAAAAAGAGCGTTTGAGTCGCTCTAGAAACACTTTGTCTTTATCTAAAGAGAATTCTAAGTGACCGCAAATAGGAACTAACAGACTGGGATCTAGACCTAAAACACCTAGGATATCCCACGGGAGATCAGCAATATTTTTTTTGCGATTCTCTCGATTAATAAAATAGAGCTCCCCTTTTCCCTTGCACTCAAGCTTGTCTTGAAATTTTGTCCATAAACTTGGTACTACTAGCTCCTTGATCACAAAAGGATCATCAGGTTTAGAACCTTGTGTGTTTTTGAGGGCTGAGGGGCGAAAATCGAGAAGACGCACACCTTCAAAAAGAGCCTCATTTTGAGATAAAAGAACATCACATTGGTCTATTTCCAAATCAAAAGCTGGATCAACTAGGCGAACTTTTGAGAAGCTAAGCTGATTCTCCTCGTATTTCACTTTTGAAAACAAATTTCTACAATAAATCCCCTCAATCTTCATATTTCTTCCAAATAGATCCCCTTTAAATGCAAAACCCTTATCTTTTCCCCGATGCATTTCAAGTACCCCTGTTAAACAGATCGGTTTTTCTATTTTATAGGGAATTTTAAAGGGAATTTTAAAGGTGTTCAATCCGTTTTCAAAAAGATAGGGATCTAGAGTCCATGAACCGACCAATGAGATCTTTTCACTATTTTGAGAATTTTTTACAGGCACACAGCTCCAGACAAGACCTAGAAGATCCCCTTTGGATTCATGGACTATCCAACCATTGCTAGGATGATTTTCAAAGACCATAAAAGCTTTGCCAAGATCGGTCTCTAGACTACACTTGATCCGATCGAATCCTTTTTTTATCGTCTTAATAGACGTTTTAAAATGAAGATGATCAATAATCCCCTCCATCTGGGCAATAAACCCCTCTTTATGAAGAAGACAGCCAAATTGATGCACCTGCATGTTTTGCCCAAGTACAGAGCCACTAAAAGGGGTCATCTTAAGATCTAAATAACTCCCATCAGGTGAAACTTCCCCTTTCACCCATCCGCTCAATGATGTTCGAAATGTCATCCATGAAATAGGATCAAAATCAATTTTTGAACTTTTGAGCTCTATATTTTGAGAGAAAAGATCCCATTTTACAGAACTCAAAAAGAAACGATGTTGCCGGTCTATTAAAAAAGAGCCGTTGTTGCATTTCATCCAAAAACCGTCGATCGTACAGTGCACAGGATCCACACTTTCAAAATAGAATCCTTTATAAAGACCAGAAAGAACTTTAAGATTTCCTTTATCTATTTGGAAATTTATATCGGTATCAATACCCTGGACAGTAATGGATGGACTGGAAATTCGCATAGTAGTCAAGTCTAGATGAACATCTTCGTATGTTGTTGTGAATCCCTCGTAAGAAAAAGCCCCTTTTTTTAAAGTAAAAATTTCCCCTTCTTTAAAAAAATTCCACTCCTGATGATCTGCCTTGAGAGTACCGGCAAGAAAATTCCCAAAATCTTTGAATCCTAAAAAACACTCCACATGCGCAAGATTTTTCACAGCCTCTACGTGAATAAGAGTAAACAAAGCCTCTATTTCCTCCTTCGAGAGCTCAAATGCGATCCCACCCTCTCCTTTGCCACCAACTATCTGTTTAAATGGGCGCTGAAAAAGATGATTTTTATTTGGATCAAAAGTCAGAAATTGATTATCAATTTGGCCCGAAAATCTCAACCAATCGACCGACTCCTCACCTAAATGGATGTCGAAGCGAGTTTTGTGTAACCACGTGGAGTGGTAGAAAGTGCAATCTAAAATTGCGTACGGAGAATCTTTGCTGCCCACTTTAGCCTTGTTGATATTTAAATCGATCTCATAGTCCAAATCACCACCTAAGATCAGATCAGCCTGTAAGCGAAACCCTCTTGCATCCAGCTCTACTTCCCCTTGAATAAATTTATCCAAAGGGTGAAACCATTCAGAAAAATTTTCAATAGGCCCTTTTGCTTTTTCTACCTCCAGCTCTAAACGCCTCCCTCCCGTACTGATCGGTTTAAGACTTAAGTTTCCTAAAAGTTGGGTGTTTTTAAAACAGGTAGAAACATCATCAAGAAAAACCTCTTCATTCCAGATGCTTATTTTCGATTTTAGCTCGGAGAATACCAGGGGTTGGTCCATAAGCTGGGAAATCTTAAGAACTCCGCTTTGGCACTGAAGAATCCCTTGAACATTCTGATCTTCTAATATCAAAAAATCGGCGTGTAGTGGCTTTTGAGTGAGGTAAAATTCCACATTTTGATCTATGAATGTTAGATCTGAAGATGAAAGATGAAGATCAGTTCTGTTTTTTTCTATCTGTCCACAGACATCCGCAACACCCTCTAATACCCAACCATCCCGAAAAGGGGTCAACAAAGCATTCATTAATGTTGAGGACATATGGACGCCCACAACATCTATTTTCTCATCCTTAATAATAAGATCTATATTTCCTTTGGAGGTCTTATCCAAAATTTGGCATTGTAGAACGCCGCTATCGCTGTAACTTCCGGATATTCCTAATGGCACTGGAGGCTGGCCGTGAAAGCTTACCAAAGCATCTCCTTGCATATTCTCGGCGCTGATGGAGGTGAGATGCCCATTTTCCCAAACACCCTTGATTTCAAATTTAGCCTTCAATTCCTCTATATGAATAAGATCTAATTCTACAATATTTGGCTTAAAGAGTTGTTTGAGAGCATGCAGCTCACTCTCAACAACGTGATCGAACAACCCCTTTAGAATTACAAGACCCTCTTTGGGATTTTCTAATGAAATATGAAAATAGCGTTTGATGCCTGTAAAATCGACAAGATCTTTTGGCGCACCGATGCCAGTTTGTACCAAATTCAAATCTGGATTTTTTTCGCTAAACTCTTCAGATAAATCCCTGCTTTGGCGTAAATGGTGGATGAGTTGATCAGATGCTTTTGAGTGATCCAGTAAAAGACTGGCATCGGCTTCAAAAATCGTGTTTTTTCCTCTACAACCCTCCAAAAAGAGCGGATAAGAGTCCTCTCCTTGTCTTAAAAGGCCATCAAGATTAAAAAATACCCCGTGATCCTGATTCCAGCGTAAAACCCCTGCTAAATTTTCTATTCCAAAATCGTAACCCTCTTTTGGCTCCACAAAACGGATAGATCCGTTTAAAACATCCATTTTTTGGTCGGAGTAAAGCCGGATTTTTTCAATAAAGATCTCTGAGCCAGATTCTTCATTTCCTCCATGGACATTCTCTAGAACTAGATCACTTTTGATCGGCTTTTTTTGAATGATGTCTAAGCTTATAGAACCATCAATGATACCAGAACTTATCCACTCAAAAGAGGGGTGGTAATAAAATTCTTTTACCCACTCTTTCAAATCTTTGATCGACAACCTGTCGAATCCTAATTCTATCTGCGACTGGTCTTTGACAATTAGACGAAA
The DNA here is from genome assembly GCA_016866495.1 of Chlamydiota bacterium. Classification (GTDB taxonomy): domain Bacteria; phylum Chlamydiota; class Chlamydiia; order Chlamydiales; family RGXB01; genus RGXB01. The sequence continues at coordinate 20,370 of VGMG01000009.1, read as the reverse complement.
AGATTGCTCCACAACAAGTTGAAGGGGCTCACGTGGAGGGTAAGTCAGGCTAAAACCAATAGTGTTTTCCCCCTTCAAAAATCCATTTCTTATCGAAAAACCAAGTTTTTCAAAAGCCCTTTCCCCTTCAAAAAAATCTAAAACTTTTTTTTGTAGATGCGCGGTATCAATATCTATGAAAAGAGAGTCTTTTTCATACCGTAAAGCTACGTTTTCAAGACAAAAATAGGGTTCGAAGGCTATTTTTCCCAAACGGAGCCCCTCAGCATCTATTTTTATATCCAAAAAATAGGATAACAGAGAAAAAAATGATAAAGTTAAAACTAGAATACAAAGAAAAAAACGGTGAAGAATCTTCTTAAACATCTAGACTTAGACAAGCTCCAACCTAATATAAGAATCTAGAAGATTCGTTGAAGATTTATGCACTTCTAGAACTTTTCCGCTAACCGGAGATTCTAATTCAAAAATAGCTTTGGTAGATTCTATGGAAACAAAAAGATCTAAAGGTCTTATTATTGCTCCAACTTTTGGAAAATCCATCCATTGAGCTGTTTTGAATTCCTCTTTAGCTTCTCTAGAGAAGGTTATGACAACTGTGCCGTCTTGAAGATGTTTTTGATCAAAATGGGTGCTAAGCGATGGTTTTTTCATTTTAATAACCCTGTAGCCAACAAGTTTGGATGCACGTCAAAATGCATGGATTGCCCATTATGGGGGAACTCCTGTACCTCCCCTTTGTATCGATGCACTCTGTATCCGATACCAATAGCTCTTTTTTTATTTTCAGAACCACTCATTCCGTATAATGCATTCAGGGATAATGTAATAGAAATCTTGTAGTTTCTTTTTCCCTGATGCACACTGGTTCTTAATTCTTCCTCATTTACAAGGCTGCGGCTCTCATTTCCTCTAAAACGGGTGATTTCTTTAGCCAATATCCCCTCGTAAGGCAGAGGCAAGAAAACAAAATGATGAACAAATCGCGTTGTAACGCTTTGTACCTTGGAAGGATTGGTATCGATAATCAGCTCAATCGCATCCCCTTTTTTAAAGTCGGGATAAAAGGTTTTTTCCAAAGGGGACTGCACATCAAAAACTACAAAAATTTCTGTTTTGGAAATCCCCATGTATACGTCAGCAAACTCCTCTTGCAGAGTATACTTTTCAACAGAAGGGAGAGTAGAGCTTTTATGCCCCTCTACATCCTTTAGACTTTTACACGAGGGGATATCCCACTCAACTTCTAAAAGATCACTGCCAAATGCTCTAGGTAGATCCTCTACTGAAAAATCCATCAGCTCTCTAATGTCTCCTGAGCAAAAAGTGCCTCTTGGGATACTTTTCCTAATATTTCAAAAAACTTGTCAAGAGCCTCTTCTTTGGCAGATTCGCCAACTTTTTGTTGAAGCTTTGCTAATCCAATCTCATTTTCGGAGGAGTCCTTCCACTCTTTTAGAGAAAGATAGGCCTGTTCCCCTCTATCGAAAAGTTGAGGCCCGACCAAAGTCTTAAAGCCAATCCCCTCCAACATCACCCTTAAATCATTTTTCATTTGAGCCCTTGACAGAAGGGACGAGGTGATATGAGGATGGAACTGCTTAGAAAAAGCAGAGGAGCTATTTTCCAAAATGTCGAGTTTTCCTTTAAGATCCTCTATCGATTTAGCATCAAATTGCGTTACAACAGTCTCGAGGTGATTTTTAAACCTGTTATCTAGGTAAAATTGGTGTGGTGCATGTAAGGTTTTACCGTTATAACCACCACTAATTTCAATTGCCTCCAAAAGGTCTTTGAAAACAATTCGCTCCAAAGCCCCTTTAACAAGATCAAAAGAGAGCCATTCCCCATCTTTTTCAAATTGGTCTCTGTACATAATGCGTACTTGCGGGTAGCGTGCTTTCAAGTAGCGCTCTAAAAGAAGATCTAGCTGACCTTTTTCCAACGCTTCTTTGAAAAGTAAAAGAGAGGGCTCCTCACTTTTTTCAAGGACCTGAACTTGATAAAAATGCTCATTATCAAAAGTGAAAATTTCTTGGTCTTCTAAAGATTGCAACTTCTCAGTCACTTCATGCGACTGGTGTGCACCAGAAAATAGGGTCGTTTTACCACTCAATAAAAATTCTACGTCTTTTCTTTCAAATGAAAGTCTTTCAAACGCAGATTTCATAAGCTCTTTGTCCTCAAGAGCCATTCTCCTTCTTGAGAAATTATCCACCTCAATTCGTACTTTAGTCTCGAGCTTATCTAACGCAATTTGTCTTGAAACATCGTTGATCGCACCGAGATCTTGGACCTGCTTAAACTCATCCGCAATGGCATAAAAATTCTCGTCCTCAAGTTGCCATTTGAGCATCTTCTTCAAGGGGATTGAGAGCGAAACCTCGCTTAGCGTGATTTGTTTGACGTTCATCCCGTAGTGCACCTGCAATAATTCTGGGGCATTTTTTTTAACCTCTTCGATCGAAAGAGGCTCCAGATTTAATTGTAGATTTCGTCGGTCTTGCATCACATTTGTAGTTGATTCCAGATAGCACTGCATTTTGAAAAGCTCATCAAGAGAATTGAGCTTCACCTCGTCTTTCATTTTAAAAAGATCGAGATCTGCTTTTTGGTTAGCAAAATTGGAGATTTTCTGAGCCATTAGAGGATCGATAAGATCTTTTGTCTTTTCTATCTCTAAAAAACGTTTAAAAAGAGCAAGAGTTTTATAGCTCTCTAAAAACCGCTCTTCACTCAGACCCATCCCATGTGCGATATTTCGAATTGAAATCTTGTGAAATGGGAGCGTATTATGTTGCTGTTGTCTCAAAATTTTGAGAACTTTCGCTACTACCTCAGCCTTCACCTCATCGTTCGTGTAAGACACGCCCGCATTTTGGGCATATTTTGCACCGTTCAAAAGTGTACACGCCACAAGTTGCATAAATTTTTTTGAGAATAAATCGCTATTTTTGTGGATTTGTATGAGGGATACATTTTGCGGCGGCTCTACTTTCAACCCTTTTGCAGCTGCCATGTAAGAAAAAAACTGACGGATAAGATCGGAAGATATATCCCCCTTCATCTTTGTGTAATCCAAAACAAGTTCGAAGTATTCTTGCGATGTAAGGTCCGGCTTGCGGAGTTTCTCAACAACATCCACCGCTTTAGGCATCAGTCTTTTGTAAATGGATTCCACGCTTAGATCGGGGTAGACCGGGTCTTTATACGATTTCAAACGGGAGATTTTTTTGTGACAGTCGAGAAGAGAAGCGTCAAGATTTTCTTTGTGGGCTTGAAAGACTCGCTGGAAAATTCTGTCCTCGACAAGAAGATGTGATGTGATCGATTTGAGAACCGGATGCGTTTCACCGTGACTCTCGTCAGCATCAATCAATGTCATTACACCGTGAAGCTCTATATCGCTAAAGGGGGTGCCATCAAAAAGCTTCCCGATACCTTTAGGTTTTTCCTGATTATTTGTGGATGGGTCACCTACTCTGACAAAAGTTGTAATAAGAAACGAAAAGAAAAGTAGCGTTCCTACAAATGCGTAGAGGCTTTTTTGATACTGACGAAAAATAAATAGCATGATTCAACGCCTTCGATGATCTATAGCGTATCATCTTACAAAAAAAGGACTTCTTATACAAGAACAGTTCCCGACAACTTTTAATTTATTTCAAGAAGGTCGAAGACCCTCTTTTCGTCTTAAAAAGAACCTCAAAAATCGATCCAAAACGTTCTTGAAACTTCTTTAATTTCTTGACAGAACTTATCGAGTGCTTTAATGGTTTGATTAAGATGTTGGAACTTCTTATTAAAACCGTATTTGTTGGCTTAATAGATTCGATTAATCAAACGACTTTAGCAATTACAATCTACTTACTAGGGACAAATCGCCCCATTCGACGCACCCTTTTTTTTCTACTAGGGATTATTTTCGCCTACTCTCTTTCAGGTCTACTAGTCTATCTCGGTTTGGGGGGTTTTTTTTTCAAAATTTTCACATTTCCTAAAAAATACGAGGCCATTTTAGGACTTGTTTTTGGCTGTATTATTTTTTTAATCCCCTTTTTCACTAAGAATAAAGGGAAATCAAAAAGCCGAAAGTACCCCTCGCTGAACCACCCCTTTATCTCCCTTTTTATAGGAGCTATCTTGACTTTAGGGCAAATCCCCGTAACGATCCCTTTTCTCTACCTGATGCAGCAGCTTGCCCATCAAGTAGAGCTGAAAGATCTACCCTTTTTTCTCATCACTTTCAATATGATTGTGACACTCCCTCTTTTTACCCTTCTATTAGGGTACGTTCTTTTTCATGAAAGAGCCCAACCCTTCCTTAAATGGTTTGAAGGCTGGGTCAATCAAAACTCGCAAGGATTGTTGATGTTTACGCTCCTTATTTTCGGATTTTTCATTATTCTTGATGCCACCTCCTCACTCTTTGGAAAGCCTTTATTTCACATTTACGTAAACTAAAATAAATATTTATCAGAAATAATTTTTATGAGATGCTTTTTTCTATAAAAGAAATGAGACGAAAAAGGCTAACTTTCTATGATCCAAAGCGCTCAATATATACAACCCACACAGCTCACAACATCCTTTAAACCTCATCCCCCCAAAAACCCAAGCGCTCAGGGATCTGTCCTCTATAGTCTAGCCCTTTATCTTATCTCCCTTAGCGGCTTGCCGACTCCATTTGAGAACCTATCGAAAAAACCAATAAGCAATCAACTTGACGAAAGACACTTCAAAGGGGCTATAAACTTCCAAAAAAGCTCTTTAATTAAACAACTCTTTGTTTTTTTTACGCATTTGATAGGATTAGGAAATCTTTCTCGAGATCATGACGCACCACCATTAGATCATGTCCCAAAAAAACCCTTTTTTGAGCAAAAACTAGTTTTAGAAAAAAAAGTTGATCCAAAATTGCCTAGGAAAGATAAAAAAGACCCCTCGAGTAAGAAATCAATCGAGCCCAAGCTTAATTTAAGCACTAAAATACGTGGTGAAAAAAACCAAGATAAGCCCTCTTGCCAAACCTCTGTAGTAAGTAAAGAGCCTTATGGGAGTAAAACTCCACCCGATGTACAAACCCTACCTCCATCAGAGCCTACAAATACCTTAAAAGTTGAAAATGTGGGCGCGCTTAAAGAGGAACCACAAAAAAATTCTATCATTTTAAGGTATCCCTTTAAGGTACCTCAAAAAGCCTCTGTTGAGATTCAAACAGACACATATTTAGAGGAACCAAAAGAAAAGCCTGTCCAAAAAGTAAGATTTAGCGTCCTTCCCCCTGAAGAAAAACCCCAAATGTTGAGGCCAAAAACAAATTCTGACCATGAGGATGTTTTTTACGTCCACCCACCCAGAAATTCTACGAACAAACAGGGTGCCGTAAAAGAACCTATCCGCCCACGTAGCCCTGACATTTTAGATCAAACAACCGATTTTTTCAAAAATGTCGCCTTAGACGTAGCAGGAATTTTTGATAAAATTCTGCCCTTTTCAGATGGATCACCCCAAAAACTTTCCAAAAACTCACCTACCTCGCAAAGCCAAAAAAAACCCGAAAATTCGGCGGAATACCTATCCCTTTGACCTTTTTAAGGACCGTTTTGAAAACGGTGTAAAAAATACTTGAAAATTTAACTACATCAAAATGAACGGGTTAAAATTAAAAATAAAATAATTGCTTGATACCTAAAATAATTTATTATATTATAATATCTTGTATAAAAATAAAAATAGGTATAATATGCAACTTTCCCAAATAAATATTAAACAAGCTTCTGACGTCTTTTGCCAATTTGCAACTGACAGAACCTTTAATCAAAAAAAATATATTATTTTCAAAAACGGTCAATTTGAGCTTAAGGAGCTCGATTTTTTCGATAAAATAAGCATTTTTTTCGAGAAGCTATTTGATAGCAAATCTGAAAACTCACTGTTACAACAAATAAGATCTGGGATGACTGTGGTTTCTTTGATTGGACGTAATCTAGAAATGAATATCACTAAAACTAACCTTTTGGGCGAAATTCCTACTTTGGTAGGTAAATTGTATAATCAACAATTTCTTAAAATTGCAGACGCGACATTTGAAAGTGAACAATTAGCCATGGTCGCAGCTATCGTTTTAAGTCAACGTGAAATTTTTAAAGAGGTAGTGAAAAATTCGAATGGTCGCTATGAATTGAAAGATTCCCCCTTTGTGAATTGGGATTGGAAATACAAATGTAAACTTCACGAAAAAAAATCCGAAACCGATGCACTGATTGTGTTGTTAAATATGAATTTTTTCAATTCTGAAAAGGTTGTACGTTTAAATGAAATCTTAAAATCCGAACATGAAGACCTCAAGGATGCTATCAATGAGCTCAACAATTGGGATACAACTTCAAAAGATGTAGTATTACCCCCCCTCCAAAAGAGGCTTAAGCAAATTGAAGAAAATAAACTTGCTGAAATCCAACGTAGTCTGGATGAGGATAGTCAACGTAGTGGAGCCACCACCCCGACAGCATCGAAAAATCCTGAAATCGATCGACTAGAAAAGGCAAAAAATAATTTTGAAAATGCACTGAAAATTCAAAAAACACTTTTGAACAATTGTTCATCTACAGCCCGGCAACCTCTACTCGATTCACAAATGAGGATGGTTTAAAGCCTAGTATAGAACAATTATCGAGGGGCATTTTTGCCCCTCTACTCTCTCTTAATTAGATGTATTCCATAAAAAAATTTAGCAAACTCCCATAGAAGAAGCGAAAAAATCTATGAAGATGCTTAAAAAAAGATTAAGGTTTTTTGGATTTTTCTCAAAATCAATAGGCTTTAGCAAGTAGAGCTTTCTGCCCTTTTTTGTCGGTAAATATACATGGCCCCGTCTCCTCTAATGTTTCTAAAGGAATACAACGGACTGTAACGCTATACTTATCTTTGAGCTCTTTTTCAATAGAGGGATCTTGCGCTATGAAACACTCCACAAAACCGACTCCACTCTCTAAATAGGTATATGCCTCTGCTTTAGTATGGGCAAAAAAGGTGTGTTTTTCTCGAAATTCTGTCGATTTTTGGTACATCCGGGACTGCATTCTATCAAGAAGATCACTAACATGTTCGACATAACTGCCTGCTTGTAAAGTCTCTTTTGAGCTGTCCATAATGTCTCTTTCGACAAGACAAATCGTATTTTCCGTAACCTCTTTCATCCCAATCTGGATCAGGTGGGGAATTCCCATTTTCTTAAAGCGCCAGGCTTTTTCAGAGGCTCTCTCATCGGAAAGGTCCACCTCAACTCTCAAAGGGGACCCATGATAAATGGTGTTCTCCAACGACAGGCGCAGTCGGTCAATATATCCTAAGATTAGACTTGGGTCTGAGTCCTTCATTAAGAAGGGGACAATTCCAATATGCACAGGGGCGACTTTGGGTGGTAAAACCGCTCCATCATCATCCCCGTGCACCATCATCAACGCCCCAATCAAACGGGTTGTCATCCCCCAAGAGGTAGTGTGTGCAAATTGCAGCTCCCCTGCCTGATCGGTAAATCGGATCGTGGAGGCTTTTGCAAAATTTTGCCCCAAATCATGGGATGTCCCAGCTTGCAACGCTTTAGTGTCCTGCATCATCGCCTCAATAGTATAGGTGATGTTTGCTCCCGGAAATTTCTCGGACTCGGGCTTTTGCCCCTCAACAACGCTAATAGCTAAAGACTCTCTAACGAAACGGGCGTACTCATGAAGCATTTTTTTACTAAAAGCATTTGCCTCCTCCTTTGTCGCATGGGCTGTATGACCCTCCTGCCACAAAAACTCAGCGGTTCTTAAAAACGGCCGGGTACGCATCTCCCACCTAACAACATTAGCCCATTGATTCAGTAGTAGGGGGAGGTCTCGATAGGAATGGATCCATCTAGACATAGCATCCCCAAACAAAAGCTCCGAAGTGGGCCTTACCACATAAGGCTCTTCCATTTTTGCCTCAGGATCGACCACAAGTTCCCCTTTTTGGTCAGTTATGAGTCGGTGGTGAGTCACTACAGCACATTCTTTTGCAAAGCCCTCGATGTGGTCAGCCTCCTTTTGGAGCTCTTTGACGGGAATAAAGAGGGGCATGTAGACGTTTTTGACCTTGAGCTCTTTAAACCTTCTATCGAGCTGTGATTTTATTTCTTCCCATAACGCACAGCCATGAGGCTTGAAAATCATACAGCCACGCACCATAGACGGCTCGGCCAACTGGCTAATTTTCACACATTCCTGGAACCACTCGGGATAATTTTCTTGACGTGTAGGAGAAACGGCCCTTTTTTTATCCATTTTTTGTGACATGCTCTTGTATCCTTTCTCTTAATTGGTTCCAGTCGGAGTCAATAGCATACGTGTTTTTAAGGATCTTTTCAACTAAAGCATCGCCTCTTTGTAAAAATGGAGTGAGCTCATCGGCTACTGGCATCTGTAAAGGAATGGAGCAATGGTATAAAGAACGCCCCCCCTTGCGGCGAATGGCGCATCCCAAAACTTTTTTGTCAAAAACTGTCAAATCAAATTTTGTCGCTTTTGTCATGCAAAAAGGGTCTTGAAAAGAAAATTCTTTTTCTGGTTCCGATGAGATTTTGCAATCGTGCACATCTAAAATAGCTCTTCCAATCAGCTGATTGAGTTTTTCATAGAGCTTCATTGTATCGCTCTCGCAAAGGGGGTGACTATCAGGTAAACAAAGGGCAAAGGAAAGATCTTTACCATGATAGAGAATACCGCCTCCAGTAGCTCGTTTTGCAATATCTATTTTTTCGCTAAAAATAAACTCGTCCAGTGGGTCAATAAAAAAACCGTGAGTAAAGCTCGGCTTTTCCCATCGATGAAATTCTAGAAAAGCTCCGTTTTTGTTTTCTAAAAGGGCTTGATCTAGTTGCATATTCCGGTTTGCACTTTGAGGGGTTCGAACGGTTACTTGAATGTCCACGAAAAATTTGCTTTTAACTGATTTGCCTAATACAATAGAACCCTAGAATCGTGGTTGTCAAACGAATTTTACGAAAGAAAAATCCTTTATGAACAACTGCGTTTTGGCGGATCATTTTAATCCTTTAAAAAAAAGAGATAAAAGCGAAAAGCCATGAGTATAAGCGGGTGTGGACAGATTTAGGAAAAGATTTCTCTAGATTTCTTGTGAAAAACTCCGAAAAAAGTTAAGTAGGAGCTTAAACCCCCAGAAGAGGTTGGGAAACCGAAAAGGTAGTTAATTATACAATCAAAAAAATTAACTAAAATACGGCCAATTTTTTCAGGTAAAGTCATGGTCTTCAACACGACGAGGAAGGATGTCATTTTTTGAGTTTTTTACCAACCGCGCCAAAAGTTGCGTGACCCTTGCAAAAAAGCTCGCAATGCGTATGAAACACAACTACGTAGGCACTGAGCATATTTTGCTGGCACTTGCACAACTAGAACACGGGATAGCTAGCAACATCCTGAAACTCTACAAGCTCGATTTTGACGGCTTGATGAAAGAGGTTGAGCGATTTACCGGATATGGATCGGATCTTTATGTTGCCGGTGAGCCAGCATTGACAAGTATGGTCAAAAAGCTGTTTGAGTTTGCTCATGAAGAGGCTCAAAATCTTGGGCACAGCTATGTGGGCACAGAGCACGTTTTACTAGGATTGTTGCGCCTCAATGAGGGTGTAGCCATCCAAATTCTTGAAGCTTTTGGTGTTGATCCCAAAGAGATGCGTAAAGATATTCTCAAAGAGCTTGATAGCTTTAACCTCAATATTCCACCGCAAGCTCCCCCCATCTCATCTCAAGCGCCTAAAGAACCCAATTCTTTTTCGACTCCCCCCAAAGGACCTGCGATCGCTGATGCTTCTAAAGCAGCTAGCACAAAAACCCCTGCACTATCAGCTTATGGATACGATCTCACCGAAATGGCTAAAAACATGGAGCTTGATCCGGTTGTTGGGCGTGAGAATGAGATCGAATGGCTAACGATGATTCTTTGCCGACGACGTAAAAACAACGCAGCCCTTATTGGAGATGCCGGAGTGGGCAAAACTGCAGTTGTGGAAGGCCTTGCAATGATGATCGCCAGAGGTCAAGTCCCTGAGCTTTTACAAAATAAACGAATTATCTCTTTAGATCTCTCTTTGATGGTTGCCGGTACGAAATACCGTGGTCAATTTGAAGAGAGAATCAAGGCTGTGATGGATGAGGTTAAAAAGAACCCTAACATCATATTGTTTATCGATGAACTGCATACTATAGTTGGGGCAGGAGCTGCTGAAGGAGCGATCGATGCCTCGAACATTTTGAAGCCTGCCCTAGCAAGAGGTGAGATACAGTGTATTGGTGCAACAACTTTCAGTGAGTACCGTAAACACATTGAAAAAGATCCCGCTCTAGAGCGCCGCTTTCAAAGATTGACTGTCAAACCCCCATCGATTGAGGAGACTATTCTCATATTAAATGGGCTAAAAGATAAATACGAGCGTCACCATAAAGTTCGATACTCGACTGAGGCGCTACATGCTGCAGCTGCTCTTTCTGAAAGATATATCCACAGCCGCTTTTTGCCAGACAAAGCCATCGATTTGATCGATGAGGCAGGAGCTCGTCAACGTATGATCTCTTTACGACAACCCTCCTCGCTTAAGGATTTGGATGAGTCCATTATCAAAGCAAAAAAAGATAAAGAAATCGCTATTGCCCAGCAAGATTACGAGAAAGCGGCCCGTCTTCGCGACAATGAGAAAAACCTGATTGATGACCAAAAAAGGGTTCTTCATGATTGGCAAAAAATGAAGGATGAAGCCCGAATCGATATCCGAGAGGAGCATATTCTTGAGGTCTTGGCAACTACAACAGGTATTCCCCTTAAGAAATTATCCGAGTCTGAACATGAGCGGATGATTTTAATGGAAAACACTCTCAAAAAGTGGGTGATTGGCCAAAGTAAGGCGATTGAGCGTTGCTGCAAAGCATTAATCCGCAGCAAAGCCGACATTAAAGACATTCACCGTCCCATCGGTTCCTACCTTTTCTTAGGGCCTACTGGGGTAGGAAAAACACATCTAGCAAAATCTATCGCTAACTACATGTTTGGCTCAAGTGATGCTCTTATCCATGTCGATATGTCAGAATACATGGAAAAACACACGGTAGCCCGTATGATCGGCTCTCCGCCAGGATACGTAGGACATGAAGAGGGTGGACAGCTTACCGAAAGGGTGCGCCAACGCCCTCACTGTGTCGTTCTTTTTGATGAGATTGAAAAAGCTCACCATGATGTAGCCAACATCCTACTACAAATTCTCGAGGATGGGCAGCTCACCGACTCTTTAGGTCGAAAAGTGGATTTTAGAAACACTATTATCATTTTGACCTCGAACCTCGGTTCAGAGCAGTTTGCAAACAGATCAAACTTAGGTTTCGGTGCAGGATCCCATGAAGTTCCTGAAGAGGCAATTCGCGATGGCATCTTGAAAGCTACAAGTAAATTTTTCCGTCCTGAGCTTATAAACCGCCTTGACGACCAGATTATCTTTTTACCTTTCAAGAAAGAGGATCTTCATAAAATTGCCTTGCTTGAGCTTGAGAAACTCCATCAACGTTGTATCAAAAAGTTTGTATATCTTGAGTTTACAGACCAAGTGCTCGATTTCATCATCGAAAAAGGCTACTCACCAGACCAAGGGGCTCGACCTCTTAGAAGAGCAGTAGAGCGCTATATTGAAGAGCCTCTTGCAGAAATGATCTTGAAAAAGCAACCGGAAAGCATGACGCGCTTCAAAGCAACTCTTGAAGAGGGTATTATTCAGTTTACTATTGAGATAATGACAGAAGAGGAGAATATTGGGCCTCCTGCAACGGTTCTAGCGAAGAAATAAACAAAAATCCGGGTCTTTACCCGGATTTCTTCTTAGGATTTAAGCTTTCTGCAAAACTTTTTGACTGAGGGTCTGCTCCCAATCTCTAATCCATTCCATCAGGGTGTTTTTATCAACTCCCCCTTTAATCTTCTCAATTAAACTTTTACTAGAGGCTAGATGGGCAATCTTTGCCAAAAGATTGAGATGGCGTTTATCATCACAAGCGAATAAAAAGAAAAGGACTTTCACCCCTTTTTGATCCAGTGCATTCCAATCGATCGGCCTTCTTGGTAAGGCAACTACTACCACATCGTGGGGGCCTCTGATGAGGCACTCTCTTGTATGGGGTATAGCAACCTCAGAACCAAGGGCTGTCGTCATCAGCTTTTCCCGGTCGATCAACAGCTCCACCATCGATACCCGGTCAATCCCAAGATCTTTACCGACATGGGAAATCACCTCATCAATTGCACTCTCTTTCGAGTTAGATTCTATAAATACCACATCTCCACGGTGAATCGCACGATAAAGCGAAAAAGTTTGCCATCCCCCTTCCTGATTTTCCTCTTTATTAAAGAGAAGGTCATCCTTTTTACTAGATTGACGCAAAATCCAGCTCTCAGTTTCGGATCTTGAAAATAAAAGCTGCCCCTGTAAACGATAAGAGGGTAAATCAAACTCTTGAACCCATCGTTCAACAGTGCTTTCAGAGACGTGCAGTAGTGATGCAACTTCTTCTAACTTTAGATCCATGATTCATCCTCGGTCTTAAATATCTCAAACGCCTCTTGAGCAGTTTGAGAGCTCAAAAGCTTATCTTTGAGCTTATGGTTTTTCAATCGTCGCGTCAAGCTCGACAAGTAATTCAAGTAATAAATCGGCTCAACATCGGGGCCCAGGATTAATAAAATTAAGTGGACTCCCATCCCATCCGAAGAACACCAGTCTACCCCCTCTTTATGAATGCCCAAAGAAAGAATAAACCGGTCTAGCCCCTCTACTTTGACGTGAGGAATAGCGATCTGCGCTCCAATGCAAGTTGAGGAGAGCCCCTCTCTGTCTAAAATTTTCTGTTTTATTTTTTTTGTGTCCAATCCTTCCAAAAATTCCAGAACACTTAAGAAAAGGGCGTCGATCACCTCTTTTTGTGATGCTTTTTCGAAAAAAACAATCGTGTCAGGAATGATCGCTAGCGTTGGTAAAAGCTGTGACAATAACATCTTCCCTCTTTAAATTACTCAAGTTTTTTCTACAAAATTTTTGGTTCCGGTGCCGGTGTGGCCAAATCCATTAGATCCTCTTTCGGATTCGCTTAAAAGCGCTGCCTCTAGAAAATCGGCCTGCTCCACTTTAGCTAATACTATTTGAGCGATCCTCATTTTGGGCTCCACCACAAAATCGATTTTTGAGTGATTGATCAGAATAACCTTAAGCTCGCCTCTGTAATCAGCATCTATGGTTCCAGGGGTGTTTAAAACAGTGATACCAAACTTGAGTGCAAGGCCACTTCTAGGGCGTACTTGAATCTCAAAACCCTCAGGAATTTCAAAAAAAAGACCTGTTGGTATTAGTGCAGTAGACTGACTGGGAATTACTAGCGCTTCCTCAAGATCCGCACACACATCTGCACCAGCCGCCAATTGGGTGGCATAAAAAGGAGTCGCTACAGACTCTCTTATTTTCTTTAACAAAACTTTTTGCTTTTCCATCAGACTCCTAAGAAATGCTTGAAAAAAGAGCGTACCTCTTTTTTCATGTCTTTGCGATGTACAATCCTATCGATCAATCCATGCTTGAGTTGAAATTCAGCAGTTTGGGCATCTGAGGGTAATTTCTGCTTGATTGTTTGTTCAATCACTCTAGCACCGGCAAAACCTATTAAAGCTTTGGGTTCAGCTATTAAAATATCTCCCAAAGAGGCAAAAGAGGCGGTGACACCTCCCATCGTCGGATCTGTCAAAATAGAAATAAAAAAAAGGCCTCTTTCATGAAACCTTTTAATTGCTTGAGATACCTTAGCCATCTGCATCAATGAAAAAATAGACTCTTGCATCCGAGCGCCACCCGATTGGCTTACGATGACTAGGGGAAGAGAATCCAAAATCGCTTCCTCAACAAGCCTTGTAAGTTTTTCTCCAACAACAGAACCTAATGATCCCCCAATAAATTGGAAATCCATCGCTGCCAAAGCAAAGCTTGCGCCCTCAATTTGGCCTACACCCGTGATAACCGCATCTTTGAGAGCTGTACTCTCTTTAGCCTCTTTCAAACGGGCCTTATAGGATTTTGTGTCATGAAAACCTAAAGGGTCTTTGGATTCCAAAGCACTAAATTTTTCCTCAAAAGTTCCCTTATCGACCAACAAATCCACACGCTCTTTAGCTGAAAGACGAAAATGGTGCTCGCAATTTGGGCAAACCTTCAGCTTAACAATAAGCGTTTTTTCTTCAACAAACTGTTGGCATTTTGGACAATTGAGCCAGCCGTCAAACCCACCTGTTCCGGCACAACCTATTTTATTAGCCTCTCTTTTTTGCCGGATAAGATCTACTAAAGTCATAAAGTCCCTCAAAAAAATTTTAAGATTTAAACAGGGATTCTACGTAGTTCCAGTCGATCACATAGAAGATATTATCCAAATACTCAACTCTTCTATTTTGATATTTTAAATAATAGGCGTGCTCCCAAACATCAATTCCTAAAATCGGTTTTTTTCCTCTAGGCCACTCTTGGTTGGGTGCTGTTGTAATGGAAAGATCTTGGTGTAAAAAAACCCAGCCCGATCCAAAACGGGACAATCCCCCTTTTTTGAGAGCCTCTTTCAGTCCATCAAAACTGCCATAACGAGCTTTTACTGCCTCATAAAAAGCTCCAGAGGTTGGATAAACACCCCCCGTTCCCCCTTTTTCTTTGGATTTTGCAAGACAATTGAAATAGAGTTGGTGGGTCAAAACTCCACCGACATTGTCATCGAGCTGTTTTGATAATTCATAAGCTTGTGCCTCTGTAATGTTGGGCTTTTGTAATCCAATCAGGGCTTCGTTTGCCTTATCTACATAGGTCTTTGTGTGTTTAGAGTAATGGAGTTCTACTGTCTTCGCATCGATATAGGGTTCAAGAGCGTCATAACTATATTTAAGCTCAAAAAGTTTATAAGGTTCTTGCATCCGGTAATCCTGGTTCTGTGTTTTTGATGATTTATTGCTCGATGAATTCAAAAAAGAGCTACAGCTTAAAAAAGAGAAAGAAGATAGGTAAAGGTCTGAGGCATTTTTGAAACCACAAAAAGATGGTTTTTTTAAAGAATATTTTAGTCCCAAATCTAGAATTTCGACAGCATAGGCGGTTTTTGCCACATCCTGAACAGTCGAAATTTCGGCAGTTTTAAGAAGCTCCAGTAGTTCCAGCATAATCCACTTTTTTGGTTTGTATTGTAGATGTTCCCCCCTTTCTCGACAAGAGCTGGCCTATAGCCTCTTCAACCAGATCCACCCCAAATATCGTGAGTTTTTTCGTGATAGAGTCGGGAAGCCCCACACTATTTTTTTTCGGAATTACTGCGTATTTGAATCCCATGTGAATGGCTTCTTTTAGACGACTCTCTATCCTACTTACAGAGCGGATCTCCCCCGTCAAGCCGACCTCCCCGATCACAACGGTTTCGGAATTGATTGAGCGTTTTGAAAAAGAGGAAGCGATCGACATTAATACGCCAAGATCTGCTGCGGGCTCGACTATTTTCATTCCGCCTGCCACAGACACAAATACATCTACTGATTGAAATGTATAGCCTACCCTTTTTTCAAGGACTGCCAGTAATAAACTCAGGCGGTTTTGATCAAGCCCGGTCGATTTTCGTGAAGAGGTAGAGAAGTTTGTAGGCGCAACTAAAGCTTGCACCTCCACCAAAAATGCGCTCGAACCCTCCATAGTAGGGACAATCACCGAGCCAGCGACATCTTTGATCCGCTCTTTTAAAAAAGCCTCTGAGGGGTTTAAGACCTCTTTAAGCCCTTTTGTACCCATCTGAAAAAGTGCAATCTCATCTGTAGGTCCAAAACGGTTTTTTGTCGATCTCAAGATCCGGTATCCATGCTCGCGATCCCCTTCAAAATCCAAAACCGTGTCTACGATATGCTCAAGAACTCTGGGTCCGGCCAGTTCACCCGATTTTGTAACATGCCCAATTAAAAAGGTGGTGATTTTTTCCCCTTTTGCGATGTGCATAGCCTCCATTGCAATCTCTTTAACCTGGGTAACAGAGCCAGGCAATGAGGGAAGTTCCCCCTTATAGACAATCTGAACAGAATCGATAATTAAAAGTTGCGGTTTGATCGCGTCTATCGCTTTTTTGATTTCTGAAAATAGTGTTTCAGAAAAAAGGTAAATCTTATCTGTTTTGATCCCTAGACGTTTGGCTCTTAGTGCCGCCTGCTCTTTTGACTCTTCGCCTGAGACATAGAGCACTGTTTTTCCCTGTGTTGAAAACGCCTCGGACAGCTGAAGCATCAGTGTGCTTTTTCCAATTCCGGGGTCTCCCCCAATCAGAATCAAAGAACCCTCGACAACACCTCCACCCAAAAGACGATCGACAACCGTGATGTTTGTAGCTGTGCGTTGACCCTCCGATGCTTTGATTTCGTGGATGAGCTCAGGTCTATTGTGAGATACTCTATGGCTTTCAAAACGGGTTTTTTCAACCGGAATAAAGACATCCTCTTCAAGCGTGTTCCATTCTGCACACTTTGGACATATCCCGCTCCATTTTGTAAAAAATTGGCTGCAGGAACGACAACTATAACCGAGTTTTTGTTTGCTCATCTTGCCATCCATGGTAAAGAACCGCTTCCATTGCTGCCGCCTGTTCAGCCTCTTTTTTTGTAGACCCTCTTCCGCGCCCCGCCTCCTGTTCGTCCACAAAAACAGCTACTAAAAAGCTTTTTTTGTGTTCTGGGCCCTCCTCAAATAGAACCTCGTAACTGGGAAGCTTTTTCATGGTACGAAGAGTGTAATCTTGTAAAAGCGCTTTAAAATCTTTTTTAGAGCTCTCTTTTAGATGTTGAAAGTGTAGCTGAGCGCTTTTTAAAAAAAACTCCTCAGCCGCCAAAAATCCCCCATCAAGGAAAATAGCCCCTAAAATTGCCTCATAAAGATCCGCCATAATCCCTTTTTTTGAGCGCTCGATCATCGCCAACTCCCCTTTTGCAATCAAAAGGAATGGAAGAAGGTCAAAGTGTGAAAGATAGAAACTACAGGCCTCTTTTGAAACAAGCCTTGCCTTTAAGGAGGAGAGCTCGCCCTCTTTGTATTCGGGGTATTTTCTATAAAGCGTATCGGTAACAAAAAAATTGAGAAGACTGTCGCCAAGGAACTCAAGCCTTTCGTAGGACTTTAGATCCTGACTCGATTCATTCAAGTAGGAGCGATGCGTCATCGCCATTAATAAAATTTCCCTGTTCTTAAAGGGATAGGAAAGAATCTGTTCTATCTTTTCGTAAGGAAGCATCTTGAGAATTTATGTTGGATCAGTTACCCTTTTTTGTCATGTTCAAAATAGACCTCTCGGTGATATGCGTTACGATCTTCCCCCTAAGTTAGTCTCTTTTTATAAGGACAAGGGTTTCATCGAGTTAGAAAATCTTTTAAGCGAAGAAGAGCTCCACGAAATCAGTCGCGAATGCGACAGTTTGCTCAAACTTAAACTCAAACAAAAACATCAAAATCTCAGCGAGACAACCTTAAAAACAACATTTCAAGAGGGGTGGAACCTCCATGAAGAGAGCGCTCTTCTAGAAAAGTTTATCACTCAAAGAAAGTTTTTAGAGATTGTATCTCAGCTTAGCGGGCTCCATAAAATCAAATTAGGTTTTACTCAAATATTTCGCACCTTTGATAAAACCCAAAATGAGTCTGATGAGACCCTCCCACCTCTTTTTTATCATTACACAAGTTTGGATGATGTGAGCTGTTTTCAGGGCTTAGAAATTGGATGTATGATCCATCTTGTCTCTGAAAGGGCCATTTCTCAAGACCCTCTTGTAGATATAGAGCAGGCCAAAGGGATTCTCCACCCTTTACCAATGCACCCCAAAAGCATCACATTTTTTAGCTCAAAATATCCGTTCTCTCTAGATCCTCTCCCCGATTTTTCCCATCAGCTCTATTTACTTGTGACCTTCGGACGCGATAATTTAGTTTATGTGGATCAGCCTAAAGATCCCCATACACATGAGATGAAAAAACAGGGCTTTGTATATGGTGACGTCCTTCCCGGAAAAATCCATGTAGTCTAACTTAAAAAAACCCAAACCACGAACTTTCACCTCTAAAATGAAACCGAATCTCGAATCGATTTACCACATTTTGCAACTCAAAATGAGAAAAAAAGAAGAGCAAAAGCGCTTTAATTTCCTTAAAGCGCTTGAGGGCAAATATCTGCAAAATGACTTTTCGATCCTTGACCCGTTTGGATTTCAGTACCATCCTTACGTTCAAAGTGAACAGTTAAAATGGGTGGAGAAAATGGGGGTGGGATCCTTTCAAAAAAGGTTTCAAGCAGAGCACCTTGAATTGCAAAATGCTTTATTGCAACGCTTCAGTCCCAAGGCTTTTTTTTCAACTTTGGACCTTAAGGGATTAAAAGCGCATATCCTCAACTGGATCAATGAAGAGCAGGCAGATTTTCTATTCCAAACATTCGAAAAAGATCCTTTGGGTCTTGTTGCGACAGGATTTGAAACGCATCTAAAAGCGCCCCTCATCCAGACTACCTTTCCACCCTTTGCAGATTTTTACCTGATTGAGGATCCGCTACACTCTCTTTTCTTTGTGACAACGCCCCACTATTTGCTACCCCCTTACGTCCTTGCCGCAATGCACACCTCTTTAGATCTTCTACCTACATTGCAAAAAGAAAAAAAAGAGCTTTTGGAAAAAACGGTTTTTGTTTTCGAGTCAATAAAAAAACTAGGCTTTGATCTCTCTATACAAAAATTTTCCATCCATATTTCTACCTCCAAAAAACAGACTTATAAACAAGAGCTGTCGCAAAAAGGCTGGATCGTGATTGAGACCCCTTCTGGTCTTTCCCTGTATCTAAGGCAAGACCATGAGGAATCGACTTTGGTAAAATTTTTATCTGACCTCAAAAAAATTGTCAGCTATAAAACAGCTGTCCTCTGCTAACTAAGCCTAGTTGTTTTTTTTCTTTATTTTTCTTATATGTAAGAAAATGTCGTTTATGAAAAAAATAACAATTTTTTTAAGAGTGCTAAATTTTTTTTACTTTCCGATCCTTGTTCTTCTCGGTAAGATTTTTTTCTATTTGGATCTTCAAAATACTCCTCAAGGGGCCTTTGTTTTAGATTTTGGCCCACTTTTAAAAAAAGTAGTCCTTGATATCTATGTGATGCCGATTCTTTGGCTATGGTTTGCATTTGCACTGGACTATTTTGTTTTTCAAAAACAAAAACCCTTTTTTCTAATCCCGGTATGGCTCTTACAAATGTGTTTGGAAAATCGTTTACTCTGGGAAAAGAGCCTATCTATTTTTTCGTTGGAAAATCCCCCTTTTGAAGTATACAAATTTTTTTTGACGCTACTTTGGTTATTTTGTAGCCCGTGGGCATTCTTTTTATACCCTTTTCCGTTTAAACTTCGGCTTAAAAATCTTAAAGCCACCCTTTAAGAGGCTGTTAAGAACTTTTTATTGTGCGGTGTTGGAATTCAATTTAAAGATTTGGATTTCATGTTCTAAACAGGAATTTATTTACCTCAATAAATAATAAAACAGATAAAATACAGGTGCATCAAAGCACTTAAAACCGATAAATTTAAAGATTGAGGTTCTTGTATGGTATTGACAGACCTACTCAAACATCCAAAAGAGCTTTTTTATAAGAAAATTTTCATTCTTTTTTCAGTAATGCTCTTTTTTGCGGTCCCTTTGTTGAGGGATTTGACCGATTTGACTGCTTTAATGAGCAATCCTATCTTCCAGAGGTTTCAGTATCCTCCCCATCTAGTTTTTTTTATCTTTTTTACCCTTTCCTGGACTTTTACTGCCCTAATCACCTACTTTATGATTTCCCATGCTACCACTAAAAACAAGACAGGAATCCTGACTTTCTTTGCATTTTCCCAATCGGTGCGATTTGTCATCAACGCTTTGTTTATATTTTTTATTATTAAGGGGTCCGCATCTACACATATCACCGAACTTTTTTTCAAAAATCCTTACCTTTTCTGTCTAAATGAGTTTTTTTTGAATCCAGTTTGGCTTTTTTTCGCCTGGTCTTTGAGAAGAATTACTCAGTTAAATAAAATCAGGGAGTCGATTATTTCCAGCCCAGAGGCAATGCAGCATCTAGAAAACCTTGAAAAGCCGACATCTAAAGAGGTTATTCGACAAGTGATAAACTATCTCCAATTCAGGCTTCCCTCCTCGCAACAAAAACTGATCGCACCGCTCGAAAAAGAGGCTTATAGACGCTTTGATTTTTTGTCAT
>VGMG01000008.1 GCA_016866495.1 Chlamydiota bacterium | reverse complement strand
GAATAATGGCATTTCTGAGGTACGTGTAGTTTTCCTTCCCCAAATAATTCACAATCGATGGGATTATAAACTGGTAAGAAAAACAGGTTGCGAAAATAGGTAAAGATTGGGTCCAGTAGTTGCCATAAGTAGTATAAGAGAGAATTGTAAAAGGGCGAACCTCAGGTAAAATGAATAACAGGCTTAAAAGGATAAATATCCCTTTTGCAGAAAAAAGGAACTTATTCAAGGTGTCGACAAAAAAGGTTCCTAAAGCGACTACAGTTCCAAAAAATACAGTGATTACAAGGCTGCAGCTTAAGCTAGAAACTGAAAGACCTAATTTTCCAAGTAAGTTGGCAGCCAAGCTCCCCATACCCTCTATGTAGGCGGCAAGAACCATATAAAGTAGCATGATAAAGCAGATCCAACAAACTATTTTTCCCGGGATTTTAAGAAATCTTTCGGCCATGGAGCTAAAACTGTTGCTATCTTTGTGCATAGCCATATTTACTTCCAAAGTCATAAGGCCGGTATAGAGCATCAAAATTGCAAATAAGAACATGACTAAAAGAGATAGGGTCGAACTCCCCAAAGAAGTGACCAAAGGCAAGGCTAAAATGCCTGCCCCGATAGCAGAGCCCATTATCAAAAATATGGACCCTATGAATTTTGCACGTAACATAGTTTTTCCAGTAAGTGTGTTATTATGTTAGAATATAAACCGATTATGATCCAGGCTCTAAATAAAAAATCCTAAGCTAAGAATTTAGCTGTATGAGAAAAAAATGATCAACCCGGTTCAGCAAGAAGTCTGAAGATCTTTGCGATTTGGGCCGTAGTGAAATTTTTTTTCAATTTCTCCTCTAACTCTCGAACAATCACCTCATCACCAAAACGTCTACTTTTAGATTGCTCTATACAATCAAGGACCTCTTTTGTATCTAAACCAGGTGACTGGCGAATCTCTAGCCTTTTTATGATCAAGCGATAATCCAAGTTTTCCCCATAGGCCTCTTCCATAGGAGTGGCTGATCGGGGCTCCATCCATGGCGTTTGGGATTTGCTTTTGTCGCTTAAAGGGGTCGGGCTTGGGCGAACAGGGCTTGAGTAGATTGGACGAAAATCGTGGGATCCACTTTTTTTTGAGGTTTCCGTACAATTTTCATAAATATTCATCAGATCGATCTCCCTAGAAAACGTTTGGTGCAGGATTGCGATTTGATCTTTTTCAAGTAAACTCAAAGCTCTTAAGAGATCGGAGTGATTTAAAATTGCTATTTCTACGTCAGCTCCTCTTGATTCCAAAGGGATACCAGAACATTTATCCAAGATCTTTTCAAGATGCCAACGAGCATATTGCACTCCATAAACTTCCTTGCTATTTTCAATAAAGTTCTCAAGATTTTCCCTGAGTGCTCTATTTTTATTTAAAAGCCCAATGATCTCTTTATAGGTTGCCTGTCTAAAGATAGACTCGAAAATTTCCACACACGTAGTTTTATCACTTTCTAGGAGCATTTGAGGGATTTGCTGTCTAAAAGCTTGGTTGAACAAACCGTTTTGGCTAATTCCCTGATGCACAATTTTGTGAAAGATCGTCGCTAAAGTCAAAGGCTCAACATCTTCTAAACCCAAAAGAATTTGATGGATAAATCTCGGTGTTACAGGACTCACTTCATCATATAAACCTTTTATTGCCCCCCGAACAAGCTCTTTGGTTCCAAGATCTACCACCATCTGGTCGAGTCGGTGGAGGACTGTCTCCCTATCTAATGGTATTGATCCGTCAAAAAATATTGGCATTTAAGACCTTTTCTTTGCCATTTATCAAATTTTAGATAATTTACAAACGGCTTTATTTCATTTTTCTTTCATTAATTTGACGAAGAAGAATGAAAAAAAACATGAGTCGCTACAGACCTCCCCATAGAGATGAAGATACGTGGATCCCCTTTTTTGTCGTTTTCTTCTCCTTCTTGGATTGATTATCTACTATTTATCTTTTGAATTAGTAAAAAGAGACTGCTTTTACAGGTCTAATCTCAAGCAACGTACCGTTTTAGAAAAAGGGCCATTTAAATCAACCCCCCCCCCTAAAATTAAACAAAATCTATTGACACTAGCGTAAGTTTTGCAGTATTTTTTCTTTAAAATTGGTTAATTATTTCTTTTATGAGAAGAATCGAAACCTATCCCTATTCTATTTGCCCTTTAACGGGAGAGACAGTCGATGAGGATGTATGGAATTATAGAACCCATCTAGTCGGACTAGTCTTGAGTGTTTTTGCTTTTTTTTGCCTGATTTATAGTTTTTTTAGTATAAACAACAACCCTCTTCTTTTTGGAATTATCCTCTATGGGCTTTCACAAATTTTTTTATTTGCAGCCTCAACTGTGTACCACAAACAGGTCAACATAAAAAACAAAAACGTATGGCGTATCGTCGATCACATATCTATTTTTTTTTGTTTATCCGGAACCTTCTCCCCTTTCGCCCTAGGCCCCTTCGCTGATTTTTTCGGGCTGGAGATGTTTGCCCTTTTATGGAGTCTTACAATTATCGGCTCTTACCTAAAAATTTACTACTTTGATAGGTTTCTCCCCTATTCGCTGATCTACTATTTGATGATGGCAACAGTATTTGTTCTTCAGTTCATATTATTGAAAGACCTTATCCCCTTCTCTACGTTACTTTACGGAATCATGGGAGCCCTTAACCTTTTTTTTGCGATAGGGTTTTTTCTTTGGGATAAGTTACCTTATAACCATACAATTTGGCACATTTTTGTCATGGTTTCCGCTATTTTTAATTTTAGATCGATCTACGATCTTTTAAGCAGCTATTGAGTGTGTTTATTTGGGGGGATCACCCACAAAAGAAATAGACTTAAAAGAGCTTAAAAAAAAGCACCACCAGAGATGGTCCAATAAAACCTCATGTAATAGGAAAAAAACTCGCAGGTGCAAAAAAACCCACCTAACATCATCCCATTTCAAAGGTCACCTTCTGTTCATAGGCATGTATTTTCAATAACTTCTTTTTTCACTGATGTTACAAAAAAGATCTTTGTTAATATTCTTCGCTTTAAATAATATATGAAAAAAAGTTTGATAAAACTTTGTTAATATTGATAAATTTTAATATTGAATTAGCTGAGAATGGGTGAATTTTTCGAAAAATCTATTTTTCCCATTACGTCCTGATTGCAGAGAGACTTTATGGAACAATCTCCACTAGATAAAAATAACCTACAGCACATACTTGAATGGGATCGTTTTTATAAAAATAGCCCCTATTTTAACAAGGTTTTTTGCCAATTGAACTATTACTTTAGTCTCCAGTCCGATTTAAGCCATCTCATTTTTTGTCAAAAAGAACCTTGGCAAAAAGACCGCAACTTTTTTCATCATCTTCTCTCTTTTTTAGAAAAAAGAACAAGACTACACACTAAAGACAAAAACCTTTTGAAAACTAACCCCTTTAAGGACAGCGTATGAGTTCCTTTACCAATCCTTTGTCACTATTCCCTTTGTCTATTGAGTGTGAGAATCCATTAAATGCAAATTCACAACAAAGGGCTAAAAGGGGCTCTGAAGACCTTCATATTTTATTTGAGGAGACGTTTGGTGCAAAAAGACGAAGACTCGAACCCAAAGACTGGATTTTTCTAAGTAGCAAAGAAATCCATCGTCTAAGGGGAGGACGCGATGAAAAAAAGATAGAGTCCATTTTGGCCCATCTAAGGTTTTTCCTTAGTACGTACCCAAAAAATCTGACCGAGATTTTTCTTAAAAAATTTTATCCAGTATTAGAGAATATCCCAGACTGGCGTATTAGAAGGGATATCTTAAGTCAGGCTGCTGAAACCTATCAAAACCTCAATCCAACCGATTTAGAAAAAACCCTATCTAAAGTAGCATTAGCGATAGAGCCCGTCCTCTTGCGCGAAAAGAAGGGGTCTTGCTGTTCCTTAGCTCAACTCTTCTTCAAGGAGCCCCTTGAGGGCTTGGAAAGCCTATCAAACGGCTTCAAAAAAATTTTGATGCACTTAAGAAACGATCGGTTACGGCAAGAGGTGATCAAAATATTGCAATCTTTGCCGATCGAAAAAAGAGAAGCTTATGTAGAATTTTTTTTGAAATATCCGGAGGATTTTAAGGATGACCCCGAAAATTTTCTTTCTCTTTTAGAGATTTTGAAATTTGATGAACTCCTCTATCTTTTAGAAAACTCCAATCCCGTATCTCGCAGAGCCCTACTGGCTTCTAAATTAGAAAAACCTCAAATTCATGGCCTAGAGCTCTTACTCACAAGCGATCAAAAAACTTTGAAACGCTATCATGACTGGTTTGAAGCCTTTAATAAACCCAAGTACAGATACGATGACTATTTTTTTCTTATGGTCGCCGATGTCATCAAAGACATAGATTACTTTGAAACAAATATCAAAGTCTACAAAAGGCATGCCGAAAAATTTTTGTGCTATGTGAAACATATTTCCCACATGACGTATGACTATAGAATCATGCAAGAAACCAGTTTCACCACAAACTTTTTAGAAAAAAGAGGAACAGGTTGGGGGGCACTTTTTGATTTTTTAACTACCTACGAAAAGAATTGTTTTGTCCAAATCAAAGAGCCTTTTATCCAAGATCTTTCTATTCTTGTGCAGGATTTGATTGAGGAGGTTTTGGCCAGAGGCGATGAAGATGAATTGGAGAAGCTCATCGAATTACAGGATAGTACCCGCTCCGAACAAATATTTACTGTCTCCCCACCACTTAAAATCTCTAAAACCAACGAGGGCTTTGACTGTCTCAAAACGGACGGCTTTTCCCTTCTCCCCTCTTGTCTGGTTCTCGTTGTAACCCGAGATTTTCCTTTCCCTGCACCAAAAAAGCTCTTAGAACTTTTGATCACCCAAAGAGTTTTCGAAATTCCAACGTTCCAGTTTAAATTTGTCTCAACCCACTCTTCTCGCATCAAAGATGAGGTAGATATCCCTATAACAGTGGATCAAGGGGGGCCAAAAAGACAGTGTATCGACCTGCTTACCTGCTCTCTTTTAGATCCCACAGCACAACATTTTGCCTTAGATGGGGATCAAATGTTTGTGCTCCAAGAAAATCAACTTGATTTAGCTAAGGATTATGTGAATTTAGGTCTGTGGATTCGTCTTCATTACGATATGGAAATTCCTCTAGCTTTTGAGTTGTCACCCCTTTTTTTTAGCTACCTTAAATTTTCGCTTCTCCCCTTCACGGTCCCTGATTGTGAAAATTTAAAAAAGCTCGATGTGGCCATCTACGGACCCCGATTATTAAATAGAAATGATTTATCTTTTACTGAAATAGAGGAGCTAAAAAAATTTCTTTTAATTGAAGAGGATATCCCTCTTGATGAGATACAGGGAGAATTTCTTAAAAGTATCCACTTGGATCGCTGCCGAGCTATTCAAGAAATTCGTCGTGGTCTTGGCCCCAATTTCATGTTCGAGGTGCGTTGTCAGTCTACGAAAAAAATACTGGAGTTGGTGCAAAGTAGACCTGTAACGCAGGAAAAACTTCTCGAAAAAATCCAGTTTATGAGTTGTACTGAAGAACCTTTTGATGACAATCTTTACGAGACCTTAAAAGCCCACTTTATAGCAAGAATACAAAAATTTTCTCAGTACGAGTTGCAAGGGCTGATTTTTTCCACCACAGGCTCCATGATTCTCCCCATGAACGAATCGAAAATCCAAGTCTACTTTCTCCCCAACGAGTTCTTTAGAGCACAAATAGATGCGCACCGCCCCCTTTTTAAGTGCTCGACCTGTACGAAAAAGCTCTTTTTATACACCTCAACTATAGAGCAGCTTGATCTGGCACTAGATAGCCTTAAAAGTGATT
This sequence comes from Chlamydiota bacterium, assembly GCA_016866495.1. GTDB lineage: Bacteria > Chlamydiota > Chlamydiia > Chlamydiales > RGXB01 > RGXB01. The sequence goes on along the minus strand of VGMG01000008.1, from coordinate 35,904 downwards.
TGGGATTTAATGAGGCCTAATGACAAAACAATATTATGATCAAAAAAATGAGGAATTAAAAAAATGAATCTCTTATCACCTGTAAGATACACGCTTTCTTTTGCAAAAGATATAATTAAAGAAGATAGTTTGAATGGGTTGTTTGGCTGCTGGATCTCATTGGCCGCTAATAGAAGCCTTGAAATTGACAAAAGAGTTTCTATTCTCTATCAAAGCTGTGTCGTTGTAATTTTAGCTCAACAATGGGTAGATATGGGTAAACGAGCCTATCCAATGAGTTTTTCTCGAAAAGCCATAAATATAATTAATGATTTTCTTCATGCTCAGATAAGGTATTTTCTTTTAAAAGAGGGCTTACGACGAGGTTTTGATCTGCCACTAGTATCCAATCAAAACCAAGTGACAAAATTCTCCATAGGGCTGATCGGACTTATGTGGCAGTCCTATTTAGCCGGTGCCCAAACAGCGTCAGGACGCTAGATATCCCTTTTTCATTTTTAAGTCATTCAAGCTTAGGCTCTAGACCCATTTTGATAAATTTTTATTATATAAATTTATTGAATTTAAAATAATTTTATTATAAAATATTTGTTATGGAGTATTGAATCTTTTAAAATGGGGACTAAAGATGCACATATTAGAAACACAACATTCACCTATCATCAATTGGATTGAACAAAAAATTAAAGATATTGCCACAACAGTTGAAAAAGACGTAGAACAAGCTGCTAAAAGCGGTTTACTACAAGTCGCTGATTATTTAAAAAATAATGCACAAATCTTAGCCGATAAAGTAAAAGCTGCTATTGAACAAGCAGGCGGGCCTATTGAAGCTGAAATTGCCAAAATCGGATCTATGATCGGTACGGACATTGACCAAGCTATCCAAGTATCTGTGGCTGACGTCTGTAAGGTTCTAGGGATAGACCCCACAACTGCTCAGAAGATTGAATCTGAGATTCAAACTGAGGTAGACAGCAAGGTTTCAAAAGTTGTTACTAACATTGAGAACGGTCTGAAAAATTTCGTTGATCATGCTGCTACAAAAATCGATTCCGTAATTTATAGCAACTTAAAACAGCTTGAAAAAGATTTACGCGATCTTGCAGAAAAAATTCCTGGTTAATTTTTTCTATGGATGGCAAAGATTTCTTTGCCATCCATTCTTTTTTTCTTAAACCCCTTCTTTGGTTTATTGCTTTTAATTATATGTATTTATATAATTTTTTACTCTGGTATTGCCAAGGATATAAAATGATCTCGCCAATCGATATCACAAGCTTAGACCCTTTTATAGAACTTGATGATATTTTTCACCCCCCTTCGCCACCCCCGGAATCTTTCATTTCACCCTGTTTTTCGGCTGATCCTTACGAGAAAATCTCTCCACAAAAACCGATTCAGATTGAAGCTTTAGGGAATTATCACCTTCAAATACAACAAAACCCCGAGCGTTTCGAGCACCTCCGTGGTGAACTTTATCTTAACGGCATGCCTTTACATATTCTGGACTTCTGGTCTGAGTTTTTGCAAAATGAGAACTCAAACGAACTTTTACACCAGTTTTCTGAAACTATTGCGTTCACCCCAGAGTTTTTCCAAATGTCTGCTCTTTTGGGGTCCTACTTTGTCCAACACCTTTTAGATAATTGCCCACAAAAAGTTGAACAAATTTCCCTTGAACCCCTGCAATTTTTTCCCCAATATCTGCTCCAAAAAATGGAAATTTCTGAAGAAACCCACCTCACCTTTTTGATATTTATCAACCAACCGGGGGTTCTTCAAAGAGTGCTATTCCACTATAGAGAGAGATTTTTCGATCTTTTGCTTAGCCACCCAAACTTTTGCATCAATATTTTAAAGAATCTTGAGGATTTGGGGATGAATCGAGCTGAAATCTTCACACAATTACGGTCCTGGGCTAAACTTAGACCTTTTTTTGATAGACATACCCATGAAAGATTGTCCAAAATCTTCGATAACGAGATTGGGCATATGGGCTTTTGGCTATTAACCAAGTACCAAGAAAATATTTTCTTACAGGATAAAATTTCATTTTCTAACGAAGCGCTCGGACTCATTCTTTTTAACACAAAGCAAGGTCTCAATCAATTCCAAGAGGCCCTACCCTTTTTAGTACAGTCCTCGTCAAAATTCGGTAAAGAGCTCCTTCCAAGAGTGATGGGTCTTTTTAAGAAAAATCTCGAGGTTGTGTTGAAAAGCATTCATCCGGTAGATCACGATGCGCTTTTACGATTAGCTCTGTTACCCAAAAAGAATGAATTCTCTCTTAAGCTTGTAGCACTGATCAACTCTAAGAATTTCTTATGGTCGAATGTCGCTTCTTTTTTCTTCAATATCCTCATTAAAGATCTATCCAAAGAGGACCAGTTTTTACTTATTACCCAGCAAGACCACCAGGGCAAGTTCCTCTTTAGTCATAGCTTGGCTTGGCTTAATCTGAAACATTCGGCAAAAATGCAGCTTCTCAAGGAAATCTCGACAATCCACAAGCCCGTTTTGGAGAATATCCATAGAATCGCTAAAACCGAGCACTTAAATAAAAATGAAAAACTCAGGATCTTTGAAGAAAATAGATTAAAAAATTTCATTCGGGAACTGGATGATGTCTCTCAAGCAAGTATTTTCAACATGATTGAAGATACAAATCCTCTACCAACCCCCAAAAAAAGAAGGAGTGTTTCTCAATCGTAAGGATAAATGATCTCTAATTTCTAAATTTAAAAAATTAGCGTTTGTTAAAATCCATCATGGTTGTCGATAAAGTTTTTTTTTCAAAACATTAAAAAAAATTTCTATTTACTTTTGAAAACAAAAAGGATCCTTCAACATGAGTCTATTGGATTGTCATTTGGATAAGAATGTCCTGAGTTTTCTAGAAAAAACCACTCATGATAAAAAACACCTAAGCCAGCTAGAAAAAAAAGGGCTCGGCATTTTCGATCCAGATCTGGATATCAATTTACAAAATGGGGATATTCCGGCTGTTTTAACCGCTTTTTGAAATGAACGGGACCTAGAAAAAAGGATTTTATGGCTCGATCTAAAATCGGAAATGCTCCACCCTATTCTCCTTTTTGAAGACGCTATTACAAAATTTAAGCATAATCCCACAAGCACTACATTTGTTAGTGAGTCTCTTCCCTTGCTTCATAGCGCCTATTTTCGCCTCTGACAAGATGCGCAATGTTCGCTTAATACTACCATTAAAACTTTGATTGCACCAAGAATCTACGAACTCTATTGGATACGGCTAGGGTACTTGGTCTATAAAAATTTCCAATCCCCTTTTTTTAAATATGAAATGCGTTATCAAAACCTAGATCTTATCACAAAAAAAGTGCATCAAATCGCTACAAAAAGCCTAGAAAGTCCCCTATGCTGTCCTGTATGGATCGGATTTACTGGAATGAATCGATTTAGTGTCGGACAACCAAAAATGGCCCCTAAAGAGCATTTTTCAGAAATTCGCATTTTATATGCAAAAGAGAGGCTCTCAAGCTCCCCTTTAAAAAAACCTATGGCTCCAGTCCCTACGAAAACCGCAGGCTTCATCGATCAAATATTGCAAGACCTCAGAAATTTTTTTTAATTTGCCCAAATGGAGTGATTCTAGTTATTTTATAGATGTGCTTTTTTAGAGATCTTTATTGTTACTCAACAGCCTTTCTAAACCCCCAAAAGAGTTTCAATGCACCGAATGTAGACAAATGTCCCTAAAACAGACCCTACCAAAGGCCCAAAAAGGGGAATCCAGGCGTAAGACCACTCCGAGTCGGATTTATCTGGGTATTGTATGAGTTGATGCATCAGTCGAGGCGCCAAATCTCTTGCAGGATTGATTGCATAACCTGTCGTTCCACCAAGCGATAAGCCAATAGAAAACACAACCAGTCCAACCCAAAGACCATGTAGCCCACTATCAAGCTGGTTCATCGGATCCAAAATTGCAAAAACCGAAATAACCAAAACAAATGTTCCGACTACCTCTGCTAAAAAATTTATCCATTTGGTGGAATGTGTGGGGCTTGTACAAAAAGACATCAATTTAAATTTAGGATCCTTTGAGGTGGAAAAAAAATGGTTCTTATAGATCAAAAATACAAGAAAAGAACCAGCAAAAGCCCCTAAAAACTCCCCTGCTAAATAATAGGGAACGTTCGTTAAAGCAATTTTATTTGCCAAAAGAAAAGCTAAAGTGATTGCCGGATTCATATGAGCACCGCTTATAGACCCTATGAGATAAATTCCGAAAATTACTGCGAAAGCCCACCCTGCAGTAATCACGATCCAGCCCCCATTTTCCCCTTTTGTTCCGGGAAGTATCGCATTTGCCGTTACCCCATTTCCTAAAAGAACTAAAAGAAAAGTACCAAAAAACTCCGCTAAGAATATGGACATCATCTTACCTAAAAATTTGTTTGACAATTGGCTCAAATTAAGAGATTTCTATTTTTAAAACTAGTATTTTAAAACAATATCCCAAGCGACAGCTTTATGAAAAACTACATCCTAGCGCTTGATCAGGGAACAACAAGTTCTCGATCGGTAATCTACGACCTTAAGGGGAACATCATAGCTTCTGCACAAAAAGCTTTTCAGCAATATTTTCCCAAACCAGGTCTTGTAGAGCAAGATCCGCTAGAGATTTGGACGTCCCAATATGCTACGATGATGGAGGCGATAGCAAAAGCGCGCATCCGTCCCGATCAAATAGCTTCCATCGGAATCACTAATCAAAGGGAAACAACAATCATTTGGGATAAAAAGACGGGAAACCCCATATACAACGCTATTGTCTGGCAGGATCGCCGCACAACAAATATTTGCGAAAATCTTAAAAAAAAGGGGCACTCTGCTTTCATCCAAAAAGCGACTGGCTTGCAAATCGACCCTTACTTCAGTGCTACAAAAATCCAGTGGATTTTGGAAAATGTTCCCCATGCCAAAGAAAAGGCTTTAAATGGGGAGCTTGCTTTCGGTACTGTTGACACCTGGCTGATTTACCAGCTAACCGGGAAAAAAGTGCACGCAACAGACCCCTCAAACGCCAGTCGAACCATGCTATTTGATTTAAAAGAACATGCCTTCACCCAGGAGCTGGCCGATCTTTTTTCCATCCCTCTTTCAATTTTGCCAAAAGTGCAAGCATCCAATTCCCATTTTGGTGCTGTATGCCCGCAAATTCTCCCCTTTCCTGTACCGATTACAGGAGTTCTTGGAGATCAGCAAGCCGCCCTTTTTGGACAAGAGTGCTTTACAAAAGGAATGGCTAAAACCACCTATGGCACAGGATGTTTTATCTTGATGAATCTAGGAAATACGATTGAATACTCCAAACACAAAATGCTCACCACAGTTGCCTGGCAAATCGACGATGAGATGACTTATGCTCTTGAAGGAAGTGTTTTCATAGGAGGGGCAGCAGTCCTGTGGGTCCGCGATGGGCTGGGGCTCATCAAAAATTCCAGCGACATTGAGGAGCTTGCGGCTAAAGTTTTCTCTACTGATGGCGTCCTCTTTATACCGGCTTTAACAGGGCTTGGTGCTCCCCACTGGGATCCTAACGCAAAAGGGGCTATATTTGGCATCACAAGAGGAACCAAAGCAGCGCACATTGCCCTTGCTACTCTTCAAGGGATTGCATTTTTAGTCTATGATGTGATCGAAGCGATGCAAAATGACGCTGAAATCCCTATTAAAACGATGCGTGTCGATGGAGGGGTTTCCAAAAGCGATATGATGTTGCAATTTCAAGCCGATCTACTCCAAATCGAAATTGAGCGCCCCCCTTCTGCTGAAATGACCGCTCTAGGCGCTGCTCTCATGGCGGGTTTAGGGTGTAAAGTGTATCAATCCCTAAAAGACTTGGAAAATCTCTATAAAAAAGATAAGACCTTTTCTCCCAACCAAAATCTCAAACATCAAGAACTCAAAGATCGCTTCCACAAAGCGATCGAATTAATTAAAGCCCTGGAAAATGAAGATGCATCGTGAAAACTTGCTTGAAAAAGCTAAAAATAACCCTTTTTTTGACGTAATCATTATTGGGGGTGGCGCATCTGGTTTAGGGAGCGCTGTGGATGCTGCGAGTCGAGGTCTCAAGGTTCTTCTAGTTGAACAGCTAGATTTTGGAAAAGGGACCTCCTCAAAATCCACAAAACTGATCCATGGCGGATTGAGATATCTCCAACAAGGAAACGTTAAACTCGTAAGAGAGGCTCTCAAAGAAAGGGGACTTTTAACAAAAAACGCTCCCCACCTAGTCTCTGAACGCCGTTTTTTAATTCCGGTTTATCGCTGGTATGAACTCCCTTTCTACGGGGCTGGGCTAAAAATTTACGACTTTCTCTCCTTTTCTTACAGCCTCAAAAAAACAGAGATACTGAATAGAAAAGAGACAATTGAGGCAGCTCCCGAAATTCAGCAGAAAGATCTGAAAGGGGGGCTCGTCTATTCTGATGGCCAATTTGATGACTCTAGACTTCTCATTACTCTAGCACGCACCGCAGTAGACCTTGGTTCCATCTGTTTAAATTACATGAAAGTCCAAGAACTTATCAAAGAAAATGGTTGTCTTAAAGGGATCATCGTAGAGGATTTTTTTAGCAAAAAAAAATACACCTTTAAAGGAAAAGTACTTTTGAATGCCACTGGTGTTTTTGCAGACGGAATTCGTCACAAAGATGATCCTGACGCACACACAATGATGGCCCCCAGCCAGGGAATCCATCTTGTACTTCCAAAAAAGTTTCTCTCCCAGGAAATGGCCATACTTGTCCCAAGCACAGCCGACGGGCGCGTTCTATTTATTGTACCCTGGCATGATAAAGTCCTTCTTGGAACAACCGACACATTCAAAAAAAATATCGAACTTGAACCTCATTATCAAGAGGAGGAGATCGAATTTCTCCTTAAAGAGAGCGCCAAATACTTGGATATACCTCCAACTAGAAAGGATATTTTGAGCATCTATGCGGGCCTTAGACCGCTCATTCGGGAAAAAAATAAGGCGACGAAAGCGATTTCCAGAGAACACTTGATTGAGATTTCCCCAAGTGGGCTTGTCACACTTGTTGGAGGAAAATGGACAACTTTTAGAAAAATGGGTGAAGATGCTATTGATGCCTGTCTAAAAAAATTGCATATCCATAAAAAACGCTCTCGCACAGAAAGACTCAAGCTTCATGGCTATATCGACAATTTTGATCGTAATGACCCACTTTTGCCCTATGGTTCTGACAAGGAATCGATTTTGAAAATTGCCCGGGATAATCCCGAATATGCAAAAAAGATCCACCCCAAACTCCCCTACATAAAAGCAGAGATTCTCTTTGCCGTAAGAGAGGAGATGGCAAGGCGTCTTGAGGATGTGCTCTGCCGTAGAACTAGAGCACTCTTTTTAGATGCAAAAAGCACTCTTCAGGCAGCACCAGAGGTTGCCAAAATAATGGCCGAAGAACTTGGGCTTGAAAAAGAATGGGTGGAAGAGGAGCTTAAAAGCTTTATGGAAATTGCAGCTCATTATACGCCTCCTGGCCAATAAAGGTTCAAAACCTCTTTAGGAGATTATGTCCCCTTTTTTTTGTTTTTTAATCCCTATTGCTCTATGAAAAAGAGATACAATGGGAAATCTTTCTAAAAGATATTTAAGATTTTTTAGCATATTGCTGCTACTCTGTTCTTGTCATCAAGAGGGTAAGAAGGCCGAAATCTCGCCCGCATTGACTCTTCACGAGCCACTGAGTGAGGCTTTCACCTCTATACAATTTTGTAAAGGGGGGTGGCCACAAAGACAGTGGTGGGAGTTTTTTGAGGATAACCAGCTGAGCTATCTTATAGAAAAAGCGATTCGGCAAAACCCTACTTTGAAACAGGCGCAAGCAAAATGGATTAGCTCTCAAGAATACGCAAAAATAGTCCGCTCCAAACTTTTTCCCAACTTAACTGGTAGCTACGAGGAAACGTGGACCTATTTCGGTAAAAATGGATTCGTCTTGGGATTTTATCCTTTACCTCCCACTCTCTCCCCTCCACAAAGTGCCAACATCATAGATCTATCGCTCAATCTCTCTTATGAGTTCGACTTTTGGGGAAAAAATCGGATGCGTTATCAAGCGGCTTTAGGGTCAGCACTGATGGAGCTTGCAGAGACTATCCAAGCAGAACTTGTTCTAAGTACAATGGTAGCATTTGCCTATTTTGAATTCCAAACTCACCAAACCATTTTTTGTCTTAAAAATAAAATTCTAGATGATTTAAACTTCTCTGCTCAGCTCATTCATAAAAAAAATCAAATAGGAGTAGATAGCCTTTTTCCAGATCTTTCTATCGAAGAAAAGATTCTGACCATTTCTAAAGAGCTTGTAGAGATCAAAAAAAATAGTGAAATCGACCTTGTTGTTTTAAAAAATCTTGTCGGAGAGGGACCTGATAGCCTTATCAGAGTAGAGCTAGCCCCACTTTTATTCAATAAGACCTTTCCCATTCCTGAAAATGTGGGGCTCGATCTTCTTGGTCGTCGGCCCGACTTAATCGCTATGATTTGGAATACAGAGACTAAAAGCAAGGAGATTGGTGTTGCAAGAACCGAATTCTATCCAAATATCTCTATAGGGGCGAACGGCGGTTTTGAAACCCTACATTTCAACACGCTCTTTTCCAACAACAGCTTAACGGGTACTTTAATGCCTGCCGTAAGCCTCCCCCTTTTCACAGGGGGCAGATTAGAGGGGAACCTCAACAACAAAATAGCCCAATATAATGAAGCCGTTTACCAATATAATTCTGGTTTATTGAATGCAGTCAAGGAGGTCAGCTGTGAACTCTTCCAACTAAAAGCTCTATTTGATCTACAAGAAACCCAAAAGAAGAAAATCTTAAATCGTAAGATGCATGAGGATCTTACCCACCAGCTCTACGAAAAGGGGTTGGATAATATTATAAATTTTACCCTTAGTCGAATTGAAACTGTTGAACAACAAATCCAGAACGCTCAAATAGAAAATAATCGAATGGCGAGCATGGTGCGGTTGTTTAAATCCCTTGGGGGAGGGTTTCAGACTCTAAAGCTCCCCGAGTCACAGCAATAGGTTTTTTTGATATGTCAGATCCGACTCCAATAGAAAATCCCCCTACAGATCACTCCTCAAGAAATCGGATATTTATATGGCTTAGTCTCGGGATTGCAGTCTTGGTATTGCTATTAGGATCCTATTGGTTTTTCTATGCACGTTTTTATAAATATACAAATGATGCCTATGTTGCAGGGAATACTGTCATGATCACCGCCCAAGTTCCCGGTATCATTACCACAATTTATGCTCAGGATGCCGATTTTGTGACTAAAGGCACTCCCCTGGTTCAACTAGATCCTACCGATCATCAAATCTACCTCGATTCGTTACTCAATGACCTAGGAAACCAGGTACGCGAAGTCGCAAAACTGTTTTTTGATGTGGAAACTACGAAAGCCGATATTTTGGCCAATAAGGCTATTTACCTGAAAAAAATCGAAGATTTTGAACGGCGTAAAGCTTTGATCCCTTCAAACGCGGTCTCTCAAGAGGATTTCATGCATAGTAAATATGACATGGAGACTCAAGAAGCCCACGTTTTATCTTTAGAAAGTACCCTTTTCGGACTTCTATCCCAGACAGAAAACACCACAATTGAAACCCACCCGAGGGTTTTGAGCCTCAAGCAGCAGTGTATCCAGGCCTATATAAACCTAAAAAGATGCACGCTTTATGCTCCTGTTACAGGAGTTGTGGCACAAAGAACGGTCCAAGTGGGCAAATGGGTAAGTGTTTCGCAACCTTTATTGTCTGTGGTGCCTTTAGACCAAATGTGGATTGAGGCAAATTTCAAAGAGACACAACTCGATCGTGTCCGCGTCGGCCAGCCGGTAAAAATTCGATCAGACATTTATGGATACGGTGTCGAGTACTCGGGGGTTGTAGCCGGTGTGGGTGGCGGTACAGGTAGTTTTTTTTCCGTTTTACCTCCTCAAAACGCCACAGGAAACTGGATCAAAATTGTACAGAGGGTTCCGGTTCGAATTGATCTGTCGGATAAAATGCTGCAGGAGTTTCCCCTTAGGGTGGGTTTATCTATGGAAGTTACTGTAGACACGACAAGGGATCAGGGGTCTATGACCCCTAACCCAAGAGGTTTTGATGCCGTCCGTTTTGCTACGGATATCTATAATAGTGAAGAGGCAGGAGCAGAAGAACTTATCCGTCAAACTATTGAGGCTAACCTCACAATTAACGCTAAAGAGTTAGAAGCAAAATGACATCACACGTAACCGCAGTAGCCTCTCCCAATTATTTGACAGGAGTTGCACGTCTTGTTTCGATCATCTCTTTATCTTTGGCTACTTTTCTCATCGTACTAGACCTTTCGATCGCAAATGTCTCTATCCCATATATCTCAGGAGATCTTGGGGTAGCTGTAGATCAGGGAACCTATGTGATTACCTCTTTTTCGGTAGGTAACGCGATTGCACTACCTATGACAGGCTGGCTTACAGAGCGTGTAGGGGTCGTGCGCTTAATCAGCTTATCCATTATCTCTTTTGTGATTCTCTCCATTTTTTGCGGTTTGTCTGTGTCTTTACCTATGCTGGTCATATCCCGATTTTTCCAGGGTTTAGTGGCGGGTCCTCTGGTACCTTTAAGTCAAAGTCTTCTGATATCCACTAACCCTGTTGATCAAAAGAATAAGGTACTGGGAATTTGGAGTACAGTGGTTGTTTGCGGCCCCGTCCTAGGGCCTATTCTAGGGGGATGGATCACCTTTAATTATTCCTGGCCTTGGATCTTTTTTATCAATGTCCCAACAGGCATATTTTGCGCGCTAACCCTTATTTTTTATCTGAATAAGTTTGAAACCCCCATCAAAAATACCCCCGTAGATAAACTTGGTTTCTTCCTTTTGGCTATTTCGGCCTCCTCCTTTCAGTTTGTTCTGGATAAAGGGGAACAATATGACTGGCTCAACTCGCAGCTCATATTGACGTTGTCTATACTCTCTTTTTTAGGTTATCTCTATTTTTTCATCTGGGAATATTTCAAAAAAAATCCCATCGTAGATCTCTCCTTATTTCGACTTAGAAGCTATACCCTATCGCTCATCTTCCTCATTTTTATGTACTCAAGCTATTTTGGGGCGATTGTGATCATCCCTTTGTGGCTTCAAGAGAGCATGAATTATAACTCTGTGTGGGCGGGCCTTGCGGTAGCGCCTCTAGGAATTCCCCCCCTTTTTTTAAGTAATTTAGGGACAAAAGCCATTGAGCGATTTGGAAAGCTTATCACCCTAGGTTTCTCTTTGTTTTTTTTCTCCGTTTCAAGCTTTTACACCGCCTATTTTGCCACAAATGTAGATGTGTGGCATGTGATGTTTTCCCGTTTAATTATGGGGTTTGGTCTCATTTTTTTTATTGCTCCCATCTTGAGTTTAAATGTGGAAGATGTAGAAGAAAAAAGACTTCCGAGCGCCACCGGTTTTTTCCATTTTGTGCGCACTTTGTGCTCGGGAGTAGGCACCTCACTTTTCACCACTTTATGGATAAGACGGCAAGCTTTCCATCATGAAAGGCTCAGTGAAAATATCACCCCCTACTCCCCCGCTTTTAATGGTTTTATCGATAAATTGCCCAATTTTCCATTCAACAACGTAGCAAGCCTCATTGCTACAAATGAAACGATCAATCAACAATCAGCCATGATGTCCTTCAATGACATCTTCTTTTTGATGGGATGGGTCTTTATATTCTTATTTTTCTTACTCCCTTTTGGATTGAAAAAGAATAGATCCAAAAAAATTTAAATTTTTTTTGAAATAAATTTTTTTTCATTCTATTCTTAAAAAAATAAAAAGGAATTTGAGAGCATGTTTAAAAAAGTTCTCCCGTTTATAGCCCTGAGCTGCATTTCTCTATTTGGAGCAAAAGAGACAAAATCGTCAACAGCAGAACAATCTGAAGATACAGGCCACTTTTATGCAGGAGTATTCGGTGGCGGTGGAGGTTTTGGTATTAGCAATTTCAGACAAACGGGAACTGTATTTTTTCCTGCTGCCTCAGGAGGGACTACAGGAGTGACGGCAACATCGGGCGGACGCACCACGGGGGCGGGTTTCGTAGGTTTACAAGTTGGCTATCTATGGCACTCTTTTCAAGATGAAAAAAACCCGAACTCCTGGCTAATGAAACCGGCCCTAGAGTTTGAGGGGTATTACATCGGCACCTCAACCAAGCCCGTTTTAGGGTCTCGAACAGCTTTAGCAAACAGATTTCAAAATAAATTTCCTATCAATGCCGGGACTCTTTTGGCAAGCGGTGTTTTACATTTTTACGAAAACGAAGATGTGAGATTCCATCCCTACTTAGGGGGTGCAGTAGGAGCTGCCGTTTTGACAGCGCACGATGCCTCCTCCTTTTTAGTTCTTCCGACACAACCTTCAAATAACTTTAGCTCTAATACTACAGCCACCGCCTGGAGTTTTGCAGCTCAGGCCAAAGTGGGACTGATGTTCGATTTCAACGAACAATTCAAAATATTTGCAGAATACCGTTTCCTCTATCTGACTCCGGCCAATTTTGATTTTGGAAGTACCAGATATTCCGCTACCACAACCACCTCCAACTGGAAAGTGCGTTTTGGTAATATGTACATCAACCTAGGAGATATTGGTGTTGCCTACCACTTCTAAGCTCTTCAAAATAGAAAGTTTTTAAAAAAAGCGCCCTATCCAAAAGGGGGCTTTTTTATTTGCTTTAGAATCCTTGAACCAACTAAAGCGAGAAGCAAAAATTGTATATTTGAGAAAATGAGGGGATAAAGAACATTAATTTGCAATAACCAACCCGTTGTTATTGGTATGAGCAATAGAACCAAAGAAAAAATAAGAAGAAATATCCATAAAATTCGACCCTCAACCTCTTTAAAAAACCCAAAATTTCCGATTTCACCTATGTAAGACCATAAAAAAGAGGCTGCAATACTACAAAGGGGAATGAGAAGCCAGTACCAGTAAAGATAGGGTACTAAAAAACATAGTAAAACACTTGAAGCTAACACCCATAGACCAAGATTTACTAAAAGAGATGAGGAGATCTTCCCCTTCAACTCAGGAAAAATAAATAGACTACCCAAAAGCCAAGATGCAGCAAAATAGGCGTAAAGATCGCATAGAGCACTCCAGTCGACTTGCCATTTTTGTAATATAAAAGCTGGAAAAGAGATTAAAAATGCAATCCATCCCCCTAAAAAAAGGATGAACAACCAAAAAAGCTCATGACAGCGAAAGAGGGCTAAAAGGGTCAATAGCTCCATCAAAACCTCTTTTATTGGAGATGCTTTCTCTCTGAAACTTTTGGTATGTGGCAGACGAACAAATAAAAACAGAAGGTTCAAAGCATAAAAAAAAGCGAAAAAAGCGGAGGGTGTACTCCAACCTAGCCAGTCGGGGTTAAGTAGTTTCATTCCAAGCCAGGGTCCAATCAAAAAACTAATGGCTGATATCCCCATCAAATAAGAAAGAAGATGAGAATGACTTTTTTCAGGGTGCAAATCCCAGGATAGCCGTAAGCAAAGTTTTGTGTTAGAAGCCCCTAATCCCGTCAAAAAACGACCCAGAAAAAGATAGCTCCATTTTTGACTAAAAAAAGCCCCTGAGATCATCACATAACCTAAAAACGACAAAATCGTTGTCGATAAGATAAGAGCTCTTATACTACGACTCGGTAGGAATTTTTTAATTAGAACTAATCCTAAAAACTGACCCAAACCAAAAAGTGCAATCAATTCCGCAAGAAAAAATAAAAAAGAGAACCCACCTGGATTGGAAGAAAAGGGTAAGGGATTTAGTGAAAAAGATAGACCTAAAGCAGGTACAAAAAGACCAAACCCGGCGATATTGAGAAGAAAATTCAAAATGAGAGGCAAAAATATCGGGGTATTTTCATCATCTGTCAAAAAAAAAGTCTTTAACTGCATAAAGCTCTTATACGAAAAAACTATTTAAAAAAAAGGGGGGAGATTTTTAAGCCTCCTCTAACTGATAGCCCGTTTCCATAATAGCAAACTCTAGCTTATATCTAAAACGCTCTTGCCAGGTCTTAAGCTCGATTGGGAATTGCTCGTAATCTCTTGGAAGTTTTAAAATATTGAAACAGGTTTGTGCTTGCGGATATTTTTCCCTTTCAATCTCCTGGATTCCTATCACTAAATTAGATTGTAATCCTAAACTGCCTGTGACAAAAAAAAGAAACTTCTTTAAAAATTCCAGGTCTTTATTTTGGGCTTTTGTTTTAAGTAGGTTTTTAATCAGCTCAATTTTTTCTTTAATTGCCCCATTCTCCTTGGTATAGCTAAACTTGCACGTATCTATCGCCTCTAAGGGCAACCCCTCAAGTTGTTCCAAATTTTCCCTTTCCAAAATCTGATAAAAACCCCTGCTTGCACCCTGCAAAAAAACTTTGGCCATTTCAAACTGTTTTGTCGATAGATCCAAAATCTCTTTTTTCTGATCATTTGCAAAATGGATGACAGCAGAGCTATCCGCCAAATTTTCACCAAAAAACTTTTCAGACATCTCCATAATCATAGCTTCCAACACCTTAAAGAAGGGTTTGGATTGCCTCAAATACCTAAGGTAGTCCACACCAAGCCAATAACCATAGCTTTCCATAAGGTGGTCCTTTACAGCCTGTCTTTTATTCTCTTTAGAAAAATCCTCAAATCCTAAATTCTTAGGTTCCTTTGAAAGGATTCTCCCCACTTCCTCCATAACTTTTTTATCATCGGGATTTTTTAAGAATCGGTAGAGTTTATCTCTTAAATCCTTTTTTTCTTTCACCAGCTCAAAGTATATCCCCTGGATTCCATCATCGCTAAAAATAGAACTGTTTGCGGTAATTCTTAGGATTTTTAAAAACAATTCCGGGAAGATTCTCCCCGTTTTAAACCCTTTTTTGAGCATAAAAGAGAAAAATTCACAAGCCTGAACTAAAGAATCCTTTTCGATGAAACTTTTAAAAAGTCCTTTTTCACAAATGATCTCTTTAGCCAAACATTGAGCAAGTTCTGCATAAAACTGTCGCGTAAGACCCTCCCCAAATCCATCTTCATTTTTGAAACGGACTATAGTGGGTTTAGGAACTATTTTTACCCAATCACCAAGGGCTATGAGAGAGGACTTTCTCACGAAATCGAGATTAACTTCCCATAGTACTGTCTCGAATCTTGCGGAAATCTCCGTTTCAAAAAAATCATAAATTTCTGACGATTCATACTCATAAGCCAAATCTTGAGCTAAAACAAGCTGGTTAAAGGAATAAAAGTAGATTTGCACCAACTCCCTAATAAAATCGAGGTGCCCCCCTACTATTGCAGATCTTAAAGCGTTGATATACCCCATCGGAGAGGGATACGCCTCAACGAAGATGGGTAAAAGCTTTAATTCTCCGATACTGGCACAATTCTCAAAAGCTTTATCGAGATAATCGGGTTGGACTTTTTTATCCATCAAGAAGGCTACAAGTTCGCTATCTGCTATCTGGACCGCTTGCAAAAGAGCTTTACCGAGATCTTCAGGTGAAGCGCCTCTTTTCAAAAAAAACTCCAAAAGATCATAACGCTTTAAAACGCTCACCCTCAAAAAAGCAGCCTCAATATGCTGGGCTTTAATATTATACATAAAAAGGGTCTTAACCACACTCTGATCATCACGGTCTATCGCCTCTAAAATCTCTAATAAAACGAGGTCAGGATCCACCGCATAAAGCGATAAAATATTCAAAGCCTCTAAATTTCTTAAGCGCACAGCCAAAATGAAAGAATCGTTCAAAATTTCGTCCGGAACTCCAAATTTTTCTATTATCGGTTTAATGAAAGCCGATTTGCCCCTCCTCACCTCTTCTTGAAAAAGTGCATGCATAAGGGAATTATTAGCCTCTAGACGGGCAGCTACCAACTTAAATTCTATCAAAAAATTGTTAGTAAACGCCGCCTCAGCCCCCATCATCAGCACTTTTTTTGGAATTTCAACAAAACGTAAAATCTGCTCCAATATCACCGAATTTCCGTAGGTAATAGATTCTAAAAAAGCTCGCTTCCAAATTTTTTTTGGTAATTGGGGAAATGTCAAACAAAGACTTACGTAGCCTATATGCCCTTTTTGACAAGCTCTTATAAGCCTCTCTTCAAACGTAGAGAGAAAAAATTCTCGGTTTTTTGGAAAACCTTCAAGAGCATTTTTGGAGACTTTTTCCACAAGAAAATTTGTCTTGTTTTCTACGTTTAGATTTTTACGACAATCCAATGCCACCTGGGGCGCGATGAAAGAAATAATCATAGACGGAAATTATTTTAATAGAAGGATAGAAAAAAAGCGAACCTTTTAAGAAAAGACTTTAAATTTTCTATAAAGATTTATCCACTCTAAGTACAGGTATTAAAAAAGTTTAAAAATATACCTCCGAAACTATCAAAAAAAGATTTTTTACACTGGATATTTACGTGGTGGTGATTTAAAATTTACAGGCAAAACAAAAAAAACAGGTTTTATTTTGATAAGTCCTTCAAATTTTTCCACCCCATCAGTGTATGAAGATAAGCAAATTTACACCCCTTTTCCAAAAAGGGCTCGAATCGAGCATTTATTTTTCCAAGAGCTCATAGATATTGCAAATCAAGTGCCTTCAAAAGGGTTAGTTAAGAGGGTCTCTTTTAATTTACAAGAAGATGTGCGTCTTTTTCAAAAAAACCAGTCCCCTGTGAGCTTTACTACTGAGGAGGAGCTGGATGCCTCAGATCCCCTTTTGATGAGCGACTTAAATTATGAAAAATGTTCTGAAAAGGATTTTGCAAGGTTCAAGGGTTGTGATATTCAAAAAGAGCTGAGCGAGAAGAAAAAATGGGATAAATTATTCAGCTACCTAAGTGAAACCCCTTTTGATAAAGAAGCATTTAAAAAGAGGTTTTCCTCTCTTTACAGCCCCGTCTATTTTTCAGAAGAGCTCTACGATCGTTTACGCGATTTAAGTGGAAAAAATGAGATGGATAATGACTTGAAGGAGGTTCTTAAAAGAGCGTTTATCCCCTTTTTCTTTTCAACGAAAAAAAAGAATCAGGGTGGCTGTGTCATCACTGAGGTAAGAACTTGGCTTGAAACCATGCTTTTAACCCCCATCCACCAACCGGCACGCATTCTCCTTTTAAAGCTTTTGGGGGAGATGGAGACCTTCTATTCCAATTCGATTTCTAGGATTTCAAATATTTTAGATCCCTCAACAGACGACAAAGCAGCCTCTTTTCAAATCTCTCGCGATTTCTGGGTCCGTTTTCTAGGCAGAAACCCCTGTGCAACCGATAATATTTACCAACTTTTTGAAAAAGAGCATCCTATTGTCTTGGCAATCGATCTAGATATGCAAGCATGCGCACAAGGACAAGGTCTTGAAAAAGCTCTAGCTTTTGAGGCTTACACAGCTTTTTGTGCATCGCTGGAAATGAAGAATTTTGAGTGCGTTGCCTCCTACGCAAATATCCATCAGCTATTAATGCTTGTTTTTACCCCCCTTAAAGAGCACTTTTTAATTAAAAGATGGACAGATCTTGGCGATTTTAGTGAAGTGACGATTCCATCGCTTGATACTTTAGAAATCGGGTTAGAAAGAAATTATTTAGACCATGTACTTTCCTGTCCCCACCCGATCGCTCAAGATCTCAAAAATAGGATTCTATTTGAGTATGCCTTTTACAAAATCGGAGATTTCCCCAAAAATATCAGCCAAAAAGGGTTCCAAAAGGCTCTTATTGAAGCAGTAGAATCCTGTCCACTTATGAATACTAAAACGCGCTTAATTTATGACTTCAGACCCTTTTTTGAAGATATCTTCTGCGATTCGGGTAATTTTCTTTTAATTAAAAGATTTTGGTATAGTCTGTTTCAAAAATTCCCCGATTGTAAAAAAGATCCCAGTTTCTTGACGTTATATGAATTGTCTATTCAATCTCACTCCAAAGAGACGACTAGACCTGACTGACACCCGCCAACCAAAATAAAGTATAGGACATTTCCCATCTTCTGGCTCCAAGTAGCGATGCTCAACCACCTACCTGGCAAGCACAATCGCTTTGTTTACAACGTTCAATAAAAACATGTGCCCTACTTCCCTGCGAGTAGGCGTTACACCCTATTTCCTTTTTTTCAAAATTGTCGATCAAGCACGCCTCTATGTTTTCGAAAAACAAGAGATAGAGGAACAATCTGATCTTTTTACAATCTTTTGAACGAAAAAATACCAAGAGGGGAAAAAAGAGAAAGGTCTGATAGTGGCCTCAACAGGGATAGGGGATCAAAAAAACCACCCCCTCCAAACAAAATTCGCTTTTCATGATGATTTTTTTGTCCTCAGAAACAATTCCATATGAGATTTTTTGCAATTTCAGCTTCAAAATTTTTACGAATGAAGTCTTTTTAGCCATCCAAGGGTTGTTAAGAACTCTGCCTATTACGACTTTCAACAAAAAAAAATGAGGGATACCTTCGTTTAAAGAAAATAGCATCCAATCATTTACTAAAAACTCTATTTATAAATGGGGTTTGACTTCAAATCCCTATTTTGGCAAAAATACCCTTCAAGGCCTATCCTTAGCACGATTTTATATTTTTAAGCTTTTTTCTTTTAGTTGTATGTTCGTAGGGTGCGTTTCTCCAACGATGTCTGGTCTAGGATAAGACTAGATTTTGTCACCCTACGAACATCTTTTTTCTAAAGCCCTATTATAGATCATCTTTGCGGGCAGCCACCCCACCTTAACCCCTTTTTTTAATTTTTTAAAAAAAGAAAAAATACCCGATAGCTTTAAGGCGTAAATTTAAGTTGTTTTTTCATATAAAAAACGATAAAATAGCACCTCAAATTTTCTCTTTTAGCATAAATAATCTGGTTAAAAAGCTCCTCTTTTAGATGAAAAATAAATTTCTTTCACGAGGGTTTAACCGGTTTTTTGAGGGTTTACCACATGTCAACACCACCGAATTCGATCCCGCCCAGCGAAAGTGGGTATCTCGATCTTTTTGATCTAAATGCATTCACACAAAGAGAGGCGAGCGAGCCGAATTTTGCTAGCCAACAAAGACAGTCTACTGATGCAAAAATTAAACGTCTTAGGCTTACCGATCTAGATAACCAACAGCCAAAAAAACAAAAAAAAGCTCACCCTTTAGCTTTCTTACTAGGGGAAAAGTTTCAAGACAATTACCTAGCAGATGAAGAATTAAAGGCTTTTATTGCCGATGAGGATCTCTCTCTTGATCTCGATGAGGATAGTCGAGATAAAGAATTTATCCGTATGTTTAAACAGGGTGCAGCCCCCTATCTAGAGAATTTCACCCTAGAAAATCGTATCTATTTTTTTAAGGCTCTTAAAGACTTTAACCACAAAAACCCCATATTAAGTGGAGAAGATGTCGAAATATTTTGCAAGCTTTCGACCCCATTCGGCACTTGGGGGGAATACAAGGCGTTTGAAGCTACTATAAATCTATTTTTGGATTATGATCCAAAAGATTGGGCAGCTTTTATAGAAATTTTGCCGATATTGCTACATAAAAATTCGAGTTGCCGATGGTTACTTACCTTTTTCAAGTCCTTAGAGGAAATACACCCCCGTCAGTGGAGTGAATTTTCCTACTTCTACATCGATTTTGCTGAGGAGTGTCAAAAAGCAATTCCGACTTTTATCCCCTTCTTTAATACCTTTACTGGCAAAGAGCTTCAGAAGCTGTTAACCGGGACAAACCCGGAGATCAGACGAGTTTTTTTCCAAGAGGAGTACACCCCATTTGAAGAAGTTGGCATCGAAATCCTCACAAGAATGCCTACAGAATATCTTCTTAAATATTATGCAATGATCCGAAATATCGATCCGAAATATACCCGGTTTGTTCTCTATTTACCCCAAATTCTCCAACTCGACAAAGAGGGTGGGAGGGAAAATTCGCTTGAGTTTTTGACTTATTTAATACAATCGGGCTTTATTTCGTTTGAGAATTTGGATTTCACCATCAATCAGGGAGCGGAATTACAAGTTTTTCATTTAAATAATTTAAAAGTACTATTATCGATCAATGACCTGCAAGAGAACTGGTTTGAGTACCATGCTCTTTTGGAATTTTTGAGAAATTCCTTTGAGGCTGAAGAGAATCCCATCATCAAGAGAATACTGGCTGAGGATCTCATTAAGCTCATGTTTTCGATGGCCGAATCCTCATCAAAAGACTATTTAGAGGCCAGAGATTCTATTATTCTCCTTTGGGATAAAATAAGAAAGTACCTGGAAACGATAAGCTTTAATAATAAAAATATCCCTCAAGACTCGCACTTATTTCAGCTTTTAGAGCTCAACAAATTTACTATCGGTCCAAGCGGAAATACCCTTTTTTTAAAAGAGGGGCTTAAACCAGCCGATTACCCCTCTATCCTGGAAATTCTTGCGAATTCTCAAATTGAGCGAACTCTTAAATTTGATGTAATTTTGTTAAAATCGGCTCCCGAAATCCTTGATGGTAAACTTCAGTATAAAGCCCCTCCCTATGTGGATTTAGGGGGCCCAACAAGAACCCTATTTCAAAAAATAGCCACTGGAATTGTGAACAATGAAGAGGGTCAAGGTATTGAACTTGATTCGGAGGGCTTCTTAATCCTTAAAGAGGATGCTCCCCTTAGCAAGTTTACGATCTTTAAAAACTTCGGGTCTTTTCTATCCATGACAAAAAAACTCGGCGTTCCATTAGGAAAAATTTTTGATAAAAAGGCCTTTTCGCTGATGCGTATACTCAAGATGTCCTCAGAACAAGAATCCCTCCCCTTTTTTCAACTTATGGATAGAAGCCTCTTTGGCGATAGGCTCTTAAACAAATCTTTTCTAGATTCACAAGACCTCGAGGAGATAAAAAAACTTTACCTTATAGACACTATCGAGGAGATCCCCTCAGTTTTGCATCAGGAACTAAAAAGAATCTACTCTGATCGAATTTGTGCTCTCAACACTATCTTGCTTGGGTTCGATTTAGCAACACACTTTGATTTACGTACAGAATCTCCCTCATCTTTCAGACGCCAAATTGAAGGAGAAAGCTTAAACAAAGAAAATTTTTCTAAATTTATCTCTGTTTTTGTAGATGACTACGAAAACACCTCTTTAGATCCCGATTTCCTATCCATGGAAAAAACTAAAGAGTGCATCACAGACTGGCTATTAGCAGCCTCAAAAGAAAAACTCGAAAAGTTTACTTTAGCAGTTACAGGCTCCAGTGCCATCGATTTTAGCGAAAAAATTAAAATTATCATCAGACCTAAGGTAAAAAATACCATAAATCCAAATATTGCCTGCTTTATTCATACCTGTTCTAACGAAATTGAAATCTTTGCAGACACCTTTCAAGAAATTTTTGAAGAATTTGAGGGAATATGTCTTGAGACAAAATTCAACGCCGTCTGAAAAAAATTTTCCCACAATTAGAACTTAACAAAAAATTTACAACGCATGTCTTTCCCATTACGACAAATTCAATCTAGCCCGAATTCCCTAGCTTCCACAACACAAGAAACTTTCTTAAAGAGTCCAAAAGTACAAGCTGTAGCCCGCAACGCCCTTTCTTTTTCCCCCCCTAAAAAAAGCGGGGATTTTCTTGAGTTTCTCGTTTGCAAATACCCGGTTTCTCAAAGATTTTCTGAAATAGGGATGCTCACAAATTTTTTACAAAAGCAGGGCTTGGATAAAACTTTTGTAGATTTTTTTAAAGAGGGCACTCAGGATGTGCTTCCATCTCTTCTAAGTCACAGCAGGATTTTCTTTTTTAAAAATTTTGTATTTTTTACTAAGCGTGAAGGAGCAATCTCCCTTTTCGAACTTCAAGAGTTTTCCCGAATGATAAAACCCCACATACAGTTTCGAGACTTTAGAAAAATCAATAAAATTCTTTTTTTCTTTTTAGAAAAAAAAAGGGAGTGTTGGCCCTTTCTTGCCGAATCTCTTTATCTTTTACAATCCCATTCGAAATGCTTTGATCTTCTTGTAAACATGTGCGAGCTTCTTCCGATGCTCCCTTTAGAACAATGGGTGGAATTTGCCGATTTTTATAAAAATTATGCAGAAGAGATCCCTTTCAAATCTTTTGCTATCCTCAATTTTTTTAAAACTTTCTCTAAGGAACAAAGAAACCTCCTTCTTCATGGGTCCAATACCGCCTTAAGAAAATATATTTTCCGCAATGAGTATGATCTGGAGGACAGAGCGGGAATAGAAATTCTTCTAACCTATACTCTTCAGGAAATAGAGCATTTCTACGCGTTTATATCAAGACTTAGAGAACCTGTGTTCCCCAATATTTTTTTGATCCCGAATGTTTTTGATTTAAAAGGGTTGAGAAAACAGTATTTCTTCATCAAAGATTTTGAACACGCGCTGCTTTCCATGCAACTAAATCTTGAAAACCTTTTCTTCACTCTTGAGTTTGGTGCACAACTTCATACAATTCAATTGCCTTTGATCCGTAACACTATAAATCTCCTTTTTCTTGATCGGTGTTTTGGCAAAGAGACCGCCCTCATCAATTTTCTTTTTGAAAATTTTCTTTTTTTCTCGAATCCGGTCATACAAAGAATTATCCACGGCGATTTGATGTATCTTTTAGATATCATCGATCACAACCTATCTTTGAAAACAGCGACAGAGTCCGATTTCATCAGACAACGGATTCAAGCTATTCAACAAACTGTCGAGTCTTTGCCCTCACGTCCTCAAGACATCATCTGTCATACTCCCGCTTTTGATTATTTTGAACGATTCGGGTTTCTATTAGATGTGCATTCAGGTTCTATCATCGTAAAAAGAGAAGAGATGCTCTTGTATCCCGATTATATGTTAGAGATGCTGATAGAGAGTCAATTGATTTATCTCAATGACTTAAATATCTACTTCATAGAGGGGGCTCCAAAAATTCAAAAAGGTGTTTTCGCCTACTTGATTCCCCCCACGATCGACGATGGCGGTCCTAGACGAGAGTTCTTCTTTTTATTGCTGAAATCTCTTTTCACCTCAAAAAATCCCTGGAGCCTGAAAAAAGATGATGAAGGCTATCTCATTTTGGAAGAGGATCATACACCTCAAAGCGCAACACACCTTAGAAATTTCGGCTTACTTCTTTCAAGGCTTCAGATAATGCAAATTCCGACAGGGCACCTTCTTCCCCCGAAATCTTTTGAACTACTCCAATTTTTTAAAAAAAATCAAAAAATGCCTAAAGACCCTTTTTTCAAGAATATCGATAAAATTTTAAATGGTACGAGATTATTGAATCAAAAAAATTGGTCAGAGGATGATCTAGAGCAGATTCAACAATTTTTAGCCCTTGACTCTATTGATGAGGTCCCCTCACAAGTACTGCAGGTTTTGTACAACTCCCATGAAAAAAGGGCAAGAGCTCTTTGGGAAATATTTCAATCTTTCACCAATGAACAACGTTTTGAATTTCAGTCGGCCTCTAGAGAAACCTTGCAACACTTTTTCGAAGGGGAGGGTATTAGAGGCGAAATTTTAGACCAATTTTTGATTTTCACCTCTTCACATTCTTCTGAAATTTCTGAAGAATTCAAAAAAAGGGCAAAGATTTGGTTTGAAAAGGCCAAAAAATGGCAAATTGAGTCCCTTACCCAGGTCATTACAGGTGCACCGAACCTTTTTTCTGGGCAAAAGATTACTTTTAATTTTTGTAAAAAAGAGGAAAATAGCAGTATCAATCCTTTGGTTGAGTCTTTTATCCACACCTGTAATAGCTCGATCGATATCTTTATGGACGATCCTGATAAATTAGATACTCTGCTGGATGAAATCAGCACAGAGCAAGGGTTTAACGCGATATAAATCTTTTAACAAATCTCTTTGAAGGCGGACTTGATCAACTCCTCTCTTTCTTTTAAAAGGATATTGATCTCGTCCAAGAAGACTTTGGAGCCTTTATCCCCCACCGAGATCTCCAATTCCTCTAGCTTTCTTTGAGAGTAAGTCTCTATTTCCAGCACCCTGTCAGGAAGTTGGGTTTTTAAAAAAGAGAATGCCACCTCAGGAAGGTGGAAAAAAATTAAATCGGTGGGATCTTTAGATTGTATCTCGCATGCAAAACTTGCCCAATCGATTCTCTTTTTCATCAGTTTTTCTGCAAAATCTGGATAGTGCATCCTTATTGGAAAAGGTAGTAACAGCTCGAGGGAAGACTGAAATTTTTGTAATACGAACAAATACAGCTCTGTGTCCTCGGCCTGTACTTGTCCTAAAAAAAGTTTTTCAGGGACCATTCTAAGCATTTCTAATGTTTTTGCAGAGCTATACAAAAGTTTGACCTGCTCCATCATTGGGCGACCATGCAGATGATATCTTTGGAAGATCAGATTTATAACTACCAAATTGAGTAATGAGCGATCTTCACAACCTGTTAAATTATCCTCCAGTTGCAAAAAAAATTCCCTCTTGAAATTTGTATCTTCCAAAAATTGGATCATTTCAATACATAACCGCGTAACTTCACAAGTCTGACAAGAAAAGTCTATGGTTGACTCCAACCTCATCATCCAATTTACAATCATGTCTTTTTCTCTCAAAGAGAGGTTCGACGGTGGATTTAATTCTGATAGGCCGGCTAACCTTGCCCAAACGGAAAAAGTCTTTAAAAAACGAGCATCGGTTTCAGCTTCAAAAGAGCCATCGATCCGAGAATGGATAAGATCAATTTGCTCTTGCGGTATTGAGGTATACTCATAGTTGAGCCGCTCTAAACTGGATAATCGAGAAAAAGATAAGGGGAGCTCTGTTAAAAATATGTTGGCCACAAGGTTCAATTTTCTCAATGAGGCCAAATTCCCCATCTCCGGGGGCAACCTGCGGAGTAAATTCAAACATAGATCTAAAGATTCAAGATGCGCGAGAAGACCAATTTTCTTTGAAATCTCTACCAAAAGATTTTCTGATAGGCGGAGGACTCTAAGATTCAAGGCATTTTCAATC
The DNA here is from genome assembly GCA_016866495.1 of Chlamydiota bacterium. GTDB lineage: Bacteria > Chlamydiota > Chlamydiia > Chlamydiales > RGXB01 > RGXB01. The sequence continues at coordinate 10,801 of VGMG01000008.1, read as the reverse complement.
TCGTCAGGAATCCTATCAATTTGATTTGTCGCAAGATTCAAAGCTTTTAAAGAATCCTTTAGTAAGTTTTTGGGAATCCCTTTCAAAGCATTCCGACTTAAATCCACCGTCTCAAGGGACTCAAATCCCGAAAAATCCAACAAGGCTTCGTCCCATTGATTTTCAGAAAGAAAAAGGATTTTTAAACTGTCAAGAGCCGAAAGTGAGGGAGGTAATACCTTTAAAAAATTTTTTGCAGCACAAAAGAGCTGTAAATCTTTCAAAAGATTAAAAAAATTGGGAAGTGTTTGTAGGGAATTTTGACATACGGATAAAACTTCTAAATTTTCTAAAAGAAATATTCTTTCTGAAAGTTTTACGATCCGATTACGGTCTAAAAAAAGCCTTTTAAGATATCTGAGATGCTCTATCCCTTTGGGAACATTCGTTAAATGCGTATTAGAAATCTCAAGAACAGTGAGCATTTTTAATTCGGGGGTAAGAGCCGGAAAAGAGGTCAAATTCGCACAAGCGATCCTCAGCCCATTCGCCCCCTTTCTGGCATTTAATATCCCCGATGCCACATGGACTTTATCCGTTATTGAATTCAAATCTTGTGTCTCTATCCATTCGATCACATGACTGTGGAGATCTTTTTGAGAGTTTTGCTTTTTCAGGATGACAAAAATAAACCACCCTAAAAAAAACAACACCATCCGGCTGATCAAAACGTCCTCATCTTTCGGCTCTTGAACACCTGTTGTTTCCTGAAAAAAATTGAATCCGACAGGCAACATTTTTAAAAAACCTCTAAATTGAGTAAATAAAAGAATTGTAAACTGATGATAAATTATCGAAAAAACATTTTCGATTGGGGAAAATTAAACCATAGATCTTTAATTTTTCTAAATACTTTTCTATGAAGTCGAAATTTAGGTAGTTGGCTTCATTCCTTTAGAACTTTTTCATAAAAAACCAGATACGCGTTGTCGATCGCAATCCTTTATAAAGAAATGTTAAAGCACCTATCTGATAGACAAAAAAATCTTTTTTTGGAAAATTTAAAAAAATCATTATAGGGTTATAAAGATGGGATCATTGCAACAAATATTGAACCATACCTTTTGTTCTTTGGGGATCTTCAGCTTGATCTTCTCCAATACTCGCTCTTTTTTGCCTTTAGAAAACGATAAGCTTAGGGTTTGGATTGAGGAGGTCAAAAATTTATGCCTTCCAGATCAAGTACACATATGTGACGGCTCTGAAGAAGAATTTATCCTGTTGAGTGAAGAGATGGTAAAAAATAAAAGTTTTATTCGTCTCAATGAGGACTTAAGGCCCCGCTCTTTCTTATCGCGTTCTTGCTCATGCGATGTAGCAAGACTAGAAGACCGGACATTCATTTGCTCATTAAAACAAGAGGATGCAGGCCCCACCAATCACTGGAGAGATCCAAATGAGATGAGGGCGCAATTAAAAAGCCTCTTTGAAGGCTGCATGCGTGGGCGCACCATGTATGTGATCCCATTTTGTATGGGTCCAATAGGCTCTGCCATTTCCCAAATTGGGGTAGAGATCACCGATTCCCCTTACGTTGTATGCAGTATGCGAGTCATGACACGTATGGGAAAAGAGATTTTAAAAGAACTCTCCAATAAAGATTTTGTCCCCTGTCTACACTCTGTTGGATCTCCATTATCTAAAGATTGTATAGACTCCCCTTGGCCCTGCAATCGTGACAATAAGTACATCGTCCACTTTCCGGAAACTAAAGAGATTTGGTCTTTTGGAAGCGGATATGGGGGGAATGCCCTTTTAGCGAAAAAATGTTTTGCTTTGCGTATTGCGTCTCAAATGGGTAGAGAAGAGGGCTGGCTTGCTGAGCATATGCTTATTTTGGGTATTGAAAGCCCTGAAGGGAAGAAAAAATATTTTGCTGCAGCTTTTCCTAGCGCCTGCGGAAAAACTAATCTTGCGATGCTGAAATCGTCTTTACCTGGTTGGAAAATTACCCTTATCGGCGATGATATTGCTTGGATGAAGATTAAAGAGGATGGAAAGCTTTATGCGATAAATCCGGAAGCGGGGATGTTTGGAGTGGCCAGCGGCACCTCATGTTGTACAAATCCTAATGCTATAGAAACCATCCAAAAAGATACCATATTTACCAATGTAGGCCTCACAAAAGAGGGGGATGTGTGGTGGGAAGGGTTGACTAAACAACCCCCTGAAGGGTGTCTTAATTGGCTTGGAGAGATAGTAGAAAATGCCTCAAAAGAAAAAATTGCCCATCCCAACGCCCGATTTGCAACCCCTATAAAGAACTGCCCTTGTGTCGATAAAGCGTTTGAGGACCCTGAGGGAGTGCCTATCTCTGCGATCCTTTTTGGTGGAAGACGTAGTTCAGTTATCCCCCTCGTTACGCAATCCTATAACTGGCAACACGGTACCTTTTTTGGGACTATGATTTCCTCTGAAGCTACTGCTGCTGCGAATGGCACCGTTGGGGTTTTAAGGCATGATCCTTTTGCGATGCTCCCCTTCTGCGGCTACCACATGGGGGACTATTTTTCTCACTGGCTCTCTTTTGAAAAAAGGACCGACCCTGCGCTTTTACCAAAAATCTTTTATGTAAACTGGTTTTTAAAAGATGTTGATGGGAATTTTTTATGGCCCGGTTTTGGGGAGAACGGAAGAGTTCTTAAATGGATATTTGAAAGACTGGAGGGGAACGCCGACGCTAGACACACACCTCTCGGGTATCTTCCCACTTTAGATAGCCTTGATTTAGAGGGTCTTCATCTAAAACCAGAGGCCTTAAAACCTCTTTTGGAAGTAGACCATAAAGCCTGGTTGAGTGAGGTAAAAGAGCTGAGAAACTATTACAGAATTTTCTCAGATAAATTTCCCTCAGCTCTTTTTAAAGAGCTTCAAAAACTCGAAGAGCGGCTCCAAAACGATTATTCTTTGGAAGGCTCACCTATTGAGCAAAAAAAGGCCCCCTCTTAAAGTCCCCTATTTCTTCCCCCTTCAAACCGCTGCTATCAAATTGGGATTTTTCATCAGTAAGCGGACATTAGCAGGTGGAAGATTTTTCCATACCGTTTCGATCCTCTCGTGATGTTTTTGACCATAAAAATTCTTCAGCGTTTGAATTTTTTTAAGTCTTCTCCCCCTCTCTGTTAAGGCTGTCATTATTTTAGGGTATTTATATTCGTAGTAGCTTAAAAAAGCGGTGGGCTTCATGATTTTGAAGTATTTTTTAAAGACCTTCTCTACAAAATCGACCGAAAATTGATTGAGCGGTAAGCTGCTTACTATTCCATCAAAATTCTCCTCATGAAAATCCTCTATCGATTTCTGGTGAATTTTTAAATTTTTACAATTCTCATATTTTTTGCGTAAAACCCTACAAAGATCTGGATCGAGCTCCACGATATCCAGTGTGTCTTTAGGACCCATCTTTTGTAAGATAGAATCGGTCACAGCACCAGTACCCGGACCCACCTCAAGGTATCTCTTCGACTCGTGCGATACCTGCATCAGTTCTACCAATCGATTGGCAAGAGCTTTCGAACTTGGAAATAAAGAACCTATTGTTAATGGATCGCGAAGAAATTGCACCAAAAACAACAAGTTATCTTTAAAAGATTGAGTCAACTGAAAAAAAGGGGGCTCTTTAATTTCAATAGAAAATATTTGCATCAAAATCACCTGTTATTAAAAACGTAAAACTAAAAATGGTTAATTAATTTAAGATTAAAATTAGAACAAATATTAATATTTCTTAAACAAAAAATAGCGAAATTAAAAATTGATTCCAAAAAGTGAATTTTGTTAAAATATTTTTATCCTTTTACATCCCAAGTTTTTTATGAGAACTCTTAGCAAAAATCTTTTTTTTGGTACAATAGCCATTACAAATCTATTAGCCTCTTCCTTCATGAACGCCTCAGAACCCTTTTTTGAGAGTTCGATCCCCGTTATTGACATGCGTCTTTACGAAAATCCAGAAACTAGAGAACAGTTTAGCCACCAATTTATAAAAGCACTTCATGAGATTGGTTTCTGTGCTTTGACCCACACCGGATTTGATCAACAGGCTCTAGAAAAAGGCTACAAGGCCTCGATAGAGTTTTTTAAGAGTCCTCGTGAAAAGAAAATGGAAATCTATTTTCCAGAACTTAATGGACAACGAGGTTTGGTCATTAAAGAGAATGCTCAAGGAAAAAAATCTTTAGACTTCAAAGAGTTTCTCCATTTTGGGAAAAAAAAGAATTTTTGGCCTGTTTGGATGGATCTCGAAACGCCCGTCAAAAACCTGATACAACATTTAGACAAGCATAGCGAAAAACTGCAAAATGTTCTCAGCCGGTTCATGGGTCAAAAAGAGGATTTTTTACTTGAGATGACTGATGATGGGGATTGTGTTTTGAGAGCATTGTATTATCCTAAAACTCCCCTCCCCGATCAAGTTTGGGCTGCAGCTCATACAGATATTGATCTTTTTACTATACTACCGATGTCCACTGAGAAGGGATTGGAGATTCTTCATAAAGGAGAATGGATACAAGTAAGGGTTCCAAAAGATGCGTTTATTATCAACTGTGGTGACATGCTAGAAAATATGAGCAATGGCTACTTCAAAAGTAGCGTCCACAGGGTTATTTCCCAGCTAAATAAAGAGCGTTTTTCTATTGTCTACTTTGTCCACCCAAGAAACAATGACCGATTGGATCCTTTACCAAAGTGTATAGAACTGACAGGAGGCGTTAGACGCTTTCCAGATGCCTCACATTTAGAGATGTTAGCCCATCGGCTGGTAGAAATTGGGCTCGCATCAGACGATCTAAAAACGTACGATTCGAAATCGGGTTATTTGGAGCGTGTTGAAGAGCTCGTATTGAAGGGGGTGGCCTCTGACGCCGTCAAAAAAACTTACGAAAATTGGCAAAAAAATCCAGGAATAGAACAAAAATAGCCCAAGATTTGATTAGAAAAGTGCCTCAGGTTGCTCGTAAGTCGCATCGGGATGACTTAGCCTATCTTGCAAAACCTCTTCGACTCTGCATTGAGCCTCTTTTTGCCAGTCTTTAGTGGTTAAAATATCCTCACAAAAAAGATTTTTTTGGAAAGGGTTAAACGAGTCCAGTAAACCGAATTTGTCATGAAGAAATTTTCGAGTAACCTCAACAGCCAAATGGATTTTCTGGTCAGGCCTTGTGTATCTTTTTTCAAGAAAATCTTGAGCGTTTTGACCCTCGTAGCCTGCGCAAAACAGTGAAGCGTCCACTAGATCTCTTTGGCTTTCTATAAAATCTACAACCTCCTCTACTGTGCTTGACAAAACGGCCAGTGGGATTTGAGTCGGTTGGGATTCAAAAGTTTTCAGCTCGATACCAGCTCTTAATGCTCCAAGTCTTAGGATATAAAATAAAACAGATTTTGCATTTTCCCAGTTTTGTGGCTCTGCGATATAGTACATAGCAATTTGACGAATCGATTGCGTTTTATGCATTTTTTTCAATAGCAGGATTGTCGCATGTAAAGAATTGATAACGCCTGCACCTAATGTAAAATCCAGAACATCGCGTTTCAAGCTCTCAAGATCTATTTGATCTATTTTATTTTGGATCTCAGGACTAAATCTCACTGCCTGATCTAGAAGAGGGTACCAAAAAAAGAGGCTTGCGCTGACCAAGTTATCTGGCAAGATGCACCCATGATCTATCGGAATCACCTCTTTTATAGAGTTCTCTTCCAGCCCCACCAAGAGATTCCCGGCGTGGCGGTCACTGTTGAAGAGAAAAAGATCGAGAAACATGGTCGCCTGTAAATGAGAAATCAAATCCCTCTTCTTCCCTTGGTCGAGAGTGTGAACAGATCCAGAATGGTGTCTAAACATTTGCACCGAGCAGCGCTTTGTGACCTCATTCACAAATTGTTGCGAAGTAAGATCCATCAAAACTGTTGGTGGGACGATTTCAGGAGCTAGCCGATAGGCCAAAGCCTCACGACAAGAGGCTGTCATTGGCTGTATACCATCTTTTAAGAGCTGTAAATCTTTGCGTGCATTCTTAGCTCCCGGCTCCTCATCGGCCGGTTTGACGATCGCTAAAATTCTATCCTGTTCATCAAATACGAAATAAGACCCGCAGACCCCAGAGGCACAACTTAAAAAGCTGGGTCTCACCTGCTTTTTTTCAAAAAAATCTTTTTCAAAAATTCCACAAATCTGTTCCATCCAAGAGCAGATATGGGAATTGTATTGACCCAAAGGCTTATTGACTTGAACAAACGATCTACCGTCATAACTACCATCATGGGCTTCGCTTAAGACAGAGTCTAAAGAAATGGTCAACCCCACATCCCTTTTAGACCCAACTGGTGGCCTTGCTGAGGCGGAAACATCAAAACCCGACGCTAAGGGCAAATCTAGCTTTAGACCCCTTTTCCCTTTTTCTGGAAAACTTTTTATAGGCTTTGGGGGCTGTTGCATCGGTTTTTCGACAAAGGTGTCCGCGTTTGGCAGAGCCACCGCACTCAAAGAGGGTGAGGCATTTTCAAAAAAAGGCTCTTTTGTAAGTTCCAAAAATAGGGATGGAGGGGGGCTAAGAAATCTATCTGAGACCCGTAAAACTTTCCGCTGCGTCGAAGAAAGGACAGATTCTAGGGAGGGGGGCGGGCTCTGCCTTTTATGAGATTGGTCAATAGGATGCATCTTTTTTCTCACTGAATCCTAATAGATTCATTTTGTCTTGGATAGGGACAAAAACAGGTCGTTTAGCCCCTCTTATTTTTTGTTTTTTATAAAAATTATAACTTTTTTTTACAAAAAAATCATTATTTTTTCTTCTCTACTAAAAAAACCCATGTTAAAATCTTTGCCTTATGCTGCAACCAACGTCCTTAACACCCCCTATCGAGCCCTATATTGAATGGATTCTAACTGGAAATTCCAGCCTGGACTGTCGACAAAACCCCCTTCCGCTTACTAGGCTCGGGGAACTCAAAGAGAGGCTAACCGAAGTTTTGCCTAACGGCTCTAAAGAAGAGATCAAAATCAGAGCCTATGTTCTAAACTTTTTATCCTTTTTGGAGTCTGAAGAGACCATCCCCTACACCCAACCGACGACGAGCGGCTCTTATAGTTTGGTAAAAAGGGTCGAGGCGCTAGAGGTCTTTGATCAGGTGGGTCAAAACAGCTATGCCCTAGATGCAACAATTTTGCGGATGGCTCACATTGGCCAGCACCTTGTGGATAACTCTTACTTTATGGAATCCTTTTTTGAAAGATTCTTAAGATTGGAGCTTAAAGACCAACTCTATATTTTCCAAAAACAGCCCGCTCTAGCAGACTATTTTAAAATTGAAACCAATCTTATTGACCTTCTGCAAAATCCAGGATCCACGCTTGAAAGCCTTCTACAAGATAGGGATTGGGTCATGAAATGTGGAGTCATGAACGTGCTCCATGACGTACTCATGCTAGGCTGTGGACCATTAAAGGTGTTCCTTTTTACCTTCAAAGACGAACTAGAACAAATCATCAAAGAGCTCGACGAAAATAAATTCCATGAAATCAACGAGAAATGTCAATTTTTAGAAAAATATCGAGGACATCCCGACATTCCGTGCGCTTTGATTCTCAGATATTTTCTCGATGCAAAGCATGAACCAAATCGAGTAGCTCGATTGAACAATTTGATTGGCGTTTTGAACTTTTATGCATACGGAAACAGGCTATCGAGTCTTCTTTTAAATCCCAGAAGTACTCTTTCAATACTAGCCCAGGCATTTTGGCGTATCAGCAATCCAACTATCCCCTACGTACTTGAGAAGTTTCCCCTCTCCACATTTTTGTGTAATGTCAATAATTATTTTAGCGAATCAAGAAAAGACTTAGAACAACTCATTCAGCTCGATTCCCCCTTTCCTCTAGAGGACTTTGCTCGATTGTCTGGGTTTGAAAGAAGAATATTTTTTGAAAAAGCGATACACACATCCCCGGCCTGGATGTATTTATTGGAGCAAGAACCTCAGGTTATAAGGCAGATTTATACGGTTTTAGTAAGAGATACCCCTAACCCAAAAAATGAAAGGTCTAGACTCCTCGATTCTTTGATCAAATTTCTGTTCGATGCGCCATTACATCCAAAAGTCGATTATGGTCGTATTTTCCAAGCTCTGAATTTAGAAGTTTTTTCCAGTTTACAAAGCACCATCAAAAAACTTTCGCAAGCAAAATGGAACATTCAACAGCTCGGCCCTTTAGAGCGCTTCTACCCCTATTTGAGCTTTTCTGAAAAAGTTTTCCTTCTTTTGAACCGCTCCTCGGCGGACCGAACCTATCTCTACGAGGCTATCCGCTCCTCTTCTTTACAACCTAAATTTCAGGATGTCCTAGCTATATTAGAGCTTTTAGAACATATCGACAAAAAAGAAAATATCCCTTTAGCGGTAGAGGCTTTGAGTAAGCTAGAGGATCTAGATGAGATTTTTGATAATCTTGCCCGCTCCTCAACCTTCAAAACAAGTCTTGTCACCTTTGGTCAAGAACTCCTTCTTCAGCTCCATGAAAAAAAGGCTCTTTCAAACGAAGCCCTCTTCATGTTTGGGCAAATTCTGCCAATCCCCCTCTTTTTAAAAATTATTGAGGAACAAGATTTTAGTATACTACTCCAAAATTTCAGTAAAAACCGTATCAGTTTCAATGGAGAAAATGCTTCGATCGAAACGCACCTGAAAAATCTTTTGGAAGCGGGCCACGATGGATATACAAGCCATTTTTTAGAAATTTTAAAGGAAAAATTTCTAGGTGATGGGAAATTTTTAGTGGCGATATGTCGCTTTTTCCCCGAGGATCTTAACTATAAAAAAATTCTCCAGCTGCTCCCCTCAGATCTTCTTCTCTACGCAGCGCACCTTTTGCCTGACGATAAGTTGAACAGTTTTTTTTGCCCCTCCCTGCAACTCCCCATTCTTAAAATTCTCACACATATGGAGATTGGACGTAAAAACTGGTTTATCGAGAACTATAAAGAGTGGATATCTGTAGATGTTCCCCCTTTTGATAGCATGTTTGAAAAATTTCAGGCTCTAGATCCACAAGCTTCTTTCGAAAAAAAGATGAGTGATCTTGAGGAGATCAAAACAACTATCTCATTGCACCTCGCAAGACAAAATACACTCAGCCAAATTTTCACACGGCTCAAAAAAGAGGATCCCGATTCGCTCCTCATCCCCCTTTTACTACGTGAGATCGAAGCAAATACTCCCCATGTGGAAAAATATAAAGCTGTTTTAAAAGAAATCCCCGACGAACCGGAACTATTTTGCTGTATTTCGGGTGCATTCTTAAAAAACCCTGTCCAACTTGATGATGACCAAAGCGAGGCGATTTTCGAACTTGGCTACCTGCATGAGATTCTCAGTCTAAATGGAAAAGCCAATAAAAGAGCCCGATGGCCCCATGTCCCCTCCAACTTCTTCTCCCTAGAGGATATCCTTCCAGTATGTGGGGGGAAGAAAGAAAAGCTCGACCGCCTAAAGGGTGACCTCGAGTCCTCCATAGACAATTTTATACTCCGTATCCAGCAAACCACTAAAACATAAATGTTTATAAAATTTATAAAAAATATTATATGTTCTTGTTGAAAAAAAAACCGAGACCCCTTATAGAAAAAATTATAAGGAGAATTATTATTTATGTTTAAACTCAGAGATGTCTGTTTTTTTGTGGCAGGTGCTGCCTTTTTTCACATGGTTTCTCATATTTTGCTTCCATTCTACGTGAATCTTCCTTACGAGTTCGGTTGCATTACAATCACTAGTACTTTCAACAATGCAATAATCGTTGTCAGTGCAATTGTTACTGCAGCCCTTTTGTATGCTGGAGTAAAACTTAAAAGATAGTCTTAGGACAAAATTTTAAGATGAAAACCCTCTTAGACTTTGAGGGTTTTTATTTTTTAGGGGTAAACCTATCTTGAGCCCCCCAGAGGAGCAACTCCTCTATAAAAAGGTGTCTCTTTAATCTCATTGTTTGTAAAGTGAGAGGTTAATTAGGCATTGAACGGAGACTTTCAAAGTGGCAAAGGTCTACTTCTATTACTCTGCTATGAACGCAGGTAAGAGTACAACTCTTCTACAAGCAAGCTATAACTATATGGAACGGGGGATGCAGACTCTGCTTTTTGCCCCAAAAATCGATCAGCGTTTTGAAAATACTGTGATCTATTCAAGAATTGGTCTTAAGCAGACGGCTGTCCCATTTGACGAAGACTTCAATTTCATGTCCTATGTGGAGCACCAGTTGGAGCACACACCTAATATCCGCTGCATTTTGATCGATGAGGCCCATTTTCTCAAAAAAAAACAGGTAGAGGAGCTTTTTGAGGTTGCCACTGACTTAAAAGTAGCGGTTTTGTGTTATGGCCTGCGCTCGGACTTTCTAGGCGAACCTTTTGAGGGTAGCCGCTACCTTTTAGCTTGGGCTGAGGAGATTACCGAAATCAAAACGATCTGTACCTGCTCAAAAAAAGCTACCATGAATATGCGTATTGACAAAGACGGGAAAGTAGTCACAAAAGGCTCACAAATTCAGATCGGAGGAAATGAAAGTTATATTTCCAAATGCATGCGCTGTTTTCGAAAAGAGGTTTTTAACGTTCAACAAGACATTAAAATGGAGAGCGCCTTATGAAAAAACTTATGCCTTATATTGTCTGTTTTTCTGCAGCTCTTTTTTTGGCGTATGAGCTAATGCAGCTACATATGATGAATGCGATCTCCCCTCTATTGATGAAAGATTTGGGCTTAA
>VGMG01000007.1 GCA_016866495.1 Chlamydiota bacterium | reverse complement strand
ATCAGGGGGGTAAAGATTAACGGTTTAGAAACTTGGGCAATGGTCAATGGATGCAACGCAATTTTTAGTAACAGGGGCAAGAGCACTGAAAACCTCCCTGTTGAAAAAAAATACCTTGAGAAAATCTCTCTCATAGAGAAAGTAGCTACTTTTGTAAAAGAATTCTTCTCAAAAAACGGACGTACGTGGTCCGAAATCAACAAAATCGATTTCAAAATCAATGAAAGGACATTTTCCAAAATCTCAAAAGATGAACTACAAGAATTGATAGAAAATGCCGCGTTTAAAAAAATAAGCCCCGGTGGACAAAAAAGTTTAAATACCCTTTTACTAGAACAACGTTTCAATGCAACTTGGTCCAAAATTACAAATTCTAAAGACGAACTTGACCATGAGCTTATCAATAGGGCAACACTAGATGAGCTAAAGGAATTTGCGAAAAACCCCAAATTCGAAAAGCTAAGCCACAGAGATAAAAAGATAATAACGAATAGAATTGATAGTGTTAAGAGATTTTCTCTTTTACGTCCAAATTCAGATACCCAAGATTTTCTCATAAAAGAGGGTACAATGCCACGAAGACCTAGAAAGAAATCGGAAAGCCCTTTTCAAGTAGATGATAAATATTTTATAAGAAAAAAAGAGATAGCAACTACCGAAACAAAGCGTTGGCATCTAGATTTTCTAGCTTTTCTAGCCAAAAATCCTGACAGGCAGGAAACCCATCTCTTGGGTCTGTCAGAAGATGACAGAAAAGACTATGCCAATGAAATTTTTACACACGCAGCAGCACCTCTAACCCCCCACTCAACGGTAGATTTTTATATAAATATTGATGATCTTTTAAGTTTTCAAGAAAGAGGCTGTGAAGTTTCTACTGGCGAGTATCAGTTTGATTTGGACCTAGATCGATTGGATAAATTTATTGATGGAAAAAAACTTGAAGGAGAAAACGCAAAAGAAATTCTTAGAAAATTATTGCAGGATATTTTCCCTGAAGTTACTCCAGCTCTTTTTGACAGAACTTTAAATATCTTTTCACAAACTATTCCTAATATATTTATTATTGCGATGCAACCACTAGTAGATCCTTATATTCTTAAAAACTCTGAAAATCTCTCCATAAGCTTGATCAAAGAGAAAAAAACGGTTGAAGTTAAATCATGTCATCCTATTGTTGATACCTTTCATTCTAGCGGAATACCTCAAGGAATAGGGCAATTTGATGTAGTTATATCTATCCCCTTAGACCCTAATAAAGTTGCACATTTCAAGATTATGCGATCTTAGATCCCGGTAAAATTGAGCCGTTAGACCCTTTTTTTGGGAGTTTCCCAACGATCCCAATCGCATCACGCTTAATTGTAATATGTTATAATTTAGTTTATTTTTATTAAAAAAAATATTATAATATAATAGATTATTAAAGGGCGGTTCGTATGATCGGAGATTATTCAAATTTACCAACTCATGTTCAACATCTTAGCGATTTGTTTGGAGATCGATACTCCTTCGAAAATGGTGTATTGGTTGAACGGTGTACTGATTCTCCCCTAGATGAACTTAAGGGAATAAATCCAGAGCGCAATAAGCTACAACAGTTATTTTCTCGATTAAACGAGACTCATGAAACAAAAGAAAAGCTTCTGCAAACTGCTGTTACTTTAAGAGAACAACACTCAACGGGAAGTAACGTAAGTGGCGGTATGAAAATTAAAAAAGAGCATATCGGCTTCTCTCTAGCCCCCGTAAACGACTATAGTGTTTCCATCCCAACTGAGAAAACTAATGGCCAGCCTAAATTCACACTGTTTAATCGCTATTTCCGAAACAGCCTATTCAATGGCAGCTCCTACGTACAAGAAGGGAAAACTATTGAGATCAAAAATGCCTGTTCGTCCTGCTGGGATAGGACCGATCATGAAATCCCCTCCTGGCGTCTAACAGAGACTGAAACAAAGGAATCCATTTTTTACGCTGGAAGACCTGATACCGAACAAAGAGCAAAAATTCAGGGTATAGACATCTTCTTGAACGAACTTAGGACTGGCAGGTATAAGGGTTTTAACCATTTAGAAAATCAAACAATAGAGCTCCATTATGTTGTCGATTCTCTCACAAACCCCACCGATGGTCTATCTGAATGGAGAAAAAAACTAGGGGCCGGCCAGGCTCTCGATGAGAGAAAATCGCTTGAATGGGAAATGGAAGCTTTAAAAAATTTAAGAAGTTCCAACGAACCCATAGAAATCGTATATGAGGGAACTAAATATTCCATTCTTTTACGCCCGATGCACACCCATAATACTGTCAGCTGTATGGGAACCTATAATACCTTTAATGACACGGGAAAAGCGCTTGAGAACAGCATTAATTCTGATTCCTACACCCAACTCAAAGCCCTTTTTGAAAAAAGGAAGGGAACATTTAACAAAAATCTTGAAGCAATCGGGGATGAAATTGTAGCTAAACTTGGTGATGGAAAAAACAGCACTAGTGTACCTGTGCATATTCGCCTTGCCATGGTGGACATGTTGGCTAAAATCCTCGAGGTCCCCATAGTACACCACTGTAAAAGTGTTGTAGACAGAACCTCAGGAGCTGGGGCTGTATCGGTGGCTAACCAGATTGTCTACGAAGATCTTATATCCCAAACACCACAGTTTACAGGGAAATTTGAAGATATCGTCAGCTCAGAAAAATACAAAAATCTGTTTCATAAAGGGCTTCAAAGCCAGTTAAGCGTTTCCGCAGATCTTCGTTCAGCCGTTGATCCGTTAGGGGAATTAAACACAAAAAGGGTTCTTCCAGGGTTTATGTGGCACTGGGAACCGGAAGTCCAAGCGCACGGTTTCATCCCCTTGATCCCAGAGGCTGGGCTAAAACAGTTCTCTTTAATCCAAAAAATTGAAAATTATGCAAAACAATGCTTCATTCTCCTAATCCAACTTGTCTTTTTTCCAATTACGAAATGGTTGGAGTTACCGTTTGTTAAACCTACCTGGATTAAACTAGATAAAGTACTAAATTTGGAATCGGATTTATTATCTGAGGGGGGCACAAGGCCACTTTTAGAGGGTCCTGCAAACAAAAGATTTAAAGAGGATCTTAAAAAAGGAATAAAAGATGCTCAAATGACCCTAAAGGCCAAGGCCGATCCCCTTAAAAAACAGCTTTCTCAAAAGGGAAGGAAAGCCATTTATGGAGTAGAGCCTAAGGACGTATAGCTCGTTGAATAGAAAAATCAAGATAATCTAGTAAAATTGGAGGGTAGCACGCATCAAGGCGGCGCCCTCCCCTTTTTTTTGTATCGGATCTAGAGGGGTTAGAAAAAGGGTACTTGCTTTTCTAATGATGGGAAATTCCAGATTTTCTTTAAGCTCGAATTCGTTAGGGCAATAAATTTCTAAAGGGGAACCGTTATTTGGATCTTGTAGCCATTCTAATGATAAGATTTTCAAATCAGGATCAAAGCTAAAATTGAGCAATTCACCAGGCACTCGTTGCGGATAGGGTCTATAAAAAAAAGAAAGGTCATTTTCCTCCCCCTCTTTAAAGATCGAAAAATTTTCGAAATTCCACCTATCTCCTTTTGGCGAATAATGCCAAAAAGTAGTTGAAAGTTTTAGTTTTTCTAAGACCGAAAAGAGACGGTAAAAACACTTTCTACGATCCTCTAAAGAGATATCTTGAGAAAATCCTGTCTCAGAAAGAATGCATGGTATAGGGTGATCTGCAAAAAGGGAAAGTTCTTGTTGAATTTTTTTTTGAATGTACGAGGATCTTCCCCACAATACTTTTTTTTCCAGATGGGAATAGGTTAAATTTGAAATAAATTTCTTCAGGTAAAAAGCGATCCCCTCGTACCAATGGAAAGAATATACACAGTTTTTCTCAAGTTTTTCAGGTAAATGGGGCAGGTTTTCCCCAACAACCCCCTCGATAAAAAGTAGATAGTTCGGATGGATTTTTTCTAATCTCTCTTTGATTTTTAGAACGAAAGGGAAATAAAAGTCTCTTTGGAAATCATAAGGAAAAGTTCCGAATTGAAAATAATAAGGATTCGAAATCTTAAAATTGCCTCTCTCTTTGGTATAAATTCCCTCTTTTTCAAATGGGCAACCGTATTTAAAAATGGATAAGCTCTTTGGATTCAAAAGAGTAGTACCTTTTTCAAAAAGCTGGGTCATTTTTCTTTCAAACACACCCACTTCAACAGAATGACCTGCTCCAATAGCCAAAGAATCTCCATACTTCGGCGAGGGACCAACAGGATTTTCTGGGCGTTGCGTAAGATCTCGACCAATTAGACCCGGACTGGGCTCATTTATCGTGTTGCAACCAATAACAAAACGATTCTGCTTAAGTCGCTCCATGAGATAAGATAATGCGTCGATATAGTGGCTTTGCAAGAAATCTTGTATATTTTTTGAGCCTACAGCAAAAGAGGGAGTGAATGTCTTTCCCCCAAAAAAAAGGGTAAACATGGTTTGGCAGGCAATTCTATTATAATTAAAATACCAGGCTAAATGTAAGTACTCGGGATTTTGTTGTTGAACAATATAAGGATCTACAAGAGCATCCGCCTCAACAAGCCTTTTTAAATCAAGCCCCGCCGCCTCAAGAGCCCAGCGAGGGGCACCGCTGCCAAAAAGATGGCGCGAAAATAGATCTTGATGCATGTCGATTAACACATAGATGCCCATATCTGCGGCCAATTGGCAGAAATCGACCACGTAAGCAATATATTCTTCGTCGTAAACTTTTGGCCCTTTCCCCTCAATCGCTTCCCATGTAGTGAGAAACCGGATATGATTCATCCCTAAATCTTTTATCCTGTGAAGATGCTCTTTTGCCTCCTCTAATGGAAAAGGTCTATTGACAAACGAGCCGTTTTCTGAAAAGGGGTGCTTACAGATTCCGGATACATTTACCCCCCTCAAAAGAAGCTCGCGCCCCTTCTCATCAAGAAATTTTTTCCCTTTCGTAGTGATCGATAAAAAAATGAGAGGGACGAAAAGAAGGTATTGTAGCATGAAAAAATGACCGCTATTTAAATTGTAATTTTATCTGGTGTTGGTAAACCGACGGATCGGGATAGAATTCGATCTTACTCTCTTCTTTTAATAATTGAAACTGCCCCAATGTAAAAGAGCCCGAAACATAATCGAATGAGGGGGGCACCCAAATTCTTACAGGGCTTAATGAGGACTCTTTAAACCAGAACCGTAGAACAAAGCTCTTTTTAAAAGGATCAAACACTTGGTGGGTAACATAACCTGGCAAAAGCTCTACATGAGGACAAAGAAAAGGGGTATAGTCGTTTTTTTCGCCCTCCTGGTAGATCGTAAAATTCTCGTGATTCCATAAATCCCCTTTTGGGGCGTATTGCCAAACAAAATAGCTCAAATCGAGCCGATCCATGACAGATAGCGTTCTGTGAAAGGCTCTTAGCCGCTGCCGAGAACCGTCCTCAAATAAAAAACGACTCACATCGCGGGTCACCCCTGTTTCAGTGATCACTGTGGGTGAATCTTGTCCCAGTCTTTTTTTATTCTCTTGGTCAATATGCCTAAAATCTTCCTGTACTGCCCTGCTCACCTTAAAAGGGAAACCAAAACGGAGTTTTTTGAAAAAGATGCTGTAATGTAAAAGAGGGATATACTGCTTAAAAACCATTGTGAAAGGCTCGTAGTAGTGGATTGATGCAACAAGATTTTTAAGAGAGTCTTCCACTAAAAAAGGGGCAAGCTCCCCCACACCCTGTTCAATAAAAAAGGACCATTGAGGATATTTTTTTCCGATTTTCTCTCCAATTAGGAGAATAAAAGGGCGGTAAAAGTATTGCTCAAAGGAGCTTTTTTTGCCCCTTTTGAAATAGTTTGGCTCAAGTAATTCGGGGTATCCCTCACTATTGATTTTATAAACACCATGCTCCTCCCAAATGCACCTCTTTTTCCATATCGGAATCTGCTCGGGATTGAGGATCCTTTTCTCTTTCTCCTTTTTTCTTAAAAAGGAAAATTTTATGAAAGGGACTGATTGAGATAAACCGGCTCCCATTAAAATCGATTGGTATGGAGAGGGGGTGATTCCTAAATCCATAAACATATGGGATTCTTTCAGGACCGATCCAATTAAACCCGGATTGGGCTCATTCATCGTATTATACCCTATTATCCAGGGATTGCTAGAGATTCTTGACAAGAGCTTGTCGAGAGCATCTATGTAATGATTCTGCAAGAAATCCTGGATGTTTTCCCCATTTACCTCCAATTTTGGGGCAAATGTTTTCCCTCCAAAAAAAAGGGTGAACATGGTTTGGCAGGCGATGCGTCTATAGGCATTGAACCAGTTAAGATGTTTGAGTTCTTCTTCAACATGGTGTTCAGGATGAATTACAGCATCGGCTTTTACCACTTTACTGAGGTTAATTCCTGCAGATTCGATCGCCCAAAGAGGGGCACCACTGCCATAAAAATATCGAGAAAAAAGATCTTGGTGCATATCGATGATGATATAAAAACCGTACGAACCGGCTTTTTTTAGAAGCCTATCCACAAAATCGAGATACTCTTCATTGTATTGTCTTGGCCCTTTTTGCTCGATCGCATCCCATGTGACTAAAAAACGGATCGCGTTAAATCCCAGCTCCTTTAAACGGCAAAAATGGCTATCTGCCTCCTCTACAGAAAAAGGGATGTTTATGTAAGAATCGGTCTGGGGGTTGGGTGATTTGGAGGCTCCGGACAGGTTAATCCCTTTAAGACGTACTCTAGCCCCCTCTTTATCCCAAAAAAAACCCTCTCGAACAGTCAGCAATCATCACCCCAACGGAATTGTGAGCAATGGCGTGTTGGTTTTAGCATCGGTCGCTTGTAAGTTGTAAAGCTGTAACAGCAAAACAAATGTGCGTTTTGACTGAATATCTCCCAGATCAATATAGAACCAATAACCCTTATAATGTACTTTCACAAAACAGTCTTTGGGTTTAGCTTTACTCACTTTTACCTGCATAAGCCCATGCAATACCTCTTGCCAATCAAAAGGTTTTCCATCTAAACGATAGGTCAGGTTGACCCACCCTTTAGCAAAATGATCCTGTGGAATTTCTACACCGAAGGCAAGATAATACATCATCGTTAGAACCGATCGTGGCAGAATTCCAATCTCATTAAACTGATTGATTTCAATATCTAATCGAATCCGGTAGCGCCCTTTTTGCTTTTTACCATGCGGTAAAAGGTACATGAGCTCTTCAGTGTTAGGGTTGTTTATCGGAACTGATATTTCTAAAGCTTGACCGGTAGGCCCGTCCCCGTTTCCATTTTTGTTCTTCTTTGTTTCAACACCCAGTGTTAATTCATCAATATCCTGAAAGTATTTTAATACCTCACAAAGCCGTCCGAAACGACGATATTTGGGAGGTATATCTGCAAAAGGGCCGTTACGGGCATTAGAAAGCTCATCGACATTTTGAATGGTTAATCTAAAAACTCTATCCACATCCCATCCTGAGTAAATAAGCTGCATTATGTTGAGTAGATCTATCGGTTTCATCATGTGCCTGATAAAATCTGCTCCCTCAAGAGGTGCATACTGAATAGTGGGAATGCTGGACCAGGAGATCTCCCCGCCAAGTGTTGCAGGATTATCAATCGAAAAACCTGGAATAGGAAAAAGTGCTGCCGCTTTTGTAGTCTCCGAGAACTGGGAGGTAATATTTGCCACATCTAAAAAAAACGGGAAATCACCGTAACGCAAACGTACCAAATTTAAAAGCATCTGCTCGTTATTTGTCTCCTGAATCAACACATTATAGGAATTACGACCGGCACTGCCCGTCATCGCTGTTCTTGAAGAGACATTGCACCCTAGTAAACATAGGAAAATGAGTGTGTTACGCCACATATCGCCCTTCTAAAGATTTACCGTATTTTTGTACATATACAAAAAAAAGGTGAGGTGATTTGGTTTTTTTTATTGATAGTTTCTAGATAATTTTTAAAAACGTTATACTCCTAGTCATCATGGACTGGTGGATTTTTCCCTTCATAGGGGCTTTAGGAGGCTTTTTAGCAGGTCTTGGAGGAATTGGTGGCGGAGTCATCATTTCACCGCTTTTGATTTTGACTCTGGGTGACCCCTTACAAGCGATCGCAACCTCTCTTGCCTCAATGACAATCCCCTCCTCGTTATCCACCTACTTACATATCAAACAACAAGCAATCGATTTTCGTTCCTATAGAAAAATGTTGCCAGGCGTCCTTATAGGGAGCTTTTTGGGTGCTTACATAGCAAAAGAGATTGATCAAGAATTCTTGAGAACTTTTTTTGGGGTTTTTATCCTCTTTATCTCTATTTTTTTTCTGATAGGTGTAAGAAAAATCCCCTCCGGAACAAAAAAAATGACTCGATCTGCTGAGCTTTTTCTTTTCGGCCTTGGATGTGCAACTCTCGCTTCATTTATGGGAATCGGAGGTGGGGTTATCGCTACAGTCTATTATTTTCTCTCCGGCATATCCATTAAAAGCATGTTAGGAATGACCTGCGCGGTATCTATGAGTATCTCGATTATTGGTGCGCTACCACTTCTCAATCAAGTCGATCTTATCCCCTTTTTAAGTATCGCACCTACGAGCGTAGTCTTTGCTTTTTTAGGTTTTAAACTTTCTAGGAATATCGAAGGAAATATCCTTGAAAAAATTCTGGGAATGTTCCTTTTTTCGATCGGATTTTTCCTACTCTACCCTATCCTGGGCAAGGCTTTTTAGGAAAGAGCACCTGAACATCTTTTGAGGGAACATTAAACAGGCTATGGGTTTGTAAAGCTTGTAACAACTCGGGTATTTTTCTAATTAAGCGAATTAAGGATATTTGCCGCACTAAAAGACTATTCTCATAAAAAATCTTTTCATAACGAAGCTTGTATAGATCCTGGTGTCGACACACCTGATCCACCTCTTGCACACTAAAATCGGATGTGTGTACATCCTCGATTCTTATTGTCCAACGATATCGCCCCATCTCATAACGAAAAGCTCCATTAGGCAAAGGAACATCAATCACTCTAATCAATGTAGAAAACGCTTTTCCCTTTAATTTTGCCGATCTCTTTGAAACCATTTGCCAACACGAGGCTGTTTTATGCGCTGAAAGTTGGACAGATACCATGGGTATTCTTTTGTTTTCTTTAAAGATAGTTTAATAATACCTTAACATATAAGCAAGGAATTTTTTGAGATAAAACCGTTATTTAAAAAATGCAAAAAAAAATGGATTTGATTGGTTCTAGACAGACCTCTTTAAAAGAGGTCTATCTTTTTAGTCCACAAGTCCGAGTTGTTTAGCTTTTGAGGCTAATAAATCTGCTAGCTTTGGCACAAGAGGAATCAGTGCTTCAAACGGAGGCAATAGATGGTGTGGTCCACGATTTTCACTTAGCGCCTTAGCTAGTTCTAAGAACAGTTTCGAGGGAATCATTTTTAAACGGGTGCGGCTTGCCATCAACCCCATCGCTGGGAAAATATAGAGATTATTTGCTTGTGTTCCGTGGAAAGTTTTCCCTTTGTATTGGACAGGAGCAAATGGACTGCCGGAGGCAAAAAGGGCTTGCCCATCAGAGAACTCTATCGCTTGCTGGAAGGTGCACTCAGCTTTGCTTGTCGGATTGGATAAAGCCATGATGATGGGTCTTTTAGCCAGTTTTGTCATCTCTTCAATTACCTGCTTATTGAAAATCCCAGGTTGCATCGAAGCCCCAATCAAGATTGTTGGCTGAAAAACCTCAAGCATCTCCATAAGATCTTTGGTGGGCGATACATCTTTGGCAAAAGGCATAAGATCGGCGCTTAAATTTTCACGAGATTTGGAAACTATTCCCTTGGAATCGGCGAGTGCTATATGCTCTACGGCATGCGTTTTTTTGACACCGTTTTCCTCAAGATAATCGACAATCAGCTCAGCGATTCCCAAATTGGCAGAGCCTGCTCCAATAAATAGAATTCTTTCCTCTTGTAATTTCGACCCTTTTTCTTTTACGGCCGACAGCAAGCAGGCCATAGTAACACCGGCAGTGCCCTGGATATCATCATTGAAAGAGACGATTGTATTCTGGTACTTCTTTAGAAGATGACGGGCATTATCTTTTGCAAAATCTTCCCATTGCAGCAAAACGTGGGGTAGGTTCTTTTTTACCGTTTTGACAAAACGGTCTACAAAGGCCTCGTATTGCGCCCCTTGCAAGCGGTTTTTTTTCACTCCCATGTAATGGGGATGTGCCAAATAATCGGGGTTATTAGTCCCAATATCTAAAACGATAGGTAATGTCTTTTTGATGTCTATCCCACCAAAAAGAGAATACAACAGAGTTTTTCCCATGGATATCCCCATTCCCCCAACTCCCAGGTCTCCAAGACCCAAAATCCGCTCTCCATCTGTTACAACAATTACTTCAACTTGAGGCATCTTTTTAAGGGTTTCTTCTAACGAATCGATGGTATCTTCGCTAACAAATATCCCTCGAAAACGGTTCATAATCACAGAAAAATTCTGGCAAGCAGCTCCAATTGTTGGTGTATAAACAATAGGAAGCACCTCATGGATATGAGCTTTGGCAAAATCGGTGAATAGATGGGTATCCTCTTCGATCATCCCATTCAAATAAATAAACTTGTCTAGGGGGTCTTGTATACGCGAAAACTGCAAGTACCTACGTTGAAGTTCTTGATCGCGCGTCTGATTTTGATATCCAGTAGGTTGGAAAATCGACCGATTCAGTCCCATATTTTGCCTTGAATAGTTTTAAAACGTTGATTTTTCTCCCATAAGTCTGAAACCCAGGGGTTCTAAATAGCCGTTGCATACTAACAAAAAATGATTTCCATCGGTAGAAAAACAACGAAAAAAAGCCAAAAGTTCTCTAGGGTGTGGAAGATTTAGGTTCATATTCTGGCACATGCCTAAAACGTGTGACAACAGCCGTTATCCATATTGTAAAAATAGCCATAGTCACATAATCTATCCAAAATATAGGCAAGACAAGGATCGCAAGAGATGCAATCGCTTTGGCACTTCTGTATAAAAACACGTCAATGACCGCTTTTGCCTTGAATTTTTGGTCTATGCTTAAAGGGATGTAGAGCATCTCCTTGACGACACCAAAAATGGAATAATCCAACGCTTTAATAGAGCCATACGTAAAAGCGATTAACCCAAAAGAGGGAAAAAATAAAAAACTCAACAAGGAACTGGCTAAAAAGACCGGTATGCTCATATGGCATTTTTTGAGTCCAATCAATTCTATCAAAAAGAAAGAGCCGAAAAGCTGCAAAAGGACATTCATAATATTCACAAGACCAAAAAACCAACCAAAATAGGCTGTACGCTCATTGGTAGTGGTTAAAAAATTTGAGACAAAAATGTTGAATTGATAGTCAAGAAGCGTCGAGGCTGCCTGCATAGCGACAACTACCAAAAGGATGAATCGGAGCAACGAGGAGTTTTTAATAAGAGATATCCCCTCAAAAAAGTCTGAGACTCTATTTTGGCTAAAAGCAATCGTCTCTACCTGATCGATTCTTTGTCGAGCACGCATGAGAAAATAGTAGGCCAAAAGTAAAAAGAGGAAAAAAGGGAGAGAAAAATAGAGCAGTTTCTCCGTCCCGACTCGCATCGCTAAAAAACCTGGAATCATACTGGCGAGCATGGAACCCAATCCTCCGAAACCAAAAAAAAGACCGTATAAATATCTAGCTTTTGCAAGATGGACAGTAGAGTTGATAACTGACCAAAGTTGCTGAAACATCAGCATGATGTAGATGTCTTTCCAGATATAAAAAAAGAAAGGCCATGTCTGAAAATTGTGCACATACGATGCGGTAGATACATTCACAATCGCCCCAGCAAGTACAGTAAAAAACAGCATTCTAAAGCAACCGATTTTTACTACAAGCATGTTGTAAATTGTGACAACCAAAAAACTAGCCGGTATCACCGCTATCCACACGTAAGGAAAAAAAGCTACACCAAAAGCCTCCATAAATAGGGAATGGGCAACCGGTTTCGTAATGGATGCCTCTGCTGTGATCAAAAAACTCGAGAACATAGCGAGAATGATGAAAAAAAATTCAAAACCCTTATATTTTTTGAGCTCCACTTTAAGGGCTGTAAACATGATCTTTTTTGCCTCGATTTTTAGGTGCTTTCATAGAATTCTTTTTTGTTTGTGTAGACCCAGAAAATCTCCTCCGCTTGAAGGCGCACCTTTTGGCCGTCTAGAATACTTGGGGTTGAGTTTTCCACAATATCGATCCAGAGGTCTTTAGAGCCTTTTAATTGTTCCATCTGCTCGAGTTTGTCGATAGGATATTTTACAGCACGTACTCTATAGTCGGGATCCTCAATCGCCCTTTTTTCATCCGGATGGTCTTCAAGGGCTACAAAAATATGATGGTCGTTTATTTGCATAAAAGTATCAATATCTTCCATAGCCCCTTTCTTTAAAAGAACCTCTTTAACCACTTTGGCATAGTGAAATGCAAAGGATCGTACTCTATGGTGTTGATAAAGCCTTTCATGCATCCAGTGGCGGGCAAGCAATAGCGCCTCAACTGAGGGAAGCCCCGATAGGCTTATCGTGAGTTTATTATCCAAGTCTAGCTTACTTGAGCGCACAAGCTGGTGAAGATCGATCTTACCATAACTCAACCCCGAGTAGAGGGAATCACGCAAAAGATAATCAATCCGGTCAGCCCCAAAATGGGGATCCGCTATGAGTTGGCTTAAGAAGTGGGGGGTGGTCGATTCCCCCAAAGCAATAGAGCGAACGAGACTTCTAACCTCACCTAGCTCTTTACCATACCTTGCAGCAACCAGTTCAAAAAAAGAATCCCAAACACCATGAGAAAAAGTTTTTTTAACCATCTCCTCATGTTTTGGTAAAAAAAGCTCTACAGTGTGAGACAAAGGATAGTGCCCCACGTCATGTAAAAGAGCCCCTAAACGAACGGCCTGCCTGAAATAGGCCCAATCGGACTGCATTTTATCTACTGCTATAAGGTTGTCAAAAAGCAGGGATGCAACATGCATGACCCCTATAGTATGAGAAAACCGGGTGTGTGTCACCCCAGGGTATACATGAAAAGCAGGCCCACATTGGTAAATGTGCCCAAGACGCACCATGTAGGGGTGGCTTAGAAGCTTTTCCTCAATAGGATTGAACGGAATAAAATTATGGATCGGATCAAAAATCTGCATCGCTTCCAATTGTATCGCTTCCCCACATTATTCGGTTCTATAAAAATAAAAGTTATTATTAAAAGCTATTTTTTGTTTTAAACGAACCAAAAAAAGACCAAAAAGCGCTCAAAAGAAAAGTTGAAATGAAGCTGAAAACCCAAGTAAGGTACGGATATTTGAAACCAACGAGTGTGAAAAGGAGCCAAACAGCACTAAAAGATAGTAATAATAGCAACCCATTTCTTGCAAGCATCAGGGGTACGATTGTTGAGGAGGGAACACCAAAGAATCGTAAGTTTAGTATCCCGGTAAGCGAATGTCTGTAAATCGAGGCAAAAAGGGTATTGAGAAAAAGAAAAAACAGAGCGAAAAGGGCTCCCCCCTTTAGTCCAAAATTTCTGATCAACCCCGACTCCTGGAATAAAGCCCAGCCCAGGGATTTAAAAACCTGATTTTTTGATAGGGGTTTAAGCGCCTCTTTCTTTAAGCCAATAGCCCTTTGGGCTGTGGTGGCAAAATAGACTTTTTTGGCTGCTGAGTACGCTTTAGGATCTATTACACCCAAAAGGACCTTAGTTTCGATTTTTTGGGAATGCTCGAGTTTTACAAACGAACTTGAGGTAGCGTCTGTGGATACTTGTAGGCGTGGCTCTCCAAGATGATTTTTCGTATCAATAATAAAGCTTTCGAGCTTTGTACTCCCCTGACTTTCAAGAAAAAACGCAAGATCCTCTTTTGGCACCTCAAATAAGAGCATCCCGTTTGTAGCATGGATAAATGAGGAAGCTAACTGCCTTGAGGCGCGAAAAAACTCTAATTGGTCAGTGAATAAAACAAAAAAAGCGACAAATAGAGCATGAAAGAGCCATTTTAAAGCACTATTTTCCTGAATAGATCTTGTTAACATGAGATAATCCCCCTTCAATTTTAAAATAAAAAAGCCGTAATCACGAAGAAATTGGGTGCACTTCTAACGTGTTCATTTAGGTTACCCTAAATGCTTTTTTTTGAAAAAATGAATCCCAAATAAATGTTATTAGATATAAAACATTTTCAGAAAACAGAAGATATTTTTATAGTGAATAAACCAAAGTGAGAAAAAAATGGAAGATGATTTTAAAAAAGAAAAGAAAATCGTGAAAAAACTTCTTGAAGACGCCAAAAACGAAGCACATAGGGAAAAAATTTCGCTCGACGATCATGGAGATACGATTTTAGGGAATCGTTTAGGAAAGCCTAATTTTGATTTTGAAATTGAGGAAGAAAAAAAGAGCGATTAAGATCGCTCTTTTTTTACATTTCTTCTAAACTCCTTTACAAGGGTGCTCACACCTTCAAAGCTAGGAGCCTAGATTAATAAGGTCGTTTAGACGCTCGATGAGCAACTGTGCGAATTGGGGAGAATTGAGATATAGTGATCCATCAGGAAGATCCAAAGTAACATTCTGAGATTCACCTGGATTACTATTAACAGCAATTGCGCTTTTTTGTAACGCGGTGAAAAAGGTGACTAAAGGTTGGATTTTTTCTCTTACTGCAACTAATTTTTCTTGATCCGCCGCCGAAGTGAGGTTTCCAAGGGTAAAATGAAAGTCGTCGTCTGATAGGCCACCGCGCAGTTGATCTAGCACGCTATTATTCATGAGGGTTGGAAGTGAGAGGAGAAACTGGGCTGTGAAACTATTGAGAGAATGTGGAGTATCACTAGGAGGATCTTCGTCTTCAAAAGTTCCTAAATATGTATTATAATTTGGTGGTAGTTCTAAAGTTTTATTATCATCATACCAAGACATATATTTTTTAACATAAACATCATGACCCGCCTCATCAACAACCTCGAGATAATTATCCGTAATCGTTTGGCCTTGACCATAACTGTTGTACAAGCCCTGTAGAGCACCAGCGCCGTTTTTTAAATTTTTGAGATAATTTTCAAAATTCTGTTGCGCTTCACGGGCTGCGGGATCGGGATAGACAGGTTCCCCGTTTAACCCATAGTAAGCTTTTTCACAAGCCAGATAACTTTTGATGTATGAATCCGCCATAAAATCCCCCTTATTTAGTAGGCGACTCTTACCGCCCCATCTATTATTTTACAGGAAATAAATAAAAAATTCAATAAATTTATTTATTACATTCCAAGGCCAGATAAAAAAAGAGCGACCCTGGATTCCCCAAGGTCGCTCTTTTTTTTAAGAGAATTTTAGAAATAAGAGGCTATTCTTACTGGAAAAAATTCTGGATGTTGGCCAAATTGGTCATAAGATAACTAGAAAACTCGGCCGATGTCAAATCGAAAGATCCATCTTCTGTGTTCACAGAAAAACTCTGTTTGTAATTCGTTTCGCGACGTCTCTGAAGCTCATCTTTCGACCATGACGCATCCGCATAACCTGATTCGTTGGCTTTATATATAAAAGGATCGTTTTGTTTTGAAGGATCATCTGTAATATACACACGGTGAGTGAAACGACCCCATCCCTCTGTCTTCCAATGACCAGGATAACGGTCATCGTTAGCTTCCCATTGACGACAGATGTTCCAGCAAGGGTCATCTCCGCTACCCAGTCCCGCTTTTTGACAATACGAAATCATTTGGTTGATCATAGCGTTCATGGCGTTACAAAAACCTAAAATAGGTGCAGCTTTACATCTTGTTGCCACCAGTTTTTCCTGCTCTTCGGCAGAGGGTAGATTTCCCAAAGTGAAATGGAAGTCATCGTCTGACATCTGGCCCGATAAAAGATTACTCACTGCGGAAAATACGTTCACAATTGCTGTACAATCATGAGAGTGTGGGTTCCAGCCATCGGAATTATCAAAAGTTTTTATCCCGCAAGCGGCAAAAAAAGCCGCAGTAAAACCGTTACAGCTTCGCGCATCTGACCAAAGTTCTGAACCGGGATTCATATTTTCATCGTAAAAAGCCATCAGCTCGACTTTTTGACAATCCTCAGTATGTGCCCAGCCCCAATCAGTTTTGCCGTACTGAGCTAAAAGGTTAGCTATAGCCGTTTTCACATCAGACGAAAGACTATTTGAATCTAACGCACTTATGTATTTTTCATACTTTTCCTGCGCTTCCTTGGCAGACGGGTCAACGTATTGAGGATTATTTACCGGTAACCCGTTCAAATGCGAGTAGTAATCTAACAAACTCTTTGTATACGCGTCCGCCATAAAATACCTCTTCTAATTAACTGACCTTAGGCCACCTCTACACTTATTATATATCAAATTTAGGTAAAATTCAATAATTTTTTACTATATCGCCATGGTGATACTTAAAGCACTGAAATGCTACAAGATAAAAAAATCACGCTCCAATTGATGTGGATTATATCTCTAACTATCTACTGTTGAATGACTTGTTTTTTAACCCCATTACACGCATAAAGGTTAAAACTCACTGGTTGTTAGGTAGTTAAAGCTTAATTAGGTTTATGAAAAAAAATCGGGTAATGACTGAAGATAATCCATTAAAAGCTTAGAAAAATTTAAAAAAAGAGGCTAGACAAAAGGCACCATCAGGGGTCTTAATTCGAAATTCTGGTGGATATTTGCATCTCTATGCACCTATTTTTCGCTTTTAGACCACCCACTCTCAGCAGTACCTGATTCTAAAGGACGGTAGTTAAACTGGTCTTTGTGGTGCTTGATTTCTTAATTAAAACGTTTTTGTGACAGATATGCAAGCACCTGCCCCTTGATGTTTTTTTGCTCGAGAATCTTCTACCCGTTTTCCCTCTTTTTGCGGTAAATGGGTATTTTGTGTCATTAAGGGCAGATCATTACTTAGGGTAACGGAAAACTTTTCTCCATCGATGAGAATTCTTTCGTATCCAATCGAGTTCGTCATGATAAGATTTTTACTCTCGTTTAGGCTTTTAGTCGAAAGGTTCTCTTCAATAGATTGATCATAAGAGGTTTTAAAACCGGCCAAGAGGCTGTCTTGCGAGGAAAGAATGTGCTTGTAACCGTAGCTGCCACTCCCTTTAAGACCGCTTTTTCGAATAGGATATCGTGGCGGTTTTTGACCACTTCCTAGCGCTTTTCCCTTTATTGCATAGGTGTGCCCACCCTGATCTATTTGAAAACCCTCCCCCTCTTCGTCGCGGATAAAATGGGTGTGGGTTCTCATAGAAGGTTTTATTTCAGGTAGATCATCCTTGGTTAGTAGTCGGCTAAAGCTCAAAAAGAAAATAAGGTAAGGCATCCTTTCTCCAAATAATAGACCCTATTTTCGCAGAAAACAGGTTAGGGAGGAATAGGTAATCTTTTTTATAAAAAGAAAGGGCCAGCAAAAACGCTGACCCTCACCGGCTTGGGACTATTGAATCGTCAAAAAAAATCAGTAGCTGCTCTTTTTTGCATCTTGTTTGTTGCTATCTTTTGATTTTTTGGAATCTTTTTTATTATCTTTTGAGCTATCTTTCGAGCTTTTAGAATCTTTTTTTGGTTCTTTAGTGTTGTTTTTCGAACTTGAGGACTTCTTTTTATCAGATTTTTGATCCGTACTTTGGCTAGAAGAATCTTTAGACTTATTCGGCTGGCCGTAAGCTAAAGTCTCTTTTGCTTGCTGATTAGATTTGGAGCTCATCGATTTATTAGAACTCTGGGAATTCTTACCCTTTTGAGATCCATTTTGGTTGGTACCTTGACCTGTACCTTGGTTCGAGGAGCCACTACCTTGCTGAGGTGATTTTGCATTAGAGCCGTTCTGGTCGCTGGAGCTGTCCATGGGATTACTGGAGTCATATGGAGCTGGACAATTTGCTCCGTTTGTCGGAGCCGGCGTTTTTGGGGAGGAGGGTGAACAACCCACCGCTAACCCCACTATTGCCATAATAGCAAGTATTCTTTTCATAAATTGATCCTTTTTAATTTTTATATAATTAAAATAGATATTTTATAAAACGAAAAAGTAAAATAATTTACAATATGTTGATTTTGTAGATGTTGCCGACGACCGGAGTCGAACCAGCACCTAGAAACCTAGGGTAGATTCTGAGTCTACTGTGTCTACCATTCCACCACGTCGGCAAGATTTAGAGGAGATATAGCGGCAGTCGGATTTGAACCAACGACCTGCGGATTATGATCCCGTTGCTCTACCTACTGAGCTATGCCGCCAGAAAAGAAAAAATGGCGGGGACAGGACTCGAACCTGTGACCTTCGGGTTATGAGCCCGACGAGCTTCCAACTGCTCCACCCCGCGTCATTGATGTGTATAACATACTCTCTTGGAGGAATTAATCGCAAGAGTTTTATTCTTAATGATGGTTTTTTAGAAATTAAAAAATCTGCTATCTTTTTTTGATTGTTAAAGGCCTGTCGTTTAAGAAAAAAGATTCGCCTCATGAAGGAACTCAAAAGTTGCCTTTATGGGTTTCTCCATAGTGGCTTTCGCCTTTAACATTTGGGTCTGGATGAGCTCCCTTAAGTTTGGATTATTCATCATCTCCAAAACAACCTCTTTCAAATTTTCAGACGAGCACTCCTTGAAAAGGCCCCACTCGATGAGTAGACTCTTGAGATGCATTTGCTTTTCTACAAAAGGACCAAACAGAGGAAAACTTCCATGTAAAAGGGGTTCAATCAGATTATGTCCACCCACTCCAGAAACAAGACTTCCGCCAACTACAGTGCAAGGGGCGGCTTTATAAAAACTAGAAAGTTTGCCCATCTCGTTTATGAGTAAAACGCGTGCATTTTCTTTTAAGGTCTTTGCTAAGTTTTTAGATCCCTCATGGGTCTTCTGATGCAGATTTTTTGAGGTAATATAGGGGATATTCTTGAGTTTCAAAAGATTCTCCACCTCCTGAAACCTTTCGGGATGTCGAGGGGCAATCATGAGAAAGACGCTTTCATTTTCAAAGCATTCCAAAAAAAGTTCCTCTTCTTGAGGGTGCGAGGAGGCTAACAAAATCCCCTTTTTATTAAACGGAGCGACATCATCCACTCTTGTCGAAGTTTTTATGTCTCCTGTGATGAGAACTTTTTGTTGCTCTACCCCAAGTTGTTCCAACCTATCTTTAACCATTTGCGATTGCACACACCAATACGAGATCGGCTCTATCAAAAGAGATTTCAAAAAAGGGAAAAAACGGATTGCATTCACAGTTCTTAAGGAGATTTTTCCGTTTATAACGACAACATTTTTTGCTTCCATCACCATGTTAGGCCATATATCCCCCTCGATCAAAAACAAAACCTCAGGATTGATCTTTTTTACTAGGCTACAGGTGATCAAATCTCCAGGCAGGTAAAAGGGTTGAACACCTACAATTTCTTTAGCCTCCATGAAGCCTGTTTCAGTAAGAGTGGATAGGAAAATATCTTTATCGGGATAAATCTTTTGTAAACATTCCACAAAACCTCTTGCTGCCTTTACTTCACCAAGAGAAACAGCATGCACCCAAAGATTTTGTTTTGTAGAATCTATTTTGAGTTCAGGACATTTTAAGCCTAAACGCGTCAAAAGGATTCCTTTGTATTTGCCGAAAAAAAGTGCTTTAAATAAAAGAAAAGGGGCTACAAAAACTGTAGAACATAATAAAAGAACATTGTAAGTCGCTCTGTAGAGCGACTTTTTAGAAAAAAAACTTCTAGTCTTTAACACAGATATTTAAAATCTTATCAGGAACAAAAATAATTCGTTCGATGGCTTTATCTACGTACTTTTGGATTTGGGGGATCTGCATCGCTTTTTGCAGCACCTCATCTTTGATAGTCCCTTTTTCAATCACAACTGAAGCACGTACCTTACCATTCACCTGAACGGCAATTTCGCATGTAGCCTCAACAAGAAGCATCGGATCGTAGGTAGGATACATTTCAAATGAAATCCCCTTAGTGTATCCAAGCTTTTCAAAAAGCTCTTCTGCAATATGTGGAGCGAAAGGGCTTAAAATTATGAGAAAATTAGCCATCGCCTCTCTGGGGAGGTCTTTGTGCTTTAGCATAGCATTCACAAATTCCATCATTTTTGAGATCGCGGTGTTGAGGGCCAACTCTTCGATGTCCTTTTCAACACCATAGATGAGTTTATGAGTCAAACGACGAATCTCCATCGGATAGTCATCAACAATTTTTCCTTTTTCGAAAAGATCCATAACTTTGATCAAGAAACGGTGACAACCTACAATAGCTTCATCACTCCAGATTTTTTCCCGATCAAAAGGACCCATAAATGTCACATAAAGACGCAAAGTGTCTGCACCATACTCGGATACAACATCAAGAGGATTGACGCCGTTAAGCTTGGATTTAGACATCTTTTCCAGCTGTTTTTTTACTAATTGACCGTTACGCTTATCGAAGAATTCTCCCTCTCTTTCTTCAACATCACTAGGCGCTACAAAACCGCCCCCGGGAATTTTATAGGCATAAGCGGTTATAAGCCCCTGGTTTTTTAGCTTTTTAAAAGGCTCTTTTGTCGAAACAAGACCGAGATCGAAAAGGACTTTGTGCCAAAAGCGGGCGTAAAGAAGGTGTAAAACAGCATGCTCTACACCCCCAACATACAGGTCCACAGGCATCCAATGATTTTCAATCGTCGGATCCCAGGGCGCGTTTTTATTGTGCGGATCAAGAAATCGTAGATAATACCAGCACGAGCCGGCCCATTGTGGCATCGTATTGGTCTCTCGCATCGCCTTCTTTTGTGTTTTTGGATCGACAACATGCACCCACGAGTCTACGCGCGAAAGCGGGCTTTGCCCATCTTCTGAGGGCATGTAGTTATCAATATGCGGAGGAAGCAGTGGGAGCTCATCATCGTCTAATGAACGTTTTGTCCCATCTTCAAAATGGTAAATAGGTATCGGCTCCCCCCAATAGCGCTGACGCGAAAACAGCCAGTCGCGTAATTTATATTGGGTTGTGACTTTTCCTAGCTTTTTTTGGCTCAAATAGTTTTTTAAGAAATCTTTTGCCTCTTCAGGGGTTTTTCCATCCAATTGGACATCATTAAAGTGGCTGTTTATCAAAACCTCTTGACCATCTAAGGTGTCGATCACCTTTATATGGGCAAGACCAAATTTTTCCTGAAACTCTTTATCTCGTTCATCATGCGCAGGAACACCCATGACAACCCCGGTACCATATCCCATGATGACGTAGTCTGCGACATAGATAGGAATCAAAGCTTTTGTAATGGGATGTATCGCCATGCTACCGGTAAAAACACCCGTCTTATCTTTATTCAGATCGGTTCTGTCTAAATCGCTTTTACGACTCACCTCTTCTTTATATTTATTTACCGCCTCATGCTGCCCTTTAAATACAATTCGATCCAATTCAGGGTGTTCAGGGGAAATCACAAGAAAGGTTACACCAAAAATTGTATCAATTCTCGTTGTAAAGACTGTCAGTGGCACATGCAGCTGAGCCGTTTCAAATTTGAGTTCTAACCCATGACTTTTACCGATCCAGTTTCGTTGGAGCACCTTTAAACTGTCGGGCCAATCGAGCTCGTCTAGGTCTTCTAGAAGGCGATCTGCATAGGCAGTAATTTTAAGAACCCATTGTCTTAAAGGTCGTCTCTCAACAGGGTATCCTCCCTCTTTAGAGAAACCGTTTTCGACCTCCTCGTTTGCGAGAACTGTGCGTAGAGCCGGGCAATAGTTCACAAGAATTTTCGCCTCGTATGCAAGGCCTTTATCATACAAACGCTTGAAAATCCACTGCGTCCAACGGTAATAATTGGGTTCACTCGTTTTAATTTCTCGATCCCAGTCGTAACTTAGACCTAAAGCTTTGATTTGTGTCCTGTAAGTATTGATGTTGTCTTCAGTAGTTACTGCTGGGTGAATTCCGGTGCGTATGGCGTATTGCTCGGCAGGTAACCCAAAGCTGTCCCAACCCATGGGGTGAAGAACCTCGTATCCCTTTAGTCGCTTGAATCTAGAAACGATGTCAGTAGCCGTATAACCACTGGCGTGCCCCACATGAAGACCCGAACCTGATGGGTAAGGGAACATATCCAATAGATAATATTTCGGTTTAACCGAAGAAATATCTGTTTTAAAAGTCTTGTTTTTTTCCCAGAAGGCTTGCCATTTTTTTTCAATACTGTGGTAATCGTATGCCATATTTCCCTTCAAGATTGGATCGGCTACTATGAAAATAGACCCGATTCAAGGTGTATTTGAATTTTTTAAGGATGTAGAGCTAAGGCCGTAATGTCCATAGACACGTTTGCTGAATACTATACACCCTAAGATACCCTTCTTGTCAACCACGATACTTGCATCAAAAAACTCACGTCTAAAATAATTATTTTGCTCTCTTGCCTTAAGATTTTCCTGGTTTCCCTTAGAGAGAAAATCTTGTCTACTGAATTAAGGGAAGGATTGTTTTTTTATTGTCTTTCCCTTAAGCTTTCGTGTGCATGCAATTTGACCTTCAATTTCAAAAGAAACACAAAGTCGATTTGTCCGAGTACACTGTCGATCAAGATCTTTTTTTTCGAGCCAAACTCGCAGAGCTTGAGCCCGCCACCACAAGACTTATGATTGAGTTGTTTTACCTCTCGTCGAAAACTTCTCTCCCTAAGCTCAAAAATGCCCTAGACCTCACTGAAAATGAGTTAAAACTTTTTTTCGATCGAATGGCCCCCTTCCAGATTTTATCCCTTGAGCAAGATGTGGTTCTTATTGACAAAGAGGTCAAAAAGAAAATTGAATGCTTTCTTGCAAAATTTGAAGAGGACTTTATTGCCGGGATAGAATATTTTCAGGCATTGCTTAAACAAGTTCCGATCAGTATTCTACCCACCTGGTACTCTCTTCCTCGCAGTTGCGACTCCATTTTTTTAAGCCTTAAAGAAAAAATTTTTCAGACTCCCGCTCAGTATCTTCGTCACATAAAAGAGGTCGAAACCGAAAAATACCCCATTCAGCCCATTGTAAACGCTCTTTTAGCTAACCCAACCGCCGCACTTAAACTTTCTGAATTAAAAAAACTCACGGCGTTAGACGGAGCTGAATTAGACGAGTGCATTCTTTTTTTAGAATTTAATTTCATTGCTGTTCTGACGTATCGGGAGAACGAGAAAAAATGGGATCCTGAGCTCTCTTTGCCTGAGGAATTAAAAAATTATTTAAAAAAGCAATCTGTCACTCCTCCCTTTACCGACTTGGTGCAATTTGATGTGGTGCCAGAACGAGGGATCCCTCTAACCTTTGCTTTTGACTTGAGTCAAGCGATCCGATTTGCAAAACTTCATCCTTTAAAAGTCTCATTCCAAGACGGAGCTTACGCTTTTGATCTATTTTCCTTAGAAAAGCTAAAAGGGGTTCTCCCTTGCTCGATCCCCTATCTGGTAAACATTTTATTAAAAGGTGTTGATCTGGACCTTCTGAGAGTCGTTGACGGTTTTGTGACTTTACACCCACAAGCAGAGCCGTGGCTTTTATATTCGATCGAAAAACAGGCTCTTTCTCTTTACAAGGTGCTTTGGATGCAAAAAAATCAGAATGCAAAGCAGGCAGAAAAAGGGCTCTCTACAATCATTTCGAGAGGCTGGGTTTTGGCTGATGAGGTTATAGATTTTATCTCGTCTGGCAAACCGGTCCTAAGCAGGGGTAGAGACGGTTATATTTACGAAATTCAAGATGAAATAAAGCTCACTCATGAGCACTTAAATACGCTCTTTGAATCGGGCCTTATTGAATGGGGAACTTTTGAAAAAAAGCGCTGTTTGAGACTTACTGAGCTTGGCAAGCAGATTTGCGCTTAAAAACGCATCACTGCTTTTGCTCTTTCCATGTACTCCAATATTCTTGCCCGTAGTCTACACAGATTTCTTCCCCTTTTTGGATATTGCGGCGAGCTAAATAGACTACTCTGGGTAGCCCCTCTACAAAGATTGTGACTGCTTCGGCATTTGGATCATCGGCATGGTTGATGGTGCGTGCTACATTTCCACTATAACGGGCATCCAGTACATAACCTGTTTCGTCATCACCTACAGTCAAATTAAAAACATACCTATTATCCGGGTGGAGCTCTTTTTCATCGGTGATAAGCCCGATATACTCACAGATAAAGCCCCCTTTTTTTATCGGCTCTTTTGCGAAAACGCCATTTCCGATGTGAGCATTTACCCACTGAATCTCGAGCTCATGAGGAAGTTTTTTTCCGAGATATTTTTTATATCGTTGGGCAAGATGATTTTCTAAATTCCACTTGCCCCGGTATTTTCGGACCTGTTTTTTAAGCTTTTCCATCAAATCGAGACTACGAGGAAAAGGGCGTTTCAATGGCAGAAAAGGCTCTTTTTTAAGAGCTTCTTTTGAATAGACGTGCAATTTGTTAGACATTTCTACCCCTCCTATGAGGATACAAAAAAAAACCAATGTATTCTCGAGTTAGCAGATTTGAAATGTAAAGGCAAGCCCCTTTTTATTCCCAGTAATAAGGCCCGTAATCAACGGTGAGCTCTTCATCTTTTTCCACTCTTCGATTGGTAAAAAAAATGATTCTTGGTAGGTTGTCGATCAATAACCACCTTGAGAGTAGATTGGGTTGATCACTGTGATTGATGAACCTTGTATGGTTGCCTTGCCTCTCAGCATCAATTACATATCCGGTATCAAAAGTATCAATCGCATATTCGAAAATATAGCTATTGTCTTTATCTTTTTTTTTATTCCGTTTTTTTACAAGGCCCAAGTATTCACCAACACAGGTCATTTCAGCCAATGTGTTGTCAGCAAATAAGCCTCTTCCTTTCAACTCATCAATACAGCGAACCGACATCTTTTGCCGTATTCCCGAAAGCTCACGCTTAAACAGAGCCAGATTCCACCGATTAAAAGATCGAAATTGGGGATCCAATAATTTACACTCAGCCTTTTTTTGGATCCAAATCGTATCGACATTCTTATCATAAATGAGGCTATCCAGATAGGTGAAATCGTACTGTTTACTTAATTCTTCCGCCTCATCTGGTATCAAAAAATTCCGAGCAGTTTCCACCATAAGCCACCCACAATCCCCCATACCAAAATATTTACAATACTTAAGATGAATCCGATCTTCCACCAATCCCCAATCTTCACAAAGTTGGCGCCATAAAGAATAGGGGCAGGCCCCGATCCAAAATGGGTTAAAGAACCGAATAGAGAGCTTACAAAACCAAATACCAAAGCAGTAAGATTTGCGGGCGCTCCCAAATTTACTGCCACAACAAAGAATGGAAGAAGAAGGGCTCCAATATGTGCAAGATTACTTGCAAAAAAGTAGTGAGTGTAGAAATAAATAATCGACAGAACAATTAAACCCCAACCCCAGGACACACCCACAAAATGGCCTTTTACAACCCCTCCAAACCAATCTGCTAAACCAAATTTTGTGATATACCCTGCAAGCGTGAGAAGGGTTGCGAACCAAATTAAAGTATCCCAAGCACCCTTTTCTTTTAATATATCCTCCCAGCTCAAAACTCTTGAGAGAAGAAGAAGAGCAAGACCAATCAAGGCGGTTAAGGTTGCAGTCAGCCAGGAACTACCCACAGACCATAAAAATACTAACACCAAAAAAACCCCAAGCATCCACATCTCGTCAGCCTTAAGTTTACCCATCATCAAAAGCTCTTCTTTTGATTTTTCTGGCGCTTGCGGGGTCTCTTTTAGCTCGGGAGGATAGACTTTGTACAAAACATAAGGGATACAAAGAAGGCTTAGAAGACCCGGAATGACAGCAGCAATCGCCCAATCGGTCCAGCTTATCGAGACACCGTAGGGCTTAACTAAGTTCAACACCATCGGATTTCCCGCCATCGCTGTCAAAAACATCGCACTTGTTACTGTCCCCGATTGAAAAATCGTCTGAATCAAATAGCTTCCGATGCGCCTAGGGCTATGGTCAGGGTCACTTCCAAACGCTTTAGCAATTGATAAAACAACGGGATAAACAATTCCCCCAATCCTAGCGGTTACGCTTGGAATCGCCGGTGCAAGCAAAAGATCGGTGATGGTCATCCCATAGGCAATCCCCAAACTGTTTTTCCCCATCATCCGAATCAATAAATGGGCAAGCCGTAGTCCTAAGCCGGTTTTAATGAACCCCCTGGCAATAAAAAACGCAGAAGCAATTAACCAAACAACAGGATTTGCAAATCCTATAAAAGTATCCTCAAAAGTCAAAACACCCATTAAAGGAAGAATTGTCAAAGAAAATATGCAAATAGCTCCTGACGGCAAGGGTTTTAAAACCACCGCCAGAACGGTAAATAAAAAAACGCCAAATATTTTCATCCCTCTCGGATCGGTACCGATGGGCTCCGGGAGGTGCCAAAAAAGGCCTCCCAAAACAACACACATCAATAACTTCAGAAGGTCAGTTAAATGGTGACGATTCAAATTGGGTGGTATGGTTAAGGAGGACATAATTTGTCTTAGGGTTTATTGTTTTTCAAGTTTAACAAATTTGGTGCAAAATGCAAACAGAATAGACATGCTTTTTAACCTTACAAAATTTACTCTCCTTTTTCGGGCATTTGCACCACAACATGGTCTGTATTTTCTCCTGTTACAGAATTCGAAATAGAAAAAACCGGCGGCAGATTCAGTCGAATCGGCTCCACTTGAGATTGTGATGATGTTGATAGACAATCCTCTTGTTTCGACGCGTAAACAAAAGAACTTTCAATAGTGAAATTTCCCTGGTGGATCACCTCTTTATTTAAACGCTCTTGGGCCACCTCCTTATCAACAGAAGAAACACTCGAACGCCTGGATCCATAAAACTGCTGAGCGGTTCTTTCTTTTTGCGTAGCCATCTCAAGCATTTGCGGTGTCATGTCGTATGCCCCCGCCGGATACGGATAATAATAAGAAGCTTCCAGTGCTCTGGGTTGCATTCCCCCTTGCACCGGAAAAAGCTGCGGCCTTTGGCTTAAAGAGGAAAAATCCTCACATCCTGGCCTTCTCAAGCCATTCAGATCCTGCGTCTCCAATCCCTCGGCTCCTGCCCTCATCGGGGTAGGGTTGTTATGGAAAAAAAGGGGCATCTGAGAAAACCGTGGATCATAGGGAAAGGGCACCATTCCATAATTTGGGAATGCTGACCTACTTGGGTCCATTGGGCGCTCTTGAGAGGATAAAAAACTTCTTCCCGATTCACTCGATCCTGACATGTAACCACTTATTGGAACAAGAGTTCTTTGAGACCTTGCCCGTCTGACAAATGGTGCCCCCCTCGGTGTGGTTTTTTCTCTGAAAGAAGCAACTAACTCTTTTTCGTCAGACGAAGAATTAGAGGGTATCCCCTCTTGGCTACCTAAACTTTGTGAATCAATAGACCGTCTGCCTTGAGAAATAATTTGTGCTCCAAACACTCCGGCACCCTCTTGCGACGATGACCCTTGAAAAACCTCTAATCGAGTGGGGTTTTCTGACGTAAATTTTTGATAAGAGGATTTCAGTCCGTAGGGGGCTTGAGGCTCATCCAAAGAAGCGGGACTTCTACAAAGCAGCTCTTTTGACCTCTCTAACACCCTTTTTCTTTTGAGAATGATCATCGCCCATTGTTTATAAGAGAACTGGAGCTTCTCCTGGTTCTCTAGAAGCATAAAACGGTTATGTTTGTAAATCTTTGACATCCTGTTCGAGATTATGTACGCATTGTACCAACGGTCAAACAACCTTCTTTTAACGTTGATCGGTTTATTACGATCAAAAATTGTCCGAAATCGTTCCTGGATCAGATCTTTTGCCTGATCTTCGATTGCAGTCGAGAGTTGTTTTTTCAGATTTTTTGCCAGATCCCCTTTAATCTTCGCTTCGGGCATCGATTTAAGGATCTTAACCGCCTCCTTACAATTCGATTTTTGATCGAAACTTAAGTTTGCCTCGTTTTTCAGGACACTTATGGAGCGAAAAACATTATAAATCGCTGCGAATTCTTCTATTTTATCACATTTGATCTGTACATCCTTCAGCATAGCCAGAAACTTTTGACGTTCTAGCTCCTGTTTGCGTCGATGATCCATGAGTGCTGATAAAACTTTAGAAACCATCACAAGGGCTGCAGTGAATCCTTTCGGGACATCGGTCTCCCCTAAATACTTCGCTGCAGTGTCTGATGTTTCCATAATGATGAGCGCAACGGCAACAAAAGCGGCTAGGTAGTCTACACACCGAAAAGTTGCATCGGTTACCTGCCTTTTTGTAAATTTTGTTCCACATAAAGGCTCTTCTTTTATCTTCAGAATCTCCTCAACAACATTTTGCACTTCACGGAGTTTTTCAATATTACGTTCTAGGATAGTCAACGGTGACTGAATAACTGCGTTAATTTCTTTAGAATCGGAGGTCTCAAATGTTTTTCCCACACCAATGACAGTCTCTTCGACTGTCTCAACAGCCTTATTGCATTGCTCAATGAGCTCTTCCAGCGGAAACTTTCCGGCAGTTTTACGGATATTGATCGGCATACAATTTTGCTCTGTTAAATTTAAATTAAAATTTAACACATTGTAAATTTTTTATAAAGACAAAAATCTTTTTTAAAGAAAATTTTCATCTGAGAATTTCCTTGGGCTAAGAAAACTTCAAGACCAGAAATAAAGTTTTTCTGATTCTCGTAAGTAGGATCATGCGATACTTTTGCATCTATTACAATCGTCTCTTTTTTGATAGGAAGATTTAAACCGGTTATTGGTAAAGTATCGATAAGCACATCATATTCGCATACCCAATCCTTTAACAAAAAAGCTCTCACCCCGATCTCTTTTTGGATCTTGATTTGTTTGGTATTACATCGAACAAATAGATGCACGTCACAGCAATTTTTCAAAAAGTTTGCGTAGGCTCTAGCAACACCACCACCACCGAGAATAGCCACCTTTTTTCCCGTGAAGGAGAATTTTTTTAAAATTTCAATATCGGTGTTATAGCCAACCCCTAAAAAATAGGTGTTTACCGACTCGCAAAGGCGGGCGCAAAAGCTCAAATTTTCACAAAATCGAAAAGCTTTTTCTTTAAAGGGCATGGTAATGCTAAAACCTCTAAAGAAAGGAGATCTCAACACCTCTTCTAACTCGTTTTCTTCCAAAACAAGATTCAAATAAAGGGCATTGATCCCCTCTTTATTAAAAAGTGGATTATAGATTTTAAACCCCATTGAGGGGGGACTTGCTATTCCTTTGATAAGCCCGTAAAGCTCCGTTTGTTTATTCAGTCTACGAATTTG
This sequence comes from Chlamydiota bacterium, assembly GCA_016866495.1. Taxonomy (GTDB): domain Bacteria; phylum Chlamydiota; class Chlamydiia; order Chlamydiales; family RGXB01; genus RGXB01. The sequence continues at coordinate 15,110 of VGMG01000007.1, read as the reverse complement.
GTAATCTTCTAAAAGCTCTTTTAGAGGAATTTGACCGTAAAGACCATCTTTAGAAGTGTATATCCAATGAGCTCCCCATAGATAGCTCAAAAGTCTTGTCGCCTGATTCGATTCTCCCCGCGCAAACAGAATGAGTCGATCGGAATAAAGCTGGAAGATGGGATAGAGGTTCAAATAATCGCAAAAAGAAATCGAATCGAAACAACATTTGATTAAATCGGGCTGTTGTAGATCCATTTTTTTTATTAAGTTCAAGGTTTCTTCAAAAGAAATAAAGGGGCCATGGAAAGAATAGATCCATTGGATTTGAGGAAAGGCCTCTTTAAATGTACCAAGGGGCTGGCCGAACGCAATATCACAAAAGCTCGCCCCCTCTTTGGGAGCTTGATTGGTTAAAAGGTAGGGTTTAGAAAAACTTTTTAATTCTGTTCTATCGGGACGAAGCTCTATTAAATCGGCCTCAATAGGACCGTTTTCATCAGGCCCGAGTGTGTAAACAATCATACGTATTTCTTTTCATACATGCTTCGACTACAGTCTGTGGATCCATGAAGGTGAGAAAATTCTTGTTATTATGGTTCAAAACATTAGAAAAAGCGACTCTTCCGTCTCTATTTTTTTTGTCTCTTAAGAGAATATTCTTAAAGAGCTCGGGCTCTATTTTAGGAAAAGGGGACTTAAAAGGAAAAAAGGAGATGATCTTTTTTTGTACTTTTTTTGGAAAACCTAAAAGCTCCATTTCCACAACCATTCCATGCTGCACAGCTTCGCCGTGGGATATTCTGTAATTCAAATAGGCCTCCAAAGCGTGTCCCACTGTATGCCCAAAATTTAATAGATAGCGCCTCCCCTGTTCGTTCAAATCTTGGTCTATGATCGTCTGTTTAAGGGCTCTTGCTTTTTCAATACATTTATCAGAGGGTGGGAATTCCCATCCTTCAAGAAAAGTACTAAGCTCTTTATCCTCTACAATCTTTGTATGCCCATTTAAGGTCGAAAAAGCCTCAACAACCGCTATTTTAAGCATTTCGACATAGCCCGGATAGAGTTGCTCCAAAGGAACCGAGGATAAAAAAACCCTATCTAGGAAAGTTTTTTTGGGCAGGTAAGTCGTTCCAATACTATTTTTACCCCACGGACGATTGATCCCGTTTTTTCCCCCAATCGATGCATCGACCATGGCAAGCAGTGTTGTTGGGACAAATGCAACATCCACTCCCCGCATGTAGGTCGCAGCAACAAACCCAACCAGATCCAGTAATGATCCACCCCCCACAGCGACCAATAGATCCGATTTTTTGAAATCTTGTTCGATTAGGAAATCCACTATTTTGAGATAGCCCTCTATGGATTTATCCCCCTCAACACCCTCAATCTCAAAAAGTGTTCCTTTAAGCCCCCACCTTGAAAGTCTTGACAAATGACTTTTGATGCTTTTGGCATAAATAATTACTTGGCGAGACAAGAGATCTCTCCTCTAGGGTTTTGATGCAACCCTTTTGCTAAAAATTGATCCATAAGAGTCATCCAAAGCATAGACTCAACAACAATTCTTGCTCTTGGAGCTATAAGAGGATCATGCCTACCTTTGATTTCTAAGATCTGATTTAAACTCTTTTGCTCTTTTGCAACCGAGGACGGAGCTTTGAAAAAAACTTCCCCATAGATCGGCTCACCCGTTGAAATCCCGCCTAAAACACCCGCAGCATCATTTTTAGCAGGTCTCATTTGACCCTCTTTTAGTTCATAAGGGTCGTTAAACTCTGACCCTTTTTTGTAACGAAAAGATTCCTCATTTCCAAAAATCACCCCTTTCGCTGCCGGTATAGTCATGAGTGCATTTGCAATGGCACTGGTCATCTTGAAACAAATTGGTTCTCCTAAAGAGGGAATCATAGGATCTATTCTGAAACAGATCGAGCTGGGCAACGAATCTTTTTCTTCAAGCGTATTTTCTACTAACTGCATAAAAAGAGTACTCGTTTGTGCATGATGACACCCAAAAGGATCACTCAAAACTCTTTGTCTAGCTTCCATCACGCTCTCATCGTAAAAGGGAGCTCGTATTGCACCTATTTGTCGAACATCCGCTAAAATATCTATGCCGAATGGTCTTATAATTTGTTTAGCGATTGAGCCCGCTACAACCCTTAGAACAGTTTCTCTTGCAGAAGCTCGACCCCCTCCTCTCAAATCCACGTGGGTGTATTTATTCAAATAAGTAAAATCGGCATGACCTGGGCGAATATTTTGATTCAAAAATGCATAATCTTCCGATTTTTGGTCCTGGTTGCGGATGAGAAATCCGATGGGAGTTCCCAATGTCTTTCCCTCAAAAAGACCTGAGAAAATTTCTAGCCTGTCAGGTTCTTTTCGCTTGGAAGTGTACAAAGATCGACCGGGAGCACGTAGATCTAAATCATTTTGAATTTCCTCTAAAGATATCGAAAAACCGCTCGAAACCCCGTCCAAAATTCCCACGTAACCTAAACCGTGAGATTCCCCCGCTGTTGTTAATGTGAAATACCGGCCGAAAGTATTGCTTGCCATAACCGATTTGCATCCGCGTATAGATCTACTCCTGTCAATTCTACCTCGATTTGGGCTTTATCAGCATAGTTTTTTTGTCTTTGATATATCCAATCCTCAAAACAGACCCCTTTTAAGTAGGGGGCCTCGGGATCGAGGCGCGCTTGAATAATATTCATCGGCAATTTTAACCAAACCAATTTGTAGCGACTTAAATCTTTTTCAATGTGAGCTCCCCCGCCCACTGAGATCAGTTCAAAGCCATCCAAAAGAAGTTCTTCAAATTGTGAGAGCTCTTCTTTACGAAAAAAAGGCTCTTGATATTTTTCAAAAAGCTCTCTTCTAGGCATCGTAAACTTGTGCTCTAAGGACTCATCAAGATCTGCAAATTTCAGACCGTGCTGGCTCGATAGTAACTTGCCCAGTGTCGTCTTTCCCGATTTTGGCAGCCCAATCAGGACAAAAGGTTTCGAAAAAATTGGGGAAGGATTTTGAGACACATTGCACCCCTTCTATTGTTGTAGTGCCATGGGCTTTTAGCGCTGCGACAGCGAGGCTCATGGCTACTCGATGATCATTATGAGAAGTTAATTTTGCTCCAAAAAGAGGCCCAGGTTGCACATACATGTAGTCCTCTTTTTCAAAAATTTCAATTTTTGCCCCCATTTTCTCTAATTCTTTTTTCATAGCAAAAGGTCTATCGGACTCTTTTTGTCGGGCAACATGGATTCCCTGTATAAAAGAAGGGCCTTTTTTATAAAGTGCCAAAACCATCAAAATGGGAAGTAGGTCAGGGGTATCTTTTATGCAGCACTTTTCCTGATTGAGATAAAAAAAAAGTCGCTTGTCCCCTTGCAAATCTTGAAAATCCAGATCTGAAAAATCCTCTTTAATCTCAAGAATCTTACTCACAGCCACCAAAAAGGCTAAAGAACTAAAATCGGGGGGTACCGTTATTTTAAATGAAGGGACGGTCAACGGACCCTCTAATGAGTAGGTGGAAAAATCCCGATTTTCGACTCTTAAACCCAATTTTTTTAGCCAATCCAGAGTAATTTCTACATACGGCTTTTCACATGGATTGGTAACAGTAATTTCACTCTTACCCTCTACTTGGGATAAAGCAATTAATAAACTTGAAACGTGCTGTGAGTTTGTTCCGTCTAGGTGCACTTTTCCATTTTTTATTGGACCTTCGATTGTTAGTGGAGGTAATCCCCAATTTTGGTGGTAAGTGACTTTGGCACCAAGAGTACAAAGGGCAGATATAAGCGGTTCAACAGGCCTTAAATTACAGATAGAATAGTCGCCGGTTAAAAAAGTTTTTTTACAGCTTAAAGCAGCTAGAGCGATCAAAAAATGTAGCGCCAAGCCCGAGTTTTTTACATCCACCCGATCTATCTCGTCCCAGTTTTCTAAATTTTTTTTGAACTCTTGGACTTCAGGAGCGTCTAAAATATTTTCTATATGGCAATCTTTTTTTGCCAAGTGTTTAAAAAATAGTGCCCTCATTGTGTGAGACTTAGAAGGGGGAATTTTCATTCTAACAAGATGCCATAATCTCCCTTTTCTTTCAAAAAATGCAAAGGTTAGGTAAAATCTCGTCTATGAAACGTTTTTTGAAAGCATTTTTAGTGGGTATGGTTTTACTGCTCACGGGGAACTATATCTATCTTTATAACGCTCAAGATACACTTATATTTGCATATAAGACCCTCCCCACCAGCTACCAGTACCAAATGTCCCAAAAATTTGAAGAGCGAAGCTACTGCGTAGATAGAGGCATCGAACTTAATGCCCTCTATTTTCCACAAGTGACTCAATCGGAGACCAAAGGGATTGTGATATGCTACCACGGGCGAGGAACGAATCTTTCTAGAGATTGGGGAAAGCTTTCCAAGTTTTACATTCAAAGAGGTTACGACTTCATTGTTTACGACTATCGCGGGTTTGGAAAAAGCCCTGGGCAAATCGATACCAGCAACATCTACAGTGATCCTATTAAAATGTATGAAATCATCACATCCGAGTACAAAGGAAAAAAGATTATCGTTTTGGGGCGCTCCATGGGAACAAATTTTGCAACTTATGTAGCTGCCACGAAAAAACCGGACGGACTTGTTCTTGATGCCCCTTTTTACAGTATGCTCGATATGGCTTGTTTGACGAAACCCTATATTCCCAGGGTTCTGATAGAAAAAATTCTGAAATATCCGATGAGGACAAACCAGTTCATTAAAAAAGTGGACTGCCCGATCATAGTCTTTCATGGAACGGTCGACAAGACTGTTCCCTATTGCGAATCTGTTAGGCTTTTTGATATTATCAAACATAAACCGAAAACCCAATTCGTTAAACTAGAGGGAGTGGATCATTTTAGCTTGATGCAACATCCCGATTATGAACCTTCTATCGACGGTTTCTTGAAAGAACTATGAAAAAAATCCTTCTCGCTCTAGCCCTTTGTTCCGGGCCTATCTGCTATATTGGTTATCTGCACCAAAATCAAGAAAAATTCATTTTTGAGATTCGCAAATTACACAAGGATCATAAATTTGCATTTACGATCCCTTTTGAAGAGCTCACTATCCAAGCATCAGATTTTGAGACCCCTCTCTCGGCTATCCATTTCAAAACACCCCATACAAGAAAAGGTGTTGTCCTTTTCTTGCATGGTAGTGGTACAAATATCGATGAAATACCCCAATCGTTGCCCGAAAAAATTCTAGAAAAAGGGTATGATTTTTTTACCTATGACTACAGAGGTTTTGGAAAAAGCGGAGGTAAAATTACCGAACAAGACCTTTTAAACGACTCTTTGGCGGTATATCGATCCCTTGTCGAGCAATATGGTGAAAAAAACGTGATTCTTTATGGTCGCTCCTTAGGGACATCACTTGCAACTTTTATAGCTTCCCAAAATACCCCCAGACACCTGCTTTTGGAAGCACCTTTCTATAGCATGTTAGACATGGCGATGCTCGATCAGCCTTATCTTCCACAAACTGCTGTAGAGTCGATTTTAGCTTTTCATTTACGTACCGACCTTTGGATACCAAGCGTGAAAACACCCATCACATTTGCCCATGGAGACAAAGATGATTGGGTTCCGGTAAATGAGGCCAATCGTCTTTTTGAAAAAGCCCAAACTCAAAATAAGGAGTTTAACCTTTTTAAAGATTGGGGTCATGACCACTTTTGCGATCACCCCGATTATGATGTGCTCCTCGACAAGGTTTTGATCTAGGTGCTTGGTTCAAAAAGGGTCTTTTTTTAAGACCCTTTTTTCTCGTCCGATACCTTTTAAACCAATTGTGCCTCTTTGACCACCACCTTTTCCCAACTCAATAGATTTTTATTGGGAACTACCATGAGGTCATAAAGCGTGTCCCCCTCAGGCTGATGAAGAGTTGTCGTTTCGATAAAGTCAGCTCTTCCTAAATAGGGAGTTGCCAAATTTAGGGCATAATGGGGGTCAATCTCTTCAGGAGAGATTAAACCCAAATGGGGATTTTCAATAAGATAGCTAATTGCAGCATAAACTCCCGACCCAACCTGCGTTAAAGTCGCATTCACATCCATAGAAATAGAATCGCTATTTTCTACAACCGAACCAATCCAGAATGTTCTTAACCCCTCCGGAGTGCGAAAATACATCAAGCAGCCTATACTGTCATATCCTCCTGCAATCTCTTTTCTAGAAAGAAATCTTGTGGGAATATTCCGATCCTTACGTGCAGCTTCCAAGAGTTCTTTTCCTGAATCGCTAGGCTCATAACAGTAGTAAACTGAAGGCCAGTAATCCCCGTTTTTTAAGTATCTGGCAAGGCTATGGGCTTCTTGATGTGGAATAATTCTGCCGTGCACCTCTCCACCGCGTGGCTCATAAGATTTCGCTATCACATCGATGCTTGGGCAGGGGAAAAAAATCTGCAAAGACTCTTCTCGGTGTTCTTTATCCACATTTTGAGGAACAAAATTTTCGTGCGTCCCCATCGTATAGGCACAGGAATCAAACGCCTCATCAATAAACCCCGTAGGAGACCAGGTATTGTAGTAACAGTTTCTAGTTAAGGTCTTTTCGGGATACTGGGTGTCTCTTTCCACGATCTGAATCGTGGTCAAACCAAGACGCTCTGCTACTAAATGGTATTGTTTAAGGGCAATCAAGGACTCTAAAGAGGGATCTAAAATTTTTGCAACCTTCTCAAGACCTACAAGAGCCATGCTGCTTACAATCCCGGGGTTCATTCCATAAGTGTACACCATGCTATTTCGCACATGCCGAGTCTTTTGGTGAATGGACTGCTCTAAAAGGGTAAGACTATCCTGGTATCCTCTATCGAGATCCGTTACGGGATCATCCCACCAGTCAAGGGCGGTATCGATATAAAGGGCCCCTTTTTTTTCTGCAAAAAGGAGAATATCTAAAGTGCCGATTCGGGTACTAAGATTCACAATAAAAGCGTTTTCATGGACCTCTTTTTCTAGAATCTCGAGATAATTTTTTTCAGTAATAGCGGTTTTTAGCCAGATACAACTTTTATCTTTTGACTCAAAGCGCTCCTCATGGATCTTTTCTAGTGCTGGAAAAAGACGCAGTGTGCTTATTTCTTTGATATCCATGGGTTCTATCAAAAGAACCTTATTTCTAACTAGCCAGTCGGGCTTTTCTTTTTGTAAAATCTCCATAAGGGCCCTTGCGACTCCACCTACGCCCAAGAATACCCATTGCTCAATCGTTTTACTCAATTTAGAATCCTTTTTCTATCTCCTCTCGTTGCAAAAAAAACTCGCCATAAAAAAACTCCCTATGATTAGGGAGATTGGCTTGAATCTTTCTTTTAAGAGAATTTTTTTGTCATTATGCTACGGAGATGCTCTTGAAGCTCTGATAATCATATTTGCAATTAATGCTGTCCATCCGGTTTGGTGACTTGCTCCAAGACCTTGACCCGTATCGGGGTTGAAGTACTCAAAAAATTGCAAATAACGTCGTGTTTCAGGCTTTAAAAAGAACGGATGTCCCCCGTAAATCGGCCTCCCTTTATCAGTTTCAGCGAACAGAGAGGTTAAACGATTTTTCAGATCGTTTGCAAGCTCTATCGCAGTCATTTCTCGTCCATCCACCAGTTTTAATTTCCAATTTTTTCCAAAAATATCCTCTATTTTCAACAACAGATCAAAAATCATGTAATTGATGGGTAACCAAATAGGACCTCTCCAATTAGAATTCCCCCCCATGATTTTCTGAGTGGACTCGTTGGGCTCATACGACAGAACCTGACCAGTAAAATTTACAGGGTGATCTTTATGGTAGATAGATAGACTTCTAATCCCGTACGGGGATAAGAACTCGTTTGGATCGAAAATTTTTTGTAAAACTTTCTCGAGCCTGTTCAATGGGGCCAAAACAAGCAGATACCCAGACCTATTTTCAGTATCTATACGAACGACAACATCAGCTGTTAATTCATCCAGGCGACGAAGAAGCCGATTAAAAAGATAAGAGAATTCCTTAAACTTTTCTAATTCCTTATCATCAATCCACTCGTAAGCAAAAGTAGGGACTATTCCCACAACGCTCTTTATTTTCATTTGTTCTTCTTTACCGTCCGGATAACGCATGACATCATAAAAAAACCCGTCTTCTTCGGACCAGTTATTGATCTCACGATCAAAACCTTTGCTAAAACCACTTGCGATCAAAGCAAAATGACGTAGATACTTAGATCCCATCACTTCAAATACCGGATCAACTTTTGCAATTTCTAATGCCATGCGCATCATCACAAGGGCAAAAAGAGCCATCCAAGAGGTGGAATCCGATTGTTCAATCATCTGTTGGCTTTGCTGAAGAGTCTCTCTATCTACCACACTGATATTATCGAATCCGCAAAATCCCCCCTCAAAAACATTCAGGCCTGAGCGATCCTTTCGGTTTACCCACCATGTAAAATGGATCGTAAGACGCTCAAAACATTTTTTCAAAAAATCTATGTCTTGTATTTGATTGAATTCTTTTTCATAACGAAAAAGTCTTAAAACGCTGAACGCATGCACCGGCGGATTTACGCTTGAAAATTCCCACTCGTACCCCGGTAACATTCCATTCGGATGCATGATCCTGTCTGATAGAAGGTACCAAGCAATCTTTTTTCCATAATCGATATCCAAATAACCAAAAGACATCGCCTGAAAGCCCATATCCCAAGCAGCAAACCAAGGGTACTCCCACTTATCAGGTATAGATAAAATATCGTAGCTATTGAAATGGATAAACGAACGATTTCTGCCCCCCTCTTTTGTCCCTTCTAACCATTTGCGCACATTGTATTCGTAGTATGTTTTAGAATAACAGAGCCCGGAAGCAGCTCGTATGATAATCTCTTTTTCAAGAGGAGATTTTCCAGGTAAAGCCAAAAGACTAAAGAAATCCTTCGCCTTATTCTTTACATTTTCTATCTTTTCCAAAGATTGATCAAAAGGGTCTTCATGAAACTCCTCACTTAGTCGAAAAATAAATTCTTGTGAGGCTTGGGGAGCTAATTCCACTAAGTTATAAAACGCAGCTTTCGAACCGCTTTTTAGGGCATGCTCTTTTTTATGTATCACAAAATCATGAAAAGCCCCTTTAAAGCCCTCCTCGTTTTCTGTAAAATAGACTTTTGTAAATGGAGAATGAAAAAACAGGTCGGGAAGCTTCCAATTTCCTTGCCTTGTGTCATCAAATGGTAGGTTTGTCGTATCCAGTTTGAGACAACCCTCTTTCATTAGAAAGATGCTAGGTGGAGCCGCCCCCGATCTTTTCCAGCGATTACGAAATTGTAACTGGGGGAGAATGTGAAGGCTTTGTTGATGATCCGATTGATTTTTTACCTCAAGACGCACAAAAACATCATAAGGGGAATGTTTGAAGTATTCTATTTTGATGTCAAAATACCCCTCTTCGAAAACATCGGTGTCGTAAATTTCATATTCTCTATCAAGAGTCGATCTTTTTTTAGAAAATTCTACCAACTCCTGATAGGGAAAGGATTTGACGGGGTATTTGTAGAGGTACTCTACGTACGAGTGGTCTTTGGTTGCAGAAAGATGATAGTAGATCTCTTTAACATCCTCTCCATGGTTCCCCTCGTGGTTCGATAGGCCAAACAATCTCTCTTTTAAAATAGGATCTTTACCGTTCCAGAACACGAACGAAAAAACAAAGTTTTGTCTAAAATCACAAAAGCCCGCAATTGCGTCCTCTCCGTAGCGAAAAGGTGTATTTATCGCTTTAGTGAAATCAAACCCCGTCCATGGATCATTTGCAGGACTGTTGTCTTCTCTTACTGTCCCCCAAGAGCGTTCGCTTACATAACACCCCAAATCATAATTTCTAATCGGATCAGAACGATTAAAAGATGAAGCATTTTCAGAGCTGTGGTTGGGCTCTAACATTCCACTGCCTCAAATTTTTGTAGGCATCGGCTGGTGAGATAATCATCATAGAGACATGCCCCAACAATTCGAAGGTGTCTATGATATTCTCTACTTCTTGCTCGTTCCAACGGATAAACTCGGCCTTGTTCTTATTTGTAAATTTTGCGATATGAGAAATGATTGTCAAGGCAATTGAAGAAACCAAACCAAGAGTCCCCGTCACAACTAACTTGGCGTAAGGAACCCACGAAGGAGTTTTTTCTATTGGCTCCAATTCTTCAGCAGTCGAAATCATTTGAGCCGCTTCTCTATTTTCCCATTCCCATTTTTGAAGAATTAACTCCACATCGTTCTTGTACAGTTCTCTTAAATACATCATCGCTTTCCATTTTAAAAATTTACTTTATAACTAACAAAAAGTACTTATTTCTTATTTGATTCAATTAGAGTTTGTTAGGGAATTACGGTACGCAAGAAAATTTTCTGATTCAATCTAAATTTGCAAAACAAGACCCTAATCGGTAAAATAGATTTCTAATGTCAAAAAAGTGTATTGTAGTAGGACTATCAGGTGGGGTCGACTCCTCTTTAAGCGCTAAATTGCTTAAAGATGAGGGGCATGAGGTGATCGGTCTTTTCATGAAAAATTGGGAGGAGGAGAACGATTCGGGTTTTTGTCCAGCTGAAGAAGATCAAAAAGATGTCATTCGAGTCGCGTCTCATCTAAATATCCCCTATTACACGGTCAACTACGCTCAAGAGTATAAAGAGAGGGTTTTTGAGGCCTTTATTGACGGATTGAAAAAAGGGCTCACACCGAATCCAGACCTCCTTTGCAATAGAGAAATCAAATTCAATGCCTTATTGAAAACTGCAGAAAATCTCGGCGCAGATTTTCTAGCTACGGGCCATTACTGCAGAAGAGATGCTGAAGGAAGACTGTTGAAAGGAGTTGACCCCTTGAAAGACCAAAGCTATTTCCTTGCTCAGGTCCCCTCAAGCGCTATTCAAAAAGCTCTTTTCCCGATCGGCACTTACCATAAGCCCTCTGTGCGAGAGCTGGCAAAAACGGGCGGACTTGCTACTTTTGGAAAAAAAGATAGTACGGGTATCTGTTTTATAGGTAACAAAAACTTTAAAAAATTTATTCAATCTTACATCCCCTCTACTCAAGGGTGTTTTTACGACCTAGAAACGAAAAAAAAAATCGCATTTCATGAGGGCGCCTGTTTCTACACTATTGGAGAACGGGCCCGTATTTCAGGACATGATGCGCCCCTATTTGTAGCAAAAAAAGAGGGTAACGACATTTTTGTTGTCAAAGGTAAGGATCACCCCCTCCTCTATACGTCTACAATCCGAGCCTCAAGCCCTTTTTGGATTCACGATACCCCCGACTGGACAAAGACCTACACGGCTAAAATTCGCTATCGCCAAATAGACCAAGAATGCAGGATCATTGAGGTAACTGGGGGCTTAATGGTTGATTTTAAAGAGCCTCAAAGGGCTGCAACCCCTGGCCAGTACATAGTTTTCTATAATGGGGATATCTGCATGGGTAGCGCAATCATTGATTGAGGTATTTCGTAATTTTATGCTACCATATACCCTAATGAAAAAGACCCCCTTGTTTTTAAAAAAAATCAGCATCCTCTTAATAGACATAGTCTTGCATGCGGGACTTGCCTCCTCACTTTTTATGCTACCTGGCTACCTCCCCCTGATTTCTTTGGTATTATTTCCCTCTTGCATCTATTTAGAGCGCAAATTTCTGGGCTGCACATTCGGCGAGCTTTTATCAAATAAAAAATTTGTTATATACCCAAACCTCAAGACCCTTTTTAAGGCTCCCGTTTTTGTTAAACCTTCGATCGGCAAAAAAAAGGGGCGGTTTTTGAAGGTTTTGTTACCTCTAGCCTCCCTTCTTACATTTGTGCTTGCCGAGCCTCTCGATTCGTTTAACACATCTCGTCCACAAACCGCGCAAATGGCTTATATAGAGGCGCTTAACTGCCACGTATCGCAACCTGTTGAGGGAAAAGTTTCTAAGGGGGTGCTTAAGCTCCCTAAAAATGGTGGGAACCTCCCCTACCTCCTCTACAAAATTGAGGACAAAATTCATCAGATCACCTACTCCATCCAACGTTCCGACATGCACTCTGATTGGGCACGCTACCCCTACTCGATCATCATGAAGGGGGCTGTTTATGTGATTATGAACGACATTAAACTCGATCAGGTTCATTCCAAAGAATCGGGCTCGCACCAAGGGAATAAATCCACGGTAATTCGTGGCATTAAAAATGGACAGGCTCAGCTGATTCGTATCGTACTTATTAATAAACAGATCTACAAAGTGCAGGTTACATATCCCCTTAACGAACCCGAAAAAGATTTAAAAGCGCAAGAGTTCATCGATTCATTCTCCCCAAAATCTTAAACCACCTAGATATTTGCCTTAATCTAAGCTTTTAAGTTAGGCTAATCTGATGATAATGAGACTTTTGGCATCCCTGATTTTTTTACTCCCTTTTGCCGTTTCGTTTTCGATTCAGGACGTTTTATTTGTAAGCGCCGATTGTCCCGCCTGTTTCTACAAGTTGGACAAGCTTAAAAAACAGGGGAAGATTCCCCGACTATTTGCTGTCGACCAACCTTTAGAGGTCAATTGCCTTTTGAAAAAACTCCATCAAATTCAACCCCAATCCCAAGAGAAATTTCTTTTTACTCTCCACTGCTCCCCAAAAAAAATTGAACTCTCCAAATTTTGTGCAGAAATTCAAATCGATAAGGATGAGTTGTTAGAATGCAAAAATTGTTCGTTTTTTCGGTTAAGCGTGAAGGAAATTCTCTATTATGTTATGAGTAAATTCATATCGACAATTCCCTATGGGACTTAAAACTTAAATTTTCACCCCTATGATTAAATCTATTTCATTTAAGGCGACGTTTTAAATGTACGCACTCAAAAAACTGTTGCTGATTATGTCCTTACTCTTCAGCTCCTCCATCTCGTTATTTTTTGAATCTTGTCTTCTTTGCTCCTTTTTGAGATGGACCCTTTTTTTATTAATACTTTTGCCCGCAAGGTTTGAAAAAACCTCCATTGCGCTCGAAGTCGTGGGTCTTTTATTCTCAATATTTTTAAGTTTCCTACAAAACCCCCTATTTTGTGAAAGTGGATGCACTACTCTTTTATCGATTCTGCCCTTGACAAGCCTATGTGTCTTTTTTTTGCTATTACTTCTACGAATCGGGAGGGAAAAAAAACAGAATCCTACCTTACTTGAAAACTCCTTACCACCTTTAGAATCAAAAAAATTCAAGGACAACTAAAAAGTATCGACCAAAAAAAACCTTTGGGTTTTATAAACCGCAACTGGTTATAATTTTTCCATGAAACGTTTTTATAAAAATCGCTTTGATAGAAAGTTTTTAGGAGTGATTGGTGGAATTGCTTTAGTATTTAAAATCGATTCCAATTTTTTAAGACTTCTTTTTGTCCTATTTTCTGCCACCCCACTCTTCCCTGTTATGGCTGCAATCTATTGTGTTTTGGCCCTAATTATGCCCGAAGGCGGAAGAATCATGATTGAAAACCCGGGAAAAAAATTAAGAAGGTCCTTAAGCGATCGAAAAATCATGGGACTCTGTGGAGGTCTCGGAAAGTTTTTTGGGTTCGATTCTACTCTTATAAGGCTCTTTTTTATCGTTGTTGCCTTTACACCTTTTATTGTTCCGATTATTGTAACCTATATTGCTGGCTCAATCCTTGTACCAGAGGGAGATTAATGGAACATTATCTTGGCGTAGATTTGGGGACTACCTGTATTAAGGCGATGATTGTCGATGAAACAGGAAAAATCCTTTCGTTTTGTAAAAATGCCAATCCCATCAAAAAACAGGACAAAAAAGCTAGACAAGACCTTTTTTATCTTATCCAGCTGATTAGAGAGACAATTGATCGGTGTATTTCGGATTCAAAACTAGAACTTTCCAAAATCACTTTAATGGCTTTATCCAGTCAAAGGGAAAGCTTTGCATTTTTCGATTCTTCAGGCTATTCACCACTGTTTTGTTGGCAAGATTCTACAAAGCCTAAAGACCTCAATCTCTCCTCTAAAGCCAAAATTGCGACTCTTGATACCCTGTTTTTTACCCATCTAACCGATAAAAAACTTTTTGTTACTGATACCACCCAAGCAAGTTACGCGAAATTTGAGGATACCAAAGCACAAAAAGCGGAGATTGTTTCGTCTGTTTATGATTTTGGAACCTACCGGGGTATACCTATTAAAGCCTCGGTAGCAGACCACCCGGCCTCGCTATTCGCCCTTGATCATCCGGCTGTTTTAATTTTAGGGACAGGAGCCTTTCTACTGAATCAAGTAGAAGAGGATAACAATAAGAACGGAAACGGAAATGATAAAAAATATTTAGGGATAGAAACCGTTGCCGGAAAAGTGCGCTATCGCGAGGGGTGTGTTGAGGAGCTGGCTTCTATCTTACAAAACCTTGTATACCACTTTAGCCCTCAAAGGACGTTTGAAGAGATAGAATCGCTTTCTTGCGCTACTTTCCACTCTAAAGGACTTTTCTATCATCCCCACCTCAAAGAGCTTAAAGGATATTCCTCCTCTATAGGATTATGCGAATGGACCCGGTCATTTATTGAGGGGTTCACCTTTTGCATCAAAGAATTGATTGATGAAATGCAAAAAAAACAGCACGCCCTGTTTGCTGTTCTTCCTGTCACCGGTGGCGTGAGCAAATCCAATTATATGATGCAGCTTTTAAGCGATTTGAGCGGCTTAGGTCTTCGACGCGCACGTTGCCTCGAGGCTGATATTTTAGGAGCGATCAAGCTTGCCTCCAAAAACCCACTCGAAAAACTGCTTGAAGATGAAAGAGTTTTCCAACCCCAGTCTAATAATATTTTAAATGACTCCTACCGTCTATGGAAAGAAACCTTCTACGGAAATAATTAAATTTTTTTAAACAGGTGGGCTGAAGATTCGATTTTCTAAAAAAATATTCCGAAGGTGTCGGCTTTTCTTGATCATTGTTCTCGGCTTAGGTATAATTTTGAGCGGTCGGCTCCTCTTATGCCGATGTGAAAATCATTCAAAAATCAAAAATACGCTCTTTCTTGGAAA
>VGMG01000006.1 GCA_016866495.1 Chlamydiota bacterium | reverse complement strand
TGCTTTTTGCGTCGTTAAAAAGGAGGTAAACTCAAACTTTGATGTATTTATAACGCTCACTTTTTTTTCATCACATGCCACAAAGATAAAAGGGATTTGTTCTCCTATAACCGGGATAACTACATAGTTAAGCCCTAAAATTTTTGTAGCGATTTTACCAAGCCTGACAACGTATTTTTCCAAAAGGCCATTTTGCGTAAAAACGATGACATTTCCCTCAAGAAAGGAGAGAATTTGAGTGACAGTATTCTCAAGAGGAAAACTTGCCTCCCAGCTTGGTGGATTGAGAATCACCATTTCTTTGGCTTGAGGTAAAAAAGGGCTTTCTACCGATACAATACATACTTTTTCTGTTTGAAGCGCAGCAGTCACCTTACCCAATTTTGCATACGCCTCCTCACCAAGCTTTCTAGGCCATTGAATCGACCTTCTAACGAGCTCTTTTGAGGGGGAAAATCCGGTTATGGCTCCCCCAAAGGAACGATTCAGCCTTTGTTGCGCCACCTGGTTAGCAACACAACGTAAATCATGGGAAACTTGAGCAAGTTTATCTAACGAATTTGGCGTTGATCGACCTATCAGGTCTTTTTTCAAATCGTCGGGAATCTGGCTTAAATCAAGTGTTAAATTAACTCCAGACATCCAACGCTCTCCACGTGAACGGTTTGGGGAAATAGGTCAAAAGGTTGGACAGATTTGAGCGCATAAGCTTTTTTTAAAATTTTGCAGTCTCTTGCAAAAGTTGCCGGGTCACAGGAGACATAGACGATCTTTTTACCCCTTTGCTCTATCAAAGCCTCTAAAAAAGCTTGGTCACAACCTTTTCTTGGAGGATTAAGAATTACCTTATCAAACTTCTCAAGTTCTGTAATCTTGTCCTCTGCTTTCGCCAAAAAGAATGTGGCATTCTCTATTTTATTCAGCTCACGGTTTTTTTTTGCGCTCTCAATTGAACTTGGAACACACTCTATTCCAACAGCCTCCAAGCACTGTTTTGCTGCCAATAGAGTCATAGTACCCACCCCGCAAAAGGCATCTAGAACTCGCTCATCATTTTTTAAGTTTAAATTCTCTATCACATAACGATAAAGATGGGGCACTTGGTAAGAATTGACCTGGTAAAAGGCATCTTTGAAAATGGAGAATTTTAAACCTAAAAGCTCATCTTCTATCGATTCAGCTCCTGCTAAAAGATCAAACTGTTTTCCAAAAACGAAATTAGCATTTTTCGTCCGTTGGGTATGGTAAACACCAGCTACCTTTTTTTCTTTTTCCAAAATTTTTTTTGCGAAATTTTTTAGGTTTTTTGAAGGGGGGGCAAAAGTGCAAAGAATGATCAATACAGAGTTATTGGACGAAGCAGTCTTCATTACAAAGGTATCCACCTCATCGGGTATACCCATATCCGAAATCGATTCCAGTATCGATTGAGAAGATTCCAAATGAAGATAGCAACGATCTATTGGAACAAAATTGTGGCTTTTTGCGCCATAGAAACCGAGCTTTCCCTTTCGAACCGGCAGCTGTAGTTTATTTCTATAATGGAATGGGGGAGAAGGGAACACTTCGTTAACGACAACCTCTTTAATCCCTCCGATGCGCTCAAGAGCATCCTGAACTTTTTTTCGCTTCATCTTGAGCTGCCCTTCATAGGAAAGATGTTGAAGCTGGCAACCTCCACATTGTTGAAAATGTGGGCAAAAGGGCTCAATACGATCGCTAGAAACGTCTAAAATAGAGTCTAGCTGAGCCTCAATAATCGAGGATCCCTCTCTAATAGGAAGAGCTTTTACCCTCTCACCGACAAGCGCCCCCTCAATAAAAAGAACCTTGCCCCCCTTTCGGGCAACCCCTAGACCTTTTGAGCTGATGTCATGAATCACAACTTCCATAGACCTACTATTCTATAATAAGATTCCCTTAAGGTCTAACAAAGATTGCGAATGTACTGCCTAAAAATTATTACTAGACGTCTAGAGTGCCTTTGCTGTAACATCCTCAAAAAGTTGCACTAAAAAAAATACTATCTTTCTATTGAGTACCCCAGCCCTTTTTAATTTTTTACAAATAGGAATATCAAAGAGCAACAAGACCTATTTTTTAATAAAACGCGCATTGTAAAATAATTTATATGAAGTTTTTTCCGTTTTTGATTTTTTTTCCCCTTATAGCTAAAATGAGTTTTGATTTTTCTGCTGAAACCCCGAAGTTTTTACGCTCTGGATACCCGGCAATCAAAGCAGCTGAAATGCCCCATGAAAAAAAAATATACTCAAAAGAGATCATCCAATTTACCCATATAGCTACCGGTTTTCAATACGAGACCCCTACAAAATCGAATCTGGTTGATATTTCTATGAATTTGGGGATGAGTAAAAAGCCACTAGGGGTGAAAGAGTCGATCTTTTGCTTTTCATTTCCTAAGGTAATGATGTATAAAAAAATCATGGGTAATGAAAAGCAACCCACAACATTTTTTGGAGCGGGCCTTAGTTACGAGGGGATTATTAACCATTTTTCTATGGAAAATGCTCGGGCAGTACAAGCAGGAGTCTCTATGGGAATTGAAATGGAATCCAAAAGCAAAATCAAACATCTCTTGCAACTGGATCTTTCCAAATCGATACGAGAACAATCTTTTGAACCTAGATTTGCATCCTCTTTACCCAAAGCCGGCCTAGAACTGAGCTATGGAGCAAATTTTTAGATGAAGGTTCTTTTTGGCTGGTTTTGTTCTCTTTATTTGGGTGCTCTCACAATTAGTTTCGAGCCCTATTTTGAAGATACAAATCTCGTATTGGAGGAGGATATTCTCGGATTCAACGGACAGCCTTACGGTCTTTACTTGAGTGTATTCGAAAAAAGTCTTCTTCAGCCCTACTTTAATGGAATCCTGGACTTTTCAAGAGGAAAACTTTTTCATTACGGAGAACCTAAGGCTATTTTTACACAGTCGATTTTGGAAGGACAAGCCGGCTACTCCATCCCCTTGAACCGTAGAGATATTTTTCGATTCACCCCTTTCTCTGGTTTAGGAGTCTATTATCAAAAGCTCCAAGGCTGGGATAAAACGATCAGCTTCTATGTTCCCATAGGGATTTGTATAGATTATCATTTGGGAGCCTATTTTACTCTAAGCTCAACTTTAAGCATACTTCCACAAGTGCAAACTTTTCGACAAACAACCGACTCTTTTTTTAAAAAAATCCCCTCCTCTGTGGGATTTAGGTGGGAGTTTCCCCTGCATCTTGCTTTAGATCCATACAACTATGTAGCTTTAAGTCTGACCCCCTTTTACCAGTATATCCCTTTTGGCGCTCCCCCATTTAGCCCTGTTTTGACCACAAAAACAGAACTCCAGCAGATCGGAATCAGGGCAGGTTTTGATGCGCAATTTTGAGAATGACCTAGCTTGCTACTTCCAAGAGGGGATCCTCGTAGGTGAAAAAGAGAATTTAGAAGAGTTCACCAAAAGGGCAGATAGGCTCAAGACTCTCACTGAGGTGGATTTCAAAAATCCTATTTTTGGCATAAAAAAAGCGCATGCGATTGTGGAACAAAAAAAACCTCTTCTACCCTGGTTTGCTGCAATAACAAAATTTCTTTATGAAGACGAAATTGTAATTCCCAAAATTGAAATCAGTGTGTTTGCCCCTAATGAGACTTTAGATCATGAACTCATCCATGCTGTGAAGGCACCTCACAGTGACTCAATTTTCGAGGAATTTCTAGCCTATGAGGTTTCAAGCGGATTACGTCGAGCTTTAGGCCCCCTATTTTTTGACCCTTGGGAGGCAAATATTCTTGCGATCACCCTTCTTCTGGGATTTTTTAGCCCTTTTCTCTATTTAGCAGCCCTTTTACTCACCATTTTTTTTACCGCTCGCCTTTTTTGGGCCAAAACCCTGTATAAAAATGGGCTTTTGGAAATAGCAAAACTTTTTAATGCTAAAAACCCTCTTCCTTATGCCCTTTTATTCACTCAAAAAGAGTGGAGACTTCTTGCTAAAAGAGAGGGTCAAAAGGTGCTAAATGCACTTAAGACTCAAGATCCTCTTCGCTACAACCAGCTTTTGTCGCTCGAGAAGCTGCACCTCTAGGGTATTTTGGCAAAAAAACCTTCTCAATTTCTCGTAAGAGATAGGCGATGTCCCCATCGGGCTCTAAATCGAAATAGGAAAAAGTTTCTTTTGTAGTTGGGTTTACAAGGGGTCTAAGACTCAAAATATTTGTCTTATCGTAAATTTCCATCTTAACCCTGATATTTGCGTGAAATTTTACAGGATGCATGATCGGTTCTTGATTAAGTCTACAAAGATGGGGAAACGGCTCGTGTTCTCCAAGGGCTTTTGCATCATGAGAAATTTTGTTATATCTTTGAATCTTTATTTCCAAAGCCTCTATCAGCACAGAAAATCGCCCTTTTATAGGTTGAGAAAGGTTTTGGAGAGCTTTTAACCAATTCGAAAAATCTTTTAATCCAGGAAGGATCCAACCTGCGACCAAGATTTGAGCTTCGGTCCCCCTTTGTTTTATTTTATTTTCTAGACCGAGCAAAGTTTTTTCACTCAAGTCATACCTATTTGCAAAAAAATAACCCTGGTGGTTTTTTTTGTAATAGTCCCACAAGCGCAAAGAAAAATTCGAAAAGACTCGTTCAAAATTGATGGGTTGTAAAGTACCTAAAAAAAAGCCTAAGGAAGTACTATCTAAAGCCTTCAAATAGGTTTTCATCTGCATAAAAGAGAGTTGATCAATAATATATCCCATAATTTCATGCACAATTGGGTTGCCACAGGAACCTATTATCCAATAATCTATCGCTCGAAGTTTTGTAAGACGCTCCAGGAAATCTTGGCTTCTTAAAATTCCGGTGATATTTAAGGTTTTTTTTTGTTGCTGTATAAATGTATGGATTGTGGGCTCACTGAAAAAAAAGGTCCAATCTTGGATATTTTCAATTTTTGCCGACGCAGCAGCTGAAAGCCTAGTTGAAATTTTCTCTACCAGGGGGTCCTTAAGATCGGGTAAGACATCCAACCACAAAATATGCCCCTGTGAAAGGCGCTGAAGAATAGGCTCTATTTCTTTAAAATCCCTCTTGAACAGCTCTTTTTGGATCAAGTAGAGATCGCCTAAAAAGGGTGATATGGCCTTCAGACCTTGAAAGATATTCTCCATTTCTAGCTGCACCCGTGGTGAAGCCCCATCAGCATCATAACAAGAAAAAACCTTAGATAAAACAGATTTTCCGTCTTCAGTTAAAATTCTAGCCGCCCCCCGCAAACAATCGCTCATTTGTTGAGGAAGTCTTAAACCTAAAACCCGTAATGCTGGATGACCGACAAACAAAAGCTTTTCTAAAGCTGTAGCCCCCGTCTTATTTTTTTTTAGTAAAAGACGAAACAGAAAATCGGGATTTTCTATAGCTAGAGTCTCCACTAGGTTAAGATAAAAGGGGATAGAGGTTTGATGAAAAAGGGCGTTTTCTCCCAGCTCATTTTCTTGACTTAGAAAAAATAGGAGTGGCTCTTTGCAAAATCCTATTAAAATGTGGCTAGCTTTAAAAAGCATTTCGTAATCGAAAGTTTTTATCCAGGTCGCAACGTTTTTTTCTAGAGCTTGATGCCAGTTAGGCTGATCTCCCACAATTTCTCGGATCGTAAATCTCTCTTGGCCTTTAAGCTGAAATTCTTTTGAGGTTAAAGGATCACGCGCCTTGAGGGGTGGCAAATTTTTCCATGCTTTTTGAATGACAGAGGAATAATCGGGCAGAGATCTCTTCATAGAGTCTCTCGATGGCGTTATGCTTGTTGCCGGTCGAGAAAAACATAGCCTGATTGGAGGGGTTTCTGGTATACTCATAGAATAAACTTTTTTGTTTGTTTTCTAGCCTAATCCGTTCTTGAAGTAAATCTCAGGGTAGGTCGCTTTATAAAAACTTAACAACACTAATTCAAATCGATTTATTTTTCTTTAAAATTATGGCCATACGTATACGTTTAAAGGGACCAAGTGATCGTAAAGCTCTCATTCCCGACCACTGGTCATTTAGTGATTTAATTGAATATCTTCCTGAACTTCTCTCTCTAGGCTTCCCCCCTTTGATTTTTAAAAACCATAAAATTTTTGATAGTTTCTCGGATGAGGCCATCTTAAAAAATCTTCAAAAAAGTTTCGATTGCCACTTTGTTGAAGAAAAGCTTATCTACACTTTAAAAATTGAGAAAATACTCCCAACTCCTGAGGAGATGATTCTGCCCTTAAGCCTTTATGCCGAACACTAAGTATCCTCTATTCATACGCTACGCCCTTTTTTTTAACGGTTTTGAGCATTTTCTCACTTCATTAAAGGTGATCTTTACTCCCCTAATCCCATTTCTTTTTTTTTCTGAGCAAAAACCAATCGAAGGGATCTTTTTTCTGTTCCAAATTTACCCCCTAGGTTTATTGGCTAAACCCCTTGGAACACTTTTTTTTCAGCACCTTGAAAAAAAACAAGAGATCTCCTTTCTATTAAAAATATCCTATCTGGGGACTGGATCTGCCTCTATGGCATTGGGAATTGTTTCATTTTTTTTCCCCGAATTTTTAAAAGCGGGTCTTATCTTTTTCAGATTTTTTCAATCTTTTTTTAGCGCAAATGAAATTACCGGTATTACGAAGGCTATACTTGATATTGCCGATACCGACACAAAGAAAAGGATTAATAGTTGGATCTCCACCTCCTCTATGCTAGGCATATGGTTTGCTTTTTGTTTCGTGCTTATTTTAGATCAGCTAGGCCAGCTGAAAATCTCCTTTTTTGTCGCGCATGCCCTTGGTCTTTTTCTTATTTTGGGCTCTTTTCATCTCCCTAAACTTCCGGAATATAGGAGTTTTAGAAAAATTGAAAGACCAAAACCCACTTTATGGGCTACAAGCTCGATCTTTTTGTTAAGCGGGTTTTCTGCTTTTTGTTACAGCGCCTCTTTTTTAGCTATCCCCAGCTGCTTTCTAGAAAAAAACCTCCTCTGGCATCAGGCTTCACTTGTAACACTTGATGTCATACTGGTATGGATCTTTGGAAAAACGCTCTATTTTTGGAAAAAAATGGATCTTTTGAAGGGGTCTTTATCTCTTGGAGTTTTATTCCCCCTTTTTTGGTTCGCCTTTCCCTCCCTATTTTCGGGAACTCTAACCATACAGCTTTTTTTGATATTCATAGGAACCATGTTTAGCGCCCCACTCTATCCCTATTTGTACGAAAAGAGTCTAGTGGAAAACCAATACTCGGTTCTTTCTTGGGGCTACTTGATTGGATCTCAACTTTTTGGATCTATGACTCCCCTATTGATTCTGAAACTACAATCCTCTTTTCAGCTGGAATATGGGGTCCTCTTGATCACCTTTCTTTTAAGTATGATCACTCTTCTCTTTCTAAATTTTGAAAGAGAAGAGCCCAACGAGATCAAAAAACTCTCTTAGAAAAGCTGGGTGTAGGAAATAAGAACAGAGCCGTAGCTTGTGCTATTACGTCCGGCAACTGAAAACCATCCACCTACAATCAAACCGCCCGAATCAGCGAAATTATATTCGATTGCGGGCGCTAAAGAAAAGTTGTTTGAAGAGGGGGAACCAATCGGAAAAGGGGCGCCGTTTACATCAGTGCCAGCAAGGCCTCCTGCCAAATTGGCTCGTCCAGACATGGTAAAGACAAAATCTAATGCAAAAACCCAGTTTTGTGTAAAACTTACCTCGTAACCTACGTCCAAATTAAAGGTTGGCCTAACCTTAATGGAGGCATTTGTAGTAGTCCCACCACCGTAAGAATTAAGGCCAAATACCCTAGCTTTATCAGTTGGAATCTGCACGTTCGTTGCAAGCCTTAACCGCATAGGATTCAGAGGCATCCACCATAACGTTTTGCCCATGTTCAAGCCAACAACGCTTTGAAAGACGCCCTTGCCATTTGCATCTAAAGGGGACATAAGTCTATCATATGTCCCTGTCGGAAAGATCTCTGTGTAAAGAACACGAATTCCGGGTATGTAGGGTGTCTCATTATAAACTTGAAAACCCAAAACAATATTCAGGTCATTGAATCCGCCGCCGCTATTGCCCTGAAAAAATTTAAATGTTCCCTGAGGTTGGACTGTTATGTCGAGCCAGTCGGTGATACCGGCTTGGAATACCAACAGGGGATTAACGCTAAACTCGTTAGGGGTGTTCACGTAGTGACCGTGATCATCGTAAATTCCGTAAGATGTTTTCAAAGTGAGATAGGGTTGCAAGTTGAAACGCCCTTTAGTTACGTTCTTGGCCGAACCAGTAATCAAAGGACCGGTATACCAGGGGATGAACATCTTCTCAGCGATTTCAAAATCTTTTTGAGCCTGCTCAATCTCTTGTTGTATTTGAGCGGGTGACTTTGGCTCTGCCCCAAATAGATTCATAAAAGAACAAAATAAGATTGCGGGAAAAAACTTCTTGTAGAACATATTGCCCTAATTTTTTTTTGATGTTATGGGAAAATAAATTTTAGAGGTAGAAAAAAATTATGGAAATTCACCCAAAGCATCCTTCCCAACCATCGCAGCCCACCTACAAACAGGAATTTAAAGAGAGTTTGGATATCTATGACAAAAGCTTTCAAGGGGCCACCCAATCGAATTTTGACCCCCAAAAACAACAATATTATAAAGCGATGAGAGAGTCTTTGCAAGCTATGCAAGACTCAGCAAATGGAATGGTAAATCAGCATCTTTTGGATTTGAAACAAAAACTGGCAAAAGATACTCAAGAGTACATAAAAGACCCCTCAAACGATAAACAACAACAAATTGAGTCAGACCTTAAAGAAATTCGCAAATCTACAGGCTAAAGGAAAAAAATAATCTTGTGTTGTTTTTTATAAAAAAAGTTATTTTTAGCTTAGTTGTATTTCTCCCGTATGATACAGCGTATCGGAACCTGTGGTAATGAAAATACTGATCGGAACCGATACGACTTCTGATCTTTTTTCAGGAGCTACAACTCAGCTGAATTCCACAATAGAGGGGCTTAGAGACTTGGGTCATGAAATACTTGTCATCGATCCTTTTGATTTTATCCAAGTAACATCAAAAAGAATTCATGAGGGGTTCCATTTTGCCCTATGGCCAAAAAAGGGACTCTCTACAAAGATTTTAAAATTTCAACCTGACGCCATTCATATTTACACGGAGTGCGGGGTAGGAATCTACTTGAGGCATTTCTGTAAAAAAATGGGCTTTAGATTTACCACCTCATACCTCACGCGTCTTGACCTCATTTTAAAACAACGGTATGGGATTCCCCCTTTTTTCATAAATACATATATGAAATGGTTTCACCAGGGAGGCGCCACTATGACCGTATCTGCAGGGATAAAAAAATTTTTATCTAATATAGGGTGTAAGGGACCCATAAAAATTTGGCATCCCGGTGTCCATACAGAAAAATTCCACTATAACCCCAAAAAAAAATTAGATCAAAATAATCCTAAATTTGTTTACTTTGGTCGCATCGATAAAGAGAAGAACCTCGAGGCTTTTCTGAATCTGGATCTCATCGGAGAGAAATGGATTATTGGCAGCGGTGGGGAATTTGAGCATCTCAAAAGCCAGTATGGAACTCCATGTAGATTTTTTGAGGTACACTCGCAAAAAGAGATCGATGATTTGATTCAAAAATGTGATGTTCTTGTTTTTCCTAGCAGATTTGATACTTTTGGAATCGTTATCGTCGAGGCGATGGCTGCAGGTTTACCATGTGCTGCATTTGAAGAGGCTGGTCCAAAAGAAATTATCACACAAAACGTTTCGGGAATTATGGGCAAAGATTTACGTAAAGCTTGCCTTGAGGCCCTTCATCTTGAACCCAAAAACTGCCATCAAGAGGCTCAAAGATTCTCTATTAAAGAGAGTGTTCAAAAGTTTTTAGGGAATTTAGAACTCATTAATTAAAGCTAATTCTAGCTTTTAAAAGATCACTAAAGCATATTTTCCCAAAAGAAAATTTTTCTTATTTGATAGACACAGTAAACCCCAAATTAATGGACCTATGACCTCTTTAAGCTTTTCGTATTCATCACAAACACATTCCGGAAATTTTTTTGATCCCCCCTTTTTTCCTGAAACATTTTCCTGTAGAGAAAAAAAACCTACCGGAAAATCTTCTAGTGAAGTTCCCCTTTTTTTTAAATCTAACTTAGGTTCTTTAAGCTTTTTTTCACAGCAATTCCATCCCGATTTTATTTCCCAGCCTACAAAGTCCCCCTTTTACAGATGGGCTAGTGCTATGACTGCCTCAGCGAGAAAATTTCATCTTTTTTCAAAAAAAGAGATTTTAAACTTAGAGAGCCCTTCACTGAATCTTGAAGAAAAAAAAACCCTAAGAAAAATATCGAACCTTGAAATAGAGTTATTTTCTAAAATTCAAAGAGATCTAAGTGTTGCTGTTTCTGAAAACTTCAATCTTCTATATAAAACCGATAGTTCCAGCCTACAATTCTTTGAAAACCCCCTTCTTTGTATTCACCCTTTATCAAAACTGACCGTTTCTTTTGAAGACTCCATCCAATTCAAATTTCACCTCAAGCAACTAGGTGTCAACAAAGGAAAGTTCCTTGATCTTCTCTATTTACCCTCTGCTCCTTGCCAAATTTCTCTGGAGTCCCCCTTTAAAGTAAAAATTGCCCTCATAATGGAAAATATTTACAACGCTTTGAAAGAGGACAAGCTCCTTTTTAAAAAGATCCAATCAGGCAAATCGCTAAGCTCACAGATCGCTAAAAATAAGACGATAGACGACATACTATCCAAATGTCCTGCAATGAATCCGAATACACTACAGACTATTTTTGATCATTTGGAAACTGCAATTCAGAATTGGGATTTGTACTGCTACCAGATTCTCACACAATCCATTTTCATCCTTCCTCCTAGAATCCAGGAGCTCGATATCAGGACACTCAAAGAGTCTTTTTTATTTAAACAAAAAGATCTTAAACTTCTAGATAACCCTCTTCAACGAAAAGCGCTTGAGATTCTTGAGCACATCTACAATCAATTTTTATCAGATCCTGAAGTTCGTGGAAATTTACAATTGCTTTTTTTCCAATTAGAAACAAAAGAGCCCGATCCTCACTTTCTTCTTTGGATGGAAAACAAGACACCCCTCCCCCTAGAGCTCAGTCACACTTCTCTTTCGGAAATAGACAATTATTTAGAAAATGAGAGGGATATTTGTCCTGACATAAGAGCTAAAATTTTAAAAATGTTATTGCAATCGCTCAAGAACTGGGATGTTTTTGTCGCAGATACTTTAAATATCGAACAGATGAGTCTTGCCTAAGGCCAAAGACAGAATTTTCGATCTCCCAGATTCCTGGGAGATCGAAATGCCCTTTTTAAAATACTTGGGCAACTAAAATATTATCCTTAAAACGCCCGTCGAGTCCGCCATCAATAAATTTGAACTTATAATTTGGATTAATTTCCAAAATTTTAGACTTTATATCTTGGAGCGTAACTCCATCGAAAAGATAACCTCCACATAAGTCCATGTCATCAACTAAAATGGTGTGATGTTTAATAGGATGCAGCTTTATCTGCTCCAATTCGTCTAAAATGGGAGAGTTTTTTATCCAGGGTTTTTCCCGATTGTCATAAACACTATGTGCATCCAACCAAAATGTAATCGGCTCATCAATTTTTTCTATCAATACTCTCAGAGCAAAAGCAGAATCCCCATGAATCAATTTTACACTTGGATATCGTCTGAATTTAGATTGAGCTTTCGTAAAAAAAGGAAAGTAACTTTCAACCGAATAGATCCTAGAAAATCCGGCCTCCAAAGCTTTAGCGATCCCCTCGCCTTTGTAAGTTCCCGTCTCCACGAATACAGGATTTTTATATGCATGAAAACCCCCGGGTCCCACGCTCGAAAACAAAGATGAAATGAATAAACAATAAACGGAACTATATCGGAACAAACAAGCCTCCTGAAAATCTTATTGATTTAATTTTCATTTTCAAAAGAAAATAAGGCAAATGATTTTTTAAACAAAATTAAAAGATTTGTTGGAGAGAATAAAAGAGGTGAAAAGATTTTTTTATGAAAGATGGGGAGGGTGGGACTCGAACCCACGGAGACCAAGGTCGACGGATTTACAGTCCATTGCAATTGCCACTATGCGACCTCCCCGAAAGTATTTGCCGCCGAAAGGAATTGAACCCTCAACCATCCGATTACAAGTCGGGCGCTCTACCAATTGAGCTACAGCGGCAAAATATACCTCGATAGACTATCACTTATCTCTATTTTCGGACAACTCTTTTTCTTTAAGGTCCTTAGGTTTGCCAACCGGTTGAATTCTACCTACCAAGCTTGCCATCTTGGGATCTTGGCTAAGGACTTGAGTTTTGTATTTTTGCATCCCCGTCTTCAGGGCACAGCATTTTTTGTACTTTAACCCCGATCCACAAGGACACGGGTCGTTTCGTCCAGCTTTTTGATTCATGCTTGCTATTACTACCTAAAAAAGTTAAAATATCGCCGAATAATTTATTCTAAAAGGGCGCTTTTACTCTTTTAATAAATGTTTTGAATATAAAATAAATTAAAATTTTCCACCAAGATACAAACTTCTCGAGTAAAATGCAACGCCCGATTGCCACACCACCCTGGACTCAGTCTGGCAGACACATAGAAAGTCTCATTCGTAAGGCTATATTTGATTTCGATCTAATCCAAGGCCAAAAAAAAATAGGGGTCGCCCTTAGCGGAGGGAAAGATTCTATGACACTGCTCTACATGCTAAAGGCTATGAGCGGGAGAGGAATACCCTCCTTTGAAATAGAGGCTTTTCACGTAACTGGAGCTTTTTCTTGCGGTGCATCCTTAGCTGAAAATGCTTTAAAAAAGGCCTGTGAAGCTCTTGAAGTTCCGCTCCACATACTAGAATCGACACAAACTTTGGAGAAACTTGAGTGTTACAGTTGTTCGAGGGAGAGAAGAAAACTTCTCTTCTCAAAAGCTCTCCAAAGAGGAATAACAACGCTCGCTTTTGGCCACCATAAAGAGGACAACGTCCAAACACTTTTGTTAAATCTTCTCCATAAAGCCTCGTTTGAGGGGATGCTGCCCAAAGTCCCGATGCACCGCTATGGAGTTACCATTATCCGTCCTCTTATTTTAGTTAGTGAAAAAGAGATCCTCTCGTTTTCCGAACATTACGGATTTTACCGTATTATGTGCCAATGTCCAGTCGGCCAACAGTCTAAACGGCGATCCGTCAAAGATCTTATAAACGAATTCACCGCCGAATTTCCGAATGCAATAAATAACCTGAGCGACGCCTCCTTCAAGTTTGGTACAACCAAAGCCCTTGTGTCCGATCTTGTTAAACCTCTTACGCCCCTCGGGGGTAAATCTGATTTTTTAACGGATCTTTGATAAGCTGCAT
Organism: Chlamydiota bacterium; assembly: GCA_016866495.1. Lineage (GTDB taxonomy): Bacteria > Chlamydiota > Chlamydiia > Chlamydiales > RGXB01 > RGXB01. The sequence continues at coordinate 93,527 of VGMG01000006.1, read as the reverse complement.
AATGATCGCCTTTTGTTTTATAAAAAAATCTTATGCCTAAATAATTTTTCAATCCTTTATTATCGTTGAACTATGGAACTATTTTCTTTAGAAGTTTTTGCCCTTTTGCTTTATCTAATCGCGCTTTTTGGGGTGGCAATTTTTTCCTATAAAAGATCTCAAAACTCCTCTGATTTCATCATAGGAGGGCGAAAAATGCATTTTTTTGTGACAGCACTTGCAGCACATGCAAGCGACATGAGTAGCTGGATTTTTTTAGGATATCCTGCCCAGGTTTATATCTTTGGGCTAAAAAGCTCCTGGGTTGCCATCGGACTGATACTATTTATGTACCTTAACTGGCAATTTATTGCCCAAAAACTCAGACAAAAAACAGCCCAATACGAAAGTCTCACCCTTTTTTCTTTTTTTGAAAGCGTATCTAAAGATTCCACAGGTTTTACAAGAGTACTTACCGGAATCATGTCCTTGATTTTCTACTCTGTTTATATTTCAGCAGGCTTAATGGGTTTAGGTCTACTGCTGCAAAATTTGGTGGGGATCCCCTATTTTGTTGCGATTGTTTTTGGCATATTTATTGTTATACCTTTTTTACTACTAGGAGGATTCATCACACTGGCTTGGACAGATCTTGTACAGGGTCTGTTTTTACTTTTGGTGATCCTTTTAGTTCCTTTTTTAAGTTGGCTGCATCTGCCCTCAGGCATTCCCCTGGATCTTATTAAAAAAGATCTGGCAGAGTTTATTCCATCCTCAACTGAGGGCCTGATAGAAGCTCTTCTTTTGATGCTAAGTTGGGGTCTTGGGTATTTTGGTCAACCCCACATCCTTACTAAATTCATGGGTATCAACGATCCTAAGGAGATCCCCAAATCTATGGCTGTTGGGATGACATGGCAAACTATCACTTTGTTTGGAGCCACAGCTATTGGAGTTGTTGGGGGGCTCACCTTCACAAATCTTTCCAATCCTGAGCTGCTTTTTATAGAGTTATCAAAACAATCTCTAAGCCCCTTTTTTCTCGGCCTAGTCCTGTCTGCGATTATAGGAGTTACAATCACCTCCATGGGAGCACAAATTCTAGTGGTAATTTCCACTTTAGCAGAGGATTTTTACAAAAAAATGTTTCACAAAGAGGCATCGAATCAACAGGTGCTCATTGTTTCCAGGCTATCGACACTCTTTGTAGGCCTGATAGCAATCACCATAGCCTCATTTCAACCGGCCACTCTATTTGACCTCGTATCGTATGCCTGGTTTGGCCTGGGCGCCTCTTTTGGACCTCTAGTGATCGCATGCCTCCTTAAAAAGCAACTCCATCGCTACAGCGCGTGGGCAGGTATTCTTACAGGAGGTTTTGTCAGTGGTTCATTTCCGGCAATAAATCTCTATTTAGGATCTTCAGTACCCCCGATGATACCAGGATTTTGTCTTAGCGTTATTGCTATTTTTGTCGTTGATCGGATTATGAAAAACAAAAAATAGATCTAGCCGAGAAAATTTATTTTACCTACGAATCCTAGTGCCCTTTTTTTGAAACATTAAAAAAGGGTCCTGGCGTTGGTGTTTACGATCATAGGCATCTAAAAAATGTAAGGCATCTCTTTGACAATTTTCAATTATTTCCTTGCAGCCCTCAATTAATTGAATCCTACTTAGCTCATTTTGTAAGTTTTTGCACTCCTTCAAGCTTGATGAAAAAACCCCGTCATAACCCCTTTTTCTTCTCACGGCATCGGCTTCACAAAGAAAAAGAATCCAGTCACTAAACAGATTTTTTAGTCTCTCCTGTTTTTCGACTAGTGACTCTTTGTCATTTACACCCTTAAGCTCTTCCAGGATCAAATAGGCCGTTCTGTCCACTCTCGAAGCCTTTTTCTCCCAATTTTGAGAGCCACATGAAGTGAGCAAAAGAAATAAAAAACAAATTGAATAAAAAAACTGCATAAAATTTACACTTTCAAAATATCTTAAGATTTGGGTTTTACGCAAAGAAATCCTCAACAAGCTCAATTCTTTAAGCTGCTTATAATCAACAGTTTATTAATTGTATCACAAGGGATATTGAAAATAAAAAGTCTCTTTCAAGCCTCTTTATCACTTTTAAATGCGGTAAATCCTTGATTGTAATTCACAAAGGTGTTACATTACTCACATTCCAAATGGGGGCACATAGCTCAGTTGGTAGAGCGCTTGCCTTACAAGCAAGTGGTCGTAGGTTCGAGTCCTGCTGTGCCCAATCCCATTGTGGGGGAGTAGTTCAATCGGTTAGAGCACTTGCCTGTCACGCAAGAAGTTGCGGGTTCGAGTCCCGTCTCTCCCGTTTATTATGGCTGTAGCAATGATCAAATCAAGATCTTTATACCAACTTACCATCAGCACAATTATGATGGTTATTGGTGCGTTTGTTGCAGCTTTTGCAATTCAAGTTTTCTTAGTCCCTGCCCACCTGATTGACGGTGGAGTAATCGGTGTGGCTCTAATTCTAGGTCGACTTTTTAACGAGTCCTACATACCACTCTATATCATCTTACTTAACGCCCCTTTTGTTATATTAGCTTCCAAATTTATCCGACGGACATTTGTTGTACAGATGATCGTGGCTGTGCTTCTTTTTGCTCTTTTTCTTAGTCTTTGCAGCCAGTTACCCCCTTTCATCGGTGATGTACTTGAAATTATTGTCGTCGGTGGCGCTCTTCTTGGCGTGGGAGCAGGGCTCATCATTCGCAGCGGTAGTTGCACGGATGGAACCGAAATTCTTGGCATTATCATCAATAAGAAGATGGGATACACTGTCGGACAAGTGGTTCTTTTTATCAATGTATTCATTTTTGCTGCCTACGGATTGATTTTCCAGGATTGGCATATCGCTTTAAGATCTCTATTAACCTATGTTGTGGCCTTCAAGATGATCGATCTTGTGATTACAGGACTTGATGAACTGAAACAGGTAATGATCATCTCTTCAAAACCACAGGAGGTGTGTGATATTATTTTAAGCGAATTAGGCCTTGGATTAACTGTTCTATATGGACGCGGAGGATTCTCTAAAACTAATCGCGAGATCCTTTTGGTGGTTGTAGAACGCCTTGATTTAGCTGATTTGAAAGAGCTTGTATTGACTGTGGACCCCGACGCGATCCTCACTATTCAAGATCTTCATGAGTTCGTATCAGGACGATCCCCCAAAAAGGTCAAATCCAAAAACACCAATAAGCTCAATATTCTGTCTCAAGAATAAATTAATCCATTTACCTCTATTAAAGAATTGGTCGACCCCTTGAAAATCAAGAGGTCTTAGCCGAAGTTTTTTAGACTGGGGCAAGCGCTGGTGCAGCAAGAATCCCCTCTTCAATCCAACGATCGATAGTGTTAATCGTCAGCTTATTTTTGATGAACTCTTCATTTTCAATCAGAAGCTGATGAAACGGAATAGTCGTCTTATTTGGTGCCACAAAAAATTCTCTCAAAGCTCTTTTTGCAACAATCAAAGCCTCCTCTCGGTCTTTTCCTTTTACAATCAGTTTGGCAATCATAGAGTCGTAGTAAGGAGGGATGGTATATCCTGCAAACGAGTGGGTATCCATACGGATATTAGGACCTAAGGGAGGTTGGAATATCTCCATTTTTCCAGGGGAAGGTAAAAAATTTCTACATGGATCTTCGGCATTGATTCTAAACTCTATCACCGCACCACGCATTTCAATATCCTCTTGGGCAAGATTGAGCTTATGGCCCCCTGCAACCTTGATCTGCTCTTTAATTAAGTCCACACCGGTAAGCTCTTCTGTCACGCAATGCTCAACTTGAATACGGGTATTGACCTCCATAAAATAAAAGGTACGCGACTGATCGAAAAGAAACTCCACAGTACCAACAGAATTATATCCAGCCTTTTTACAAAGACGGACCGCTGCTTGCGTCACATAGTTTCTCTCCTGAGGTGTCAGCGCCGGAGAGGGAGCCTCCTCAATCAACTTTTGCCGCCGCCTTTGTGTTGTGCAATCCCTTTCAAAAAGATGCAAAACTGTTCCATGTTGATCGGCTAAAATCTGCACCTCAATGTGCCTAGGATTTTCGATGAATTTTTCCACATACAAAGCCTCATCCCCAAAAGACTTTTTCGCCTCTTGCTGTGCCTGATAAAATTTTTCAACAAAACCGGTCTCATCAAAAAGAATATGTATTCCCTTTCCTCCCCCACCACTTCTAGCTTTGAGCACAACGGGGTAACCAATATTTCTCGCCTCATCTAAAGCCTCGGACGGCTCAAAAAAAGCATGGATGCGTCCAGGAACTACCGGCGCTTTTGCCTCAGTTGCGATTTTTTTGGCCTCAACTTTATTTCCGAGAGAATCAATAGCATCTGATGATGGGCCAATAAATGTAATACCACCCTTTTCACAATGGCGAGCAAAATCGGCATTTTCGGATAGGAAACCATAACCTGGATGGACAGCATCCGCACCGCTCACCTCTATTGCGCTTAAAATTCGAGGAATATTAATGTAAGATTCCAACGCAGGACTGGGCCCTATGCAAATGGATTGATCTGCTAAAAGCACGTGAAGAGAATCTTTATCCGCAGTAGAGTATACGGCGACAGTCTCTAATCCAAGATCCCTGCATGCGCGAATGATACGAACCGCAATCTCTCCGCGGTTTGCAATTAAAACCCGTTTCATTTCTCAACTCATAATAGATAAATTACAATGTCTGGCTAAACTAAAGAAAAAAGCGGCTTTCCAAAGTCTACGGCTTCTTTATCTTCCACAAGGATTTTGTCAATTGTTCCATCTTGAGTGGACTTGACTTCAAAATAGGTTTTCATCGCCTCGATCAGACAAACTGTTTGTCCTTTTCGCACCTTTGATCCAATTTCAACGAATTTAGGTTTTGAGGGAGAAACAGATAGATAGACAGTCCCCACCATTTCTGCCTTGATTGCATTTTGGAAAGACTCCGCTCTTTGAACCGCTGCCTTCTGCGGACTATCCTCGATAGCAGTCGACTCCATTTTGGAAGACTCATGACCGGCAAATTCTAAAGAGATCTCACGACCATCGGTTTCTTTTAATGAAAAGTTTTTGATGCCATTTTTTTTCAAAACATCGATCAATACCTGAATATGCGACAGATCCATTATACCCTCTGAATATACAAATTCTGCGTTGTATCTACCTTGATAATATCTCCAACTTCGATAAACATCGGTACTTCAATCTCCGCATTTGTCTCCAAAGAAGCTATTTTTGAGCCCCCAACAAGTCCTCCACCCTGATCCTTTACGCTAACCACAAGAAGCTCCAAGAATTGCGGTAACTCTACAGAAAATACGGTATCGCCATAAAAGAGTGCTTTTACCTCGACCCCCTCTTTGAGAAAATTGGCTCGATCTTTGATAATTTCTTGGGGAACCAATACCTGCTCAAGGTTGTCTATATCTAAAAAAAGATGCTCACTACCCTCAAGGTACAAGTATTCCAATCTTCTTTTAGAAATTTTGACCTCTTCAATCTCTTGGTCAGGCTTAAAATTTCTCTCAAAGGTTTCTGAAGTTACGGGATCTTTAAGGGTAGCCTTATAAAATGGCGGCCCCTTAGGCAACGTGACTTTTATAATTTGCTCTAAAAGGAGGATTTTCCCCTCAAAGCGGATTGTTGTTCCAGGAACGAGTTGCTGGACTAGTACGGTTAACATCTTTCCTCCACTATCGGATATAGCTGAGCCATATCTTCAATCACATAATCAACACATAAGTCGGGTAAAATGCTAAAACGATTGCGAGCCGCCCTAAATAAAACTGTGATCATCCCCAGCTCTTTAGCCGGGACTAAGTCGACATCTATTCGATCAGCTACTACAATCACCCGATTCGGTGGCACCTTGAATTCTTTCAAAATGTTTTCATAACACCCCTTCTTTGATGAGAGGGTGACCTCAATTTTACTAAATAAGGTATAAGGAAGACCAGATTTTTTCATCTTTGCTAGCTGAAAATTTTCTTCCCCCTTTGTAACGAGGATCAAATTGGCAAGACTTTTAAGATCATAAAGGACTTTTTCCGACCCAAAAACCGTTTGGGGGACTAAATCCCTAAATTCGGGATCACGAATAGCTTCATCGGCAGTTTGAACAAGATCAGGATCAGCACCGTAAAGGTGTAAAAATTCTTTTATCGCCTCCAAAGAGCTCGATCCGGTGCGATTTAATCTTTCTAGGACTTCTAAGGCCTCTTCTCGATCCTCCAGCTTCAGACCTTGCTGCATCATCTCATCCAAAGCTCGATCCAGCCTAGGTTCTACAATTGAAGAGGTCGTTTCAATCAGAGTATCGTCAAGATCAAACAGGACTAGCATTTTTTTTGGCCTCCTCTATGATGTGAATGAGAATACGCGCTAGACGATCGGAGTCATGACGAATGAGGTTTCGTTTGAAAAAGTCCCTTTTATTAGCTTTATCTATCGGTCCAAGCAAAGGTGTCTGAATGACACGCTGATCCTGGAGATCGCACTCCACAAGATCCCCCTCTTCAGAGTAGCGTTCAATTAACTCTTTCGGTGGCCTTTGAGAATTTACAACAATGTAATCAATCACCCCTTCCCCTAGGAAAAGCTCGAGCTCTTTAACGTAATCGCTTACTTTGAACCCTGTAGTTTGCCCACGTCGATTCATAAGATTCACAACAAAAATTTTGATAGCCCGAGATTTTTTTAAGTTCTCAACAACCCCGTCTACTAAAAGATTGGATATCACCGATGTATATAACCCTCCTGGTCCAATCACAATCGCATCCGCATTCAGTATACGGTTAATAGCTTCAGGGTTAGCCTGGGGGTAGGGATCTAGAAAAAAAGCACTGTACCCTTGATCAATCTCATCTGAAAGATAGATCTCCTTCTCACTTTCAAGAACTTTACGGTTATTTAAAATCATTTTGAGACGCACATGCTGCGTCGTGACAGGAACTACTTTTCCTCGGATATTCAAAACACGACTCACCTCTTCTATCGCAGTTTCAAAACTCCCAGTTACCTTCTCAAGGGCAGATAAAAAAATATTTCCAAATGCGTGACCCGAAAGGAAACTCTCGTCAAAACGATAATTCATCAGATTTCGCATTAGATCAGAGGATTCACTCAGCGCAACTATACACTGCCTCACGTCTCCTGCAGGTAAAACCCCCAATTCATCTCGCAAAATTCCAGTGCTTCCACCGTCATCGGCCATAGTGACAATAGCAGTCAGATCTACCGGGTATTCTTTCAACCCTCTAAGGACCACATAATTTCCGGTTCCACCACCCAGGGTGCAAATCCGATTCACCTTCCGCCCCGCATTTTGTGAACGATTTCTTTCATCGAGGATTTTTTATCGAAAAGCGCACTTGCAGAGACTAAAATATCTGCTCCAGCATCGATGCATTTATTTGCATTTTCCAGATGAACACCCCCATCAACAGATATTTCAAATTTTAAATCGGGGTGATTTTTTTTCATGGCGCTAAGAAATTCGATTCGATCCACCATCTCTTCCATAAATTTTTGCCCTGCAAATCCAGGATGAACTGTCATTACAATTACCTGATCAACTTTAGCTAGGTGAGGTAAAAGCAGTTCTGGATTTGTCTCTGGGGATATGGCAAGACCCACCTGCATATTGCAAGTTTTAATAAACTTAATGGTATCGTCTACATACTCGGTCGCCTCCACTTGGAAGGTGAGTCGATCAGCCCCCGCTTTTTTGAAGCGCTCAACATAGTCGTAAACTCGGTAGATCATCAAATGGACATCGAAAAACATTTTTGATCTAGATCTAAGACCTCTTACGGTATCGGGTCCAAATGTGATATTGTCCACGAAATTTCCATCCATCACATCGAGGTGCAGCATGTCGGCTCCACTCTCTTCAATTTTTTTTAACTCGTCGGCCAGACAACACATATCTCCGCCGATGATAGAAGCAGAAATTTTCACTTTTTTCATCGTTTCTATGTAATCACACCCTTGTCAATACGCTCAAGAAAAATTTGGTTCATCATCTCCTCAAATTTTAACATGGTTTCGGGTTGAGGTTGATAAAGGTAGAATAGATGAAAGCTTTTTCCCCAAATTAAGACCTGGCTTTTTATCCATTCAAATTTGGTTTTTATACAAAGCTTAGCAGCCTCATCGATTTTAGCCGCCATGCGCATGGAAGATAAAATTAAGACCCCTTCCTGCCCTTTTTTAATCAAATGTTCTCCGGTAAGATTCTTGGAGCCACTCATGAAAAAATGAAACATCTCCATCAGAGGGTCTAGTTTAGATAAATACTGTATCTCGACAGGTTGCAATGAAAGAAAAAAATTCTCCAGGCACATCTCGTCATGATCTTTCAAAAGAGCTTTGAATAGGCGGAGATTATCAATTTGCTTGGAGATCATCCCCCCGTTGTAATCCCGAAATTGAGGAAATATTTTCTTTAAAAAATCGGTGATGTGAGCTCTTACTTTCAAAGAATCTATCGAGTGATCAGCTCTGATAAAACCTGTCAAATCGATATCTAGGCGCACTGTAGAGGCTTCAATCTCAACAAGTCTTTGGTAAAATCGTCTCGTTGCTTCGAGATGAACACCAATCCCCTGCTTTCTAATTGTGGTCAATCTTTCAATTGGAAGATTGTCATAGGGTTTCACAATCAAGACAAGGTAGCTCAAATAGGTCTCATACTGTCTTTCAAAATGGATCGCCACCTGAGGAATATCCTCTTTTGAGCTAATCTCGTTACAAAGGGTAACAATTCTACGCATCACGTCCTCTTCATTTCTGGGCATGAAGACCTGGTGGACGTATCTTTCAATCGAAGAGCTCAAAGTGAATTTAAGACCTCTCTCTATCTCTCGACGGTCAAGATGGGTTTGTACTTCAACTAAAAATATGGAGTCATGGTGCAACCGAATAAAGCTTTTCTCGTCTACATCAATAGAGGGATGGATCAGCTGTAAAGATTTTTTAAGATGTTTGAGCTCAAAAACCTCATTAGGAGCTAATGGCAAATAGAGAGCAAGTCCCAGGGTAGCTCTCTGAGAAGAGCTTTCTAAATTAAAAACCTGAACTCGGTGTTCTCTTTCCTCAAAAGTGCTCTCCTCCAGCTCCCGGATCTCTTTTTGCAAAAGAACGTAGCGAACAAACCACTTTTTCCATTTTCCCTTTAGAGGATCCGACTCAATTCTTTCATTGAATTCGACCCAAAAACGACGCAAAAACTTCTCCGTTTGAAGGCGGGAAAAAGGAACACGCTTTATAAGAAACTGGATGAAATCTTGCAAGTGCAGATATTCCTGATTCACTCCTGATCGCCTTCTATCAAAGGTACGCTCAAGTATATCCTCTTTTTCACAACCACGACGGACCTCTTCCATAAAACGGTCCAGATGTTCATTAAAAAGGACAAACTCCTCTTGGGAGCGAAAAACAACATAGGCCTCAATCAAAGTTAAGGCGCCCTCGTACCCCTCCAAACGGACATTTGAGGCAAAAAAACGCTCCAAAGGGGTGATCTGAGAGGGGATCAAAGAGGTAGAGCATTGCGTGAAAAAATAGTGCGATAATCCCTCTTTTTCTCTCGATAGCAGATAGATACTTACGCCTAAAGGATGCTCTTGTGCCCTTTCAACAAAAAGCAAAGGGAGCTTTGAACGTAAAAGCACGGGACGATCCACAAGCTCTTTGACATGCTCGCAATTTGAAAAAATTTGCTGCATGATTCGCTCTTTAGTCGAGCGATAAAAATCCAATACCTTTGGTGAGGAGGGATTAGGATGGGGTTTGGCCATGCGTATTTCGCACCATTTATACTTTTAAAAAACCTTGAAATAATCGATAAAAGAAAAAATTTCCTTTTACCCATCGGGAGTTTTTTAGCACATATAGCAGTTCTAGTTTTTTTTTGAAAAATAATTCATCTCTATACAATTAATGAGAGTGAAAAAATTAGAGCTCTGAGGTAATGAATTCTTTTTTTAAAGGGGTGTTTTCATGAATAACCGTCCCCGCTTTTAGAAGATCAGACCCTTTTTCGTAAGATAAAATCTCAAGTGGGACAGATAATTTTTTAGCTAGAATTAAAGCTCTAATGTGTAATAAGGGTCGCTTCTCGTTTTCCAAAAGGGCCTCAGCTCCGCTATAATCAATTTTTTCCACAAGAGTTGCCTCGGGATTCAGGCGTGGGTTTTCGGTAAATAGACCCTCCACATCTTTAAAGTAACAAACTTTTTGTGCGCAAAGGGCATGACAAAGCGCCACGGCGGTGGTGTCCGAACCGCCACGCCCTAGTGTAGTCACCTCCCGATCTTGTGAAACCCCCTGAAATCCTGCAACCACAACTATGAATCCTTTTTTAAGAGCCTCCTCAATCCGATGGGGTCTTACACAAATAATTTTTGCTTCGGTAAAATCATTAGTTGTCAAAATTCCGGATTGGCTTCCGGTAAAAGAAACTGCTTGAACCCCGCTATCTACAAGCGCCATAGTAAGCAAAGCCATGCTAATTCTTTCACCACAAGAAACCAGCATATCCAACTCCCGCTTAGGTGGTGCTGACACAACAGTATGTGCAAGATTCAGAAGCTCGTCAGTAGTGTTACCCATAGCGCTTACCACTACAATCGGTTGGTACCCAGTATCAATGTAAAATTTTATTATATCTTTTATTTTATGGATTTTTTCCACAGAGCTTAGGGATTTCCCCCCAAATTTTAAGACAATTCTCAAGCGCATATTAAACCTTTTAAAGGGTAGCAAATGTGTTGATTTTTATTACAGAGGCTTGCTAGACTTGTCAACAAAACGTAAAAACCCTAGGAGAACCCTTTAACATGTCCACTAAACAACACAGCGTCTGGATCCAAGACGAGAGCAAAATTCTTGACGAGGAGAATTTCAGCGCTTCCGACCGCGAACTTTTCAATAAATTTATCAAAGGCTCTCATGCCGAAGATACCACAGCCGTAAGCACCATGGTTCCAGGACAAATCCTTAAAGGGCGGATTGTTCTAGTAACTAAAGATTTTGTTATTGTGGACGTGGGACTGAAATCTGAAGGGCTTATTCCGCTCGGTGAATTCGAAGATCCAAATGAGATCATTATTGGTGGCGAAGTCGAGGTTCTTTTGGATCAAACCGAAGGCGACAACGGTCAAATCGTTGTATCTAGAGAAAAAGCTATCAAGCAACGTCGTTGGGAATACATCGTTAACCATTGCGAAGAGGGCTCTATCGTTAAAGGTAAAGTCACTCGTAAAGTTAAAGGCGGGTTGATGGTGGACATCGGAGTTGAGGCGTTCCTCCCTGGTTCACAAATCGACAACAAACGTATCAAGACTGTAGACGAATTCCTTGACAAAGTATTCGAAGTAAAAATCCTAAAAATCAATATTGACAGAAAGAACATTGTTGTTTCTCGTCGTGAAATCATCGAAGATGAGCGCGTCTCCAAAAAAGCTGAAATGCTTGACGATATCCAACCTGGCGATATCCGCATCGGTGTTGTAAAGAACATCACAGACTTCGGAGCCTTCTTGGACCTAGACGGAATCGACGGTCTTCTCCACATCACTGATATGGCATGGAAGCGTGTACGCCACCCATCTGAACTTGTTCAACTTGGCGATGAAGTCGAAGTCATGATCTTGAGCGTCGACAAGGATAAAGGTCGAGTAGCGCTTGGACTCAAGCAAAAAGATCACAATCCATGGGACGAAATCGAAGCGAAATATCCAATCGGAACTCGCGTACGTGGAAAAATCGTAAACCTAGTTCCCTACGGTGCCTTTATTGAGCTTGAAGCAGGAATCGAGGGTTTGATCCACGTTTCAGAAATGTCATGGGTCAAAAACGTTACCGATCCTAGCCAAGTCGTAAATCGTGGTGACGAAGTGGAAGCGATTGTCCTATCCATCCAAAAAGACGAAGGGAAAATTTCTCTCGGTATCAAGCAAACAGAGGAAAACCCATGGGACAACGTCGATGAGCGTTACCAAGTGGGTAAATCGGTAAAAGTTGAGATCCGCAATCTCACCAACTACGGTGCATTTGTTGAGCTTGAACCTGGTGTTGATGGACTCATCCATATCTCCGACCTCAGCTGGATCAAAAAAGTATCTCACCCTTCCGAAGTCCTCAAAAAAGGTGACTACGTGGAAGCTGTTATCCTTTCCGTTGACAAAGAGAGCAAGAAAATCACGCTTGGAGTGAAACAACTTACTGACAATCCATGGCAGTCTATCGAAGAGACAATGCCAGTAGGCAGCGTTGTTCGTGGCAAAGTTACGAAAATCACTGCATTTGGCGCGTTCGTGGAACTTGCTAACGGTATCGAAGGACTTGTTCACGTTTCAGAACTTTCAGACCGCCCTTTCAATAAAATTGAAGATGTGGTTCGTGTCGGATCTGATGTGGAAGCTAAAGTGATCAAAATTGATCGCGAACACAAGAAAATCTCCCTTTCAATCAAAGAACATGAACTCGGCTCTACTAAAACTAGCCGTGACGCAATTGTTCTTGATGGTAAAAAACGATAATAAGGGCAACCGATGAATAAAGAGCTTATTGCCATATTTGAGTATCTCGAAAGAGAAAAAGGGATCAAACGCGATGTGATCATCAAGGCTATCGAAGAGTCCCTTACAATCGCAGCGCGCAAAAAGAACAAAGGCGTCAACAATGTTGTTGTTGAAGTCAATCCTAAAACCGGTTCTATTGTCGCGATCGCACACAAAGAGGTCGTTGACCAAGTAGAGTATCCGGAAGAGGAGATCCTTCTCAAAGATGCACAAGCTCTTGATCCAAAGGTCAAGATTGGCGACTGGATCGATATCGAGGTTACTCCCGAAGACTTTGGGCGGATTGCTGCGCAAACTGCACGTCAGGTGATCTCTCAAAAACTGCGCGGTGCAGAAAAAGAGGTTATTTACGAAGAGTTTCGTCATCGAGCCGGAGAGATCATCTCTGGTTCCATCCGAAGAATCTCCAAAGGGGGTACCCTCATAGTTGATCTAGGGAAAGTCGAAGCTCTTCTGCCTACACGTTTTTATCCTAAAGGCGAAACTTACGCCGTAGGTGATAAGGTTCTGGCTCTTCTTTTAGAGGTTCAAGATACCGAAAGCGGTGGAGCAGAGGTGATTCTCTCTCGTAGTCACCCAGACTTTGTCGTTGCTCTTTTGCAGCAAGAGGTACCTGAATTAGCCGAAGGTGTCATTCAAATTCGCAGAATCGTACGCGATGCAGGATTCCGCACGAAAATCGCTCTAGTCTCATCAGACCTAAAACTGGATCCTGTTGGGGCATGTGTTGGTGTTCGCGGTAGTCGCATTAAAAACGTTCTAAGAGAACTTGGTCATGAAAAAATTGACCTTTTCCCCTGGAATGATAATCCAGTTCAACTTCTCAAAAACGCTTTATCTCCTTGTGATATTCGTCGTATTGACGAGACAGAAGAGGGCGATTTTGTGATCGTTGTTGCGGACGAATCTTATCCCTCAGCTCTCGGTAGACGCGGTGCTAATGCCCGTCTGACAGCTGACCTTCTCGAAAGAAGATTAGAAATCTTCAAGGAATCTGAATTCGAGCGTGGTGCTTTCGAGGAGCAACGAAGACTAGCTCTTTCTGAAGAGCCCATTCTTGATTCGCCCCTCACCGAACTGCAAGGAGTCAATCACCTCGTGATTGATGCCTACATCCAAGGGGGTCTGGACACGATGAGAAAAATTTTACAAAAGAATGCTGCTGAGATCTCTCGCGAAACTGGCTTAAGCCTTGAGATTGTCGAGGACACTATCGACCGCATTCGCAAGCACGTAGGAAGTTCGATTGGCTAAGAATCTAAAGATTAACGTTAAAAACAGTCAACTCAGTCAAGTTCTCAAAGGGATTCGCCAAAAAAAAGGCGAACCTTCTGAGACTTTGACCAAAGACAACGAGATAGAAACCAAGACGGTTGAATCTCAAGTAACGGAAAAACCAGCACCAAAAAAAGTTTCCCGGGCCAAAAAAGCTGTAGCTCCAGAAGCTAAGGAAACACCTGTCACGTTCGATGAGCCCGCTATCGAAAAGACAAAACCTATAATCGAATCTCATCCTAAAGAAGAGCGTCTCTCGCAGATCGAAAAAGAGATCTTCAAAGAAGAGGTTTCGGAAAAATCATTTGAGGATGAAGTGCCTACAAAAACTGATAAACCTGCGTCTTCATTTGAACCAAGAGCGCAGCGTTCGATTGAACCCCAACAAAGAACTACTCGTCCTGGATTTTCTTCTGATAGAACCTCTAAACCCTCAGGCTTTCAACCGAAAAGCATGAGCTTTGAAAAACCTGCGGACGGTTATACTCGCTCCTCACACAATACTGGACCAAGAGACGAAAATAGCGATCAACGCGTATCAGGACGTGCTGAACCTAGATTTACCTCTTCTTACTCAACTGAAAGACGCTATACGGCACCACCATCAAATCAAGAACAATCCTCACAAGGTACTGCAGCTTCAGACCAAGCTAGACCCTACCCTTCAGAAAGACGTTCATACCCACCCCGCGAAGGCGACGAAAGAAGATCCTATCCACCTAGAGAAGGTAGCGAAAGAGGTTCTTATCCACCACGCGAAGGCGACGAAAGAAGATCTTATCCACCACGCGAAGGTGGGGAAAGAAGACCCTACCCACCGCGCGAAGGTGGCGAACGCGGTTCTTATCCTCCAAGAGAAGGTGGTGAGAGAAGACCCTACCCACCACGCGAAGGTGGCGAACGCAGTTCTTATCCTCCAAGAGAAGGTGGTGAAAGAAGACCCTACCCACCGCGCGAAGGTGGCGAACGCAGTTCTTATCCTCCAGGAGAAGGTGGTGAAAGAAGACCCTACCCACCACGCGAAGGTGGTGAAAGAAGACCCTACCCACCACGTGAAGGTGGTGAAAGAAGACCATACCCACCAAGAGAGGGTGGAGAGAGACGACCCTACCCGCCACGCGAAGGTGGTGAACGTAGCTCTTATCCTCCTCGAGAAGGCGGTGAAAGAAGACCTTATCCTCCCCGTGAAGGCGGAGAGAGAAGACCTTATCCTCCCCGTGAAGGTGGAGAGAGAAGACCTTACCCACCACGTGAAGGTGGTGAGAGACGACCCTACCCGCCACGCGAAGGTGCAGAGCGCGGCTCTTACCCTCCACGCGAAGGTGGTGAGAGACGCTATCCTCCAAGAGAGGGTGGCCGACCCGGCTTTGGACCACGTCCGCAAGGAGCTCGTCCACCATTTCAAAGACCTTCATTTGTACAAGGGGCTAATTTTCCTCCTGTCCAAGCAGAGCCGGGCTCAAGACGCTCGCTCCCCCCTACTAAGAAGGGCCTACCCTTAAAGGATGAAGAGAAGAAAAAGCGAAGACTCAACGAACCTTCGAAACATTTTGATAGCCGTGATCGTCATGGACTGAGAGATGATGAGGATGAATTCCACCGTCGCAAATTTAAGACACACATTGCTAAATCGAATGCTGCAGAGGAAATTTTAAGACCTAAAGCTATCTCTGTAACACTTCCTATTTCGGTAAAAGATTTAGCAGCTGAGATGAAGTTAAAAGCAGTTGAAGTAATTGCAAAACTTTTAACTCACGGTATCAAATGCATGTTAAATGACATGCTCGATGACGAGGTTGTTGTTCAACTAGTCGGTCAAGATTTTGGGTGTGATATTTCTATCGATACCTCCAAGCAAGACCGAATGGATATTACCGGTAAATCTATCCTTGAGGAGATCACTGCCTCCGAGCCAGATCAACTCGCCTCAAGACCTCCGGTAGTCACTTTTATGGGTCACGTCGATCACGGGAAAACCAGCCTAATCGATGCCTTACGTAAAAGTAATCTTACTTCAAAAGAAGCAGGTGCCATTACGCAGCACATCGGAGCTTTTAGCTGCCACACTGCGAACGGCGACATCACTATATTAGACACACCTGGTCACGAGGCCTTTACAACTATCCGCTCGCGTGGCGCCAGTGTCACAGACATTGTTGTTTTGGTTGTTGCAGGAGACGAAGGTTTCAAGGTGCAAACCGATGAGGCCATCCGTATTGCAAAAGAGGCTAAGCTACCGATGATTTTTGCCATAAATAAGATGGACAAAGAGGGATTTGACCCCGAAAAAGTCTATCGCCAAATGGCTGATCGAGAACTATTACCTGAAGCATGGGGTGGAGAGGTTCCTACAGTGAACTGCTCGGCTCTTACAGGCGAAGGAATTTCTGAGCTGAGCGAGCTTCTAGCTTTACAGTCTGAAATCCTCGAGTTGAAAGCGAATCCGCAATCCAGAGCACGTGGAACAGTTCTTGAATCCCAAATTATCAAAGGTCTAGGGCCCTCTGCAACGCTGCTTATTCAAAACGGAACGCTTCGAATCTCCGATGCAATCGTATTTGGTCAAGCCTATGCTAGAGTAAAAACCATTCAGGATGAGCACCAAAATGCACTAAAGTCTGCTGGACCCTCTCACGCTGTGAGAGTCACAGGACTTTCGGACGTTCCCCCATCTGGCAGTGATTTTATCGTTGTTAAAAGCGAAAAAGAGGCTAGAAAAATCTGTGAGCAAAGAGAAGCTGAGTCACGCAAAAGCAGACTGAGAAAACAGTCCTTTAATCTTGGTTCTATGCTGCAAGCTAATGCTACGCGTCAGGAGAAAAAGATTTTTAACGTGATTGTAAAAGCGGATGTACAGGGCTCGCTGGAGGCGATTAAAGACTCCCTACTCAAGATCCCAACTGAAAAAGTTTTAATTCAGTTTGTTTCTGAGGGCTTAGGCATGATTACCCTAACAGATGCTGAGCTCGCGATGACTTCCAATGCTGTGATCTTTGGTTTCCACACAAAAACCGATAAAAGTATCGAATCTTTTGTTCGCACTCACAAGATTAAAATCCATCACCACGATGTGATTTACCATCTTGTTGACGACGCTAAAGAGCTTATGACACAACTCCTCGATAAGCTACGTATTGAAAACGAAATGGCTGAAGTTGAAGTTCGAGCAACATTCAAGGCCTCCAACCTTGGAGTGATTGCAGGATGTATGGTAACAAGTGGCACTGTAAAACGTAACCACATTGCTAAAGTCTACCGCAACTCAGAGATCGTTTTTGACGGTGAGATTCAATCATTGAAACGCGTAAAAGAAGACGTTAAAGAAGTTCAAAAAGGGCTTGAATGCGGTATTCTTTTCAAAGGCTACAATGATGTGCAAGTCGGCGATATCGTGAAGACATTTGAAGTCCAGTATATTCAGCAGGAGCTTTAAAGATGTCTTCCAGAAGAATCGAGCGTGTAAACTCTCTATTAAAAGAGGTCATAAGCGATATCATTCGAACTGAGGTGAAAAACGAGCACATAGCTCCCCTTCTCACTATTACAAAAGTGGATGTCTCCCCAGACATCCACTTTGCCAAAGTCTACTTTACCATTACTAATGCTACTAAACAGCAAGTGGAAAAGACTAAGGAGGCGCTGAACTATGCAAGTGGATTCATTGCTGTTAAGTGCTCAAAAGAGGTTAAGCTCCGTTTTTTCCCTGAGCTCCGTTTTATCTACGACAGTGAGTACGACGAGATGTTCAAGCTGGAGCAGGTATTTCATAAAATTCAGCAGATGCGCAAGGACACCCCTGCTAATGAGCCTACAGAATAACTCCTCTCACGGAATCCTCCTTGTTGATAAGCCTTTACGTAAAAGTTCCTTTTATCTTGTGCACCTTTTGCGAAAACTTACAGGCATAAAAAAAATCGGTCATGCGGGTACTCTTGATCCTTTAGCAACTGGCGTGATGGTCATGCTTGTAGGAAAAACCTATACGACAAAATCAGACCTTTTTCTTAATGATGACAAGCAGTATGACGTCGTAATCACCTTGGGTAGCTCCACAACAACATACGATACAGAGGGTGAGATCGTCGATTCGTCTCAACTCGTTCCCTCTCTAGAAACAATCCAAGGAGCTCTGAAAAAATTTCAAGGCACATGCTATCAAACCCCCCCTATGTTTTCGGCAAAAAAACAGAACGGGAAAAGATTGTATGATCTAGCAAGACAGGGTATTGAGGTAGCAAGAGCACCACAACAGGTTTTATTAGACACTGAACTTGTCTATTACCAGTACCCCGAGCTAAAACTTACAGTTCACTGCTCAAAGGGTACCTATATCCGCTCTATCGCCCATGATCTGGGGCAAGCACTTGGTTGTTTTGGGCATGTCAAAGAGCTCAAAAGAACCCGCTCCGGGCGTTTTCAAATCCAAGAGTGTCTAGATTTTTCTAGTCTTCTTGAACCAAATTTTTCGTATACGGATCATCTACAAAGGCTGTAAGCAACATGAATCTCAAAGTCGGCATCGTCGGTCTCCCCAATGTGGGAAAATCCACTCTTTTTTCTGCTATCACAAGAAACCAGGCAGAGATTGCAAATTACCCTTTTTGCACCATTGAGCCCAACGAGGCGCTTGTGGAATTACCTGATGCTCGGCTTCATGTTCTCCAGACTTTAGCGCAAAGCGAACGTCGCATTCATGCAACCATCACATTTGTCGATATCGCAGGTTTGGTAAAAGGGGCTTCAGAGGGGCAAGGCCTTGGAAATAAATTTTTAAACAACATTCGTGATTGTGACATGATCCTCCACTGCGTGCGCTGTTTTGATAGCCAAGATATTATCCATGTAGAAGGGCGCGTACATCCAAAAGATGATGCAGAAATTATCAACCTTGAACTCATCTTGTCCGATTTAGACTCCATCAACTCCATAATCCCAAAAATCGAGAAGGTTGCGCGGACGAATAAGGAAAAAGAGGCAACTCTAGAAACCCTTAAAAAGATGCAAAGGCATCTGGAGGAGAGCCTTCCCCTTCGAGCACTCAAGCTCAATACTGAAGAGCTCAAAAGTGTAAAAGAGTACAATTTTCTCACTTCAAAACCTGTTCTTTATGTGGGAAATGTAGCCGAAAATGATATCCTCAGCACGAATAATCCCTATGTAAATGCGCTCGAAGAGGTGGCAAAAATTGAGAGTGCAGCTTGCTTGACTATCTCAGCGAAACTTGAGGAGGAGCTTTCTCAACTCTCCGGTGATGAGGCCCAAGACTTTCTCGAAATATGTGGCTTAACCGAATCTGGTCTCAATAGAATTATTAGAAAAAGTTTTGAACTTTTAGGGCTTATCACCTACTTTACCGTGGGAGAAAAAGAGGCAAGAGCTTGGACAATTCGAAAAAGGACTTTAGCTCCCCAAGCTGCCGGAGAAATCCATAGCGATCTTGAAAAACAATTTATTCGGGCTGAAGTGATCGCGTACGACGACTTTGTAAGTTGCAAAACACGCACCATCGCTAAAGAAAAAGGGCTTGCTCGCACGGAAGGGAAAACTTACGTTGTAAAAGACGGGGATGTAATTCTATTTTTTCACGGCTGACAATATTTGTAAAACACTCCCAAACATTCAACATTTCTTCGTTTATTTAGTTTGACCATGGTGAAATATCCATGGTTTCTTTTATAATCTAAAAAATGGCAGAAAAGAGTGAAAAGGCAACACCAAAAAAGTTACGTGATGCACGTAAAAAAGGTCAGGTAGCCAAGTCGCAGGATTTCCCTTCTGCTTTTACTTTTATCGTCTCTATCTCAACAATTCTCTTCTCCGCTAAATCTATCTATGAAACGCTTGTAAGCTACACAATTTTCACATTTCGAAGCATCAATAGTGATCTCGATTTACAAAAAGGGGTCGCCCCCTTTTTAACATCAGCTCTTGATACAATTTTAAGCATCTCTTTGCCTATTCTTGGGCTTGTAGTGAGCACTGGTGTTTTGATAAATTTTTTACTTATTGGCCCCGTTTTTTCTGTTGAAGTTTTTAAGCCAGATCTGAAAAAACTTAACCCCATTACCAACCTAAAAAACATTTTCAAAGCTAAAACCTTTTTCGAGCTTCTCAAGTCTCTTTTCAAGATCACTGGTGCTTTTATTTTAATCTACACCGTCATTAGAGACAGTCTTCCTGAAATTGTTTCGACTATCAATATGCCGGCAATGGGCGCTGTGATTGTTTTTGCAAATTTTCTCATAAAAGTTGTGCTTAGAGTGGGTATTTTCTTTATAATCATTGCTTTATTTGACTTAATTTTTCAAAAATATAATTTCGCAAAAGAGATGCGAATGGAAAAATATGAGGTCAAACAGGAGTACAAAGATACGGAAGGTGATCCCCACATTAAAGGTCGCCGACGACAAATTGCTCGTGAAATCGCCTACTCTGAGGGACCCAACGCCACAAGGCGAGCTAGAACTGTTATTACCAATCCAACTCATATAGCGGTAGCAATCGAATATGATGCCGTAGAAAAAAATGTCCCTGTTATCGCAACTATGGGTGCTGACCTTGTTGCAGAAGAGATTATAAAAATTGCTGTTGAATGTGAAATCCCAATCATGCGAAATATCGAATTAGCACATGAGTTATGGTCAAAAGGGGAGATCGGGACTTTCATTCCTGAACATACCTATCAAGCCGTAGCGGATATTTTGAAATGGGTGAACAGCCTGCAAAAACAAAAAGAAGAAAAATTTACCGAACTCCTTAAATGAAAGACTTTCTCTCAAAACTTACTCCCTCTTTGGGAGGCAGCTCTGTTTTACGCTTTATCAACCAGTCTAGTGACATGGTTTTAGCGATATTTGTCGTGATTATCTTCATGATGATTATCATCCCCATACCTCCTGAAGGGTTGGATGTATTTATTGCGATTAACATCACCGTCTCTTTATCGCTTTTGATGGTCTCGATGTACATTCCAAGAGCCACAAACATCTCCTCATTTCCTTCTATTTTGCTCATTACGACCCTGTTCCGTCTGGGTATCGAAATCTCAGCCACTCGTCAGATTCTCCTTTATGCCAACGCAGGGGAAATCATCTTTGGTTTCGGTAACCTTGTTGTGGGCGGTAACTTCGTTGTGGGTGGTGTTATCTTCTTGATCATCACTATTGTGCAGTTCATCGTTGTCACTAAAGGTGCTGAGCGTGTCGCTGAAGTAGCAGCTCGTTTCACATTGGACGCGATGCCCGGTAAGCAAATGAGTATTGATGCGGATATGCGTAGCGGTATGATTGATGCCAATCAAGCTCGTGAACTTCGTCTTGCTTTAGCCAAAGAGAGCCAGCTCTATGGTGCGATGGACGGAGCGATGAAGTTTGTGAAAGGGGACGTTATTGCCGGTATCGTGATTGCAGTGATCAACATCGTCGGTGGTTTGATCATTGGGGTTGCTATCCATGGAATGACTGCCATGCAAGCGGCTAAAATTTATACCCTCTTGTCCATCGGTGGTGGCCTTGTGTCCCAGGTCCCCTCACTTTTGGTCTCGTTGACTGCAGGTATCATCACTACCCGTGTCTCTTCAGACAAAGCTGACGCAAACTTAGGTGGCGATATCTCTTCACAGATTTTATCCCACCCCAAAGCGTTATTTATCAGCTCCGGAGTTCTTTTTTTACTCTCCTTAATACCGGTGTTTCCCACGTTTGTATTCCTCCCTCTCTCACTGTTGATCGGTGGTACCGGAATCAAAAAAATGCTTGATGAGAAAAAAGCTCTTGGCGTCGTACGTTCCGCAGATGGCTCATCAATGGCAATTGAGGGTGCTGAAGATCATGCTTTAGTCAAAGGGGGCACAACGCAATTTGCACTGACTCTTCCTGTTATTCTCGAGGTTGGGAAATTTGGATCTCAGCTAATGAAAGAGCGTAAAGGGGCCGAATTTGTCGAGCTCATGGTCCCTAAAATGCGTGCAGCTCTCTATTCTGACCTCGGAGTCCGTTTTCCTGGAGTGCATGTTCGTACAAATGCGCCCAACCTTCAAGACGATGAGTACATGATCTACTTAAATGAGGTCCCTATGGAAAAAGGGATGCTTGTTCAAGGTAAAGTCTTAACTAATGAATCGGCCGAAAATCTTAAGCGCTATAATATCCCCTACACCACTTTCAAAAGTATTTTGAATCAAAACTCCTACTGGGTTGAGGACCGATATCTAGAAATTCTTAAAAAGGCGGGAATAAAATACTGGGATTCTCTCGACGTCATGATTTTGCATTTATCCTACTTTTACAAAAAGAATGCCTCCGAATTTTTGGGAATTCAGGAAGTGCGCTCAATTTTGGAATTCATCGAAAAATCCTTCCCCGATCTTGCAAAAGAGGTTACTCGACTTGTCCCCTTGCAAAAACTTACCGAAATTTTCAAAAGGCTTATACAAGAACAAATTTCCATTAAAGATCTTCGCACAATCCTCGAAGCTCTTTCTGAGTGGTCTCAAATGGAAAAAGATACTGTCTTGTTGACTGAATATGTTCGATCTTCCTTAAAAAGGTACATCAGCTACAAATACTCCCAGGGTCAGACTACTCTTGCAGTGTATATGCTTGACCCCGAAATCGAGGAGATTGTCAGGGGAGCGATCAAACAAACATCGGGCGGAACTTACCTCACCTTGGATCCCGATTCAGCACAACTCATTTTACAAGCTTTGCGCTCTGCTTATATTCCCCCCCCACCAGGTGGGCAACAACCAGTAGTGCTCACATCCATGGATATACGTCGCTTTGTTCGCAAGCTTATTGAGGGAGAGTTTCCTGATTTAGCTGTTCTTTCAACGCATGAAATTATCCCCGAAATCCGGATTCAGCCTTTAGGAAGAATTCAACTTAGCTGATTTTTCCTTTTGTAGAATTTTTGCACCATACACTAAAGATTTTATTTAAAAAAATTTCTTTACAATATTTCGTTAAAAATAGTTTTTAAAACTATTTTTACTACCTTTATTTTAGAGATCTATTGCCTTTAGAAGGAAAAGTGTGCCATAATTAGCGATCGAAACTATCGACGAAATTTAGAACTAGGAACGACTTATGGTAAGTCATAAAACCGAAGTGACTGTTGGAAAAACGCACATCACATTTGAAACTGGAGAACTAGCAAGGTTAGCTAATGGAGCTGTTCTGTTACGCACCGGCGATACCGCTATTCTTGCAACTGCCTGTATGGCCCCTAACGCAAACCCCGAGGCCGACTTCTTCCCCCTTCGCGTGGATTACACAGAGCGATTCTCTTCCGTTGGAAAAACTCTCCAAGGGTATATTAAAAGAGAAGGGCGACCAACTTCAACTGAAACGATTATCAGCCGCCTTATCGATCGCCCGCTGAGACCGATGTTCCCAGAGGGGTTTATGAATGAAGTGCAACTTATAGCGCAAGTTCTCTCCTTTGACGCAGAAAACCAGCTAGAGCCCCATGCGATCAATGCAGTCAGTGCAGCTCTACAAATTTCTGATGTCCCTAGCGGAAAAACGGTTGCAGCAGTTCGAATCGGCTACTTAAACGACCAGTTCATTATTAACCCCACAATCCAAAACCAAGAAAAATCCAAATTAAATCTTGTTTTGGCAGGAACACACGAAGCTATCTTGATGATTGAGGGAGGCTGTAACTTTCTTTCCGAGGAGCAAATTCTTGAGGCGATCTCTTTAGGTCACCATGAGATTAAAAAAATTACCCATGCAATTGATCAGCTTGTGCAAAAATGTGGTAAGAAGAAAGCCGATTTCGTAAACATGGCTCCTCCTCATGCTCTTATTCAAGAGATTGAGTCCCGTTTTGGTTCTGAGCTCAAAGAGGCCCTTTTTCAATTAAAAAAAGCAGATAGAAGCGACGCAGTTAGTGCTGTTCAGGTTCAAATTACTGACGAGTTTACCCCCAAAATTGAAAAAATGGGTCTTCCTGCTAATCGTCTTCAAGCTGCAATCAAAATTGCAAAATCAAATATCCTTCGAAAAGAGGCGCTTACCCACAACAAAAGAATTGACGGCCGTTCTCTAGACCAAGTGAGACCGATTTCTGTGAAGTTGGGTCTTTTTAGCAGAACACATGGAAGTGCTCTTTTCACTCGTGGTGAAACGCAAGCACTTTGTATTGCCACCCTTGGTTCTACCACCTCGATGCAAAAAACTGAGTCCCTTTATGGTGATGTTGTGGAAAGATGCTATCTGCAGTACTCCTTCCCTCCGTTCAGCGTAGGTGAAGTGGGCAGACTTGGGACTCCAGGTCGTCGCGAAGTGGGTCATGGAAAGTTGGCAGAAAGAGCGATTCTTGAGATCATTCCAACACAAGAGAACTTCCCCTACTCGATGCGTATAGAGTCCAACATTCTCGAGTCTAATGGCTCCTCATCGCAGGCATCTGTTTGTGGCGGAGCGCTTGCTCTTCTAGACGCTGGTGTCCCTATCAAGGAGCTTGTATCAGGAGTAGCCATGGGATTGATCCTCGAGAAAAATCGCTATGTCGTTCTAACTGACATTTTAGGTACAGAGGACGATTTGGGTGACATGGACTTTAAAGTCGCGGGTGGAGCATCCGGTATCACTTCGTTCCAAATGGATATTAAAGTAGAAGGCATTACAATAGAAATTATGAAAGAGGCCCTTTCCAGAGCAAAAGAGGGCAGAATGCATATTTTGGAGGAGATGAAAAAAGCTGTTCCAAGCAAGCAAAAAGGTCTTTCAAAATTCGCGCCGCGCCTTGTAAATATCAAGATTCATCCTAATAAAATTGGGACTCTGATTGGTCCTGGTGGAAAACAGATCCGTCTGATCCAAGCACTAGGGGTGACAGTGGATGTGACTGATGAGGGTATGGTGACGATCAGCGGTAACGATGCCGAAGCCGTTGAAAAAGCCCATAAAATGGTTTCCGATATTGTTGCCGAGGTAGAAGTAGGTAAAACTTATACCGGTGAAGTCGTATCGATTGTTCCTTTCGGAGCCTTTATAGCTCTGCCCGGCCAAAAAGAGGGTCTTTTGCACGTTTCAGAAATTGCTCATGAAAGGGTAAACAACGTCGAAGACTACCTGAAAGAAAAACAACAAGTGGAAGTAAAAGTACTTGAAATCAACGACCGCGGTCAGATCCGTCTTTCAAGAAAAGTTCTTCTACCTAAAGAAAAGAAAGAGACTGTCCAGAGCACCTAACACTCCTTTAGACAAAAGACTAAAAAAGCCCCTTGAAAAAGGGGCTTTTTTTTTGGACTTATGATTTTAAGGATGGCCCATAAAAGAAGCCCATCCCTTTTTAAGTTTGGCTGGGATTGATGTTGCCGTTAAAGCTTTTTAACTCAATCGGAGCCACTCCACGCCCGGCCTGAAGGGCCTCCTCTTCACTCCTAAGACGCCCCTCTTTTTGCTCAAAGCTAAAAGTCCCTTCCATAATTTGTACAGCATCATGATTATCAATTGTCTCGTATTTCAAAAGAGCATCGGTCATGATTTGTACCTTGTCCTTATGAGTTATAAGGATCTCTTTTGCTTTTTGATAGCCAGAGTCGATAATTTTTTTAACCTCTTGATCTATCAATTTAGCGGTCTCTTCTGAGAACTCTTTTTTTTGCGTCATAACATAAGGATCGCTACTGGACTCCTCATAATAGACCTTTCCGAGAATATCACTCATACCCCATTCGCAAATCATAGAACGGGCTAGATTAGTTGCCATTTTAATGTCTTGTCTAGCACCTGACGAGATATCTCCAACAAAAATCTCCTCTGCAACCTGGCCGCCCATAAGGACAGCTATATAGTCAACAGCTTCCCTTTTCCAGTAGCTCAATCGATCTTTTTGTGGTCTGAAAGCGGTATGCCCTAAAGACTGCTGTCGCGGAATGACTGTCACTCGTTCCACCGGATCTGCATTTTTTAGGCACATGGCCACAATCGCGTGCCCCGATTCATGGTAACCTGTAGATCGGATATCGTCTTGGCTGAACTTCATCGATTTACGCTCTTTTCCAAAACGCACTTTATCTACTGCCATTTCAAGATCTGCCTGAAAAATAGCAGCTCTCCCTTTCTTCGCAGCAATAAGGGCCGCCTCGTTCATCATGTTTGCCAAATGCGCACCGGCCGTACCCGTTGTCATTTTCGCAATCGCCTCGAGATTACAGGAGAGATCTAATTTATATTTAGAGGCATGGACACGCAAAATCTCGGTGCGACCCTTTAAATCGGGAAGATTTACAAAAACCTGCCTATCAATTCTTCCAGGTCTTAGAAGAGCCTTGTCTAAGACGTCGGGGCGGTTTGTTGCCGCAATCAAAATGATCCCACTGGCAGGATTCATTCCATCCATCTCAACAAGTAACTGATTTAACGTCTGCTCTCTCTCGTCATGGCCCCCACCGTAGCCCACTCCCCTTGAGCGACCCACAGCATCGATCTCGTCAATAAAAATTATACAGGGTGCATTTTTACGCGCTTGTTCAAAAAGATCCCTAACACGGCTTGCTCCTACACCAACAAACATCTCAACGAAATCAGAACCCGATATTGAGAAGAAAGGGCAGTTAGCTTCCCCAGCAACAGCTTTTGCTAATAAGGTTTTGCCAGTACCAGGTGGACCCACTAGAAGAACACCCTTTGGAATCTTGGCTCCAAGCTTGACGTATTTTGAGGAGTCTTTAAGAAAATCTACAATCTCGACCAGTTCCTCGCGCACCTCGTCGATTCCTGCAACGTCAGAAAAAGTCACCCGGTCTAAAGAAGGGGTCAAAAGGCGAGCTGGAGATTTTCCAAAACTCATAGCACCCCCACCAACTCCTTTAATCTGACGAGAAAAAATAAAATATAACAAAGAGATGATCAAAATAAGAGGCATCAATGTGAAAATATAGTTGATGTAACCCGGCGTCGGCTCCTCGGTTTTAAAGGTGGTATCCAAAACCATATTTCTTTGTTGGGAGTACACGGTAAAGGCGCTTCCTCTATTCATTTCAAAAGCATCCCACTCTGATCGGGCCTGGTTAAACCAGCGGGCATATTGATCAGGATTAGAGCGAGCAGTCTCTTCCAATTTAAAAGAGGACATGGCGGCATCATTGTAATACCAGGTAATGTCTTTTACTTTAGAGCGGACAGTATCAAGTTTTTCTTGTGTCTCGGCTAAGTTTTGGACATTCAGCCTCCACTCAGCAAGATAGTGCTTATAATTTCTTACTGAACGGGTAGGTAAAAGGCGAAGATCCTGTTCCTCTTTATTGAGGTCGTCGATTGTCGATTTGACAGCCACCAATGCATCAGCAAGATTCAGAGATTTTGCCCCTTTAAGACTGGAGCGAATTCCCTTATGATAAATAGAAATTTTAGAGGACAACAGCGTATCTATAATCTGATCTAAATCGCTTCGAAGCTTTTCCTCGTTGCCGCCAGCTAAAAAAGAGGTCTCTATCTGCTGAAAGGTCTTAAATTGTAGCTTAGGAGGAGTACGGATTACGATTCCATTCGCTCTTTGAAACTTGTGAGGAGATTCGTTTTCTTTCAAATCATAAGATCTGCCCACAACGGTATAGCCCTTATCTGATAAAGGGACTCCAGAAATTTCCAAAAAAACATTTGCAACTTCACGAATTTCTTGAGCTGTCTTATCTAGCTCATTTGAAGCATGGAGATAGCTTTGATACTGGTCTATTTCAGATTTTAAAAGCTTAAGATAGGCGTAGCGATCTTTAGAATTCGTATCGAGGGTATCATGGAATTTTCCTCTAAATGTGACCATGTGATCACTCTCAGGAATTTTGAAGCTATAATTAGGGTCAATCAAACCCAAATTGATCAGATGCTCAACTTGATAATTGAAGGCTACCGAGGAGGTCTTCTTTTCAGAAAGATTTTGGAGGGTAAGCATCATAAAAATGGCACCTAGGATCAAAAGGAAAAAACCGCCTCCAAACCCTTTTTTACTCTCTTGACTCATGCACAAAATCCAAAATTAAATATATAAAAAATCAGAGCAACTAACCTGATGTACCTTTACCTATCGCAACAACTGAATTAAAGATTCAACTAAAAATTCATCACGAGATTACTAAGGATAACAGAGGGATAAAATATCATAAATAACTTTTCCCTGATCTTCAAGGACATAAACATTTTTTCGTAAAAAAATAGGTATTTTTTGCCTGGAATATTCTTTTAAAATTTTTTCTCGTAATGCAGGTTTTAATGCTTGTAATTTAGCCCACCTTTCCTTTTTTTCAGTTGGAAAATAGCCGTTTTCCCCTTTCCAAAAAGTAAGCCAGCCCCCAAGTGCACCCTTTTTTTGATGCGTTTGCTCCAATTCGATCGGTTTTTTTTGGATAAATATCCCCACCTGCTCAACATGAACTATCCAAGATTCCATATGAAGCTTTTTACCAAACTCTTGATTACTCCAGTGAGCCAAAAGGCGCTTGCGAATAGCTCGGTGTTTAATCTCTGCTTTGTAAAAAAGATAATCTAGCTCTACTTGATCTAATCTATCAAGAAACTCTTTAGAAAAAAAATCTCCATAGGGCCCAAAAATTTTGTTCGACCAGGACACCTCTATCCTCTTTTCCAGATGGGCATTCCAATCTGTAATTTTTTCCATAAAATAATGTATGTTTTTTTCTAATTCCTTACCAAATTGTCTTTTTAATTGAGGGATCATCTCTTTTCGCATACGGCCCCTTAAGAATCGTTCACTGAAGTTGGATTGATCCGTCGAAAAGGGGATTTTATGATGTGCAAGGTAGGCTAAAATATCCTCTTTCCAATCGCTTAGTTGTGGCCTAATTACTCGCATTCCCCATAGGTTTTTTTCAAACTCTATACCCTTGAACTGCGAAAAGTGGGCACCCTCAAATAGACGTTTTAGACCGGTCTCCACCTGCTCATTAGCTTGTTGACCGAGAAAAAGAGCTTTTGCCTCAATCTTGAAGTAAATTTCTTTAAAAAAAAGGAATCTCTCTTGCCGTAAGGTATCCTCGAGATTATTCATCGAACTCATAATAGACAATCTTTTATAAAAAAATTTTAGATCTCGCTCTTTGCAAAAGTTCTGAAGCGCTAGTAGTTCGTCATCCGATTCTTTTCTTAGGCCATGGTGGACATGAATCACATGGATGTCTAAAAATCCTGCCTCTATAAGCCTATGTAGAAGGGCCATCGAATCGGGACCAAAGGAGACCGCTACCAAAATAGGGTCTTTTTTATCGATTTCTTGGGGTATATTGAGATTATTTAACGTTCGCACCTTGTCAATTATACCAGATATCTTCGATACTGTGAACCTATGCCTGTACTTTGGCGCACCTATTTTAAAGCGTTTGTCCCCACTTTCTTTTTTTATACTTTTTTTTTAACGCTTCTATCGTTTCTTTTTCGTTTTAAAGAGCTGGTTTTCTTCCTCGATTCTGGCGCCCCCGTCGCTTTTTTGGGAAAATTTATTCTTTACAACACCCCCTTTTTTTTTACCCTTGCCTGCCCTTTAGCCGCAGCCATCGCGGGCTATTTGATAAGCAATCGGCTCTCCCAGTTTGGTGAATGGACCGCTTACTCGACCTTAGGGTTAAATCGAATCTTAATTCTATCACCAGCTCTTCTTATAGCAGCCCATCTTTTCATGGTGATTTTCTTTCTCAATGCCGATATTTGCCCAAAGTACCGGCTTTTAGGAAAGAGAATCGTTCTCGAGGCTATATACCAAAACCCTATGCTCATGTTGAAACATTTTCAGCCCAAAACCTATCCAATAGCTGTGACGTCAATAAAACAGACTCCTGAATCTTGTGAACAAACTGTCCTTATAGCAGGGCAAAAAAAAGGGGGGGAGCATTTAGATCTGTGCATTCTGAAAAATCTCAAGAATGATGAGATGAAAGGCTTTAAAGCAGACGAGATCCTCCAAATTTTTTCACAGGAGGATGGGCATATTCTGAGTCAATTAGATGAGGGGTATATGCACAAAGAAGACATACCTACTCTTTTCCATTTTCCGCAGGGCTATGAAGAGCACCTACCTCTTAAAAGCAAACTCTCTGTTTCAGAAATTTGCAGGCGAATTTGTATTTCATTGTTGCCTGCCGCTTTGTTTATGCTGGCAACTGTGTATGGAGTCAGCCGGCACAGAAGAACTCAAGATAGCCAGCTACTGATCTGTATCCTGGTTGCAGTATTCACCTACTTTTTCTATTTGACGATCCGTTCCTCAATAAATCCTTTCTTTTTGTGGTACCTTTTGATTCCATTTTTTCCTCTCCCCTTTATTATATACAGAATTCAGAGGGAGATGAGATGAACCCTTTTCGATATATTTTTAAGCAGCTACTTAGAAATTTTTTAGGGTGCTACCTCATTTTTTGCTGCGTATTCATGATCAACTTCATTGCGATGCACATGGAAATGGCTGAAAAAAATCGATTTCTGATCCTGGAGCTTATAGAGCACGTCTTACGTATTACCCTAGCCCACACTTATATATTAGCCCCGTTGGCTCTGCTTATGTCTTCATGCTTAACTTATACCCTTCTTCAAATCCGGATGGAGATTGTCGCATTTTTATCCCAGGGAATCAGCCGATTTAATCTTTTGAAACCTCTGATTTATATCTCGTTTTCACTCCTATTGTTTGAAGGTTCGTTTTATCTATTTTATGATGCGACTAACGAGGAAAAAATTCAGAATGGCTCTGTTGTTGGCTCTTACAAAACAAATTTCCATCCGGTACAAGTTCTCGATCTTATGCACAACCAAAAAGTGCTCTACTCTTTAGGGGGCAAAAAGGATGCTTATTTCTACAGTCAAAATAATACCCTTTACTTTACAGAGGATTTTGATCCTCATAGAAAAGTTTTCCTTGCCCAAAAAATTTTAGAAAAAAACAGCTCTTCGCTACACTGGAAAAATCTTGAAAAACCGATTGCGCTAAAGTTATCTATTAAACCAAAAATTTTGCACGATATCTCAAAACCTTTTCAAATCTTTCTAGTTGCTCTCATTCCGTTTTTAATCAGCTGGCAAGCATTCAAATTTAGCCGAAACTCTCGCCCTTTAATGATATTAGGCAGAACCTCTATTATCTATTTAGGCTCACATATACTGGGTAAAAGTTTATGTCACATTCTCTCAAGACTCATCTAAATGAGATCACCTACCTCAAGTCGATAAAATCTCTTTTATCATGGGACCAAGAAACTCTTATGCCAAAGAGTGCTACCCCCTTTCGAGCAGAACAGTCCGCTTTGATTGAAAGTCTTATCCAAGATCGTATCCTTGATGAAAAAATCAGATCCTATTTAATGAGCACTCCATCGAACCCAACCGAAAAAAGGCATCAAGAATTACTGTTTGATGAGGTAGAAAAGAACTCTCTTCCAAAAGATCTCGTTGAGCGACTTGCAAAACACACGGTGCTATCGATTGAATCTTGGAAAAAAGCGCGCGATAAAAAAGATTTTTCTCTTTTTCAATCTGATCTAAAAGAGATGATCCGACTGAATCAAGAGGTTGCCGACCACTTAAAAAAAGGAAAATCCCGTTACGACACGCTTCTATCTTTTTATGATAAAGATTTAACATTTAAAGAAATTGAAGAACTTTTTGATCCTATCGAGAAAGAGCTTACAAAGATTCTCAAAGAAAAAAAAACACCTCAAATTTCTCCTATTCCACTGCCCGCTTCTATTGAAGAACAAAAAAAAATATGTGGATCGATAGTGGATCTCATAGCCCCCAAAACCTATCTGGCAGAATCTACCCACCCATTTTGCGATATGATCGCCCCCACAGATATCCGTCTAACAACACGCTATAACCCTCAAGATCTTTTTGAAGCGCTATTTTCCACGCTACATGAGCTTGGACATGCCCTGTATGATCTCCAGTTGCCACATGAAAAACTTTATCCATTGAACCAAGCCCTCTCGTTAACAGTGCATGAGAGTCAATCAAAGCTTTTTGAAACCTGCATCGGTGGATCAAAGGATTTTTTGACCCTTCTTTTTAAAAAATGTCAAAATACTCTAAAAGATATGCCTTTTACTCTGGATGAGATGATCCGTTCTAGACACGCAGTCTCACCCAACCCTATACGAATCGAATCGGATGAATTCACCTATCCCCTGCATATCATTTTTAGAACAAAAATTGAAAAAGAGCTCATTGAAGGAGAGCTTCAAGTAGAAGATCTGCCTAAAGTCTTTCGAGATTATCAAAGAAAACTTTTGGACCTTAATGTGGAGGACGATGCTCAAGGGTGTCTTCAAGATATCCACTGGGCATCCGGAAGTTTTGGCT
The DNA here is from genome assembly GCA_016866495.1 of Chlamydiota bacterium. GTDB lineage: Bacteria > Chlamydiota > Chlamydiia > Chlamydiales > RGXB01 > RGXB01. The sequence goes on along the minus strand of VGMG01000006.1, from coordinate 61,334 downwards.
ATTTTCCCACCTACCTCACAGGGTGCATGTATGCAGCTGACCAGTACGAATGTCTTAAAAAAGAAATTCCTTTACAGGACTGTCTATTGAAAGGAGATCTCAAGCCGTTGCGAGATTGGCTGAAAAGAGCGGTCCATACACATGGAAGCCTCTACAATCTCCCAAATCTATTAAAACAATCTACAAAAAAACCCTTGAGCTCAAAAAGATACCTGGATTATCTCAAAGAGCGGTTTTTGGACAGCTAACAAAATGAAAAGACCCACTGGCGTAGCGGGTCTTTTTGCATGAAAGTTTTTTGTTGTAAGACAAAAACTAACGTTTTGAGAATTGGAAGCGACGACGTGCACCACGTTGTCCGTACTTTTTACGCTCTCTACGTCTTGGGTCTCTACGGAGGAACCCTTCTGATTTAAGTTGTGAACGTAAAAATTCGTTTTCCATCAAAATTGCACGTGCAACACCTAAACGGATTGCCTCTGCTTGTGCCATTAATCCTCCACCGCAAACACGGACGAAGATATCGTACTTGTCTAGAAGTTCAGCTACCTTCAAGGGAGCTAAAGCAGTTTGGACTTGGCTTGGGATGGGGAAGTACTCATCCATTTTTCTCTCGTTGACGAGCATCTCGTTTTTGGTAGCAGGACGGAGACGGACGCTAGCAACAGCTGTTTTTCTTCTTCCGATTGCGACTACTTCGTGGAGTTTTTGCATTTTAAAACCGGTCCTTATCCTTAAAGCGTGATCATCTCATTAGTCATTCCGTGATTTTCATCTTTGAAGACACGGAGTTTTTTGATCTGCTCATGAGCAAGAGTCGTCTTAGGTAACATCCCCTTGACGGCGTGCTCAATAATATATCCTGGGTTACGCTCTTTCATGGTGCGGAAAGGAACCTCGCGGCGTCCTCCCATCCAACCAGTATGGTAACCATAAATTTTATTTACCTCTTTTGTGCCGGTAACAACGATATCTTTCGCGTTCACGACAACAACAGCATCACCTAGATCCACATTCGGAGTGAAAACAGGTTTGTGCTTGCCTGTCAAAATTTTTGCGATCTCTGAAGACAAGCGCCCAAGGGTCTTACCTTTAGCATCGATCAAAAAAGTATTTTTTTTACTTTCAGACCGTTGAAAAGTTTTTGTCATTTTCAAATTGGGTTGCATTTCGATCCTTTTTTCTCGGCTATGGTACCCCTTTTTTCCATTTAATACAAGCTTCTTTTCTTGAATCTCCCTTGCTAATCTTGTGAAGAAAAGGATTCTCAGTTAATCTTTAACGCCATGAAGATAAAAGATCCAAAAACTTTCTTTATTAGAACATATGGTTGCCAGATGAATGAGCTCGAGAGCGAGGTCATGGTAGGCCAGCTCAAGCGGCGCGGATTAAAAAGAGTTCTTGACGAAGAGCTTGCCGATCTGTTGGTCTTCAATACCTGTTCTATTAGAGACCTAGCAGAGCGCAAAGTGATGGGGAAACTGGGGCAGCTAGGCCGCTCAAAAATGCGTAATAAGCTTATAGGGGTAACCGGCTGCATGGCGATGGCTAAAAAAGAGACCCTTTTTAAGAAGCTTCCCCACGTAGATTTTGTTATTGGGACAAACAACCTTTCTGAATTAAATAATGTTCTTGATGATGTGGTCGCATCGGGTAAACAGCAAATACGCACCGAAGGAGAGTACGACGCCCTTGATTACACGATAGCCGAAAGAGAGCACAAAATTAAAGGTTACGTATCGATCATCCGCGGTTGCGACAAATATTGCACCTACTGTGTTGTTCCCTACACAAGAGGTCAAGAGGTTTCGCGCCCTCATGAAGAGATTGAAAGGGAGGTGCGCGACCTTGTCCAGAAAGGGTACAAAGAGGTCACCCTTTTAGGGCAAAATGTGAATAGTTACGGAAAAGATCGTCCCGAAACTGGAGTGCTTTTCCATGACCTTCTTTATAGATTGGACAAAATCGAGGGGTTAGAGCGGGTGCGCTTTTTAACTTCTCACCCTATTGATATTAGCGTTCAGTTGATGGAAGCGGTCAGAGATTTAAGAACCGTCTGTGAGTTTGTCCACTTCCCACTACAGGCCGGCTCTAACCGAATTTTGAAAAAAATGCATCGAATTTACACTAAAGAGCAATACATAGAAAAAGTCGCTCTTTTACGATCGATTGCACCTAACGCAAAACTAGGGACCGACATTATCGTAGGTTTTTGTTCGGAAACAGACGCAGAATTTGAAGAGACCTACCAACTTTTTGATGAGATCGGTTTTTCTGTCGCTTTTATATTTGCCTATAGCCCTAGGAAAGGGACACCTGCCATGCGTTGGCAAGATGATGTTCCCGAGGAGGTTAAACAACAACGCCTCCACCGTCTTTTAGAGCTTTACGAAAAAAAAGCCCAAGAAGAGCGTCTAGAGCTTGTAAACACACCTATGGAGGTGCTTGTCGAGGGCAAAAATAAAAACGGTCAACTAAAAGGGACGACACGCTGCTGGAAAAACGTCATATTGGAAGGCGATGATTCTTTAATCGGAACTTTACAGATGGTAGATATCAGCGGGTTTAACCATAGTACTCTAATTGGAACAGTAAAAAAGCCCCTGATCGTTTAGATCGATCTAAAAAAAGTTTCCTCTCCCCTTACAAGGGGAGGGTACTTCAAAGATCATAGATGTTTTTCAAACCAATCCTCGTCTACGATTTTGACACCGGCAGTTTTTGCTTTTTCAAGCTTAGAACCCGCTTCATCCCCTGCTAAAAGATAGTCAGTTTTCTTCGTCACGCTATTCACAACTGTCCCCCCGTGTTTTAGTATTAGATCGGTTGCCTCTTGGCGGGTGTATTTTGTCAAAGTACCAGTTAGGCAGAAAGTTTTTTTGCAAAAAGGGTGATCCGTATCATAAGATTTTTTTACCTGAGTGGGCTCGACTCCAACCTCAATCAAAAGCTCTATATCTTCTCGATGGATTGGATGATCAAAAAAAGCCACAATCGCATCGGCTGTTTTCTCGCCAATACCATCTATTCTTAAAAGATCTTCTTTCTTCACCTCGATCAGTTTTTTTAGTGAACCGATCCGATTGGCTAAAAGGTGTGCCGACTGTGCCCCAACGTGGGGTATTCCTAGACCTAAAATAAATCGATCAAGCGAGCGTTTTTTTGATTCTTGAATACTGTCATACAAGTTTTTTGCAGACTTTTCCTTAAAACCGGGAAGCGATAAAAGATCCTCTATCGATAATCTGTAAAAATCGCTTGGCCTTTGCACAAGTTTAGATTCAAAAAGCTTTTCGACAACTTTATCCCCCAAATGCTCCACATCCATAGCCCCTTTTGCTACGAAAAAATGGAGCCTTCGCATTCCTTGAGCAGGACAACTGCTAGAATTTGGACAGCGTACCGCCACCTCATTCTCAACTTTGACGACTTTAGTATCGCAAAAAGGACAGTGCGTGGGCATATGCCATTTTGAGGAATTTTTCGACCTTTTCTCTAAATCGACTTTGACAACCTGCGGAATAATTTCCCCCGCCTTTTCGATATATACCGTATCATGGACTCGAATGTCCTTACGCTCCACCTCTTCTTCATTGTGTAAGCTTGCGCGGCTAATCGTTGATCCCGATAAGAAAACTGGCTCAAGCTCCGCTACAGGGGTTAATACACCAGTTCGACCTACCTGAATTGTGATCCCTAAAACCCTTGTCACGGCCTGTTCAGGTGCAAATTTATACGCTACTGCCCAGCGAGGAGATTTTCCGGTCATCCCCATCGATTCGTAGTAGCTGGTATCGTCAAATTTAATCACAATACCATCTATGTCAAAAGGGAGCTCGTGTCTTTTTTTTGCAACGAAATGGATGTATTCCTCAATCTCGTCGATATACTGCGTTTTTTTCAAAAATATCGACTCAAGAACGGGGAAGTGGTGCTTTTTTAGGTAGGGGTGGACTGCACTCTGCAAGGGGATTTCATGACCGTAACTTACTTGGTAGGTGATCAAATTCAAATGACGTTTATAGACCTCTTTGGCATCTAAAAGTTTTAGGGAACCGGCACAGGCATTTCTTGGGTTTGCCCAGGGTTCGAGCCCCTCCTCTTGTCTTTGTTCATTCATGAGAAGGAAATCTTTTTTGGAAAGATACACCTCTCCACGCACCTCTAAAAGATCGGGAATATCTTTTTCTTTTAAATGCATCGGAAGTGTGTGGATAGTTTTGACATTTTGGGTCACATCATCCCCTTTTTTACCATCTCCTCTGGTGATTGCCTGCACAAGAAAGCCGTTTTTATAGCGAATTGCTATTGCAACACCATCGATTTTAAGTTCTAAAGAAAATGTGGGATGAGAAAGATGCGTAAGCTTTTTTACCCGATCGATAAAATCTTTAATCTCTTCAATCGAGTAGGTATTTTGTAAAGACAGCATCGGAGCTAAATGTTCGGCTTGCTTGAATCCGCGCGTTTGACCCTCATCAACACGCTGCGTTGGAGAAGATGGAACAATCCAATCAGGATGAGCTTTTTCAATTTCTAAAAGCCTAAAAACTAGTACATCATAATCGTAATCGGTAATTGTGGGTTTACACTCTACATAATAACGACGATCATGCTCTCGTAGAGTTTCAATCAGTTCTTCGTATTCAGCCCGAGTAGCCTTCAAAATCCACCTCAAATATCATATTCGCAAAAGGGGCCAAACGGATTTCCAAACCGATGGGCCTCCCCTCTTGGTTAAAGATAATGACAGGATTGGGGTTTGTTTTTCCACTACCATGAAAAATTTCGTCATCGCTGTTGAATCTTTCTACAGCTTTTCTCACATTTGGAATCCAAATCACGTAGTGTCCATGATAGCTTTTTGTCATGTGGTCAACGATCAAAAAGGTTTTTAAAGTTCCTCGTCGAATATAAGAGAATACATTCCTTTCAGAATCGGAAAAATCTATCCATTGAAACCCATAGTGCTCAAAATCATGAAACCAAAAAGCATCTTGTGATAGATAAAAATGATTTAATTTCTCAACGTAGTTATGTACGCCTTTTTGAAAACCGTGCTCCAACAGGTGCCAAGGAAGGGGCCTTTTCTCAGACCACTCTTGTCCTTCTGCGATCTCGTAACCCATAAAAAACAACTTTTTTCCGGGCATACACATCGTATGTCCAATCAAAAGTTTGAGCTGAGCAAATTTTGAAAAAGGGTCGCCCGGCATTTTTTCCATTAGGCTTCTTTTTCCATGTACCACCTCATCGTGCGACAGGGGCTTAAGATATTTTTCGGTATAGTAATAGAGCAAAGAGAAAGTAATATCCTTGTGATGGAAGGAGCGATAAATAGGGTCTAATGAAAAAAACCGTAACGTATCATTCATCCAACCCATCTGCCACTTCATGTCAAAACCTAGCCCACCCCACTCTAAGGGGGCTGTAACTCCCCGATAATCTGAGGAGTCCTCTGCGATCATCAAAGAGCCCGGGACAAGCTCATGTACTATCGAATTCAAGTGTTTGATCATCTCAATCGCTTCAATGTCGGTGTTCCCTCCGTAGCGATTAGCAGACCACTCCCCGTCTGTTCTTCCGTAATCTAAATAAAGCATCGAGGCAACAGCATCAAGGCGCAATCCATCAACGTGTAACTCTCTTAACCAGTATAACGCACTGGCAATAAGAAAATTTTTGACCTCAGTTCTTCCATAATTGAATATTTTTGTTCCCCAATGGGGATGCCAACCTCTTTTTGGGCAGTCATGCTCGTACAAATGTGTACCATCAAAGTAGGCTAAGGCATGACCATCATGGGGAAAATGGGCTCCCACCCAGTCGACAATGACCCCTATTCCCTCTTTATGGAATGCATCTACAAGTTCTTTGAATTGATCCAATGTACCGTAACGCGATGTCGGAGCAAAATACCCTGAGCATTGGTACCCCCAGGATTCATCAAGTGGATACTCCGTTACCGGCATGAATTCTACATGCGTAAAGCCCATTTTTTTTACATAAGGAACTAGGTGATAAATCAAGCTAAGATAGCTTTGAGCCTCACGATGAAAAGTTCCTAAATGGACTTCATAAATATTTAATGGGGCATTTCTGAAATTGTATTTAGATTTTTTTTCAATCCAGCTAGAGTCCTTCCAAACATAACTTTTTTTATCTACAACAACAGCACTTGGTGAAGATTTATGCTCTATTTGAAAAGCAAAAGGATCAAGTTTTTCAAAAATTTCTCCCTGAGCTGTGTGGATACGAAATAGATATCGGGTGTAAAGAGTAAGCTTAGGAATAAAGATTTCAAAAATACCGGTTGTTCCAAGCTGTCTCATCGGATGCATCCGATGATCAAAATAATTAAAATCTCCCGATAGAAACACCTTTTTGGCGTTAGGAGCCCAAATAAGAAATTTGACCCCTTCGACCCCCTGATGCACACAGGGGTTGGCTCCTAGTGTTTTATAAAGCTCATAATGCACCCCTTCATTGAAGTAGTGTGCGTCTTGTGGGCCTAGTGTAGGCCAAAAAGCGTAAGGGTCGTGCCTATCACCTTCGATTGTGTAATCTTCAAAACTTGCAGCTTTTGTAACCGGGTATTCAAAAAAAGGGGAATCACCTATACGTTTAGCTTCGACTCTGTTGTTTTTATAATTAAAAGAAAAATGCTCGTACCCGGGTCTATAAAAGCGAATACAATTCTCTTTAGGACCTAGAAAGGTGTGAGGATTCAGATAGAAATTATCGTCTAAATTGATCAAGAAAGGCGTACTCCCCTTTTTTCAAGGAGATCGTGTCGGCACAAACTTTTTGGGCACTTTGCATCTTGTGATCTTTGCGTTTTTGCATCGATTGGAATTTTTTTCCAAAATCTAGTTTCCACACACCCTCTTGATGGGCTTGCATCACGATCCTCTTAACCTCTCTTTTAGACCATTCCAGGGTAATGGTCAAATCATTTGCAAAAAGGCGCATTTTTCCAGAATCTAACCCTTTTGGTAAGGCGGGAAGAAAGTTTAATATTTGGCTATCTGAAGTAAAAAAATAGGAACGGATCGAATGGTAACCGGTCTGAAGTGCCATAGGTGTTTTAAAAGAAAAAAGATCCTCAAAATGATCAAGGTAGTACTCTTTCAGATCGTTTAGCTCTAGTATTTGTGTTGTTCCAGGTAACTGCCCTAAAGAAAACCATGCGGGTAAAAGCTGGTCTAAAGGGGTATTTCTGCCACCGGCATCTATATCTATTCTTTTATGAGAACCTAGATCTAAAACCTCCAAAGGGGTTTGTTGCAAAGAGGGGTTCGAAAAAGAATTCAGGCATTCGGTTCTATCAAACAACCCTTTTGAGTTGATCAAAAAATGCTTTTGTTTTCCCTCTTTCACATAGTTAATACGGATCTGGTTACGGTCAAGCTCAAGCTGTGTGCTCATTGTGGAACGATCTAGAGGAGTTTCAAAAGCATAACTAATCCCCTCGGACTCTATAGCCTTATGCGATATGGTAAATATCGTCTGGGTCTGGGGCACTACCGCCTTCAAACAGGAGCGACGAGAAATAGGGTATTGCAACTTTTTAACTTGAAACCACGACACCGGTAAGAGCCTCTTTTTGATTTTCGACTATTTGTACTTTCACAAATTGATTTTTCTCTAATAGAGGCCCCTCAATTTGTACGGGGAGAAAGTTCTCTGTGTGACCAAAATTATGCGATTCCACTAGCACCTCTAGAATCTGTCCTACATAAGGCTGCCTCTCAAGAAAGGAGAGTTTTTCCGCCTTTTCGAGCAAAGTCTGTTTACGGCTTTGAACCGTTACCGAGTCCAGATGATTAGGCATCCTGGCTGCTAAAGTTCCCTCTCTTTTTGAGTAAGGGAACATGTGCACTTTCAAAAAGCTTACGCGGTCCATCACATCCAAAGTCTCCTGAAATTCTTCCGGGGTCTCCCCGGGAAAACCCACGATGATATCCGTTGTGAATGTAAAAGAGGGAATGGCACTTTTCAGTCGATCGACGGTGTCAAAAAATTGTTGTACGGTATATTTGCGTCGCATTCTTTTCAAAACCGTATTAGATCCAGACTGCAGAACTACATGCATCGAGGGGACACAATTCGTGGAATTTTTAATCACTTCAATCAATTCATCGTCCACTTCGTCAGGATCAATTGAGGAGATTCTCAAACGGCGAACCCCATCGATTGCACTGACAGCTTTTGTTAGAGTGCTTAAGCGCACCGGCTTTTCACCCTCGCTAGGTGCACCGTCATAATCACCGATATTGATACCGGTTAATACGATCTCATAAAAGCCATTTTTTACCAACCCTTGCACCTCATCTAAAATGCTTTGTAAGCGCCTAGAGCGCGAGCGCCCCCGCACGTAGGGGATAATGCAGTACGAACAAAAGGAGTTGCAACCATCTTGCACTTTTACAAAGGCTCTTGTGTGGGCTTCAAACCGCTCAATCTTGAACTCAGGAATCTCTTGTTCAGGAAACGCAAATTTTAAAAGATTTTCTTTGTCTTTATTCTTCACAACTCCAGCCACACCCCCAATATTTAAGAGGGCTGGGGACTGCTTTTCTGTCATGCAGCCTGTCACAAAAATTTTTGAATCGGGATGCTCTCGGTTCAATGAGCGGATCTGGTGTCTACTACGCTCGTCAGCGGACTTAGTCACCGTGCAGGTGTTGACAATACAAATGTCGGCTTGCTGCCCCTCTTGAGCCTCCTCGTAACCTAAAGTAAGGAGTTGGTCTCTGAAGGCCTGCGCCTCGTATTGGTTCGTCCTGCAGCCTAATGCCGCTATTTTAAACCGTTTTTTTTCCATACAGGTTACGAGTATAGCCCTTTTGTTGAAAAAAGTGCTAGATTTTAGACACCCAATAGAGTAAACTCTGTAGCCATGGACTTTCAATCAGCAGTAATAGCATTATTTTTTGTGTTGAATGGCTTGGGTAACATCCCTTTATTTGCGGGTCTATTGAGCCGCTACCCTGAGGCGCGTCAAAAACAGATTATTGTGCGCGAGTTATTCATCGCATTCATCATCCTTTTGGGCTTTGCTTTTTTAGGTAAAGAAATTCTTGGAATTCTTGGCGTAGGCCGCGGTGTTCTAGAGGTTTCTGGTGGATTAATCCTGTTGATCATTGCTATAGGGATGCTTTTCCCTAAACCGCAAACTGTAGAAGCGACCGAGTCAGAGCCCTTCATCGTTCCCATGGCTTTCCCACTATTGGCGGGGGCAGGTAGCATGACAAACGTGATGACACTTGGAGCTAATATCGATAGCAGATTGACGTTGCTTGCAGTGATTTTCGTTGCCTGGTTCTCGACTGCAATACTTCTGTTTTGGTCCTCACAATTAAAAAATTTCCTTGGAAGCAAAGGGATGGTAGCTTGTGAAAAACTTGGTGGTCTTGTGATCGTATTAATTTCGGTACAGATGCTCACCTCGGGTCTTGCCCGTATAGTTGCCGACCTATTTATGCTCCAACTAAAAAGTTCAACAATTTGATAGGTACGTTCGATGTCTAAAGTTTGTGAATTGACACAACGCCGCCCTTGTAAAGGTCGAAGCTATACTACACGTGGTATTGCCAAGAAGAAAAAGGGTATCGGTATTAAAATCACGGGGAAAACGAAAGTTCGTTTTGAACCCAATCTACAAAAAAAACGTTTCTGGGATGAAGAGTCCAAAACTTTTATCACTTTGCGTGTTTCTACAGCTGCAATCCGCACTATTGAGAAGAAGGGACTGCAAAAAGCCTTTAGAGAAGCAAAAAGAGCTTAGATTCGTTGCTTAGATCTTTGTTATTAACCCCTCTCTCTTGGGTGAAAAGAGGGGTTAGGCTTCCAATGGTGCTCTTAGCTCTTCTTTTTTTTAGCTTAAGACCCTATTTTACTGAGCCTACTTCCCCTTCGCCCACCTCTTTGATTGAGTTTTACTCGAATCAGACCTTCCATGATTTACAAAAAACCCTTTATCACCCGATTGAAAAAGCTACTAAGCGTATAGTCCTCTCCACTTTTGGGGAGTTTGAGCCCGGTTTACTTCAGCTTTTAAAAAAAAGAGCAGAGGAGGGTATAGAGATTTTTTTACACTACGATGCAAAATCTTTTCCTCGGCTCAATGAAGCTTTACTTGATTTTTCCACTAAAGGGCATAGGGCCTCCGGGTTAATGCACCAAAAAATTCTTGCTATAGACGATAAGCTTGTTTTTTTAGGTTCTACAAACTTCACCCATGCCTCTTACAAAATGCATGACAACCTTTTAGTGGGGTTCTATTCTCCCGAGCTCACAGCAAAAATTTGTGCTCAAATCGAGGATCCCCATTACCCATTTTTGATTGAAGAGAGTTTTCCTGAGGCAAGATTTTCCTTCTATTCCTTACCAGGGCAAAAAATGGCTGCGTTGAGCTCTTTGATCCATGCTATTGATGCGGCTAAAGAGAGGATTGAATGTCAAATTTTTACATTTACGCACCTGAAGATTTCTGATGCTCTTATAAGCGCTCTTCGCCGCGGGGTGAAGGTGGAAGTCACTTTGGATAAAAAAAGCAAAAAGGGGGCGTCCAAGCAGGTCGCAGAACTTCTTAGCAAAAATGGCGCCTTAATAAAACAAAATAATCACCAGGGTTTGATGCATCATAAAATGTGCCTAATCGATGGAGAGATTTTTTTCTTTGGATCGGCTAACTGGACAAAATCGGCTTTTGAAAAAAATCGGGATTATCTTATCCGGCTGGATCACCTAAGCGATGAGGTAAAGTCTAAGGTAAAAGAACTTTTTCAAAGCTCAAAAAAGTTTCAAACATAACTAGATATTCTCGTTGATCCAATTCAATAAAATTGCTACAGATGGGATTATGTTAGATAAAGTTCTCTCTATACAGTTCGTATCTGTTACAGTTACTCTTATTCTTCTTATGGATGGATTGGGGAATATTACCATATTTTTGGCTCTTTTAAAACAGCTATCCCCAATGCGTCAACTTGTGGTCATCGCAAGAGAACTTGTGATTGCGCTCATCATTATGTTTTTTTTCGCTTTTTGTGGTAATTACGTACTCAATCACCTGGGGATTCAAAATCAGTCTATTCAAATCGCAGGCGGAATCATCCTTTTCATCATTGCATTGAAAATGATTTTTTCTCCTCAAGATGAGGAAAAGTACAAACTAAAAGAGGAGCCTTTTATCGTTCCGCTGGCTGTACCTATGGTTGCCGGGCCGACTGTATTGGCTGCTATTATGGTTTTTTCCAAAGATCCTGAAATTCAGGATGTGCTTCTTGTAGCTATTTTTATTGCCTGGATTATTACAACTTCCATTTTACTTCTATCAACCCCTATTAGCCGAGTCCTGGGAAATCGGGGGATACTAGCTGTAGAAAAACTTATGGGGCTTATATTAACTATTCTAGCAGTGCAATTATTTTTAGATGGTTTTTCTGCTTTAATCAAAGGGCAATAAATTTTTCTTGAGACAAAATTCTCTCGATAAATCCCGCAGTTTTGATTAAAATATTTGTCTTTAAAGGATAAAAAATTGCAAGCCTACCTAATGACAGTATCCTATGACGGAACCGATTTTTTTGGCTGGTATTGTCCTAAAAACCGTAGCATCAAAACCTGTCTTCAGGATGCGTTGGGATTACCCTTAAAAAATTTTTTAGTCGCCTCAAGAACCGATAGAGGCGTGCACGCAGAGGATCAAAAAGTCTATTTTACATTAGACTCCTCCTTCGTCCCTCTTTTACCTGACCTTTCGACTCTCAACCTTCGTCTTGCTGCTGATATTCGAGTTCTATCTTTAGAAAGCTGCCCTTTGGACTTCCACCCTTCATTAGAGGCAAAATCTAAAGAATATCATTACAGGTTTCACAAAGGAGATAAACCGCCCTCTATAGAAAGATTTAGTTTATCCATACAACCCATAGATCTGAGTAAAATTGAATCCTCTCTTTTTTTGTTTGTAGGAAAAAAAGATTTTCGAATTTTTGAAAATGCCCAGAGTAGACGAGAAAATCGCATCTGTAATATCGAATCCCTTAAGTTTGATCAAATCGCTGACGACAGCTTTGTGATGAAAATACGCGCGGACCGTTTTCTTTACAAAATGTGTCGAAAAATTGCTGGTACACTCCTTTATATCGGTTATGGTAAGCTTTCTTTAACATCCCTTAAGAGGGGGCTCGAGGAGTTTTGCCCACAAGCTTGTGGACCTACTCTCCCCCCAAAAGGACTAATTTTAAAAAAAATTCACTATGATCGAGACCTTACACTCCCTGTATAAAAAAAAACATAATATCTTCTTAAAAACCCAAAAGCAAATTATCGGAATCCGTCATGCCTCCAGAGTCGCTGCTAAAATCCTTAACCTACTTTGTAAAGAGGTAAGACCTGGAATCACCACAAAAGAGCTCGATCTTATGTCTCTAGAGCTTCATAAAATGTTTTCTGCCGTACCAGCACCATTAGGATACGGGCAACCCCCTTTTCCCGCCTCTATCTGCACCTCTATCAATGATGTTATCTGCCATGGAATTCCGGACAACCGCCCCCTTGTTGAAGGAGATATCATCAATGTCGATGTCACCTCTATAGTAGACGGCTACTACGGGGACTTAAGTCGTACTGTTGTGGTAAAAAGCTGCTCAGAGGATGCCTATCGGGTCATAGAGGCATCTTACAACTCCTTGAAGGCCGCTATTAATGTTTGCCGGCCAGGCGCTAAACTTTCTCAAATCGGTAATGAGATACAAAAAGTCGCTGATAGCCTCGGTTGTTCTGTTGTACATCAGTTTGTTGGCCATGGCATAGGATGCCATTTTCACGAGGAGCCAGCTATCTTTCATTACGCCAATAGACCCAAAGTGGATATTCTTATGCAACCGGGTATGACCTTTACCATCGAGCCTATGATCAACCTTGGATTAAGTGAAGCCGTAGTGGACAAAAAAGATCAATGGACGGCTCGCACTACTGATGGCTCATTGAGCGCACAATTTGAACACACGATACTCATTACATCCACTGGGCATGAAATTTTGACTTTGATTGACGCTAAAGATGCCTACGAGGGTGTTCCTGATCTTTTCATCGATCAAAAGACTCATTAAAAGAGATGTTGCTACTGTTGTGTAAGTAAAGAGGCCTGCTTCTCTTTGACACGGTAACGATTCAATTCGTCAACCATATGTTTCACCTCGTAACGGGTGTAAGAGGAGGATTTGTACACCTTCAATTCGCTGTTAACGGCTCGAAATTTTTCTTTCATCTCTATGAGTTCTTCGTCTAGAAGATTTACCGACTGCTGCATAGTCTCTACCAGTGCCTTCTCTTTTTCCCATTCAAGCATGACACTCTCTTTTTGGTTTTTTTCATCGGTAAGCTTTTGCGAGCTGTCGTCAAGCTCTGCGTATAAAACATTTAAAGAGCCTTTAAGATCTTCTAAATCGTGTTGATGGTTCTCTTCAAGTTTTGTTTTTTCAGCCTCGAAAGTCCCTAATTGAGCCTCTAAAGACCGCATCTTTTGAGTAATTTGCAGTGTCTCTAATCCAAAAAAGATCGCCAACATCCACGACAACGAAATGGACCCTAAAGCCAAGGTAAGCTGAAGGGGAGCAAATTTTGATAACTGGGGTAGAAGCAAAAGCGTTAAGAAAAAAGGCCCCATAAGGATCCAGACGTAGATTCGCTCCTCTTCAGGGTAAAATGCAAGCTGTCTTAATCGGTTCCAGACCCTTCTCATAGGCGCATTCTATTTTGTTTCCTTAAAGACTTTTATCTTGCCTAATCTCGTTGATGACTTTCAAGAGAAATCTAGCAAAAATTACGCCTCTTTCAACTCATTAAGCAATTCTTTGATAAATACAACCCCTTTTTTTATCTGTTGCTCGCTAAATCTTTCGTTGGGAGAGTGGATGCAATCCTCTTTAAGGCCTACACCTGCAAATGCCAAAACAGCTCCGCTTGCTTTTTGTAAATGGGAGGCTACAGGAATACTTGCTCCAGACAGAACCGTTTCACATTTTTCTGTTGTAATTTTTTTGTATGTCCTACGCAAATGGTCAATAAAAGGCGCCTGTGGATCGGTAAAAGAATATGAGCCTCCCGCATGTTTTTTTACACGCACTTCTACTTGGGGATGCTTAATCGACTGCAAAAAACTGTTGATTTGATCAATTAGATCAAAACCATCTTGTCCATCAACGGTCCTTATAGACATTTTAGCAAAAGCCTTTACGGGAATAATGGTCTTTGAACCAGAGCCTGTATGCCCACCAAACATCCCGTTGATCTCTAGTGTAGGTAAAAAATAATTTCTCTCTTTGGAGGATATCTCAGATGTATCATAACGAGCAAAACTCCCCTCTGGTTCCTGGAAATAGAACATCTCCTTTTTGTGTTGGGATTTCACAATCATTGTATCATAAAAACCAGGAACGAGAATCTCCCCATTCGGGCCAAGCATTTTAGATAAAAGAAAATTCAGCTCACTTGTAGCAGAACGGGCGATCCCGCCATACATTCCCGAGTGCATGTCCCCCAAACCTGTGACTACCTCGATATCAAAGCCGTATACACCTCTTGTGCCACAAGTTACTGCCCCTTTGTTTATCGATAGGATATCTACGTCAAAAACTAGAAGATAGTCGGCTTTTAAAGCCTCTTTTTTTCGATCGATCAACTCGTATAAACCACGACTAGAGGATTCCTCTTCGCCCTCAATCAAAAACTTAATATTTAAGTGGTCCGGTAAGTTTTTGTACAAAGCGGAAAATATGCAGCATAGTTGACCTTTATTATCCTCCGCACCCCTCGCATGATACCAATCCCCTACCTTTGTTAATGTAAAAGGGGGGGTAGCCCACTCCTCAAGAGGTTCTACCGGTTGGACATCATAGTGCCCATAGAACAACAATGTTTTTTTGGCGTTTTTTCCCCTATGCTCTGCGAACAGAGCATCTACATCTGTTTTAGTGGTCCAGCGTTCGACATGGGTAAATCCAATCTCCTTGAGAATTTTTTCTACTGCCGAAGCCCCCTTTTTTAGATCCTGATGATGCTCTGGTTTGCTCGAAACAGTAGGAATTTCCACAAGTTCCTGTAAATATCCTAAAGCCCTTTCCATTTTTTTGACTCCCAACCAAACACCATATTAGAGGTATGATCATGCCAAAATAAAAAAAAGAGCTCAAATAATTTAAAAAATCGCATGGAGCAAACTAAGAATTTTTAAGGTTGAAAAGCTGACTGTGCAGTTTTTAAAAGGTGCTGTGCCAAGTTTTTATCCCCCTCATATACAAGATCCACTTGCATGGAGCCACTGCCCTGGGGCTTTTCACAAGTGATCAAAACATAACAAATAGTGTTATCATCGATATTTTTGGCAATATTAGTCAGAGCTTTGGCCTTATTTAGGGGGGTCGCCCCACTCAAACTTTTTAGATCTTTTGACATACTAAACGGTTGTTTTAACTCGACTAATGTGGGCTAAACGATAAAAGGATATCTCTAGGAGATTTCCTGGAAAATAGATCCTTATCCGGATCATTCTCCATCTTTAAGGTTCATATTTATACACATTTTTTCGATTTTACCTCCATCTTTTTACATTTTTTTTATTAAAAAAATTGGTATCAATCGAATTTTTCTATAATTAAGTCATTTTTTATGTTAAAATCTAGAGATAAAATTTGATCTAAAATCTTTAAGCTATTTTAAAAAAATAACCTTCAGGGGGTATGATGCATACAATCAGACGCATTTTCCTTTTTTTCATTCTGAACTTAATTATTTGTTTTACAGCTTCCTTTATTCTATCCCTAACTGGCCTGAACAAATATCTTCAACAGCACCAAATCCAACCTTTTTATCTTTTCTTTGTTTTTCTAGTTTATGGCATGACCGGAGCTTTCATCTCCTTAATGCTGTCGAAAACACTTGCAAAATGGGCGATGAAGATCAAAATCATAACTCCCTACGATTGTTCAACCGAAGGGATGCTTTTGAAGAAGATCATTCATAACCTATCTCAAAAAGCACAACTTCAAAAGGCCCCTGAAATAGGGATATTTATTTCCCCCACCCCTAATGCTTTTGCTACCGGCCCGACCTGTAATAATTCCTTAGTCGCCGTATCGACCGGTCTTTTAAGTAAGCTAAACGAGGAGGAGTTAGAAGCGGTCATCGGACATGAAATAGCCCACATAAAAAACGGGGACATGGTGACTATGACCCTCCTGCAAGGAGTCGTAAATACGTTTGTGATTTTTTTATCCTACACAATTTCCCAACTGATTGCGATGCACACAAGAAGGGGGCGGCAAGAGCATAACTTTAGCGTTTACCTTATTTCAAGACTAGTCCTAGACGTTATTTTTATGCTTATTGGCTCTATGATTCTTTGCACATTTAGTAGGCATCGCGAGTATAAAGCGGACCTAGGGGGGGCAGAATTAAGTAGTAAACAACAAATGATACGTGCTTTGAGACGTCTTCAAGAGACCTCCAAAAATATTGAAAAAGAGGACACTCCGCAATCGGTGGCTGCACTCATGTGCAATGGTAAAAGCAGCTTTATGGAGCTTTTTAGCACCCATCCACCGATCGAAAAAAGGGTTAGTGCGCTCGAAAAAGCCCAACTACCCTGAGGTTACGATGAAAAAATAGATTGTTTTTTAAAATAAACTTTTTTGAATTCAGCTGATTTAGATTGGATCCATCGACTAAAAGCAAAAACTTTTTTGGGTACTTAAAAGTCGATCTTGAAGTTCATCAAATGTTACACTAGCACAACCTTGCTTAGCGATTACAATAGAGGAGCCTGCGTTCGCAATAATGACAGCCTCTTCTATTGATACTTCTGCCGCTATCGCCACAGCTAAAAGCGAGAGAGCCGTATCACCCGCACCAACTACATCTACAATATCTTGCTTAACTGCCGCAAAATGTTTAGCTCTCACCCCATTTTCAAAAAGGGTCATCCCCTCAGCGGAACGGGTAATCAAAAGATAGTCGGATTCAACAGTATCTAAAAGGATTTGAGACACCTTTTCGATCGGGGTGGAAGGATCGCAATTTGCCGCCTTATAGGCTTCGATTTTATTCGGTTTTATACAAAAACAGCCTCTGTATTTTGCATAGTGAATCCCTTTAGGGTCTACCAAAACTTTTTTATTTAAGTTGCGGGCTATTTTTAGAAACTCAAAAAGTATTGTTGGCTCGAAAAAACCCTTTGCATAATCGGAAAACACAATCACATCGCTTTCATGTACCAATTTTTCAAATTTTTGAATCAGCAGGGAAATCAATTTGGGAGGGTAGTTGGGTATCTGTTCCTCATCAACTCTTAGAATGTGATGACCATCTGCCATGAATCTTGTTTTAATGATAGGGCGTACAGAGGGATCTATTACAACGTGATCTATTGAAAGACCTGCAGATTCAAAAAGATCTGTTAAGGAGTAGTCCTGAGATGAAGGTCCACTGACTGTTAAAAGATGGGTTTTTGCCCCCAAACTCGAACAATTGACGGCTACATTTGCAGCACCCCCAAGCCTGAAGCTGGAGGATGTTTTTTTTAAAACCGGTACAGGAGCTTCAGGAGAAATTCGTTCCACTACACCTTTTACGTAATGATCGATAATAAAATCCCCACATACTAAAATACGGGCATTTTTAATAAGAGCTTCGTCTAAACGCATGTCTGGGATTTTAGCTCCTCTATAGTATCTTGAATCGCCTCTTGAAGGGGTGTGAATTTGAAATTGTAGTGATGCTTTTCTATCATCTCATCTAACCGCCCATTTTTACTTTGCGTATGGTACTGATATTTACCTATAAGATGACTAGGCATTGAGATTTTTTCAAACTGCGGAGGGTGATCCATCGCTTCAAAAACCATTTCGCAAACCTGCCTGAATGGAGTAGAAACTCCTGTTCCGAAATTCAGTATTCCAGAACTTGATTTGCCGATAGATTCGACAATAAAGCGGGCTACATCTTTCACAAAAACAAAGTCTCTAGTGGACTCTACGTCAAAAATTTCCACTTTCTTTTTTTCACATATCTTATTAAATGTTTTTGTAATAATACACTGCATATCTGCTTTAGACCGGTCCTGGCCAAAAACATTGAAAAATCGAAGACCTAGCACTTTCTCTTCGAGATTATTGTCGTAGATATATTGGTCAAAGAGATATTTAGACCAGGCATACAAATTGAGCGGTCGATTTTCTTTGAACTTTTTGGGATCGTCACTAAACCCCATTGAGCCATCCCCGTAAATCGAGGCTGAAGAAGCATATATGAACCGAATCTTCTCTTCTATGCAAAAATCGGCGATGAATTTAGATAGTTCGTAGTTGTTCTCTAAGTAGTCGTTAGGATCTGTTCCGGTTGTATTAGAATTTGCCGCTAAATGGATAACACATTTGATCTGATCCCCCTCTGCATCAAAAAAAGCCTCAAGATTCTCACTCGATTTAAGAGAACTGTAGGATAATCCCCTTAGATTTTCGAAATGTTGTTGGGTTAAGCGATCGTAACGATCAAAAAGAACAATTCGGTGATAATTCCTTTGGTTCAATTCTTTTACGACGTATCTTGCGATAAAACCCGCACCACCAGTAACAACAATCAAATCATCATGATTCATGGCCATCTTTACTCTAACCCAGGTAACTTGGGTGAGTATAACAAGGTGTTCTAGTTGGTTTCAAATAGTATTGTCTTGAAAAGGTGGTTTGTACCACTCCCCTGAATCTCGACATAAAGACCTGACATGAAATCCCTGAAATCCATATTGAGAAA
The DNA here is from genome assembly GCA_016866495.1 of Chlamydiota bacterium. Lineage (GTDB taxonomy): Bacteria > Chlamydiota > Chlamydiia > Chlamydiales > RGXB01 > RGXB01. Next base: position 42,515 of record VGMG01000006.1, on the reverse strand, counting down.
AAGGAGCTTGCCCCTCAATAAAAGCGCAAGACCCGGAACCCGTCATCGTTACACCGGGTAAAAGTTGTCTCCATGATGCTAACGTTGTAGCGTAAGCAGGGTAGGCACATAGAGCAAATTTTTCTAGTTGATTCTTAGCTCTATGGTCAATCTCGATCAGGTTTACAAAGCGATAGACTTGAGGAGTAAGAAGTGAAAGATCGCAAAAAAGAAGGGTGTAAAAATCTTTGTCTTTTGCCTCTAAGGGGGTAATTTGGGTACCGATGTCCTCGGCTAAAGCTCGCCCAGAGGAGAAAAAAAATGGAACATCGGCTCCAATTCGCTTTCCAATATCGGACATCTCCTTTTCATCCATTTGCAAATTACAAATCTGATTTACAGCATAAATAAAGGTCGCGGCATTCGATGAGCCTCCACCAAGACCCGCACCGATCGGAATGTTTTTTTTAAGGTGTATTTTAAAAAAAGGGAGCAGAGAAAATCTTTTCTTTAACTCGAGGTATACTTTGAAAAAAATGGACGTCGAAAAATCAAACGGGAGCGGTGTTGATGAGGTGAGAATATTTTCATCGCTGATGGAAATCTCTAGAAAATCAAAAAGGCTCACAGCAACCATCTCTGATTTTATGAGGTGATATCCATCCTCTCTCCTGCCTAAAATCTTAAAATCTAAATTGATTTTTGCAGGAGAGAGGAATAGATAAGACACAGCAAAAACCCGAATTATTCGCTGTAATCTGTAGAAGCTGGCTCTACAGCAGCATGTTCGGCCTCTTCTTGCTTTTTATGCAAGCTTGCTTCAAATTCGTCGTTTTTGACTCGGATATGCATCTCTGCATCCACATCCTCTTTCAGACGAATTTTTACAACATGATTGCCGAGTTGTTTAATCGGTTGAGCTAATTTAATTTGCCCTTTTTCAATCTCTTGAAAGTTCTCTTGGTGCAAAAGGTTCAAAATGTCTTGAACATTCACGGAACCATAAAGGTGCCCTGTATCGTCAACACGCACATCAACAACAAATGTCAATTGCTCAAGTTGAGATTTGATACGCTCAGATACTTTTCGATCTTCAGCAGCTTTCACCAAACGCTCTTCGCGGAGCTTGGTTTGTAGCTTTTCTGTGTGTGCTGTAGCGCGAATAGCATGACCGTAAGGGATCAAAAAATTACGACCAAAACCTGGCTTTACATTGACGATGTCGCCGCTGCGTCCAAGGTTTCTAACATCTTTAATCAGAAGAACGCGATTCTGTTTCATAGTAGTTTTCTCCTTGATTAATCTTTAGCAACGAACGGTAGTAATGCAACAAAACGTGCACGCTTGATCGCAGCAGTCAAAATGCGCTGGAAATGCGTCGATGTTCCGCTGATACGGCGTGGAAGAATTTTGCCGCGCTCTGTAACGAACTGGCTTAGAGTCTCCACGTCTTTATAATCGATGGCTTTGAACCCTGACTGGGTGAACAAGCACTTTTTCTTCGCCGACTTTTTATCTGTAGAAGATTTTCTCATAACTCACCCTATACTTGAACCAATTGTTTGAACGAAATTTCTTCAGGAACCGATTCCGCAGTGATGATCATAGAGCGCAATAGATCCTCGTGGAACCCGTTTTCGCGGTTGATCTCAACCAAACCTGTTGAAGGAGCTTCAAAAAAGATCAAAATATAGTGACCTTCTCTGTTCTCTTTGATCTCGTATGCAAGACGTCTACGTCCCATATCGAATAATTTTTTTACTTCGCCACCTTGAGCTGTGATAATACCGAAGATACGCTCAAGAGCTTTTTGGTGTGCCTCTTCCCCGAGCGTACTTTTTAAAATGTACATACCCTCGTAAAGGCGGACTCTTTGTTGTTTAGACATTCGTGACTCCTAAAATCCACTCATCAATTACCTGATGAATCTTGTCTTCTTCTTCATTTAGCTTTTCTAATTCCTCTTTTCGGAACGGCTCCAACACATACTGGTCCAGGGGGACTGTGTTATCTCTACTGATTCCGATCCATAGCCTGGGAAAGGATTTTGTTCCTAAAGAGGCCTCAATACTTCTAAGCCCGTTGTGACCTTTAGCCCCTCCCTCTTTCTTTAAACGAAAGATCCCTAGAGGGCTTTCCACATCGTCTGTCAAAACAAGAATGTCTTGCAGCTCAACGTGAAAAAAATCTTTGGCCGCCTTTAAAGCTTGCCCTGAAAGATTCATGTAAGTCGACGGTTTCAAAAAAATGGCAGTTGGAGTTGCTGCTACTTCCCCTTTGCAATACTTAGAGTAGGTAAAAACCAACCCTTTTTTTGCCGCATAACTATCCAGGAGGATAAATCCTGCGTTATGGCGGGTTTTGGCGTAACCTGCTCCCACATTCCCCAAACCGACAACGAGCTTCACAATACTTACTTGCTTGCTGTTACGATAAGTTCATTATCTGCAGCAAGAATACGAACGTGAGCCTCTTTTTGCAAATCAGCAACACGCACTTTTTCTCTTGGTTGCAATCCACGAACGTTGATTTCGAATTTAGCCGGTATATGTTTTACTGGTGCTTCTACTCGAACGAAACGTTTGGCTTGCTTAAGATTAAATCCTGCTTTTACAGCTTCGCAATCCTTCTCTCCTAAAAGAACAACTGGCACACGCACTTTGATGTTCCCTTCAGTCAATGGCTGAAAATCGATGTGTAAAACGTCGTAAGTGGTCTTTGTGTACTCAATACCTTTAACGACCATTTGCTCGTCTTTACCATTAAAATGTACGGTGAAAACAGTAGTCGCCAAGTGGCCTTTTTCGATTTGACGCATATGCGCTTCGAATTCTTTCTTAAGAATACGAATCTTTTGAGAAGCATCACCTTTTCTGTAGATGATTGCAGGGATGAATCCGTCTAGCTTCATCAGCTTGATATCTCGCTTGGACTCGCGTGAACAAGTGGACGCGTTGAGCTTCATAGTTCTCCTGATGGTTTGATTGGGGTAAAAAAGAGAGACAACTTGTGAAGAACTAGAATGAGATCCTAGAAAAACATTTGTTGATAGAGACTTTACGTCATGGTCAACTCGCACTTTCACGAGAAGTCTATCTTTTTTTGTTTATAAATTTGGACTGGCAGGATTCGAACCTGCGCGTGCCGGAGCCAAAACCCGGTGCCTTACCACTTGGCGACAGTCCATCAAGTTTTATTACGCCAAAATATACATTTGCCGACGATTTTTGGCAAAGCTTTTTTGTCTTTAATTTAGCGAATCGGCCAGTCTTAAGCAAGAAGGGGGCTTTTTCTAAACTAAAGGCGGCTTAACGACTTAATGTATGACCTCGAAATGCAACAATTATAAACTAAATATTTAAATTCACTAATTTATTAAAGTTTTTTTTCTTTTAAAAAAAATTGCCTGTCAAGCCCTCTTAAATTGTTTGTCAAATTTTTATAGCTATAAATCCCCCTTTGTGAAAATATTTGACCTATAACCTATTCAATCTTAAGGAGTGATGGTATGTGCCTAAGTTGTTGTGATGCTGATAAGAAAGCTATGGCAAAAGAGGGTGAATTCTGCATAGGAAAAGTTTCCTTTGGAGAGCTCGTGCGCGACTTGATCCAAGAATGGAAAGAAACTAAAAGAACCTCTTACAACATCCTCAAAGAAGCAGTTCCCGACTTCCCTGCAAGCAATATCATTGTCAAAGCAGAGGATGCGGACAATAGTGCAGAGCTTAAAATCGCTTTCGTTTAAAATCTACCCAATTTTTTTAAACGTTTTTTGTGCATATACTTAGACAATAATTTTAGATTAGATTATTCAACAGTATATGCATATTACCCATTTCACTCCGGAGTGCGCACCGTTTGCCAAAGTGGGCGGGCTTGCCGATGTTGTTATTGGTTTGTCCAAGGAGCTGGTTCGCCAAAGCCATTCTGTAGACATTTTCATTCCCTTCTACCCTTTTGCAAAACACCACTTACCTCCTCTTATAAAAATGGAAGAGAACGTCCAATTTCAATTTGGGTGTGAAAAAGTGACTGCGAATGTTCATAAATCTATCTATGAGGGAATTCATATCTACCTAGTGGATCTAGATTCCCAGTCGAATTTTTTTCAACGTGATCGAATCTACGGTTTCGATGACGATGTTCGAAGATTTTTATGTTTTGTGAAGGCCTCGTTAGATCTTCTTGCAGCACTCAAAAAAAATCCCCCTATTATTCACCTACATGATTGGCCAACAGCTGTGACCCCCATTCTTTTTGATGAGGTAAAAAGAGCGCTAAAACGCCCCGCTTTTTTGCTCACTGTCCACAACCTAAGCTATCAGGGCATAACCCCTTATGACGCCCTTGAAGATGCAGGTCTTTTTTCGCAAATTGCCTGCAAATATCTTGAAGATCTTTATATACCCTACCGTTTCAATCTTCTGCTCGGAGGTTTAAAAGCTTGTGACCATATCACCACAGTTTCACCCACGTATGCCAAAGAAATTGAAACTGTAGAGCTAGGGAGAGGACTTCACGAGATTTTTTTAAAACGGCAAAAAGAATTTACGGGAATTTTGAATGGCCTAGACCCGTTAGAAATTGAGCGATATATAGAAATTTCCACGGAAGTAAAAGCCAGAAATCTGGAAAAAATTCTCGAACTTAAAAGCCAAATGAAACAAAAGCTTACTACAGAGCTGGGGCTAAACCCAAAAGGATCCCCTTGGCTTATTTCAGTTACACGGCTTGTTGAGCAAAAAGCCCCCCATCTTATCTACGAAGCTGCAAAACATGTCCTCTCAAAAGGGGGTGTATTTATCTTAGTAGGTCTTGATGGAGATCACCACGTTCGCAAGCTGTTTACCGAACTTGAAGAGACTTGGCAACACACCAATCGTGTACGCATCGTATTCGGCTTTAATCCAAAGCTGGCCGAGCAACTTTTTTCAGCGGCCGATTTTTGTATTGTCCCCTCCTATTTTGAACCTTGCGGTCTCACTCAGCTCTATAGCCTCTATTTCGCCACAATTCCGATTGTTAGAAAAACGGGCGGGCTTAATGACACTGTTTTTGATTTGGCGGATGCTACACCAAAAAATCCGATCAATGGCTACACCTTCTTAGATGCAGATATTGAGGGTGTGAACTGGATAGTGGGGCGTGCCCTGGCCGAATTTCTTACTCCCAGTTACAGAGAGAGGCAAAAAAACGCTTGCAAAGTGGATATTTCATGGACCAATTCCACGAAAGCCTATCTAGAGGTTTATAAAAAAATTACCTCTTTCTAGAGATTTAGCTACCCCGATATCTCATCAGTCAAAGAAGACTTGAAACTCTTTTTTATCACATCCTTGCAATGGAATCCATACTCTATTAAAGAAAAGACCGAAACGGAGGCTGTGAAACAAAATACCCAGAACGAGACCTCCTGGAGGAATCTTATCCCCACCACACCCTTTGCCTCTAGCAAAAGACCAAAAAGGGTGACCCCTAAAGCTAGAGACTGCACGATTGTTTTAAATTTCCCAGTCCATCTAGCTCCCATCGCTTGTTGTTGCAAAGCAATTAATGAGCGCAAATAGACCACAGATATCTCTCTTACCATCATCACAATCGGAATCCAAAGAGGCAGGTCTATAGGCCCCCTTGTGAAACAAAAAAATATCGAAAGGAATACGATACAATCAGACATCGGATCTAAAAGTTTGCCAATTTTTGTAACTATTTTCCATTTACGTGCAAGGTATCCGTCTAAGGCGTCAGTAACAAGCATAAAAAACATCATTAAAATCAGCAAAAAAGCTTGCAATAGCCCAGTTAGCCCAATTCTTGAGGGGTAGAGGTAGATAGCTAAAAAAAAGGGGCAAAGAATTATTCTGGAAACGGTTAGAGCCGTGGGAAGATTCAAGATGTACTCCGACTTTTGGATCTATCTCTTTTTTTTTCCAGCCAAGTTTTTAGAAAAAAAAGAGGTTTTTTCAAGAATACCAACCTCCCCTTTATTTTCCTATCCTCTCAAAAAATATATGAAAAAAGTATTTTAACAAGCTGTTTCATCCCCCATATTTGCCGTAGAGAAAAATTGGGGTAAAGCGTTAAACTCCTATCTACACTAAAACAAGCTAGAGTGAGTTTCTCTTTTCTTTAGTTAGATGAATTGAGGCTCTTCGTTAAAAGAAACACCTAAAACCACGTATCTGTTATGGACTTTCAAAATATCGTTATGCGACTCAATGAATTCTGGAGCAAACAGGGCTGCTGTATAGTCGCAGCTGACGATACCGAGAAAGGAGCGGGGACCTTTTCCCATCACACTTTTTTGCGCTCTTTGGGGCCTGAACCTTGCCAAATTGCACACATTGACCCCTCTCGACGCCCGAAAGATGGCCGTTATGGAGAAAACCCTAATCGCCTGCAGCTTTTTCACCAGTACCAGGTTCTTTTAAAACCTGCTCCGGAAAATATCATTCAGCTCTACCTCGACTCTTTGGAGTCGATTGGTTTGAGCCAAAAAGATCATGACATCCGATTTGTCCAAGATGACTGGGAGTCCCCCACTCTGGGTGCTTGGGGATTAGGTTGGGAAGTTTGGTGCGATGGGATGGAAATCACCCAGTTCACCTACTTTCAATCCGTAGCTGGTATCGATATGGAGTCTATTCCGGTAGAGATTGCTTACGGTCTTGAACGCTTATCCATGTTCATCAATCACAAATCCTCCATTTACGATGTCCCATTTGGAGGTGTCTACTCCTATCGAGACCTATATCACTTAAGAGAAGTCCAAGCGAGTCGCTACAATCTTGAAGAGGCTTCGAGTGAATTGTGGTTCAATCTTTTTGAGCTCTACTCGAAAGAGGTAAAACGGCTTATCGAAAAAAACCTTCCCATACCTGCCTATGATTTTGTGAATAAAGCATCTCATGCTTTCAATATGTTGGATGCTAGAGGATTTATCTCAGTAACTGAAAGGCAATCATACATCCTCAAGGTGCGCGAGCTTGCCGCTTTGACCGCTAAAGAGTATCTCGATTTGAGAAAAAAAATGGGTTTCCCTCTTTTGAAGTATCAAAAGCAAATTACCCCGCGACACACCTTTGATACCGTTGTACATCATGGTATGGGCTCTTGTGAAGATTTTCTTTTAGAGGTCTTTACAGAGGATCTTCCTGCCCATTATGTGCCCAATCTCTCACAAGAACTTGAGAAACATTTTAAGGAGTTTTTCCAATCTGTAAAAGCAAGTCATGCCGATTTAGAAAGCTATAGTACGCATCGACGTCTTGCCTTAATTGTAAGAGAACTTAAAACCACAACCGAACCCTGCGAAACGGGTAAGAAGGGGCCTAGTATTGTAGCGTTATACTCCCCATCAAACGAACCAACACCTGTTGCAAATGCTTTCTTTTCCTCTATTCACAAAAATGTTCCAACACTAGAAGAGCTCCAAAAGGGTCTTGACTCGACACTTTGGATTGAAGGTGGTTATGTTTTTCATAAAAAAACAATAGAGGCACAGGATATTGCTACTCTTTTACAACAAGAGATCCCCAAAATCCTCTCCAAATTAAAAACACCCAAGTCCATGCGCTGGAATGCTTCAAACATCCCTTTCGCTCGACCTGTAAGGGGCTTGATCTGCCTTTACGGTGATAAAAATATCCCTATTGAATTCGCCGAGGTGCATAGCCAGAAAATCACTTGGGGTCATAGACAACGCATGCATAAACCTATAGCAATAGGGCACGTACGCGAGTATCTTGAAAAATTAGAGCAACATTGTGTCATCCTTGATCCCTCAAAACGAAAGCAAATGATTTTAAGTGCTTTGCCTGAAGGGGCAACCGGAATCGAGCGCTTGATCGGTGAATTGATCTATTTGAGCGAATATCCTGAGGTAGGATTTGTTCAATTCGATCCTAACTTCTTAAAATTGCCCCCCCAGTTGATTGAGCTTGAGATGATTGTTCACCAACGCTACCTTCCCATTTATCGTCACAACAAAATCACCAATGAGGCTTGCGTAATTCTTGATGCACCGACAAAAGAACACATTCTTGAAAACAACGGTCGCGTCTTAAGAGCCAGACTCTCAGACGGGGCGTTTTTCTTTGAAGAGGACAAAAAACTCGGCCTTTTAAAGATGACCGAAAAATTGGATAAAGTCGTTTTTCAAAAGGAACTTGGAACCTATAAAAATAAAATCGACCGAATGGTGAAAATCGCCGAAAGATTTCATTCCCTGATTGGCGAGAATTTTTCGAGCGTTGTTGAGGCTATTGAGCTTTGTAAAGGGGATCTTAACTCTAATGTCGTGGGAGAATTTCCTGAACTTCAGGGGTTGATGGGCTCTATGTATGCTAAACTTATCCCTGTATCCTCCGATACAAGCGACGCTATTTGCGAACATTATCAACCACAAATGGAAAGCGATCCACTCCCCTCGACTAAAACCGCCCAAATCGTTTCTCTTATAGATAAACTCGATAATATCATCGCTTTTTCAACTGTCAATTTGCTGGCAACCTCTTCAAAAGATCCGTATGCACAAAGGCGCCAAGCTCTCTCGATTGTGAAACTTCTCCAAAAACTTTGTTGGGATGTAAATATGGATTCGATGATAGAGCAACTACTTGCAATCTATAAAGACACACCCTTTAAACAAAAAAATCGTCAAGAGCCTGTTCATCTCATAAGAAGCCGTCTCAAGACTCTGCTTCTTGAAGCAAGCTACACTAAAGAGGAAGTAGAAGCTCTTATTGCGGCATCAGAACTGAATATTATGAAAATATTTAAAACGGCAGATGAGCTAAAAAAACTACGCCAAGATCCGCTTGCATTCAAAGAGTGGCTTGAGATTTATAGACGTGTCAAAGGTCAAGCAGTAGATCACAAACGTCTAGTAGAACCCAACCATTTTGTGACTCCACAAGAAAAAGAGTTGTTTTCTTTACTTAAAACTCTTCCTCATGAGCCTTTGTTGATCGAATTGTTGGATTTAAAGCCAAAAATAGATGCCCTTTTTGATCACGTTCACATCAACGACCCTGATAGATCGCTCAAAGAAAATAGGCAACAAATGTTATGGGCCTCCTCCCAGCTTTTTGAGAAACGATTAAACCCAACACCCCTGTTAGGTCTCCTCTAAACTCCATAAAGGGAGGGGGCACCCTCCCTGATATTTTAAAAAGAATCTGCCAATTCGAATTTTCTTGGATTAAGATTGAGTAAAATCCAAAATGGATTTAAAATAACTCTATGCAAGTTCAAGACTCCAATCCTTCAATTACAAACATAAAAGAAGCGGTTACAGAAAAAAAAACCACCTACTCACAAGAAAATGTAAAGCCGTATCGCGCCCGCCTCACCTCAGAGGTCGCACGCCCTTATCTTCAAGGGGCTGTAGATAAACCCGCATCGATCATTACACCACAAACACCCCTTACCGAAGATCTCAAAAACCTTTTTGGGCCAAAACTTGATGAAGCGATTGCTTTATATAACTTGAATCCCACCCCTGAGATAAAAAAACAGCAAAACCAACTCCGAAAAGAGCTTGCTGAGGCTCAAAAATGGATAGAAGTCATCCAGGATATGCTTCCGTCAAATGAAATAAAAACTTCACCCTCTATTTTAACCGTTATCCAAAAGATCCTTAATAAATCATGAGCTTAGATCTCGAGCACGAACCTGTTTTTGGTCCCTACGCGATTTCTGATCTTTCCCCGATGATGCTCCAATGGCACCAAATTAAATTAAACTGCCCAAATGCTCTTCTCCTTTTTCGGCTCGGAGATTTTTATGAGGCTTTTTTTGACGATGCACAATTGCTTGCAACAAACTGTTCCGTTACTTTAACGAAACGGCAAGAAGTCCCGATGGCTGGTGTGCCGCAGCATATGCTTGAAACCTACCTAGAGCGGTTGATCCAAAAGGGTTTCATGGTCGCTATTGCCGAGCAGACAGAAGACCCCAAGGCGACTAAAGGGATCGTAAAAAGATCTTTGGCAAGAATTGAATCCCCTGCAACCTACGTAGGTCCAAACGAGCAAAAAGTTACACGGAAACAGTTTTTTGCATCGATTTACCAACTAAAACAGATCTACGGCGTCGCTCTTGTGGATCTTTCTACCCACTCCAGCTCTGTTTTTGAAGTAGAGTCTAAAGTAGAGCTTATGGATCTACTCGTGCAAAAACAGCCGAAAGAGCTTCTTTTTGAGGAAAAATTCCATGAAAAAGAGACCCTTTTTCTCGATGATTTGAAGCGGCACTTTTTATTTAGAATCTCATTAGCCAAAAGTTTCTATTTCCACCACGATAACTCAGTTCGGCTTTTGCTAGCTCATTTTGGTGTCCAACAATTAGATGGTCTGGGTCTCAATGGAAAAATTGCGGCAATCAATGCTCTTGGAGCTCTTTATTCCTACCTCAAGGACCATCAACAAAATATATCTTCTCTCACGTCTGTAAAAATCGAAACTATGGTAGACTATCTTCTCATCGACCACAGGACAGACCGCCATCTTAATATCTCTTCAAGTCTTTTAGAATTTTTTGATCAAACAACCACAGCAATGGGAGGGCGCCTTTTTAAAGAGGTTTTAGAAAAACCCTTGATTGACACAAAAAAAATTGAAGAACGCCAGCTTATTACGCTTGCCTTTTTGAAAAAACCCTCGATTGTGCAAGAGATCGTCCATTTACTCAAAGGTGTTCATGATATCGAGAGGCTTTTATATCGCTTGCTTAATACTCAAAATTCACCAAAAGAACTTTTGTGGATTCATTCTTCTTTAAGAGCGCTCTTGCCATTGAAATCTAAAATGGCCTCTTTTGAAGGTACAGCCGCGCACTCTTTGATAGAGGAATTTCCCGATATTCAGAAAGTTTTTGAGTTGATCGATAACCAGCTCTGTATCCCTTGTGATGGGCCGACAACCCCCATGATATTCAAAAAGGGGGTCTTTCCACAGATCGACACTCTTAGAGGCTTTATGGAGAAAGGGGACAGATGGTTAATCGACTACCAAGAAAAGCTCCGTAAAGAGCTCGATATTAAAACACTCAAAGTCAGTTTTACCAGAGCCTTTGGGTACTATATCGAAGTGAGTCGCGCTCAAAGTCACAAAATTCCCCCCTCCTTTATCCGTCGCCAAACATTAGTACAGCAAGAAAGATTTATCACTAAAGAACTCCAGGATTTTGAGGAGAAGTCTTTGAGTGCAGAGGAGACCCTCAAGAGGCTTGAAGAAAACGCCCTAAAAAACTTGATCCAACAAGTTTTATCCCAAGCTTTTCTTCTTAAAAAAGTGGCAGACGATGTTGCAAAGCTGGATCTATTTCTCTCGTTTACCCGTACTGCGCAAAAAGAAGGGTATGTGTGTCCTGTTGTAAAAGAAGATAGCGATTTGATTATTGAGGACGGCAGACATCCCCTAATAGAATCTCTTCTCCCCTACCAAAGCTTTATTCCTAATTCTTTAACTCTGGATGAAAACAAAAGACTAGCGCTTATCACTGGACCAAACATGGGGGGGAAATCAACATTTATCCGGCAAACTGCTCTTATAATTCTTTTGGCTCAAATAGGTTCGTTTGTTCCTGCTAGATCTGCGTCGCTCGGGCCGTTTGACCGGATCTTTTCTAGGATTGGAGCGCATGATGATCTTTACAGGGGGCAATCTACATTCATGGTAGAGATGGCTGAAACTGCGCAAATCCTGAATAATCTGACCCCTAGATCATTTATTTTACTAGATGAGATAGGTCGAGGCACGGGCACATATGATGGAATTTCAATTGCGTGGTCCGTTTTGGAATACCTTGCAAGATCTCCTTTGGGCCCAAAGACCCTTTTTGCCACACATTATTCTGAGCTTACTGAGTGTATGGACACAATAGAGGGGGTTTTTAACCTAAAAGTTTTAGTTAAAGAGACACTCCAGGGGATTCACTTTACCTATAAGATGGTAGAGGGGGCTTCCGATAAAAGTTATGGGATTCATGTGGCCAAGCTTGCCGGATTGCCCTCTCAGGTAATTTCCCGATCTCAAGAGATCCTGAAAAATCTAGAAAAACAAAGGTCCCAAAAACCCCTACAAAAAGGGTTGTCCTCTAAAGATCAGATTGTTATTTTTTAGAGCATCCTCATCTCAGGAGGAATAAAGCGGATATCCATGAGTCAGTTTCCCCCTTTTTTAGATGATCTTCCGGCAAAAAGTGGCGTTTATCTTATGCGAGACGAAAAAAAGCAGGTCTTGTACATAGGAAAAGCAAAGAATTTAAAAATTCGGGTTAAACAATACTACAGTGGGCACGACACACGTGAAATGATCCCACAGCTTCTTGAGCAAGTCGTTAAAATTGAAACCATAGTAACGCTTTCAGAAAAAGAGGCTCTGATCCTCGAGTCTAGTCTAATCAAGCAGCACAAACCCAAATATAATGTACTCCTCAAAGATGACAAATCCTTTATTGGGATTTTGATTCGTGAACACGAGGAATGGCCCATGATTGAACTAGTGCGCCAAAAGGGTGTTCTACAGGAGAAAGGGCAGTTTTTTGGCCCGTTTACCAGTGCATGGAAAACTCGTGAACTTTTTGAACTTCTTACACGAAACTTTCCCTTAAGGCAATGTAGTGATAAAGAGCTCATTTCCAGGAAACGCCCCTGCATTCTTCACGCAATAAAAAGATGTATGGCGCCCTGCATGAAACTTTGCTCTAAATCTTCGTACCAAGAGCAGGTGAAAGGGGTTGTGAGGTTTTTAAAAGGAAATACAACCGATCTTCTCAAAACATACGTAAGTCAAATGGAAAAAGCCTCTAAAGAGCTTCGGTTCGAAGAGGCCCTAGCAATTCTCAAAAAAATAGAAAAAATCCAGCAATATATAGAGCATCAAAAAAGCCCTATAGCCCAATGTCCAGACGATTTGGATGTGGTGGGTTACGCCTATGTGGGTAAAACGATGGCTGTTGTGATCCTTATTTTCAGAGATGGGCAACTCAAAGATCGAATTTTTATCGAAAAAGAGGACTCCCTATCGACTCAAAATGACGCTCTAGAATCTATTTTAACCCAATATCTCACCGAATCGACTCTAAGACCTAAAGAGATTTTAATACCTACACCTTTAGAATCGAGTGAAATTCTTGAAGAGCTTTTCTCAATAAAGGGAAAAATTCATGTTCCTCAAAAAGGTTTGAAGAAAAAGCTTCTTGAAATGGCTCAAGAAAATGCCCTTTCATTTCTACCCCAACTAGAGCTCAATGAGAGTTTTGATCTTTTGCATGACCTACAAAAAACCTTAGATCTGAATCGCCTACCCGAAAGAATCGAGTGTTTTGATACATCCAACCTCGGTGGAACCAGTCCTGTAGCCTCCATGGTAACTTTTGTCGATGGAAAAAAAGAGACAAAAGGGTACCGCCACTATAAGATACGCTCTTCTAAAGGGGACGACTATACTGCTATGAAAGAGGTTCTTCATCGACGCTATAGCAAAGGCGATCTACCCGATCTTGTGATTGTTGATGGCGGAAAAGGGCAATTAGGGCTTGTCACATCCCTATTTGAAGAGCTTAAGATTGCTACAGTAGATGTCATAGCTCTTGCAAAAGAAAAGGGGCGCCATGACAAAGGCTTGTCAAACGAAAGAGTCTTTCAGCCCCATTTTGAAACCCCCAAGCTCCTTTCACAGGGTCCTTTACTCTTTTTTTTACAAAGAATACGAGATGAAGCCCACCGATTTGCCATCAGCTACCATAAAAAGCTACGCGAAAAAAGGGTCGTAACCTCAGTGCTGGATGAAATCCCGGGAATAGGACCCTTAAAAAAGGCAAGGCTTTTAAAACACTTCAAAAGCCTGTTAGCTATCGAAAGCGCCTCTCTTGAAGCTCTCCAAGAGGTGGAGGGAATTCATCGAAAAGACGCTGAAAATATCCAAGCTAGGCTTCGTGCAAAGTCAAAATAAACTCTTCTTTATAACCGAGCTTTCGCGCTAGAAGCACCCCAAGCTCATTCTCTATACGCTTGAGCAAAATCTCTTTGTCCCCCATCTCCGGAAGTTTTGTTAAAATTTCCAGTTTTTGCTTAGGATGAAAAATAATCTCTAAAGGAGGATTCTCATTTGGCAATAAGGTTTTAAAATAGTTAGACACATATTCCTGTATGATCGAACGGTCAATCAAAACTTTAGAGCTTTTCAGTGAAACACGTAAAAAAGATTTGCGATAACCTAGAAGAAGTAAAACAAATAGAATCAGCCCGTAGCTTACAAATAAAAAGCCTACAATTGCCAATGTTTTAGGCTCTAAAAGTTGTTGCGCCCACTGCATCAAATACTCGATTTGACCTCTTAATGACGTGCTTACGGCTGCCGAAAGGGCCATACATCCTACTGCTATAAAAAAAATTAACGAAAAAAGATGTATGAGGCTCAATAAAACAGATTCCAAGCGCATACTAAAACTCATCCTGATAGATACTATCTTTTGAGACAGTTTCTTCTGAAAGTTGCTCTGTAATCATAGATTTGAAAATTACATGCACGACTGAAACTGTGTGCCCTGTAAACTTCACAATCTGGTCAATCAACTTATTTTGTATCTCCTCAGCCTTCTCAGGAATCGAAATTCCGTAAGCTATATTTAGCTCCACTTTGATGCTTATCGACTGGTTCTTGGGATCTTGTTCTACAGTGATCCCTTTAGCACCAAGACCCTCACGCCCCAGCAGATGATCAATAAAATTCCCCTCAATCAGCGCAATACCTTCGATTCCAGAGAGACATTTTATGGTAATTGCCTGAAAAACACGGCTCTCGATGTCTTTGATAAAGATCGTTTCCGCTGTGGGAGATTCACTATTTTGAAGTAGCTGTGCCATACAAACCCTCTCAAATGCACTTTTAAAAGGAATTATGCTACAGGCTTTCTGTAATTTCCAAGAAAAAATTCTAGAAACACAGATTAAAGCTCGAAAGCAGGGAAAGCTAAAAAATTTTTAAAGTAAAAAACCCTGATGCAGACTCTTTTTAAAAATTAAAAGAATCCCAACAGGGTTGAAGCATTGAGGCTAATTTTCTACCAGCTCGCTTTTGCGACGCCTGGAATTTCCCCTCTTGAAGCCATCTCACGGAAAGTAATACGAGAAAGCTTAAATTTGCGATATACACCTCTACAACGACCGGTGAACATGCAACGGTTTTTATAGCGGCAGAATGAGGAGTCTCTTGGCATTTTGCTTAGTTGTACAACAGCAAGAGCTTTTTCCTCATCAGATACGGTTACACTCTTGATGATTTTGCGTAGGGCATCTCTCTTTTCTTTAAGACGGGATGCGATTGCAAAACGACGATCATTTTTTACGATGCTGGATAATCTTGCCATAGACTACTTTCTTCTCCTCGATGGGCCCTTTTGACGTTGTTTGCGGTTCGGGTCGAGCTTGTTAATCACATATAGCCGCCCTCTTCTTCGGACGAGTTTGTCTCCCGCCTGGGGGTTCGCAACGACTGAAGCGGATACTTTCATTTTTTTCCTAAATAGGTTTTACTGTCGACTAGCATACCGATTTTAAGATTTAAGGACAATCTTTTCCTTGCTCAAAACCCCTGCTGCCGTTTAGACTGGGTGGCATCTTCAATATAAACTGCTAAAAAGGGACTAACCTTTTATGAAAAGAACATTTCAACCAAGTAAGCTGGTTCGCAAAAGACGCCACGGGTTTCGTGCACGCATGAGCACTCCGTCCGGCCGCAGAATCCTCGCAAACCGCAGAGCTAAAGGGCGTTACAAATTAGCCGCCTAAAGACTAATGGGGAGTACCGCCTTTTAAGGTCAAACTCCCAGTCCCATTTCGGGCAGTGGATCATCATAGACTTCGCCCGATTTTCGACCGAAAAAAGCCGATATGGGATTACTGTAACAAAAAAATTTGGAAAAGCTCACGAGCGAAATCGATTCAAAAGAATCGTTCGTGAGGCATTTCGTCTTACTCCCTTACCAGAGGGAATTTGGATGAATATCCGCCCCCTAAAAAAACCACAGTCAACCTTAGACGTTAAAAGTGATCTAGATGGCTTCCACACTTCTCAACAAAGAGCAAAAACTAGCTGTTGAGACGACCGACGGTAAAGTTTTAGTTTTAGCCGGGGCTGGAAGTGGCAAAACTTCGGTTCTCATTCAAAGAATTGCTTACCTGATTGATCAAAAAGGGGTTCTCCCTTCCAAAATTCTTGGACTCACATTCACCAATAAAGCTGCTTTGGAAATGCGGCAAAGATTGGCAAGAATTGTCTCTTCAAACGTTGCTAAACAAGTTCAGCTTTCCACTTTCCATAGTTTTTGCTACCAGCTCTTAAGAAAAGAGATCCACCGATTAGGTTATACAAAAAATTTTACTTTAGTCGATGAGAACGAGGCTAAACGGATAGTCGAGCATATTGTAAGGGAACAATTAGAATTTGAGGGGCGCCTCCCCTCCATATCATCCACTTTTGAAGCGCTCAAAACCAGTCGCATCTCTCCGTTAGACTCTCAAGAAATTTCAGAAAAATGGCACGATAAACTCCTTAAAGACCTCCCCGAGCTTTTTAAACGCTCTATGCGCGCTTACAACACTGTGGATTTTGATGGGTTGATTGAACTTAGCCTTACCCTCTTTAAGGAAAACCCGACCTTATTGTCTGACTATCAAGAAAAATATAGTCACATTATGATCGATGAATATCAAGATACCAGTCCTCTACAAGATGAACTAGCTAAGCTTTTGGCCTGTGGCAGAAATAACCTTTGTGTTGTGGGAGATGATGACCAATCTATTTATGCTTTCAGAGGAGCAAAAGTGGATCAAATCTTACAATTTTCTTACGACACTATCATAAAATTGGAACAAAATTATCGCTCAACACCACGAATTTTATCTGCTGCTAATAGTGTGATTCAAAATAACAAGACGCGCCATTCCAAAGCCCTCTGGTCAGAAAAAAATCCTGGTGAAGAGCTCCATGTCTTTGTGAGTGATGATGAAAATAGTGAAGCGGACGGTGTCGTTTTTAGAATTTTAGAGCTCAAAGAGCAAAAAAAATTGGAGTGGGGTGATTTTGCCATTCTTTATCGTTCTAATATCTTATCAAGACCTATTGAATTAGCACTGATGCGTGCGCGCTATAAAGATGAAAGTGGAGCCACACACAGCTCTATTCCCTATCATATTGTCCAAGGAACCGAGTTCTATGAGCGTAGAGAGGTAAAGGACCTCTTGGCCTACATGCGTGTTTTGAGTAATCCGCTCGATGAGACAGCCTTACTTAGAATTATCAATACCCCTCGCCGTGGGATTTCTCACGACTCATTGGAAAAAATCACCCGCTTTCAAAGGGAAAACCACCTCCCGCTTATCCACGTTCTCAATAAAATCAAACAGGATAAAACGTTGATACCTGATCTGACAACAAAAGCCGTTGAAGGAGTCCAATCTTTTGTGGATCTGATAGAAAACTCGTCTAAGCGACTTAAAGCTAAAGAAAGTCCTTTTAAGGTTATGAGTCATCTTGTCGACGAAATTGAATATAAAAAAATGATCCTTACTGAGGTGAAAACAGAAAAAGCAGAAAATTTTAAAATCGAAAACATTATTGAAACTCTCAAAATGATCGAGAGGTACGAGGAGGATTTTCTATCGATATCCAATGAAAAAGAGCCAAGCCTAACCGACTTTTTAGCGCACTCTCACCTCGATCAAGACAGTCTACAAAGGATGGACAACCTCAGCGAACAGAATAAAGTGCAGTTATTAACCTTTCATAGCGCTAAAGGCTTAGAGTTTAAATCTTGTTTCCTTATCGGTTTAGAAGATCACATTCTGCCCCACGAAAAAAGTCTTAAAGAGGGAGGTCTTGAGGAGGAGCGACGCCTATTTTATGTAGCTATCACGCGAGCGATGCAGTACCTAACACTCTCCATGGCAACCTCTAGAAAAAAGATGGGGCAAACGATTGCAACCTCTCCTTCAAGATTTTTACACGAAATAGCGCCTGAAAATCTTAAGCCCTCTACCTGGAAACATCCGGCACCCTACTTGGAGTAGAGGTGAACTTTCTAACGACTTTTTAAAACCCACCAATTTCCCCCAAAACCAATACGAATGAGTTGAGGTTCGACTTTTTTAAGCTTCTTGGTTGATTTAACCCGTAAAACAGCCCCTTTAGGGTATTTTTCCCAGCGAAGCGGCTGTTCTTTATGTGCGGTTTTCACTTTAGTCTCTTTTGTAGATTCAATAGGTGCACCTTCTAGACTTTTTTGAATCCACTCATACAAAGGTACGCCTGCATCTATTTCAAAGCCGTCGGTTTGAGGCTTTTTTACATGGCGACTTTCCTGTTTAGGTTCTATTTTTCGCCCTTTTGAATATTGAATAGACTTATTAGCTTGTTCTATAGAGTTTTTGTCGAGCTCCCGATTTGAAGAGGCGCCCCAGAATCCCCCTTTTCCGATTTGCACACTCCCAAGCTCTGTTTCAAAAAACTTTTCTTTTAAACGTATTGCGTACTCTCGAGGACTAATATCTCTAAACCCGGACTCTCTGAACATTTTGTCACTTCTAGGATCATAGATCACCACGGTAGGATATCTTCCAACCCCGAACCTTTTTTTGTAGGTCATCTCATTCTTGTTTTTTCCGCTGCCACGAGGAAAATCGACCTCTAAAAGAATAAAATCATTCTCGACATTTCTAAGAAAATCCCTTTTTGAGAGGATTTTCTTCTTCATCTCTTCACACCAGTGACACCAACCCGAACCCATGAAGAAAATCATAAGGGGTTTGTTCTCTTCTTTGGCCCTTTTTTCTGCAACTTCAAAGGGCTCCACTGCGGCCACGACTGTTCTAAATAATGAACACAAAAGAAAGATCCCTAGTTTGAATCGCATACTTTCCTTAGATTTTGTAGCCTTCGATAAGGTGTCAACCCCGTCATCATTTTCTAATAGGGGACATTACTTGTTTTCTTGCCAGTTTTAGAATTATGGCGCAATTATGAAATCTTCTCTTTTTGAACTTCTATAAAAAATAGCTATAAGCTAAATCGGCTAATTCAAAATAGAGCACAATAAAGCATAATATAAAAAAAACTAGTAACGCAAGCCAGTGGGTAAGCCATTTGGAACGACTTTCGAATCCGTCAATATACTTGCCTTTTAAAACAACCAAAATAGGGATTAGAGAGAACAAAATAGCACAAAATACCGCCCCGATTGCTCCCAGTAAAAATAAGAACATATTGGGGTTTATGATTGAGATGATTGTTGGGGGGATCAGCACCATAAGGACGACAAAAACCCGATTATTAACTGTCTCCTTCCATTCCAGCGCATCGTAAAAAAAGTCGACTAAGCTGATGGAAACTCCAATAAAAGAGGTTACAAGGGCAAAAAACATAAACCATGTTCCTAGGATTTCAATAGGAGAGCCTGGTATGAGATAAGCTAGTGGTTCAATCAATGACTGTCCTAAGAGCTTGGCTTCCCCTAGGCTCTCGGGTCCATTAAGCGGAATCACACCTTTTATGAGAATATCCCAAATTAGATAGCATACTAAAGGGATAAGGGTCCCTATCCATATGCATTTTTTCGTTTTTTCTTTGTCTTTTTCCAAAAAATAGTAAACGCTGGGGATAATTCCCTGGTAAGTGAAAGCCGTATAAACAATGGGAATCGCTCCTAAGGCCTGTGTGATGGTTCCTTGATAAAGGTAATCGATTTTGAACTCTTCCGATCCCACCCATATAAATCCAATAAATGTTATTAAAAGACCCAGCATCAAATGAAGATTCACTCGGCTTATCCCCTTCATTCCCAGATAAATCACATGTCCTATGATGATTGCAATTACAGCAGGAGCAAGCCACGTAGGGAAAATTGAGGGTAGAGCACCCTGAATGATGGAGCTTGAACTTGAGATATAGACAACGATTAAGGAGTAGAAAAAAAGGACATATAAAAAAGCAACCACTACATAACCTGTCCATCCCAAAAATTGTTTTGCAAGCGATAGCAGATTTCCCTGTTTTTGCATCCATGAAAGCCCCTCTACCAAAAATAGGCCCGAAACGGCTGAAAAAAACCAGCAAACAATATACAGAAAACTTGAACCCAAAACCCCAGCCTCGGCGGTTGCCACGGGTAACGCGATCATCCCGGCACCAATCGCTGTCCCAGTTACCAAAAAAATGGAATGAATTATAGATATCCCATTTTGCATCGTCTTTACTAAATTCTTCATTCAAGTTATCCTAAACGATGAATAAATCCCATGCAAGCGGGGTTAAAGATTTTTTATCTATTTTTTAGGGGATAAACCCAGCCAGAAAGTGAAACAGGTCTACACAAAAGAAAACCACAACATTCCGATTGAGGGTGTCGATAGAGATGCTCTATATGTGATTAGAAAACTGCAGCAGGCAGGTCATACAGCCTATCTTGTGGGAGGGTCCGTCAGAGACCTACTCATGGGTGTTACGCCCAAAGACTACGACGTCTCTACATCAGCGCGCCCTGAAGAGATCAGAGGTATTTTCAAAAATTGTTATATTATCGGACGCCGATTCCGATTGGCACATGTCCGTTTTGACGATAAAATTATTGAAGTTTCTACTTTTAGAAGTGGCGACCCCCAAACCGAAGATCTTATTCTTAGAGATAACGAATTTGGGAACCCTGAAGAGGATGCTTTAAGGCGCGATTTTACAATTAATGGCCTCTACTTCGATCCCTCAAATGAGACCGTTATTGACTATGTAGAGGGATTTGAAGATGCTAAAAAAAGGTTTTTACGCGTGATAGGGACTCCCCACGTCCGTTTCAAACAGGATCCTGTGCGCATGATCCGACTAGTAAAATTCCAAGCACGTTTCAATTTGGACGTCTGCCCTCAAGCCCATTTAGCACTTCTCGATTGTAGAGCCGAAATCCTTAAAAGCGCTCCTGCCCGTGTGTTAGAAGAACTTTTACGTATGCTCGAATCGGGTTTTGCTAATCCCTTTTTCAAGCAGTTATCGGATGCGGGATTATTACAGCACCTAATTCCCACTCTTTCTGCATATTGTGAGCTTGCTGAAAAAAATATTGTTTTTGATCTTTTAGATATTGCGGATAAAGTTCATAAAAAATCCTCTACAAGGTTTGACAGAACTGTTTTGCTTGCGACTCTGGTATTCCCAATTTTTGAAAGACACATCCAAATCTTGCAAAAAGAGGGTACCTCTTTCCATTTAGGCCGAATCGAAAACGAAGCCTATTTTATCATTGAGGAGTTTTTCTCCCCGTTTCTTGAGATACCTAAGCGGATCGTTGGAACCCTTGCTATGGTTTTAACAAGCCAATTTCGCATTCGTCCTCAACCCTCAAAACCGGTTCGCATAAAAATTCCACGCATACCCGACTTTAATTTGGCAGTCGATTTTTTATACTTAGAGAGCCTTTATAACCCTCTTCTTAAGTCGATTCATGAACCTTGGAAAAAAGCGCTGAAGAAGTACTAAAATGATGTTAAACCACAGTATTTTACAACCTTCTCGAATTCATGATTCCCAACCGACAGTTGTTTTTTTCACAACAACGGCAAAAGAGGCCCTTGAGACTCCACCACTTTGTCATCCGGCAATATTTTTAAACGCTAAAAACATCCGTGTTGTCTCTTTTGATCTACCTCTTCACTCTGATGAGATCTCCTCTTTTGATGGGGTGAAACGCTGGACTATGGAGATGGTTGAAAAGAATAGTGATCTGATTGCACCATTTTTAAAAGAGGTCTCTTCGTGGATTGATCAACACCTTGATCCAAAAGCCCCGCTAGGTTTCATGGGGATATCTCGCGGCGCTTTTATCGCAGCTTTTTTGGCTCTAGAAAGAAACACTCCCGTACCTCTAGTTCTTTTCTCTCCGCTGCAAGATCTCGATAATTCTTGGCCTCGGGATGAAGCTCAACTTTCTTTTCCATTTCTAGACTTTTACAGACTTTCTAACCATGCCACTTTTTTTAAGGACTGCCCTATTTACCTCTCAATCGGAAACCATGACGAGAGAGTCTCAACAACAAAATCCGTTTCTTTAGTACAGAAACTTCTACATTTGAAAACACAAGAACAAAAAAGAAACATCCCCATAGAACTTCATGTTTTTCCCTCGATAGGTATGTATGGACATGGGACACCGGACCGGATATTTGAAGAGGGTGCCAAATGGATGAGCGAACAACTGAAAACATGAGACCTTTAAGGGTTTTTGCTATAACTACCGAACAGAGTGCCGAGGCAATTTTAAAACGTCTTTTAGCCCCCCTTAAAGCCTCTTTTCCCAACATGTACGTAGAGGGTGTTGTCTCAAACACTTTTCCAAAAGATGAAATCCACATATTCGAAACCTCTGAAAAGCTCAAAATTATGGGGCTTGTCGATGTTTTATTTTCTATTGTGCGTATTTTGAAAATGCAAAATAGGATAAAAAAGAGAATTTTGGAGAATGATTTTGATATCGTTTTGACTATAGATTCCTCCTCTTTCCATCTGCCGCTAGTAGAGGATTTGAAAAAAAAGGGCTCAAAAGCTAAGTTTGTCCACGCCGTCTGCCCTCCCATCTGGGCCTATCGACCGAAAAGAAAGCCCCGCATTGCCAATACATTCGATCTTCTTTTACCCCTATTTCGTTTTGAAAAACCCCTTTTTGATGACACAAAACTCTCTTCAATGTGGATTGGTCACCCATTTTTTTCTCATCAACCTGTGAAAAAAGAGCCCCTTAAACAGGAGGTTATTCTTATTTTTCCAGGTTCTCGCAAAAGAGTGATTCAACGCAATCTTCCACTGCAACTTGAAGCGGCAAAAAAATTCCCCTTTAAAATTCTTGTAAGCGTAGCTTCCCCATCAGTAAAGGACACAATCGAAAGGCTAGCTTGTGGTGTAGAGACCTTTGAGAAAATACCCGAGCGGTCCATCTTGGAAAAAACAGCAATAGCTTTAGCCACATCGGGAACTATTACTCTAGAATTAGCTCTCATGAATATTCCTACAGTGGTAACTTATAAAATCCCCTTGATAGACGCAATTGCCGCCAAACTTGCAAAGATGAACGTGCCGTTTTTTGCCCTACCCAACCTTCTTGCAAAAAAAGAAATTTTTATAGAATTAATCCACCCTTTTACCACCATTAAAGAGGTAGTGGATGCGATAAAAAAAACATTAACCAATAGTCAACCGATCCCGTTAGATCTATTGCATCATGAGATTTCAACTACTCATACAAATGAGGAAATTGTCAAAAAAATACTTGAAAAAACCCCCTTCTGCCCCACCACCAACAGGGCTTAAAAAGGACATTCCCTTATCTTAAGATCTTATCTTTCATTTTATCTTAGAAGTCGCTATACTGTGGGGACAGGTTTTTATGTCCTCAGAACAGGTGCTAATCGATTTAAGAAATCTTGAAGGTGGAGAACAGTGTACTTTAAAAGGGGTACTGCCACCCGCAACTCTTTCATTGGATCCCTCTGAGACAAAACAATTTAGCGTAATCGAATACAAGCTTGAGGTTCAAATAGTTGGTGAATCTCTTCTTGTCCGAGCGGATATTCGGGGTGAACAAAAAAACCCCTGCAGGATTTGCAACAAACTGGTCGTCTCTTTAATTGAAGTGATTCAAGTAAATGAGGTGATGCCGCTCGATGACATCAAGGGATATAAGGTTGACCTTACCACTCTAATAAGAAACCTTTTCCTGATGGAAGCGTTCGATGTTGTCGAATGTAACAGCGGATCTTGTATTGAGCGCAGTGAAGTAGAAAATTTTTTAAAGCGTAAAAGACTATCCTCATCCCCTTTCGATAGTCTAACTTAAAGTTTTGGAGTATACCATGGCAGTACCACGCAATCGCATGTCTAAATCTAGAACACTCAAAAGAAGAACCGAGCATGCTTTCAAGCCCGTCCAACTAGTTGAGTGCCCTAACTGCAAAGCACACAAAAAATCCCACAGAATGTGTCTATCTTGTGGCCACTACAACGGAAAGAGCGTTTTTAAAGAAGCTAAACTCGCTTAATCTTTTTTGTATGGGAAAAACCGTCCAAGACTTCTAAAAGCCGTTTTTAGTTCAGCCTGCCTACACTTCAACTTTTCTCTGTGGGCTTTCTTCTAGAAGCGCCCCTTTTTAGTTGTTCGCAACTTTTTCCCATAGCCTTACAAAAGAGGACACGCCCTACTAGATAATTATGCTTAAAGCTATAATGATCTTTTGACGCGATCCTCCTAAAGAAATTTCTTTTCAGGCGGTGCAATGAAAGACTCCAAAGAGATCATGGTAAGCGTAGATTCAAAAGAGACGCGTATTGCGCGCATGAATCAAAAAAGGCTTACCGAGCTCAACATTGAGCGCAAAAAAAACAGACTTATCTCTGGTAATATCTACAAGGGTAAGGTCACCAACATCCTCAAAAATATCCAATCTGCATTTGTAGACATCAATGAGAACGAAAATGGGTTCATCCACATTTCTGATGTCATTGAAAACTCTCAAAAGCTGCAAGAGATGTTTGAAATTGATTTTGATTTCAAGGGGGAAAAATCGGTTGAGGATGGCGATATCTCTACCCACTTCAAAGTGGATCAGTATATCCTCGTTCAAGTTGTAAAGGACCCCATAGGTTCGAAAGGGGCTCGACTCACCTCAAACATTTCAATAGCTGGCCGCTACCTTGTTCTTCTTCCTAACTCTCCCCTGCGTGGCGTATCAAGAAAAATCAAAGAACAACCGGTGCGCAATCGACTCAAAGACATCATAGAGAAATTTGAGCTTCCTTCAAAAATGGGTCTTATTTGCCGTACCGCAAGTACGAAAGCGACAACTGACCAGCTTATCGATGAAGTACGTGAATTGATCAATACTTTTGATGAGATTATTGAAAACTACCATAAAGCTAAAGGACCTACCTGCCTTTACCGAGAATCAGATATCACCAAAAAAGTGCTTTTGACCGCTATGGATAAAGGCTATGAGAGGATTCTTGTAGACCATTACTCCACCTTCAATGAGCTTAAAAAACTCTACTCTCGTCATCCCGAGCACCAAGTACTCAAAATTGAGTACTACCGAGATAAACTCTCGATGTTCGAAAGATTTGGAGTCGATAAAGAGATTGAAAAAGCTCTCAAAAGAAAAATCTGGTTACAGAGTGGAGCCTATCTCTATTTTGATCGAACAGAAGCGATGCAAACTGTTGATGTCAACTCGGGTCGTAGCACGAGTGATATGGAGACCAAAGACGTTGAAGAGGCACTAGTACAAATCAACAAAGATGCCGCTTTGGAAATCGCTAGGCAATTGCGCATTCGTAACGTGGGGGGGCTTATCGTTATCGACTTTATCGATATGCGCTCACGAAAAAATCAAAAAAGGGTGCTTGAAACTCTTAAAGATGCTCTTTTAGAGGACTCAGCCAAATGCACGGTTTTAGGGATGTCTGAATTTGGCCTTGTTGAAATGACTCGACAGCGCAACAAAGAATCGCTTATTCAAACTCTGATGTGCCCCTGCCCCTATTGCAACGGCCAAGGAACTATCCAAAGCCATGAAACCGCCTCTATTGAGCTAGAGCGGGCCATCAAAAAACTTGTCATGGATGGGGTGAAAGGGAGTGTTGAGGTTACAACGCATCCTGACCTTGACCGTTATCTAGATGGTGAGGACAAAGACTTTTTAGATAAGCTTGCAAAGAAAGAATCTATCAAGCTGATTTTCAAAACAAATAATGAATTGCACCTAAATGATTTTCATCTAGCAACGCCTAAGGGGAGCTCGAGTGCCGTTAAGAAGTAATTGTTTTTACCAAATGCTTTCGCATGCCGATCTATCGGAGCCTTTTAAATCGAATTTCATGGAATTTGTAGAGTGTTTCTTTAAAATTTCTTTAGAAAAAGGGATTACGGTCGATGAGTCAACAAAAACAATGACTATGCTTTACGACGCAGTCTTTGCCCAAATCTCCTCCCCCTACCCCTTTCAATCGGTGCATTATCCTAAAGATGAGGACGCCACTCACTATGAAATGGGTTTAAAAGTTGCAGCCCCTCTAATTCAGGGTGTCCCCGAAATTTGTAATCCCCAAAATCTTATTCAAGTCAAAGAGCTTCTGGATCGAGGGGAGAACGTAATTTTCGCAGCAAACCACCAAACAGAACTTGAGCCTCAAATCTTAAGTATTGCTTGTGATCCGATTGCTAAAGACCTTTTTAAAAACACTTTTTTTGTTGCTGGAGAGCGCGTTACAACAGATCCTATTGCGGCCCCTTTCTCGAGAGGTAGGAGGCTTTTTTGCATTTTTGCTAAACGGTATGTAAGCGAAAACAAAGAGATTGAAACAGAGCGCAGGATGCACAATCTTAAGACCATCAAACAGATGAAAGAACTTTTAAACGGTGGTGGGGCTTGTATTTATGTAGCACTAGGTGGGGGCAGAGACCGTCCCGACGCACAAGGAAATGTGCAGCTCACCTCTTTTGATCCAAGCAGCGTTGGCCTTTTCACGCTTTTAAGCCAAACAGCAAAAAAACCCACGCATATCTTTCCTTTAGCCATATCAAGTTTTAACATACTTCCTCCCCCTGTCTCGATTCAAAAAGAGCTAGGAGAACGGCGCTGGACCCAGGGTGGAAAATTGCGAGTCGCAATCGGTGAGCGGTTTGATTATTCCCCTTTCTTGGAAATCTTAGACAAAGAATCTATGCACTTAGAACTGACCCGTGGATTGTTTGCTAGGTTGCAAGAGCTCTACAGACCTTTCAAAGGAGATGTAGCTCCTGCGAAAATTTTGGTCTAAATGCTTTCTTATTCAGCAGATTTAGATTTAAAAAGACCAAGAGCCCATAGTGGGAATAATATCTCATATCCATAATATTTCAGATAAAATACTCGGGGAAATCCTGGAGCGTTAAAAAGATCATCTTTCCAATTCTCTTTTTTCATGAGTAAAAAACTTATCCCTTTTTCTACCTGCTGCAGTCTCTTTTTGCCACAATATAGAAGGCTAATCAGGACAATACTCGTATGAAACAGCGTGCTTTCTTCTCTTTTACTAACAGATTTTTCCAGGTAGGTATTACAACTTTCTCCCCAGCCCCCGTCTGGATTTTGCCGACTTAGGAGGTAGTCAACACCCCTTTGTATCCAATCTTGGTCCATATCTTCATGAACAAGAGCCAAACCTGTCAAAGCAGAAAATGTACCATAAAGAAAATTTGTTCCCCACCTACCCCACCATGATCCATCTTTTCTTTGTGTTTTTTTAAGATAATTGACAGCTTTTTTTATGGATTTATCCAAACAACACTTCGATAAAGAAGAGGGCTTTTTACCATTTTCCATCAAAATCTTTTGGTATTCTCCAAAGAAAGAGAGGACTCTTCCGGTGACATCTTCTGTGGGGGGATCCAGCAAAGCACCATGATCTGCAAAAGGGATGAGGTTGAGGTAGTCAAAATTCTGGTCGATAGAAAAAGCAGCAAAACCACCCTCTTTTGACTGCATTCCCAATAACCACTCAAGAGCTGCCTCAATATTTTTTTTATACCTTGTTTGATCAATAACAACCATTGCCCAGGCACACATCGCTGTATCATCAAGGTCTGGGTAAAATGGGTTATTGAATTGAAAAGCCCATCCACCCCCCTTTAAATAGGGCCGCGATAAACTCCAATCCCCTTTGACGCCTATGAGTTGCTTAGAACTTAACCAATCTAAACCTTTTTGGATCGGAATTGAACTTCGGTCCATAGAGTACCTTAAAGCATGCATAGCAATAGACGTATCCCAGACGGGGGATACACAAGGTTGCATAAAGCTCACATTATCTACTTTGGCTTCCAGAAGACGAATTGCTTTTAGAGCTTTTTGAATCAACGGGTCTTCGATTGTATATCCTAAACTTAAAAGAGCTTTGATCTCATATTCCATCGCGGTGTAAATTCCCCCGAGACCATCCTCTTTATTATCGTGTTTTAAAATCCAACTTAGAGCCCTCTCTTCGGCAAATTTGCGCAATTTTTTGGGAATCCATTTATCTAATGAGCGACCGATTTTGTCGAGAAGAAAAAACAGCCCCTTTAAACCGATAGGAAACGAGGAATTTCTCGGCAGCAAAAGCTCCTTAAGATCTATTTTAAGAGGGTTTTTTGCTTTAAAATTTCGTGTTAACGCTACAGACAAAGGGATCACAACAGCCTTTGCCCAGTAGGCAAATTTTTCCACACTAAAAGGTGACCAGCGCGGTTGCAAAATTAATTCGACCGGCATCCAGGGCGCTTCATTTGCCTCCAATTGGTCGAATTGAACAAGAGTGTACCTTGTAAAAACGTTAGCTGCTCTCAATCCTCCATGACGGCAGATTTTATCCTTGACAGCTTGCATATACGGAAAGTTTTGGGATTCTCCAGCACATTTGAGAGCAAAATAAGCTTTGATCGATGCACTCAAATCATAAGGTCCACCTGGATAGCGATTCCACCCATCCTCTGTGAGAGTCTTTTTCAGATATACAACAAGCCTTTTTTCGAGATCCAAATCTCTTAAATCGAGTGCGTGCATTAAAAGAATCGTTTCGCTGGTGATTGTAGAATCACATTCGAGCGGATATACAAGGTAGCCCTCACTCCGTTGGGCCGATAAAGCTTTTTCTAAAAGCTTTTCGATTAAAGAATCGACCATCTGGAGATTAAGCATCGGATTTCACCCTGTATACGACTGAATCAACTTCCCCCATAGCGGATTCAGCTAATCACTGTCAACCGATTCGCCCCTTTAGGCCATATTTGTAAAAACAGCATCGACGTCATCGAGATTTTCCAGCCAGTCGATGAGCTCCTCATTTTTTTTGCGATTCTCATCGTCTACTTCGACGAAATTTTTCGGTATATGCTCGAATTCTGCTTCTAAAAGCTGAATCCCTTTTTGGAGAAGCTTCGCCTTAACCTCTAAAAGATCGTCTACATGTGTAAACAAAATAAACTCCTCTTCACTAGACTCCATTTCATCCACACCACAATCGAGAGCAACCATAAAAAGTTCCTCTTCGGCTATGGTATTTTTCAAAACGCGAATCACCCCTTTTCGATCGAATTGGAAAAGAACACTTCCGGGCGTTGCGATACTGCCGCCCCTTTTATTTGTCGCAATTCGCATGTCAGATGAGGTGCGATTTTTGTTGTCGGTCAAGATTTCTACAACAATTCCTACCCCGCCATGGCCATATAGCTCATAGGTCAAAGCAAAATACTCTCCCTGATCTGAGGATGTAGCTTTTTTTATGTTTCTATCGATGTTATCTTGTGGAAAATTCACCTCTTTAGCTCGATCTAAAGCAGCTTTAAGCCGTGCGTTCATCCTCGGATCCCCACTACCCCCCTGCTTGACAGCCGTGATAATCTCTTTTGCAACTCGCGAAAAAATTTTTCCTCTTTTTGCGTCGACCTTCTCTTTGCGACGCTTAATGTTCGCCCACTTACTATGGCCTGCCATTTTCTATAACCATTGTTGCATTAAAATTTTATCTCTATAGGTTCCGTCCTCTTCTTTTAAAAAATCGACATGAACCCCATACTCCTCGAATCCCTCAGCCAAATAGAGTTTTCGTGCTGGATTTTCTCTGTAAACTTCTAGATGCAACAAAGAGAGACCGAAATCATTTTTAGCTTTATTTTTCAGCTCTTTTAACATTTGTGTTCCAATCCCCTGCCCCCTTTTGCCGGGATGGACAATAATCGAAAAAAGGCTTTGATGCCTAAGCTTTTGGACCGGTGAGAGGTAAAAATTAAAAAAACCCACAATCTCTTCCCCATCCCATACCGTAAATGAGGAGCCATAAGTTTTCGCAAAATACCCTATCCAAACTTTACAGGCGTCCTCTATCTCCAGTTGATTTACCATTGGAAACCAACGTAAAATACCAGGTTCGCTTAGCCACGAAGCCAATATAGGGATTTGGTCCTCTTTAGAGACCTCATACCTCAATTTGATTGGATCTTTCAAACACCATCCTCGCACTAGTTTCCCATTCTGAAAAGCGGACAAAACCCTCCTGAGTTAAGGCTTTTTCAAACGAGAGTTTTTTTAAAATACCCTCAAGAGGACATCCACTGTAAATTTCACACTGAACTTTTTCAATAATCTTAAATTCCCGACTTAAATGGATCAGATTTCTCAATAGAGAAGTTCCCACCCCTTTTTTTTGAAATTCCGGATCTACAACAAGATAAGCCATGGTGTGAATAGCTACTTTTCTATAGGGTAGAAGAAAAATACAACCAAAACCGATAGGCTTTTGATCCCAGACGGCCGTAATCGCAGCACGATATTTGGAAAAATTAGTCCAATTTCTGACAAAAAGCTCTACATCCATGATCGAAGAAAGAGGAAACCATTTTTGTATTTGAGGATTCATCAAAAGCTCAGTTAACATCGCCGAATCTTTATCATCAAAATAGCGGATATCATATAAACTCTCTTTAGTAATATCATGAAACGACATCATGATCCCTTATTTTTAAGATAAGCCTCGACAAAAGGGTCGAGCTCCCCATCAAGAACACCATCTACATCTGCTGTTTCATAGTCTGTTCTTAAATCCTTACACATTTGATAGGGCTGAAGCACATAGCTTCGTATTTGAGAGCCCCAGCCATTGATCAATTGCTCTCCACTGATATTTTTTAAAGCAGCCTCTTTCTTTGCGACCTCCAATTCATAAAGGCGATCCTTAAGCATCTTTAAGCAGCGCTCACGGTTTTGAATTTGACTACGCTCTTGCTGAGAGGAGACGACTATGCCGGTTTTTAAATGGGTAATACGCACCGCAGAATCGGTTTTATTCACGTGTTGCCCTCCGGCTCCAGAAGCTCTGTAAGTATCAATCCTTATATCTTCTGGCCTGACCTCAATAGGTATCTCCTCATCAATTATTGGGGCTACCTCAACAGAGGCAAAACTCGTGTGGCGTCTACCTGAAGAGTCAAAAGGAGAAATACGCACCAATCTGTGCACTCCCTTTTCAGCCTTGCAGTATCCATATCCATAGGGTGCTTCCACTTGATATTGGATGTGCTTTAACCCGGCCACCTCCCCCTCAAGCCGATCAAGAACTTGGTATTTCCAATTCCTTCTCTGAAACCAGCGTTCATACATTCTAGCTAGCATCGATACCCAATCACAAGATTCGGTTCCACCAGCTCCGGCATTGATCTCTAGGGTACAGGCTTTTGGATCTAACTCAGATGAAAGCATCCTTTTTAACTCTAACGATCTAAGCTCTTTTTCAGCTTGAGAAAGCTCTTGGTCCATCTCCTGGATCAAGCTCTCCTCCTTACCCGATTTAGCTTCAGGATAAAAAGTCTCTAGATAGTCGACTGCGGTAAGAATTTTATCGATAGGCTGAACCCAATCTTTTAGAGAATTAGCCTCTGATATTTTTTTTCGTGCCCTTTCTTGATCCTCCCAAAATTCTGAGGCCTTCATCTCCTCATCTAGCTCATTGAGACGCTCTTTTTTGTGAGCCAAGTCAAAGAAACCTCGAGAGTTCAAAAGCACGGGATTTTACATCTTGAATACGCGGTGTTAAGTCTGTAATCATAATAGATTATTCTACCCCTAATTCTTTTTTTTTTCATGTACTATATCTACTCGACAATCTATTCATCGCTTAAAAGCCGCTAAGTTTTTGAAAAAATTTTAACGGAATATTTTAAAAAGCTTCTACAATCGACTTACTTTTAAAGATTAAAAAATATTTTCTTAAATAAAACCCTCTTTAATTTTTTTAAAATATCTTCTTAAGCTTAATATGCCCTTTACGATAAATGAATTTAAAGTATAATGTTCTCACTTATGTTAGGATATATAACCTAATTTTTTTTGGAGGAGATATGAGTACAATTTCAAACGCAGCATCGAGCGCAACATCGACAGTAACAAATTTTTTTAGCTCCGCTTTGAACAGAGTTGGTCAATTTGCAGGAAGAATTTGGACAATGATGACAAACATTGTTCCCTCAGCTGTATCTAGCAAAGTCTCAAAGTTATTTGCACCTGTAACAAATGTCGTAAAAAGCATGCCAAAACCTATTAAGGCAGTTGTTATTGCTGGAGCTATGTGCGGTGTTGGAGCCCTTGCCTACAGATTCTTTAAACCTAAGCAAAATGCAACATCACAACCTTCAGTTAATGAAGGCCAAAGACAAATTCCAGAAGATTCATCAGTCGAAAACACAGAACAAAACCAGGGAGTAGCCCTAAGTACAGCACCTGTATCAGAAGCCGATAGAAGGGATTCTGAAGGTCTCATTGACCAACCTCAATTAGGGCAATCTGAAAGCGGTTCAGCTGTTGCAACTGAAGTTCTTGCAGGACAAAGCGAATCAGATGACGAATAAAGAGTTATAGGGGTAAACACCACCTAATTCCAACTTTTTGATTTATCCTCCATAAGAGAATCCTGTGAATTTCATTATGCATAGATCTCTAGATTATGGAGGATTTTTACTTATTCAAAAGTTTCCTGCTTAAATAGGGTGTGAGTTCCGACTTCGCTCTATCTTTTTGCAAACTTTTTTTAAAGATTTTTTCCAATTGCAGAGAGGCCTCTTTCGCAGTTTCTAAACCCTCCCCCTCTTTTTTGATGGCCGATATAGCAAGTTCTCTCGGTAAATGACAAATAAGAACTTGGTCTATCACATCAACAAGATTTTGCATAGACATCTCGAGCCGAGCTTTATCATTTGCTTTAAAATTCAATAACAACCCAGGAAAAGGATCTTTTTCAACGTATTTCTCGACTGCGTCTAATCTTACAATTATCGCATTCACATTAGCATAACCTTTTAACTTCAAGCTGTGCTCGTGTACATATTCCACGTTGGTAAATCCCCCCCCCCTTTTTTGTATAATTTTTCCCTCCTTTGCAAGCGGTGCCGGATCGGTAACTAGAAGAGAAAAATCGTATTTTTCCCCGCTTGCTGCCTCAAGGTAGAGAGGCATCGATTCAAAAAAGCAAAGCAGAGGATTATTTATCTGCCGAATTAAAGCGTGCGTGCGCACTTTTTTAAGCTCTTGAAATGACTTGAACTGGGTTAATAATGACCATATGGCACCATGTCCGCATGGCCCTTTGTCGACATTACCTAACTCATCCAAGCACCATTTTCCGTCTCTATCTACAAAGGGAACAAGGGGTTGTTCTATAAAATGGAAGGACTCTTTAGGTCTATTAAAATAGGTATTCTTTTCTAGAAAAGCCTTCAGTAAATCCTTGTTATTTTTTGACATAGAGGTCATGAAAACAATGGGAGTTACCGTCGTTTTTTGAAAATGCTCAAAATAGAGTTTTTCTTTTGCCTCGATATCAAGAATGATCCATTCTAACAGAGGTCTATTTCGAAATGGATATAAAAAGGCGGGCAAGGGCTCGCCGCTTAATTCATCTACAAAATTCAACCTTTCAGCAGATCCCCCCAAAACTATAATTTCCACCAGATTGTCTTGTAATTCGATCCCTTTAAAGAAGTTTTTCTTTTCAAATTTTAAAAAATGGGGTTCAAATGGGAGGGAATAAGCTAATTTTTTTTTAGCTGGAATCAACATTTTCTCTATTTTTTTTTGCATCCCATAAAGGCCGTTCATGGGCCTAAAAAAAAGATCTAATTCATCTAACCATTTTATTAAAGACTCCCTACGAAGACTGTCTATGGAGGACGCAGAAAATGGATCCAAAATATGGCTTTGGCCTATGTCAAGAAGCAGTTTTATTAGAAAATTTTCTCTATCTTTATCAGATTGCAAGGGATTTTTTTTCTTTTTTTTCCCTTTTTCAATGTGCGCGGATTTCATCGGAAAAATTGACCTCTCTCTATCGAAAATTAACGGTTCCAAGATATATTCCGCTATGTAAAAAATTGACCTTTTCCAGTTTATTTTGGTATCTTCAGCAAAGTAACAGAAAAGAAAAACCAAGGTAGGCTCTATGTCAGCAGCAGCAGCAACAAAAAAAGCTTCGGCAAAAAAAGCAAACTCAGCGTTCATGAAACCGCTTAAGCCTTCAGCGGATCTTGCAAGAGTGATTGGTTCATCACCACTCCCAAGAACTGAAGCAGTGAAAAAGATGTGGGATTACATCAAAAAACACAAACTTCAAGATTCCAAAAATAGACGCAACATCAATGCAGATGAAAACTTGAAAGTGATTTTCAAAAAAAACCAAGTTACGATGTTCGAACTTGCTAAAATCCTTTCCAAGCACCTCGCATAGTGTCCCGTTTAGGACTCATTCTCCTAGCAGGGGGAAGCTCTCAACGTTTCGAAAATGAAAAGCTGAAGCAGCTTCTCCCTGTTTCTCAAAAACCCCTTTTCCTCTACACTCTGGATCGTCTCACATCCTGTATCGATTTTAAAGATGTCGTGGTTGTCCTCCATCCCTCTATAGAAAAACCTGCCGATCTTAAAATTGCTCCTGGGGGAGATTCCTGGCTTGATTCTGTTTTTGAAGGGTTTGAAACGCTTGATCCTGGGCTGGATAAAATCTTAGTTCACGATGCAGCGAGACCTTTTTTTCTTGTTGAAGACCTCCTTAAGCTAGTCGATGAGGCTAAAAAGCACAAACTTGTCGCTTTGGGTTCTAAGATGCGCAATACCCTAATAAAAATCGAAAAACCTACAATGAAGGTTGTCGACCGCTCTGATATCTGGGAGATATATACCCCCCAAATAGCCGATAGGGAGCTTTTTAATCTCGATAAATCAGCTCCTTGTACCGATTTGATGACATTTGCTCTGCATCACGGCATTCAAGGAAAAATACTCCCGTCCAGTCCCATCAATATAAAAATTACCTACCCTGAAGATGCTCTTATCTGCAATTACCTTGCTATAAAGTAAGTAAAAAATAATTTTATTCTCCTTTTCTTGAGATCAACAGCCAAAAAAGCTTATAATACCATGCGCTTGGCACCTATTATAACTGCAATTTTTAAAAAATAAATTCGAATCCATGCAAAGGTACAAAATTAAAATCGCTTACGATGGGACGCTATTTTGCGGTTTTCAGAGACAACAAAGTGATCCAACCATACAAAAAGCTCTTGAGGAGGCTTTGGAACACCTCGATGGGGCTTTTGTTCCCGTTGTGGGGGCATCAAGAACCGACGCAGGGGTACACGCTTTGGGACAAGTAGCCCACTTCGACCTGAATAAGCCAAGAGACCCTTTTAGCGTACTCAAAGCACTAAATGCCCGTCTACCTAAAGAAATACGTGTTGTTGAGGTGAACAGCGTCGATTGTGATTTTCACGCTCGCTTTCACGCCAAGAAAAAAATTTACACCTACACCCTTTCTACCTCTTTTCAGCAATCCCCTTTTCATAGGCTCCATTCGCTCCACTTTCCCTATAAGCTCAATTCTTCTCTTTTAGAGGCGGGCTGTCAAATTTTAAAGGGAACCCATGACTTCAAACAATTTGCAAACACCACGACCGAAAAAAATAGACCCCCCTCAACTGTAAGAACCCTATTTGATGTCTTTACGACACAAGAAAATGAATTCATTACACTCTCTTTTATTGGGGATGGATTCCTCTATAATATGGTGCGAAATCTCACGGGCGCTCTTTTAGAGGTTGCACAAGAAAAAATATCTATTGAAATGCTTTCCTCTCTTTTGGGTCCTATGGTTCTACAAAGAAATTACACCACCCAGCCGGCCCATGCCTTATGTCTTAAAGAGATCTTTTATTAAAGCCTGGCAAAACTGTTCCAATCGTTTTGTCGCAAAAGCGCTAAA
This sequence comes from Chlamydiota bacterium, assembly GCA_016866495.1. Taxonomy (GTDB): domain Bacteria; phylum Chlamydiota; class Chlamydiia; order Chlamydiales; family RGXB01; genus RGXB01. The sequence continues at coordinate 6,687 of VGMG01000006.1, read as the reverse complement.
GCTTTCAATTTTTTATTTTTCCATAAAGCCTTTTTCAAAGAAATGTGCTTGCTCTAGAAAAGCGATCTGATTTATATTTAGTGCCGTTTTCAAAATGCCGATGTGGTGGAATGGTAGACGCGGTAGACTCAAAATCTACTCTAGGCGACTAGGTGCTGGTTCGAGTCCGGTCATCGGCATTCAAAAGGAGGTCTTATTAGACCTCCTTTTTATTTCGCTACTTGGTAATTGGATACATTTTTTTTGTAGACCCTTTTTTTTGGCTTAGGCCCGACGATTAAGAGCAATTTTTCATCCAAAAAACCATAGGATGCTTTGTCTCTTCGTTGGCCCCTATTTCTTTCCAGAAGAAATCAGCTACAAGTTCCGGGTATTTTACATATCCCTGTTTGATCCAGAAGCTACTCAATGGTGTATAGTCTAAAGGTTTTCTTAAATCATTTTCCGCTCTGATAACTTCACAAAGGGCAATTTTTTCATACAGCCCCTTTTCGAATACTGCTTTTTCAAATTGCTGGTACATTCTGTATCCAATATTTTTTCCTCTATGTTCTGGAAGTAAAATAATTTCCCCTAAGTAGAATATCCGGTCGGCTGGGATGCTTTTTTTCATAAAAAGGCTTTTTACTTCGTCCATTGAATCTAAAAGGGGAAGCCCGGTTATAACCCCTATAACATCCTCATGATCCTCAGCAATCACCAATATTGCATCTTTCGCCATCGAATAAATCTGCAGATAGCGTTCTTCATACAACATGTCTCCCTGATAGAGGTAGGGGTATTCACAAAAAATAACGATTCTACACGCAGCAATCTTAGGAATGTATGGACAGATGTCTCTTCCACGGAGAGTTTTTATCTTCACTGAAGAATTTTGTTTCATCTCGTTACCGTTTTACCTGGGGCAAATTTTTTTTTAGATATTTCCCTTACTCATTTGGATGTAGGTCAAGATGTTTGATAGCGAGGTAAATGAGCGTTAAAGAACTTTTCGTTTTGTACATCAGTACTCAAATCCTTTTAGGTTTTTGAGGGAATTGGCGGTACCTATTTTTAGAAAAGACTACTTTTTTCTACGTTTTTTACTCAAGGTTTTGAACCCCGATTTTTTTTCAAAATCCCACTCTGCTGCCCCAGCAGTTTTTTTGCTCTAGTAGATAGCTCAAGGTTTTTTCACACTCTAATTCGTAGATAATTCAATCCAGCAAATAAAAAGGAGGTCTTATTAGACCTCCTTTTTTAGCTATCTCCCACTACGTGGAAGAGACAACCTTATGATTTATTGGCCAATGAAACTTAAGCTAAGCTATCCACTTGCTCGAATGCGGTCAGGATTTTCATCGCGTTATCTGAAAGTTGGGGTTCTCCTTGAGATTGCATCTCATTTAAAAGAGAGCTCACCGTGGGACCATAAAGATGAATAATCATGGTTTGATCTATTTGGGTATCTTTGAGCAACGTCGCCATAAATACGTGGGGATCTCTAACCCCTGCGTCCCATAAGATCAGGCTTGCATCAATATTTCTTTTAAAAGAGGCTACAGAACCCTCCTCTGCAATCCTAACTTTAATCACCTGCTCTATCTTCGATTTGTCAAGCTGAGTCAGCTCACAAAATTTCTCCTGCATCGCATGGAGCTCATTTTCAGAGCGTACCTCTTGTAAGATAATCGAACTCGTCTTTACCGGAGCCTCTGGCTTTGAACCCAATCCCAAAAAAGGGGTTAGTGTGGCTAAACCCAAAATGAATAACAATTTTTTTAAAAATAAGATGTTCATCTCAAATTCCTTTTTGATTAGACAAAATTATAAATTAACGGCATCATTTAGGCTATAAATAATTTGTTGATTTTCTGTAAAGCTATGCTAGAGAACATTTTAAATTTTGATGCTTACCTTTTCGATCTTGATGGCACACTTATTAACACAGAACCCCTCCACCATGCTGCTTGGGAACAAACGGTTAAAAATCATGGGTTTAGCTTAGACTGGTCTTTTGAGGAGTATCTCACCTTTGCTTTAAAATCTCGCCCCCACCTTTTTGAGGCGATTTTTCGTCGTTGCCCAGGCTTAAAAAACCTGTTTAGCGAGGGGGAGCATTTGCGACAGCAAAAGATTGCCGTCTATGAAAAGCTTTTAACCACAAACCCACCCGATTGGATGCCTGGGGTCTACTCTTTTCTTTCTCTTCTAAAAAAGAACCAAAAAGAGATGGTTATTGTCACAAACTCACCTAGAAAGCATGTATCGAGCTATACCCATCTATGTTTTGAAACTTTTTTTAAACAGATTATAACAATTGACGACTTTATCCATCCAAAACCCCACCCGGCAGGATATCTCAAAGCGTTGTCTAATTTGGATAAAAAAGGGGATAAATGCATCGTTTTCGAGGATTCTTTGAAAGGGATCCAGTCCGCGCAACAAGCGGGCACTCATGCCCTTTTGGTTGCTACTGACACTTATAAAAAGATTGCCTTGATTGATGATACCACCCCTTGTGTGAGTTCTTTTAACGATTTAATTGCTTACGAAAATTGTCGTTTTAGATCTTAGATCCCTCTTTTTTAATCTGACAAGAAGGGTTTGGCTCTCTCCCCACAAATCTTTGTCCTCGATAGAAAAACCGTTTTCTAATACCTCAATAGGCTCTTTTGTACTTAGCTCGTCTAAAAACTGCCTTTTAAGCTCTTCTCTTGTTACCCCTTCAAGACGCACTACGACCTGGTCCCCTTTTTGGAAGGAGTCTTTTGCCTCTATATATCTTTCATGCTCATCACAGCGCCATCCAATCAAAATTGTAAGCCTTTTTTCGCTTTTCTTTTGAAAGCGTTCTAGAAAGTCGACAATAGGTTGGGCAATTTTGGGAAAAGATGTATGTTTACCCAAACAATCTTCAATAACTTTGTCCTTTTCTCGTCTCGGAGAATTTAATTTAGAACCTCTGCACTGGAATGCGCTCATAGGGATTTGCCAAAAGTCTTCAGGCAACACCTCCTTGAACTCAATTTCGCTGTCTCCCCCGATATATCTTGGCTCTTGAAGGAGGGGTTTGTATTGGAAAAAATCGGATGTGACACTCTCCTTTTGTGTTGGGGAATGGGGGGCTTGCGACGGGGTTTGTCTTTCACTACAGGCAAATAAAACAATGGTTATCAGGTACTTAATTTTCATATTGCACGATTATAAATAAAATATTATATAAAAGATGTGAGAGATTAACGGGTATAATGGGAAATTCTACTGCAACGTTTGTAGGTTTGGGGACCTTAGACGGGAGTAGTAAGTACGATCGGCGACTTTGACGCCTCCTTGTTAATCTCTCTCTTTTTTTTTCCTTTGTAGTTTGTCCCCTCAAGAGTCTTTTCGATCAACTCCATCAACGGCGTTAGCGGGATATTTTCTTTTCCCAGGTATAGTTTCAAGGGGCGTATGTATCCATCGACTAAGCCGCACCTATCTAAATCATATTGATCTTCATGAGAAAGAATTTGTTCTAAAAAAAGGAAAAAAGCCTCTTTATCCAAACAGATACTTTTCATTTTATAAGTCTTATCGAGTTCTTCACACTGATTTTTTGTTTGTTGTGTATCAAACGATATGCGATCTAAAAAAAGTCGACTGTAGAGGTCGTTGAAAGTGTTTCTTCCACTTGACACCCCTTTCATCACAACCTGTGTTGCTTTGAATCTTTTTGCTAAAAGAGCACAAAAATTTACCGTATCGTAGCCTCCATCAAAAACAACATCAGATAGGCCCGCTTTTTGCGCCAAATCCCCTTCAAAAGGATAGAGTTCGTTTTGCCCAGCCCAAATAAGTGGTCCTTTACATTTTTGTAAAAACTTGGTTCCTGCACGCAACTGAAAAAAGGTGGGAATATCATGCTCTATGTACTTGGATTCTTCGGGAAAAGGATCAACAAGTGTTGCAAAATCGGGTCGGATACCCTTTTGTAGGAGGTTTTTAGTTGCAGCTCCAGCTCCGATCACCCAATGAGTGTCTTTGCTTTTTTGAATAAAATCAAGGTCCTCATTTGAAAGAGGAGCTCCCCCCACAATTAGCCAAGGAGCCTCAAAATTCCCTTCTACTGCATCTAATTCATAAAAAGAAGAAAAGGTTTTTAAAGAAGAAAGGACATTTTGAAAATGGGACAACCCAAGATCTTTCCCCTCCAAATAAAGAGCTTCGAATCGGATGACATCTTCCACAATATCATAAAATAGAGGTGTAGCCGTTTTGGTAAATACATCAAACTCTTTTCCACCGATAAACACAGGAAGTTTTCGATGGGTTAAAATATAGGCATTTTGAGAATCGACAAAAAATCTAAAAAGGGGATCCTCTAAAATCGCAAGAATCTTCGCTGTGTTCGGCTCAACGATGAGGACTGTTTTATTCATGAAATTAGGTAGAGAAGTGAGCCACTCTACCCCATCAAGTAAAATGAGCTCTTTTTTGGAATCGACCGGAGAAAAAAAACTCACCGTTTCACTCCTTGTCTCTACCCTTAACAAAAGCCCTAGAACAGGATCTTTTTGATTTAATTTCTCGACAACTGACACAAATCCTCAAAAGGTTTTAAAGCGCCCAAATAGACAAGTCCGTTTTTTGTCATTCTGTAAAGACCTTCATACGATTTACTCACCCAAGCTAAAAAAGGGGCTTTGATCCATTGATTGTAAGCTATAAGCTGTTGAAAAGCTCTTTCGTCAGGCCTTAAGTGCTTACATTCAAATAAAACAAGCGGGTGAAGATTTTCGCCGTGCCAATGGTATGCCAAAAGATCAATTCGAAGATTGTTGGGCTTTTTTTTTAGGGAAAATTCTTGGGATATATGGGGTAATTGAGAAATCGCCCTCTCCTTGACAAGCAAATGAGAGGGAAAATGTAAATGATGGGTGAGCTTTTCCATGAGCTCAAATCGGATCAACTCCTCAGGACGGTTCAACAACCTCTGATACTCCATAAGATCCGTTGTGTCGTTTATAAAGAGCCATAAGGTTCAAAGTTCTTTCATCTTTAAAAACCAAGCAAGGCTCATCCGAAAGCTCCATTTTCATGATCGCTTCTTCCAGTAAAAGCGTTTTAAGGATTTGCTTAGAAGAGCGTGTAACAGGCGGCAAAAGAGCCTCTTTCATCTCTTTAAAATTTTCAGATTCAATTTCCCGATTGATGATCTCAGTATCATCTTCCCAGAACAGATGCTTTTTCATGCTGTCCGATTTTTTGTGATGCTCCTTGACCAAGTCGTGGTATTTTTTAAATTTCGCCTCAAGAATGGAGAATGCTGCATCTATAGAAGCATACAAATCTTTTGTGCTCGCTTCAGCTCGAATCTTTAGGTGCATAGAAGCATAAACCAATATTGTAAATTTATGCATGTAACGCTCGATTCCATAGGTAAAAAAGGCCCTCTGAATAGGAATACCAAAAGAATGGTGATCGAGAACTTTTTGAAATTTATCTTCGGCGTATTGACGAATTGCGTCAGTAAGAACAAGACTGCCTCTTGCAGTGTGGTGTAGATCCATAGTATAGCCCTCTTTTCTTAGGTTACTATAGAATTTATTTTTATACTTCTCAATCCTAAATTCCCAAGCTGTCCACAAGCGGCCATCTCTTTTTCCCCTTTCGTACCACGTAAATAGACTCGATAACCATGGCTTCTTAATCGATCCATAAAATTTTGCGTCGACTCAATTGAAGGGGTTTTAAATCGAGCCCTAGACTGCGGATTGTAGGGAATAACATTGATTCTAAGATCTATAAAACCCTCACAAAATTTTGCGAGATCATCTGCCATACTCAAAAGATCCGTGATGTTTTCTAGCAAAACGTACTCAAAAAGAAGTGTTCTTTTTGGATGGCTTTTTTGATACTCCATGAGAGATTCTTTCAAAACACCCATCGAAAATCGACTGTTTACAGGCATGACTTTTGAACGCACAAGATCGCTCGAACCGTTAATAGAAACAGCAAGTTTAACTCTTGGATCGACCTCTTGTGTAAATTTTTTTAAAATATCTACTAATCCGCTAGTAGATACGGTAATTCTTGACGGACCTAATCCAAACCCGCAAGAGTCCGTAAAAATAGCTATCGCCTGCTTCACCGCTTCATAGTTGTCAAACGGTTCCCCCATTCCCATGAAAACTAGATTCCGTACAGCAACTTTTCTGATCACCTTAGCGTAATAAAGCTGTAAAACAATCTCCTTGACAGACAGGTTTCTTATGAGCCCTAATCGACCAGTTTCACAAAAGGCACAACCCATTCTACAACCCACCTGCGAAGACAAACAGAGCGTAAAACCAAATTCCATTTGGATTTCAACACTTTCAGTTTGCAATCGATCAGAAAAAGTTTGTAACCATTTTGATCCCTTTTGTTCAAAAGTCGAGGGGATGGAAAAGTCGGTGATCTCAAGTATCTTTTGCAGTAATTTTTTGGCTGTAGGAAGAATCTCATTTTCTAGAGGATGTCGCCCCTCTTTGAACCAAAGACTGTATACTAATTTAGCTAACTCTTTACCCTTATCAAGTTCTGTAAAAATAGCATCGGCGTACTGTTTTTGAGTGAGACTATAGATATCTATCATAAAAAATGATTGCACCGGGAGGGACTTGAACCCCCAACCACCTGGTTCGAAGCCAGGTACTCTATCCGGTTGAGCTACCGGTGCATGTA